>CANRAD010000001.1 GCA_947628505.1 uncultured Clostridia bacterium
GCTGATTACAAATCAGCTGCTCTGCCAGTTGAGCTACACCAGCGTGAACACCCGCGGGGTGGTGCCTTGGGGTGGAATCGAACCGCCGACATATGGATTTTCAGTCCACCGCTCTACCAACTGAGCTACCAAGGCGTTAACGCCTTTCGGCGTTTAAAAAATTGGCGACCCGAAACGGGCTCGAACCGTCGACCTCCAGCGTGACAGGCTGGCGCTCTAACCAACTGAGCTATCGGGCCGTATCGTATCCATATTTACCCTATATGGAAAGGTTCCGCTATGCGGGAATGGTGGGACTTCACGGACTCGAACCGCGGACCAATCGGTTATGAGCCGACCGCTCTAACCAACTGAGCTAAAGTCCCTCAAAAAAGAAATGCGCCTTTGCACAACGCTTACATATAATAATATACCCTAAAAGTTTTGTCAAGTGATTTTCCCCGTATTTTATTATTATTTTTTGCTCTTCCGTTAAAATAAAAGGCGACAAAAATATACTCTTTTTTATGCTTTTTTACAATTTTTTCAACCGCCGTTAATGTAATATTTTTTAAAAAGCCACGGAGCGTAAAATATGGTAGTTACGGGATATTTACGCGATAAAATATTGCACCTCGACCTTTCGGGCGAAATGGACGAGTGCTCTGCGCAGGATGCGCGCGCACGTTGCGATAAATTTATCGAAGACAATATATCTGCAAAAAAAATAGTCATAAATCTCTCCGAAGTCGAGTTTATGGATTCGACGGGAATAGGTTTTTTAATAGGCAGATATAAAAAAGCCAACCGATACGGCGTAAAGCTGTATATCGAAAAACCCAATTTTGCCGCGGATAAAATTTTAAATCTTAGCGGGATTTATTCGCTTATTCCGAAGGCGGAATAGAGGATTGATTATGACGAAAAATTATTTGAAATTGCAATTTTATTCACTTCCGCGCAACCAGGCGTTCGCAAGGGACGCGGTGGCCGCATTTTGCCTCGAACTAAACCCGTCCTTGTCCGATTTGTCGGACGTCAAAACGGCTGTTTCCGAGGCCGTAACAAACTGCACCGTCCACGCGTACAGAGGTAATCTCGGGATAGTTACGGTTGAATGTGAAATTGAGGACAGCGAATTACATATAAAAATCAGCGATACCGGCAGAGGAATAGCCGATATCGGGAAAGCCGTACAGCCTTTCTTTACAACGATGCCGTCCGACGAACGAAGCGGTATGGGCTTTACCATAATGCAGACGTTTATGGACGAATTTACCGTAAATTCCATTCAGGGCGAGGGCACGGTGGTTTATATGTCAAAAAGTTTTAAAACGGAAGTGGAGAATGCTTGACGTCGAAGAGACGAACGACCTCATACGGAAAGCAAAACAGGGAGACGGAAGCGCAAAGGAAAAATTGATACTTGAAAACAACAATTTAATTAAGAGCATAGTGCGGAGATATTTAAACAAGGGCGTCGAATACGACGACCTTTATCAGCTTGCAAGTATGGGGCTTTTAAAGGCAATAAACGGTTTTGACGAAAGTTTCAACGTCCGGTTTTCCACATACGCCGTGCCGATGATTGCCGGAGAAATAAAAAGATTTATGCGCGACGACGGCTCGATTAAGGTGTCCAGAGCTTTGAAAAGCGCCGCCAAACAGATAAATGCGTTCATTGAAAAGTATTCTTTCGAACACGGGTTCCAGCCTTCCGTAAAAATGATTTCGGATGAATTCAATATGCCGGAAAGCGAAGTCGTGTTCACAATGGGCTCGTCGCGTATGCCGGTATCGATTTTCGACCGCGGCGACTACAAAGACGAAAAGGGACAGGAGTTGCTCGATAAACTGCCGGTGGAAGACAGACAGGATGAGATTATAGATTCCCTTCAACTGAAAGCGGCGATAGATAATCTCGAAGAAAGAGACCGCAAAGTTATAATTCTCAGGTATTTTCGCGATATGACGCAGAGCGAAGTGGCCGCCATGCTCGGAGTTTCGCAAGTTCAGGTTTCGAGAATCGAAAACAGGATTATGAAAACTTTTCGCAAAGACCTTACCGTTTAGCCTTGTCAAATTGCGCCCGTTGTGATATAATATCGCACGATAAAAAAACGAAGGTGCGATATGTTGAACGAAAAGAACGTACAACTCGGCAAAGTCCGTTCGTCTATACGCGAACTCTTTGAGTACGGGAAAAAACGTAAAGCGGAAATAGGAGAGGAAAACGTTTTTGATTTTTCTCTCGGAAATCCGAGCGTTCCGGCGCCGCCCGAAGTAGGCGCCGCTTTAAAGGATATAGTCGAAAATACCGATCCGGTTTTACTGCACGGCTATACTTCCGCTCAGGGCGATTTTTCCGTGCGCAAAACGCTTGCGGATTATATAAATTCACGCTTCGGGTTGAGCCTTACCGCGGATTGTCTGTATATGACGTGCGGCGCCGCGGCTTCCGTGTCAATCGTGCTTAACGCAATATTGAACGACGGGGAAGAGGTCATAACTTTTGCCCCTTATTTCCCCGAATACAAAGTTTTTACCGAAAACGCCGGCGGCAAATTGACCGCGTTGAAGAGCGGCAAAGGTTTTTTACCCGATTTGGACTTGCTTGCTAAATCTCTCAATCCGAAAGTAAGAGCTGTTCTGATAAATTCCCCCAACAACCCGTCAGGCGTGGTATATCCGCCCGATATCATCTCCCGCCTTGCCGCCGTTTTGGATGAGCACTTCAACAAGACGGGAAACCGTGTATTTCTCATCTCGGACGAGCCCTACCGCGAGCTTGTGTATGACAATAATACGGAAGTGCCCTTCATAATGAATTACTACGCTCACAGCATGGTCTGCTATTCGTATTCAAAGAGTTTATCTCTTCCGGGCGAAAGAATAGGTTATATCGCGGTAAACAACGCAATGGAAAATTACGGCGATGTATATGCGGGAATTTGCGGCGCCGGCAGAGCTTTGGGATATGTTTGCGCCCCGAGTTTGTTCCAGCAGCTTGTGAAAAGAGTATATAATAAGACTTCCGATATTTCGGTTTATAAGCGAAATCGGGACAGACTTTTAAACGCGCTCGAAAGTTACGGTTATGAAGTAGTAAAGCCCGACGGCGCCTTTTATATGTTTGTGAAATCTTTGGAGCCGGATGCGAAAGCGTTCGCCGAGCGCGCCAAAGAGTATGAATTGTTGATTGTCGCCGGAGACGATTTCGGCGCTGGGGGATATGCGAGAATTTCCTATTGCGTGTCGCCGGAAATGATAGAACGCTCTCTGCCGGCCTTTAAAGCGCTTGCGGATAGTTATAAAACGGAACGTTAAAAAAGCCGCCCGCGTAAATTCGCGGGCGGCTTTTGCACGTCAATATTTTTTGAGTCTTGCTTTTATTGATTTTATGTTTGCCTTTACGGAAGACGGCGAAGCTCCGCCGAACGAAGTTCTCGCTTTTGCGCAGTTTTTCGCTTTGACTACTTCGCATATATCGGGCTCGAAGAGCTCGCTGAAACTTTTAAACTCGTTTGCCGTCATATTCTGCAACGTGCGGTTGTTTTGTATGCATTGGCGCACGATTTTTCCGGTAACGGCGTGAGCGTTTCTGAAAGGCATGCCTTTTTTCGCGAGATAGTCGGCCACGTCCGTCGCGCAACAGAATTCGCTTTCGGCGGCTTTCGACATTTTTGCGGGTTTTAACGATATGTTGGCAAGCAACTCGCTCATTATGGAAAGGCATGAATTTACCTGAGTTTCCGCGTCGAACAGCCCTTCTTTGTCTTCCTGCAAATCTTTGTTATATGCGAGCGGTATTGCTTTTATCGTAGTGAGCATGGCCATAAGATGCCCGTAAATTCTCCCGGTTTTGCCGCGCATAAGTTCGGGGATATCGGGATTCTTTTTTTGCGGCATGATGGAAGAGCCGGTTGAATATTCGTCCGATATCTCAAAATATCCGAATTCTTCCGTACTGTATAGGATAATATCCTCGCATAGCCTTGAAAGGTGCGCCATTATCAGCGAACAGCAGAAGAGGTATTCCGCAACGAAATCTCTGTCGGAAACCCCGTCGAGCGAGTTTTCGCAAGGGCGGATAAAACCGAGCAAATCGCTTGTCATTTTTCTGTCGATAGGATAGGAAGTGCCGGCAAGCGCTCCGCTGCCCAAAGGCAAAACGGCCGCGCGCTCGCGTGCTTGAACCACTCTCTCTATGTCTCTTAAAAACATTTCCGAGTATGCGTTGAAAAAATGCCCCGCGCATATCGGTTGCGCTTTTCTAAGATGAGTATATCCGGGCATAACGTATTTGAGACCTTCGGCGGCGCGGTCGAGAAGGGAAGATATTACTTTTTTGAGATTATTCACGAGTTCCGAATACGCTTCCGATACGTAAATTCTGAAATCGGTGGCGACCTGGTCGTTGCGGCTGCGAGCTGTATGCAGTTTTTTGCCCGTTTCGCCTATGCGGCGGATGAGTTCGTTTTCTATAAAAGAATGAATGTCTTCGGCCCCGGCGATTTCGGTTTTTCCGCTTTCGATATCGGCATATATGGCGTCGAGACCGCCTGATATCTCGTCGGCTTCGCTTTGGGAAATTATCCCGCACGCGCCAAGCATTTTTACGTGCGCAACCGAGCCGCGGATATCCGCGCGCCAAAGTTTTTTATCGAAAGAGAGCGAATCGTTGAATTCTTCGAGGCTTTTGGCCGAAGGTTTATCGAAACGACCTTCCCACAGTTTCATAGATAATCCCGTCCTTTAATAAGTTGACTTATTGTAAAAATTTAATTACAATATAATTATAAATAATAACTGCCGACAAATCAAGTTTTTTGGCATCGGATTTGCAATGATTATTCTGGGCCTCGATCCCGGGCTTGCCACAATGGGCTACGGAGTGATAGAAAAACTTAAAAACGACGACACGGTGGCGGTGGATTACGGCGTTGTGCTTACGCCGAAAGACGAAAGTTTGCCCGTGCGGCTCGCCATGCTCGAAGAGGGGATAAATAAAATTCTCTTAAAATATAAGCCCGAAGAGATTGCCGTGGAAGAGCTGTTTTTCTCGAAGAATATCACCACGGGCATACCCGTAGCGCATGCAAGGGGAGTAATGTTGCTCACGTGCATTAAATATTGCGGGAAGTTATATGAATACACTCCCAATCAGATAAAGCAGTCGCTGACAGGTTACGGGAAAGCTGACAAGGTGCAGATGATGCATGTGGTAACGTCGCTTTTGCATCTTCAGAAGATTCCCCGTCCGGACGACGCCGCCGACGCCCTCGCCGTTGCGCTGTGCCACGCGCATACTTCGCGTTTCGGAAAAATGTTCGGTATAAGGTAGTATATGATCGGTTATATAAAAGGTAAAATTTTATCTCTTTCTCCTGACGTCGCACTCATAGAAACGTCTTCCGGAGTGGGTTTCGAGGCGTTTATCTCCGGCGCGGCGTATGATAGCCTTGCGGGCAAATCGGATGGCGCGCTTTACACGTATATGCAGGTTCGCGAAGACGGCGTGTCTCTTTTCGGATTTGATTCCAAAGAGGAAAAGGAGATGTTCCTAAAACTCATTTCCGTTTCCGGAGTGGGCCCCAAGATGGGCATAGCCGTGCTTGCGGCCATGCGTCCGTCTGAAATCGCCGCCGCCATCGCCACGAACGACGTAAAACGTCTTTCGGCCGTCAAGGGAATGGGCAAGAAGACGGCGGAGAGAATTATCCTCGAATTGCGGGAAAAGGTGTCCGCGGTTTCAACCGAAGACGGAATTAAAGTCGCGCCGTCCGTCGACGTGTCGGCGGGGGACGAAGACGCGGTGGTCGCGCTCATGACGTTGGGATTTACCCGTCAGGAGAGCATGAGAGCCATTTCGCGGGCAAAAGCGTCGGGCGCGGTTTCCGTCGAAGATATCATCATGCTCGCGTTGAAAGGCATGTGATAAAATCGATTTATACGCAAAAAACAACGGGTGCTTATTATGTTTTTTGAAGACGAAGAATACGGCGAAGAAGAGAACAGGCTTGTTCAGAGCACAAAGGGCGAATATGATTTCGAAGAGAATATCTTGCGCCCCAAAACGCTTGAAGCCTACGTCGGTCAGACAAAGGTCAAAGAAAACTTAAAAGTTTATATGAACGCCGCAAAACAGCGCGGCGAAGTTTTGGAGCACGTTCTTTTATACGGCGCGCCCGGCCTCGGCAAAACAACGCTTGCGCACATAATCGCCAACGAAATGGGCGGACAGCTCAAACTTACAAGCGCGCCCGCGATAGAACGCAGCGGCGATCTCGCCGCCATATTGACAAATCTGAACGAGGGCGACGTCTTGTTCATAGACGAAATTCACAGGCTTAATCACAGCGTGGAAGAAATTCTATATTCTTCCATGGAGGATTATGCTCTCGATATCATAGTGGGAAAGGGCCCGAGCGCGAGGAATATACGCTTTTCTCTTAAAAAATTCACGCTTATCGGCGCAACGACGCGTGCCGGGATGATAGCCAATCCCTTGCGCGACAGGTTCGGCATACTTTGCCGCCTTGATATTTACTCGCCGGACGAGCTCAAAGAGATAGTCCTTCGGAGCGCAAAAACTCTCGGAATAAACATTGCCGACAGCGCGGCGGCGGAGATTGCAAAGAGAAGCCGCGGCACGCCGAGAATAGCCAATCGCCTTTTAAAACGCGTAAGGGATTTCTCAACGATAAACGGCAATTCGGAAGTAACCTTGGGAGACGCGAAATTTGCGCTTTCGAAGATGGAAGTGGACGAACTCGGTCTCGACGAAGTAGACAGAGCGCTTTTGCGCGCCATGATAGAAAAATTCGACGGCAAACCGGTTGGGCTCGAAACGCTTGCGGCCACCATAAACGAGGACGCCGGCACAATCGAAGACGTATATGAGCCATATCTTTTGCAATTGGGATTTATTGCCCGCACGCCCCGCGGAAGAATGATTATGCGAGGCGGTTATGAACATCTGGGCTACAAGATGACCGAAAGCCAACGCGAACAGGTCTCCATGTTCGATAAAGACGAAAATTGAAATGCAATATAAAAAGAGCGATTTCTATTATGAACTTCCCCCGGAGTTGATAGCGCAATCTCCGGCAACCCCGCGCGACAGCTCGCGTCTTTTGGTATACGACAGAAAGACGGGCGCCGTCGAGCACAGGATATTCAGGGATATATGCGACTATTTGCGCGCGGGCGACGTCCTCGTCGTAAACAACACAAAAGTTTTGCCCGCGCGTCTTTATGCTCACACAAAAAACGGAGGAGCGGTTGAAATTCTGCTTCTCAAAAGGCTCGATCTCGAAAGGTGGGAAGTCCTTGTAAAACCCGGACGCAAATGTCGCGTCGGCACGGTTTTGAAGGTGTCCGACGAGCTCTCTTTAACCGTCGAAGACATAACCGAAAGCGGAGAGAGAATAGTCAGGTTCATATACTCCGGAGTATTCGAGGATATTCTCGAAAGAGTGGGGAATATGCCTTTGCCTCCGTACATAAAGGAAAAACTTGCCGATAAGAACAGGTATCAGACCGTATATGCGAAATACGACGGCTCGGCGGCGGCGCCTACGGCAGGGTTGCATTTCACTCCCGAACTGCTTCAAAAAATAAAAGGAATGGGAGTCGAGGTGGCGGAAGTTCTTCTGCATGTCGGATTGGGCACTTTCCGTCCCGTAAAGGAAGATATTATAACCGACCACAAAATGCACTCGGAATACTTCGAAGTGTCTCGGGCGGCGGCGGATATAATAAATTCCGCAAAATCGGAGGGCAGGCGGATAATCGCCGTGGGCACTACTTCGGTACGCACTTTGGAAAGCGCAACCGACGAAAACGGTATAGTGGTTCCCCAAAAAGGCAATACGCAGATATTTATATATCCGCCGTATAAATTCAAGTGCGTCGACGCTTTAATAACGAATTTTCATCTGCCGGAAAGCACTTTGATAATGCTCGTTGCGGCGTTTACGGGAAGAGAAGAAATTCTCAGAATATATGAAACTGCCGTAGGGGAGAGGTATCGGTTTTTTTCATTCGGCGACGCTATGCTCGTCTTATAGCCGTCGAAATATTGTGTCGCGTTGCGGCAACCCTCAGTCATTTACGTCTTAGTAAACTCCTTCGGGTTTTCCTCGCGCTCCTTGTCTTTCTCGGCTCTAAGCCGAGCAGTCTTGCCTCCCGTAAGTATCGGGAACGTGTGCCTCTTTTTATAAACTTCTCAATACGGTGTCGGACTTGCGCGCTCCTCGGTTGCGTACGTCATAGTACGCTCCCGTCGTCGCTTACGCGTTCTCCTTGTCTTGCTCGTTTTTATAAACAAGCAATCCTATCTCCCGTTAGGTTTGGGGATGCTATGTTCGTCTTATAGCCGTCGAAATATTGTGTTGCGTTGCGGCAACCCTCAGTCATTTGCGTCATAGTACGCTCCCTATGGTCAAATCCTCGCACTTTTTGTCTTACTTGCTTCTGAAAAGAGACGTTGTGTTCATTTCTTAAATTTATTATTTTTTAAAATTTGCTTGACAATGACAAATTTATATGTTAGACTTCCTATCGGTAACGGCGATTTCCTTGCGGAATCTGGGCTAATGCTCTTTGTAGTGTTTGGCACCCGTTACTTTTTTTTGTTCTTTTGCTCTATGTACTTTTGTTGGGTAGTTTCGCCGTAGTATAAGCGACGTTAAAACATAAATCAGAGTTATGCAATATTTTTCATTTGAACTTCAACATATAGATAAATACACAGGCGCACGCGCGGGAGTATTCCACACTCCGCACGGCGATATTTTAACGCCGGTATATATGCCGGTTGGCACGCAGGCAACCGTAAAGGGCATATACCCGCGCGACTTGAAAGAAGCCGGTTCGCAGATTATTTTGTCGAATACCTATCACTTGTATTTGCGCCCGGGAGACGAACTCATAAAAGAGGCCGGCGGTCTGCATAAGTTTATGAATTGGGATAGACCGATTTTGACGGACAGCGGCGGCTATCAGGTATTTTCCTTGACAAAGTTGAATAAAATCAAGGAAGAAGGGGTATATTTCAATTCGCATATCGACGGTTCGAAACACCTTTTCACTCCCGAAAAGGTGATGTCCGTAGAGGAAAACCTCGGCGCGGATATAATAATGCAGTTGGACCAATGCAGCGAATACGGCTATACGCACGTTCAGGCCGAAAGAGCCATGGAGCTCACCGACAAATGGTTGAAGCGATGCGTAGAGGCAAAGACAAGAGACGATCAGGCGCTGTTCCCGATAGTTCAGGGAAATATGTTCGACGATTTGCGGCTCGAAAGCCTTAAACGCGCCAAACCGCATGCAAAACACGGGATTGCCATAGGCGGTCTTTCCGTCGGCGAACCCAAGTCGAGAATGTATGAAATTCTCGAACTTTTGCAGCCGGAGCTTCCCGTAGATGTTCCGAGATATCTAATGGGCGTAGGCAGTCCCGATTGCCTTATCGAAGGGGCAAAGCGCGGAATAGATATGTTCGATTGCGTTCTTGCGACAAGAATTGCGAGAAACGGCACCGCGTTTACCTCATCGGGCAAAAAAGTCGTTCGGAATGCCGATTTTACAAAAGATTTTTCTCCTCTCGACGGCGAGTGCGACTGTTATTGCTGCAAAAATTACTCCAAAGCGTATCTGCGGCATTTAATAAACGTCGGAGAAATGCTCGGAGCAATGCTTTTGAGTCTGCACAATATAACTTTTCTCCATAAACTCATGAGAAATATGCGCGAAGCCATTTTTGCGGACGCTTTCACCGAATTTGCACGCGATTTTTATTCGGAATACGGAAAAGAAACATAAAATGAATAAAAACCGCAAATTTGACATAAAGATTTCAATATATTAAAATCGCTTGCCAAAGCGATAAAAAAAGGTTATAGTATTATTTGAAAATATCGGAGGTTTAATATATGTTATTAGCTACTTTGCCGGAATGGGTTCCCTGGGTTGTTATAGGAGCTTTGATTTTGCTCCTCATCGTGTGGATGTTTTTCACCAGCAAAAAACGCAAAAAACAGGAGCAGGACGCTCAGGATCTTATCAATGCGGTAAAGCCGGGCAATAAGGTTAAAACTATCGGCGGCGTATGCGGCATCGTTGTGGAAGTCGATAACGAAGAAAATACTTTCGTTCTCGAAACGGGTACGGAGCAATCCGGCAAAAGTTATATCAAATTCGACAGACAAGCTATATATCAAACCGACGCGGTAGTCGAGAAGCCCGTCAGCGGAAAAGATAAAGAGAAGCCGTTCGAAGGAACGGAAGAAAAGTCGGACGAAGAGCAAACCGCAGACGACGAAAACTGAGAAAACAAATAATAATTTTATAAACCTTCGCATAGATTAAAGCGGAGGTTTATTTATGCGTACACATATCTTGCAGATAGCAAAAGCGGCGTTTATAGCGGTTTGCGTTTCGCTTGTATTCGTGCTTGTATTTACGGTGATAATCGAGCTTTTCAATCTTCCGATGGAAGTAGTCAAGCCGGTGAATCAGGCTTTCAAAATCATATCGATTTTTGTCGGCGGACTGATTTTTATCCGCGGAGAGAAGGGGTTGATAAAAGGCGCAATATACGGAGTTGCGGCGGTTATTCTCACGTTTTTGCTTTTTGGAATTATCTCGTCAACGCTTTCCGCCGATTGGAAATTTCTTGTAGAAATACTTCTTGGCGCGGTTGCCGGAGCGATTTCCGGCATAATAGGCGTCAACCTTAAAAGAAACGTTTAAAATCGCTTGATTTTTTGTTTTCGTTATTTTATAATAATGTTATAAACAATCAATACTCCAAGGAGATTTATTATGATAAAGACGGTGGCGAAACCCATTGAAAGGAAAATAACGGGTTGCGGCGAATGCAGAAGCACATGTCAGTCGGCTTGCAAAACGAGTTGCACGGTCGGCAACCAAAGTTGCGAAAGAATAACAAGAGAACAGAACCCTGAAAAAGTTAAGTAATAAAGGATTTTTAAAGGAGCAGAAAATTCTCTGCTCCTTAAATTATTTTTATGGTACACGCGTTTTCATGTCTCGGCAAAAATTACATATACGATTCCGGCAGCGGCAGTCTGCATGAGTGCGACGAAGAACTCAAAGACTACGTCGCGGCGCAATACGAGGGAGTCGGCGATAAGTCTCGCTTTTCGGAAGAGCGCATTTCCGAAATGGAAGAGGAATTATCCGTCCTTCGGTGTCAGGGGCTGTTTCTTGCGGAAGAAGTAAAAACTTATCCCTTGAAATCGAACGAAATAAAGGCGCTGTGTCTGCATATATGCCACGATTGCAATCTGAGATGCAGATATTGCTTTGCCGACGAAGGCGCTTATCATTCGGAACGCGAGTTCATGAGTGAAAAAACGGCCGAAAAGGCCATAGATTTTCTCATTGCGAACAGCGGCAAAAGGAAAGTCCTCGAAGTCGATTTTTTCGGTGGCGAACCTCTCATGTGCTTGCCGACAATCAAAAAAGTTGTCGCTTACGCCAGACAAAAAGGCGCGGATGCAGGCAAAAAATTTCTGTTTACCACAACCACCAACGCGCTTCTTCTCGACGACGATGCGATAGATTTCTTCAATCGTGAAATGGAGAACGTCGTTTTGAGCGTAGACGGCAGAAAGGAAGTGCACGACGCCATAAGAAAAACCGTGAACGGCAAAGGCAGTTTCGACCTTATAATCGATAAAATAAAGAAATTCGTAAGGTTGCGCGGGGAGAAGTCGTACTATGTTCGCGGCACGTTTACCGCAAAAAATCTCGATTTTTCCAAAGACGTTATTTTTCTTGCGGATAACGGTTTCGACAGTATTTCGATGGAGCCCGTGGTAACTGATATTCCCGATCTCAAAATAGGCGAAGAACATATTTCGGAGATATGCGGAGAATACGAGAATCTGCTTTCGAAGTATATCGAAAAGTACGATAATGGAGAGGGCTTCAATTTTTTTCATTTCAATGTCGACCTCGAAGGCGGCGTTTGTCTCAGCAAAAAGGTTTCGGCTTGCGGAGCCGGGAACGAGTATTTTTCCGTCGTTCCGAACGGGGATATATATCCTTGCCATCAGTTTGCGGGAGACAAGAATTTTCTGATGGGCAACGTGTACGAAGGGAAACTTGACGCGTCGATACGCGAAAAATTCGCTTCGTCGTGTCTCTTTACTCGCGAAAAGTGCGGCGATTGTTTCGCCAAGTTCATATGCAGCGGCGGATGCGCGGCGAACAATTATCATTTCGAGGGCGATATCAACAAACCCTACGAAATAACGTGCGCGATGATGAAAAAGCGCATAGAGTGCGGAATGTATGCGCTCGCGCATAAAAAAGAGAGAAAAAACGTCTGAATTAAATCTTTTCTGCGTTTAAAATAGATATAATTAACGATAAATAATTGACGGCTTTGTTTTTTTTATATATAATAAAATAGTTAAGTCAATATAAGCATTTGCAATTCAATGAAGGAGTAAATTGATGGGCAAAATAAAATCGGCGATAATAACGGCTTTACTTGTGGCCGCAATATTGGTTTTAGCGCTGTTTGCCACAATTTCAATACCGGAACTTCCCGGCAGTAACGGCGTGGTTCGCTATAATTCATTTATTTCCGGCGGTATTCACCTCGGAAGCGACTTTACCGGCGAGGCTTACGCCATGCTTTATCCGGAAGGAGTTATTACTTCCGCGGATTATTATCTCGTAGTGAACGACGACGAGGCCGAGAACAAGCAGGAATATATCGATAAATATACTTCCCGCGGCGGCTATTTTGTGGACAACGAGAAGCTGGAAGACGAAAAAGCGTTTAAAGAGAGTATTTTAAAGGACGCGGAAATAATTTCGGACAGGCTTTCGCAAAAGGGCTATTCGAGCTATTCGGTTACGGTAGTAGACGGATATGCCATCAAAATGAGCGTGCCCACAAACTTTACTTATGCGGCGTATAAATCGTACGATAACGTAAAAAGAAGCGAAGAGTTGACAAAGATAAGCACTACCATGACGGTAGTTAAACTCTCCGGCAAACTCGGTTTGAGAGACGGCGCGGATTTTAAAACTTCGAAATCGCTCGTATCGATTAACGACGATTTCGGAAGCTTTTTCAAGGGCGCGAGCATGGGCGGCGTGGCCGGCACGTATTTCTTCAATATCGACCTTACCGACGAGGGATACGAGAGTCTCAACGAAATTCTTCTTTCTCAGGATTCCGGTAACGCTTATATCTATATAGGCGAAACCAGCCTTTCAAGCGCCATCAATTTCCCCACGCTTTCGCTCGGATCGCCTCTCAGCGGAAAAATTCTTCAATATTCTTCAAGCGAAAACTTTGCGCAGGACGCCTCGATAATATTCAGCTCTGTGATAGCGGGGAACGTGCTTACCAATAAATACAATAACGACGACGTAAACACCACCACGCAGATAGTAACCGTAAATTCCGTATTCGGCGATATGGCGGCGGTTTATCTTGCGGTTGCGGTATTGCTGGTTATCGTTGCGGCTATAGTTTGTTCCGTAATAAAATACAAACTTCTCGGGCTCGTGAACGCGCTCATGATTTTGATATATGCGCTGTCGCTCATAACGTCCATTATGCTGTTGAATATTCAGCTTACGATAGCGGGAGCGTTTACGGCCATATTGGGACTTGCGCTTCTGTGTTTCACGAACTTCTATGTGTTCGAGACCGTAAGGAGAGAAACGCAGGCCGGACGAACCGTTCAGGCTTCTGTCAAGCTCGGTTATAAAAAGACGCTTGCCGGCGTGCTCGATTTGCATATACTGCTCGTGTTGGCGTCTCTCATACTTTCGCTTGTCGGCGTAGGCGAACTTGCCGCATGCGGCTTGATATTCTTTATCGGTTCTCTTGCTTCGTATATACTCTATTGGTTTACGAGATTTATGTGGTATGTAATTTCTTCGCCCGTAAAGGATAAATTCAAATTCGGCGGTTTCGCCAGGGAGGAAGACGACGATGAAGACTGAGTTTCGTTTTTCCGAAAAAATGCGGATATTCGCGATAGTTTCCGCATGCCTTATATTTATCGGCCTTATTCTCGGAACGGTTTTCCATTTTACTATCGGCGGATTCTTTAATTACGGTGGCGAGTATTCGAGTTATAACACAATAACCGTTTCTTATAAATACGTCGAATTCGGAAGCGAAGAAGAAGTGGATAAACTCTGCAAAGACGTGTTTGCGGAAAACGGAGTTTCAAGTTATGCCTATACTTCCGGTACCACAAACGTCGGAGGCGAAATAGAATACAGATTTACTTGCGATACGGCGTTTTCTAAACTTAACGGCGTCGTGGACGGCATTAACACAAAAATCGCCACCGTCGCGGCGGAGACGAGTTCCGTAAATCAATCGTATGCGGCCGCGCACGAACACAAAGCCTTGCTTGGCGGCGAAAGAGTTCTCATGATGGGCTCGATTGCGTTGGCGACGGTGGTTGCGCTTCAACTTATATACTGTGCCATAAGATTCAAGTTGTCGGGTTTGATGATTGCGCTTCTCGCCGATGCCCATAATATAGGAATAATTGTCGCATTGCTTGCGATAACGCGCGTTCCCGTAACTTCTTCGCTTTTGGTGTTCGGAGTTATAGCCGTAATAGCCACGGCGATAGGTACGACGCTCATGCTCGACAGAATACGCAGAAACGCAAAGGATAACAGCGAGAAGAAACTCTCTCCGAGCGAAATTTCCGATATGAGCGCGCGTCAGAATTTCAAGTCGAATATCTGCTTCAACGCGTTTCTTGCGATTATCGCAGCCTTGCTGTTTGCGCTTATGTCGATAAGTTCGCTTTCGCCGATAGCCATAATTTCGCCGGTATTGACGGCGCTTGTAGTGTTTATCGCTTGCGGATACGGCTCAACGTTTTTTGTTCCGGCTGTATATCCGTATCTTACCCAAGCGGACGGCAAGATAATAAAATTAATAAAGCCCTCGCAAAAGAAGGCAAAATGACCTTTAATTCATAAGGCGGGGCAACCCGCCTTTTTGTCTATCTTATGAAAAGAATTTTACCGGAATTCGAATTTTCGACGGAACAACTCAATAACATACGCAATCTTGCCGCCGAATGCGGTTTGTGCGAAGATACGGTTAAAATTCTCTATGGCCGCGGGATTTGCACGGGCGGAGAGATAATGCGCTTTATCAATCCTTCGTTCAAGCATTTTATAGATCCGTTTAAAATGGGCGGTATGGATAAGGCCGCAGAGCTCATAAAACGCGCGCGTGACGAGGAGTGGTGCGTGCTTGTTTACGGAGATTACGACGCGGACGGCGTATGCGCGGCTACGATAATGGGCAACGCTTTAAGGGATTTCGGCATCGAGCCTATTCTCGCGATTCCCGAACGCGCAGACGGTTACGGACTTTCGATACCGCTTCTCGACAATATTTTCGAGGAGTATTATCCACAACTCGTCATAACGGTCGACTGCGGGATTTCATGCGCGGAAGAGGTTGAATACATAAAGGAGTCGGGCGCGGAAATTATTGTAACCGATCATCATGAACTTCCGGAAAAAATACCCGATTGCATCTGTATAAATCCCAAATTTTCCGACGATTATCCTTATGATAATCTCTGCGGGGCGGGCGTTGCGTTTAAAGTGGCGTGCGCATTGCTCGGCGAAAAAGCATATAAATATCTTGATTTTGCGGCAATAGCAACGGTGGCGGACAGCGTTCCGCTTACGGGCGAGAACAGAGATATAGTATACGAGGGATTAAAACTTATAAATTCCAAACCCAAACTGTGCTATTCTCAGTTTTTCAAACAGGACGCTCAGATAAATTCACAGTCGCTTGCCTTTTCCGTTGCTCCGAAAATCAACGCGGCCGGCAGAATGGGGGACGCCAAGGCGGCGCTCGACCTTTTCAACGAGCAGGATGAGAATATTATTTTCGACCTTGCGGCAAAACTTACGGCTTATAATCTTGAAAGACAGAAGTATTGCGACGAGCTTTATGCCTCCGCAAAGAAAGCGATTGTCGATAAAGGAACGCTCGGCAAAATAATTCTGCTGTGCAACGAGGGTTGGAACGCCGGATTTGTGGGCATAGTCGCCGCAAGGCTTGCCGATGAATTTTGTCGTCCGGCAATTTTGTTCGTAAAACACGGCGATATGCTTCGCGGTTCAGCACGTTCGGTAGAGGGCGTGAATATCTACGAGGCTCTGAGGGCATGCTCCGACTATATAGAAGAATTCGGCGGCCACTCACAGGCGGCCGGGGTGAATATAACGGCGGATAATTTCGAGCCTCTGAGAGCCGCGCTCGAAAAATATATGGCGGAAACTTACAGCGAAGAAGATTTTATTCCTACGGTCTATATCAGCGGCCGTCTCAAAGGAGAATATTCCCAGCGTTTTGCCCGTGAACTCGAAATGCTTGAACCGTTCGGCGTAGGCAACCGCCGCCCCGTTTTCCTTGTGGAAAGCGGCGCGTCAGACGTGCGCCCCGTCAAGCAGTCCACGCATTTATCGATAAAGAGCAAGGGCATAGAGCTCATGTATTTCGGCGGCGGGAAATATCTGAAACTTATAGAAAGCGCCGCTCCCAAGAAATTCATATTCGAATACAATGTTTCCTCATACCGCGGCAAGGAATACGTAAAAGGGTTTGTGCGCGATATCCTGTATGAGAACAATGCGGGGGCGTTCGCATCCGAAGAGATAGCGATAAACGGCATTACTTCGTTATCTTTGCCGGAAGTAAAATGCGACATAAAAACCGTTTCGCAAGAGGATATATCCGCGTTAATCGAGAATTGCCCGTCTTTCGGCACACTGTTTATAGCGTACGATTATTCGACGATCGCAAAGTATCCGGAGTTGAATAAGATGGAAGTCGACCTTTTCGTCCCTTCCGCGAAAAATTTTGTTTCGTCCGTCTTGATTTCGCCGCAACCGGACTGTGATCTGAGCGGTTACAAAACAATTGTCATTCTTGAAAAGACCGAAGCCGTTCATATACGGTCGCTCGAAGGTAAAACCGTTTACGTGAGCGACAGCGGGAGTTTGAGTTTCGTAAAAAAACTTTCGGTAGTCCGCGAAGAGCTTCTTTTCACTTATTCGAAGTTGATATCGAACTGCAATTCGATTAAGGGCGCGGATGTGGCGGAGGCGGCAAAAAATAATTATTTCGGGTGCTCAACCGAACAAGCTGTTTTTGCGCTCAGCGTATTCCGACAGCTTTCTTTGATTTCTTTCGAGGGCGGTAAGTTTACTGTTTTCCGCGGCGTTAAAACGGATCTCAATGCGTCTTCCGTGTATACGACCGTAAAACAACTTATTGCGGAGGCATGCAAATGACGGTGCTTGATAAAATTCACAACAATTACAGCGAAACCGACAGGGAGCTGTTGCTCTCTGCATATAGCTATGCCGAACAGATGCACGAGGGACAGAAGCGCGCTTCCGGCGAGCCTTATTTCACTCATCCGTGCGCAGTCGCCGAAATTCTTATCGATCTCGGATTGGACACTCCTACCGTGGCGGCCGCGTTTTTGCACGACGTCGTGGAAGATACGCCCGCTACCGAAGAGGATATAAGAAAGCGTTTCGGCACTGAGATTATGACGCTTGTCGATGGCGTAACGAAACTCGACAAGATAAATTACCACTCTCACGAAGAAGAGGACGCGGAGAATTTCAGGAAAATTTTCGTGGCAATGGCGAAAGACGTGCGCGTTATAATCATAAAACTCGCCGACAGGTTGCATAATATGCGCTCTTTGAATTTCCTTTCCAATGAACGGCAACAGAGAATTGCGAAAGAGACGCTCGAAGTGTTTGCGCCGATTGCCGGCAGATTGGGAATTTCGCAGATAAAGTGCGAACTCGAAGACCTTTGCCTTAAATACCTCGATCCGGAGGCATACGAATATCTCGTAACGAATATTCATCAGGAGTTGAACGAAAGAAAAGAGTTCGTTGATTTTGTAGTTGACCAAATTAAGGATATTCTCAAAGAAAGCGGCATAGAAGGCGAAGTTATAGGCCGTCCAAAGCATTTCTATTCGATTTACCGCAAGATGAAAAATCAAGGTAAATCTCTCGACCAGATATATGATTTGACGGCGGTCCGCGTAATAGTCGACACTACCGAAGAATGTTATGAAATTTTGGGCAAAATTCATAAGCAGTGGAAACCCGTTCCGGGGCGTATTAAAGATTATATTGCAACGCCCAAACGCAATATGTATCAATCTCTGCATACAACGGTCGTAACGAATTTCGGGCAATTTTTCGAAATACAGATAAGAACCACCGAGATGCATCGGATGGCCGAATACGGCATTGCCGCCCATTGGAAATATAAAGAGCAGAAGACCAGCGAGACAAATTTCGACGCCCGCCTTTCATGGATACGCGACGTAATGGATTGGCAAGGCAGTATGGGTGAGAGCAAGGAGTTCGTCGACAGTCTGAAAAACGATTTGTACGACAGTGAATTGCTTGTGTTCACGCCCAAGGGCAAAGTACTGTCGTTGCCGCTTGAAGCAACGCCGGTCGATTTTGCCTATGCCATTCACTCCGAAGTCGGCAACAAGTGCGTCGGAGCGAAGGTAAACGGTAAAATCGTCGCGCTCAATTCCACTTTAAAGACGGGGGACGTCGTCGAAATTTTAACGCAGGCCAACGGCAAGGGACCTTCGTGGGATTGGCTCAAATTCGTAAAATCAGGTTCCGCTCGCGCAAAGATAAGACAGTTTTTCAAGCGCGAGATGAAAGAGGAAAACGTAAAAACCGGTAAGATGATGCTTGAAGCCGAAGCTAAGCGCCGCGGATTTGATCTCAACGATATCTTAACGGAAAGCTCTTTCAAAAAACTCTCAAACAAGTTGGTATTCAGTTCGGTGAACGAGATGATGGCTTCCGTGGGCTATGGCGCCGTAAGCGTAAACCAGATAATTTTCAAGCTCATCGATTATTATAAAAAGGAGATCCCCAAAACGGCGGAGGATCTCGATAACATCAATCTCAAACACACTCCGGCGGGAAGCGTGGTGGTAAAGGGCGTTGGCGGCTTGCTCGTTTCGTTCGCCAATTGTTGCAATCCCGTGCCCGGCGACGAAATAGTCGGCTTTGTTTCCCGCGGACGCGGCATAATCGTCCACAGATGCGATTGTCCGAATCTTGTGAATATAGATAAAAACAGACTTCAACCGGCGCAGTGGACGGGCGATATCGAGACGGAATTTATTGCGGGCATTGTCGTCATTGCAACCAACGACAACGGCGTTATAGCGTATATTACGGCGGAAATATCCGCAATGCAGCTATCTATGACGCAAATCAACGGCAGAGTCAACAAGGATAAACATGCCGAATTCGAAATCAAAATCAAGCTCAACAAGCGCTCGGATATCGATTTGCTCATAAACCGTTTAAAGCGCGACGGCAGAATAATAGACGTATACAGAACCACAAACGGATGAAAATAATAAAAATCGAACCTTACGGCTTTGCAAGCAATTCATATCTTATTACCGCCGACGGAAAAACGGCCGTCGCGGTAGATCCGTCCGAGCCGCGTATTCTCGATATATGCCGTCGGAACAATCTGAAATGCGAATACGTTATTCTCACTCACGGCCATTTCGATCATGTCGGCGGTTGCGCGGCGCTTCAAAATACAGGCGCGCGTATATTGTGCGGCGAAGCGGAGAAAGAGCTCATCTTCGGCGACGACTATCTCGGAATGTTCGGCGGAGTTTCGTTTCCCCGTTTTAAAATCGACGATACGCTTTCCGACGGCGAGAACTTTTCGCTGTGCAGAATAGACTTCACCGCTGTTCATACTCCCGGACATTCGGCAGGCAGTATGTGTTATGCGTCCGAAAATAATCTTTTTTCGGGCGACACACTTTTCAGACTGAGCGTGGGACGAACCGACCTTCCGACAGGCGATATGAAAGCGCTCGGCAAAAGCCTTGCCAAAATTGCGGCATTGTCCGCGAAAAACGTCTATCCCGGACACGGCGAAAATACCGAGCTCGATTTCGAAAGGCAAAACAACCCTTATTTGAAATATATATGTTGAATACAAATTGCGAGTATCTGCGGCAGGAAATAATGGAAGTGCTCCGCGCTTTCGGCAAAGAGGAAGATGAGCTCACCCATTATTTTTCCTATTCGGGCGGCAGATTTTTAAATTCAATCGAGTACAATTCGAAATTTTACGATTTCGAAGATGATTTCGAACCTCGGAACGATATAGAGTACAAGCGCTATGCCAAGCGGTTTGCCAAGCTCGCCGTATACTCGGTTTTGTCCGCCGTTACGGGCGTAAGTCTGCCTTGGGGCGCGCTTACGGGTATACGCCCTACCAAACTCGCATATATGGAGCGTGAAGCGGGCAGAGATTTCGTAACTTTGTTCCGGAAAATGCAGGTATCCGCAGACAATATCGAGCTCGTATCGCGGGTTCTTGCCGAGCAGGAGCCCTATCGTTCGGGCGGCAAATCATTGTATGTTTCTCTTCCGTTTTGCCCTACGAAATGCGACTACTGTTCGTTTATAACCGCTCCGATTGATAAAACTCGCGAATACGTCGGCGAATATCTTGATTGCGTGATAAAAGAGATAACTTCGTCCGCGGGAATTGCGGCGGGCGCGCGCAGCGTTTATGTCGGCGGAGGAACGCCTTTTGTGCTGGGAGCAAAAGAATTGGGCCGCATATATGCCACAATCAACGCCGTTTTGCCCGATTGCGAAGAATTTACGGTTGAGGCAGGCAGACCGGATACTTTCAGCGAAGAAAAATTGTCGGTGTCCAAAGAGCACAAGGTTACGCGCATATGCGTCAATCCGCAGTCTTTCAACGATTCCACGCTTGCGGCTATCGGAAGAAAACACACGGCAGAGCAGACGTTGAGGGCTTACGAGCAGGCGGAAAAGTTCGGTTTCGATATAAATATCGACCTTATAGCGGGGCTTGCCGAAGAAACGCCGGAAGATTTCGCGTATTCGTTGCGTAAAGCAATCGAGCTTTCTCCCGCCGATATAACCGTTCACACGCTTTCGCTCAAAGCGGGGGCAAAACTTAAAGAAAACGTAAAAAGGCTCAATATCGCGGGAATAGAGGAGATGATTTCCCTTTCGCGCGAGTTGCTCACGGCGGCAGGTTACCGTCCATATTATCTTTACCGTCAGAAATATCAGGCCGGCGGGCTTGAAAACGTCGGTTGGTGCAAAAAGGGCAAAGCATGTCTGTATAATATCGATGTTATGGAGGAATTTGCCGACAACATAGCAGTCGGCGCAAATGCCGTTTCCAAGCGGATTTTTGCAAAGGATGAGAGGATAGAACGTTGCGCCTCGCCGAAAGACATACCTACTTATCTTTCCAAAATAGACGGGATAATATCAAGACGTATTGAGTTTTTCAAATAATTTGACAAGCAAAGTAAAAGCACGGCTGAATAAACCGTGCTTATATTTTTACGTTTTTATTGAATTTTATCTTTGCTCCCGTTTCGTCCTCCAACCCGACAAGGTAGTCTGTCGAAACATTGAAATAGTTTGCAATCATAATCAACTCGTCCAAACTCGGTTCGTTATAGCCAGTTTTCCAGCGCGTCATTTTCTGCTTGGGTATCTGTAATTCATTGCAGATATCTTTTTGCATTTTTCCGCTTTCCGATAAAAGCTCGCTTATTCTTTCGGTAAATAAATTCAATTTTCCACCTCAAAAAAATAGTATCAAAAATAGTAACTATATTATTGACAATTACTAAAATAGTAATTATAATGGATTTTAGTTTCTAAAATAGTAACTGATTTGATTATGTGAGGTAGAGATGAAAAACAAACTTTTAGCGCTTATCTTGGGCGCGGCGATGGCATTTGGCGGTCTTTTTGCATTTTCCGCATGCGCGGACGGTAACGGTGAAAACGGCGGCAGCGGAAGTCAAGGCGGAGGCGGTGGACAAGGCGGCAGTGGCAGCGACAAGACGACTGTCGACAATTTCGACGAGTGGTACGCGGCTATAATGGACACGATCCACAGCGACAACTATTCCTATGAGTTAATTGTGGCTAACGGTTCACAGCAGCAACAGCCGATTACTGTTAAAAGACAGGGCGCCAATGTGGGCGCCTCTGTGACAGACATATACATGCTGTACGGGTTGGTAGGCGAACACACATTCAGATATTATGATAATTTTGATGAGTCGTGGCAGTGCACCGAGTATTCCGATAGCGAAACAAGCGAAAAGGGTACATATTATGCTCGGCTCCAATTTGAATTGGGTTGTTTCGCACTGAGGGATGAAGGATTGTGTTCGGCTTTCGGGGATGCATTGATGTATTCCGGCACGGATTTCTATATTGAAGACGAAGACGATTTGAAAGCGATTGCGGCGGAGAGATACGATGACGTGGTTTATGACGCAACCGAGGGCACATATACCGTTGAATATGTAAGTCAAATATCCGGCGCCGATATTTATACTTATACGTTTAAATTCCTCAACGGCAAGGTATCGAGCGTCGTGGCTAAAAACGGAGAACACGTCAGAACATATAGAAATTTCAATTACGGCAATGCAAGCATTACAATTCCCGACGAAGTCCTCGCGATAATGCCTTCCGATTAATCTTACTGAGATTTGTTCAAAAGCGGATTAAATAACTCCATACTTTTTACGATTTTTCCTTAAAAACGTTTGCTATTTTCGCGCGCGTATGTTAAAATACTGTCCGTTACGGATACAAAGGGGTGCGAACACTCAACGGCCTTCTTTGTTTGCCGCGAATATTTCCATAGGAGGATAAAGCAAATGGAAAAGTCCGAAATCATCGCAAAGTATGCATTAAAGGAGGGCGACACGGGTTCGCCCGAAGTGCAGATTGCTCTTCTCACCGAGAGAATCAATCACCTTAACGAGCACCTTAAAGAGCACATACACGATAATCATTCGCGTCGTGGCCTTTTGAAAATGGTAGGCCGCCGCCGTGGTCTTTTGGACTATCTCAAATCCAAGGATATCGAAAGATATCGTGCAATCGTTGCGGCTTTGGGATTGAGAAAGTAAATATTAAAAAATTTGAGCGGGGTGGTATATTCCGCTCATTTTTCATAAGTCCGCGGCGGGCGCCGCGGGCATAAGGAAAGAAAAGGAGTATAGGATAATGACAAATTTCAAACAATTCACAACAACAATAGGCGGCAGAGAAGTCGTCGTCGAAACAGGCAAATACGCCGAACAGACGAACGGCTCGTGCGTGGTCCGTTGCGGCGATACTGCCGTAATGGTTTCGGTATGTATGTCTCCCGCTCCCCGCGAAGGTATGGATTTCTTCCCCCTTCAAGTGGACTATGACGAGAAGATGTACGCCGTAGGCAAAATTCCCGGCGGTTTCAAAAAACGCGAAGGAAGAGCAAGCGACAAAGCTATTTTGACTGCAAGGCTCATAGACAGACCTCTTCGCCCGCTGTTCCCCAAAGGACTTTATAACGACGTAGTGGTAACGGCGCAGGCAATCTCGGTAGAGCCCGACGTCTCTCCCGAACCTCTCGCCATGATAGGTTCATCCGTAGCTCTTGCCATTTCCGATATCCCTTGGGCAGGCCCCACGGGTTCGGTGGTAGTAGGCATGGTAGACGGCAAATATGTAATAAATCCCGACCTTGCGCAGAGACAGCAGAGCGCCATTCATTTAAATCTTGCGGGCACTAAGGACGCGATTTTAATGATAGAGGCGGGCGCCAACGAAGTTACTAACGAGGAAATGGTCGGCGCCATAATGTTCGGTCATAAAGAAATTCAGAAAATCTGCGCGTTTATCGAGGACGAGATTGTTCCCGCGGTAGGCAAGCCCAAACTCGAAATCGAACTTTATCATATTCCCGAGGAATTGGATAAAGAAGTGCGCGCTTATGCTTCGGAAAAAATCGATTGGGCTATCGATACTTTTGACAGACAGGAGAGAGAAAGAAGACAAAACGAAGCGGAAGCCGAAGTGCTCGCTCATTTTGCGGAGATTTATCCCGAAAATACGCGTGAGATAAAGGACAGCCTTTACTATCTCACAAAAGAAAAGGTTCGCGCCAAGATATTCGACAAGGGAATACGTCCCGACGGCAGAGGGTTGAAGGATGTTCGCCCCATCTGGTGCGAACGCCATGTTCTCCCCCGCGTGCACGGCTCGGCCGTGTTTACCCGCGGACAAACTCAAACCTTAACGACTTGTACGCTTGCGATGCTCACCGAAGCACAGAAACTCGAAGGTCTTGACGAGGAAACTTCAAAAAGATATATGCACCAATATAACTTCCCCGGCTATTGCACGGGCGAGGCAAAGGCGCTTCGTTCTCCCGGCAGACGTGAAATAGGGCACGGCGCACTTGCGGAACGCGCTCTTATTCCCGTACTTCCCGACGAGGAGAGCTTCCCCTATGCGATAAGAGTAGTCAACGACATAATGTCGTCCAACGGTTCGTCGTCAATGGCTTCGGTATGCGGCTCAACAATGGCGCTTATGGACGCGGGCGTGCCCATAAAGGCTCCCGTCGCCGGCGTGGCAATGGGCCTTATCAAAAACCAGGAGACGGGCGAGTTCAAAGTTCTCACCGATATTCAGGGCCTCGAAGATTTCCTCGGCGATATGGACTTTAAAGTGGCGGGCACCACAAAGGGCATAACCGCCATTCAGATGGATATAAAGATTAAGGGCATTTCCGAAGAGATAATGCACACCGCCATAGATCAGGCAAACGAGGGCAGACAGTTCATTCTCTCCAAGATGCTCGAATGTGTTCCCGAAGTTGCGCCTCAGCTTTCCGTATACGCGCCCAAGATAATAAGTTTCGAAATCGATCCCGAAAAAATCGGCGACGTAATAGGCAAGCAGGGTTGCGTAATCAAGAAGATAATGGAAGAGACCGGCACGGAAATCGAATTCAACGACGACGACAGCGGCAGAGGCTATATTTCATGCACGGGCCCCATAGAGAATGCCGAGCGCGCCAAGTCTATCGTTCTTTCGATTGCTCACGATCCCGAAGTGGGAGATATGTTCGTCGGCACGGTAGTGAGAATTTTGAATTTCGGCGCTTTCGTCGAATTTGCTCCCGGCAAAGACGGCATGATTCACATCTCCAAACTTTCCGACAAGCGCGTCGACAAGGTTGAGGACGTGGTAAAAATCGGCGATACGGTCAAAGTTGAAATAATCAAAATCGGCGATAAGGGCATAGATTTGAAGTTGCTCGAAAAACTTTCTTGATTAAAGTATGATAAACGGCGCGGCCATTATCGGTTGCGCCGTTTTAATTTTACAGCTTATAAAACGCGTTTGCGCACGGCTTTGCAACGGTGCGCCGACGGTTCAAATGCTTGACTTTGACGGACGAAAATACTATAATCAAACAAAAGTTTTTATTGTTTATGCATTGCAATTTGTTGTAATCATTCGGTTTAAGGGATATACTTTTTTAAGAATATGAAATTTGAACTTCACTCTAAATTTCAGCCTACGGGAGATCAGCCGCAGGCAATAGAGAGTTTAACAGAGGGCGTTTTGGACGGAATACGCACGCAGGTGCTTGTTGGCGTTACCGGCAGCGGAAAGACGTTTACCATGGCAAACGTCATAAAAAACATAAACCGCCCTACTCTCGTAATAGCGCATAACAAAACGCTCGCCGCGCAGCTCTGCAATGAGTTTAAGGAGTTTTTCCCCAACAACCGCGTTGAGTATTTTGTGTCTTATTACGACTATTATCAGCCCGAAAGCTATATACCGTCAACCGACACTTATATAGAAAAGGATATGAGCTTAAACGACGAAATAGATAAGCTCAGAAATTCCGCCACGAGCTCTCTCGGCGAACGTGAGGACGTAATAGTGGTTGCGTCCGTAAGCTGTATATATGGGTTGGGCGCGCCCGAAGAGTATTTTCGTCTTGCCATTTCCTTGCGGCCGGGCATGGAACTCGAAAGAGACGCGCTTTTAAGGCGACTTGTAGAGATACAATATGCGAGGAGAGACATAGATTTCCAGCGTTCTTCGTTCCGCGTCCGCGGAGATACGGTCGAGATTTTCCCCGCTTCGAACTCGGAAATAGCGATACGCGTCGAATTTTTCGGCGATGAGATAGACAGGATATGCGAAGAGGACGCGTTGACGGGCAATATTGTTTCCGAATTGAAACACGTGCTTATCTTTCCGGCTTCGCAATATGCCGTTGGCACAGAAAAGATGCAATCGGCGCTTGCGATGATTGAAAGAGATATGCGCGACGAAGTTAAGGCGTTTCGCGACGAGGGTAAACTTTTGGAAGCTCAGCGCCTTGAACAGCGCACGACGTTTGATTTGGAAATGATGCGCGAGATAGGCTATTGCAGCGGCATAGAAAATTACAGCAGATATTTTGACGGAAGATTTCCGGGCGAACCATCGTTTACGCTCCTCGATTATTTCCCGTCCGGGAAATTTTTGGTGTTTATAGACGAAAGTCATATGACTATTCCGCAAATCGGCGCAATGTATCACGGGGACCGTTCCAGAAAGGAAAACCTTGTAAATTACGGTTTTCGTTTAAAGTCGGCTTACGACAACCGACCGTTGACGTTCGAAGAATTCGACGAAAGAGTGCCCCAGATGATTTGCGTGTCGGCCACTCCCGCGCAGTATGAGCTCGAACAGGCGGGCAACGTCGTGGAACAGTTGATTCGCCCCACAGGCCTTTTGGATCCCGAAGTTGAGGTTCGTCCCACGAGAACTCAGATAGACGATTTGCTCGGGGAAATCAAAAAAGTAGTTTCATCGGGCGGCAGAGTGCTTGTTACTACCATGACGAAACGCCTTGCCGAAAGCCTTACCGACTTTTTAAAAGAGCACGGAACCAAAGTGCGGTATATGCACAGCGATATAGACGCGCTCGAACGCATAGATATTATCAACGGATTGCGCGGCGGCGAATTCGACGTGTTGTGCGGCATAAATCTTTTGCGGGAAGGGCTTGATTTGCCGGAAGTAAAACTTGTTGCCATTCTCGACGCGGATAAAGAAGGATTTCTGAGGAGCGAAACTTCGCTCGTTCAGACGATAGGCAGAGCCGCAAGAAACGCCGAGGGCAGAGTAATTATGTACGCCGACGTTATAACGGGCAGTATGCGCAGAGCCATCGATGAGACGAACCGCCGCAGAAAGATTCAGGACGAATACAATAAAGCGCACGGAATAGTGCCGAAAACCATTATAAAAGAAGTCAGGAACACTATTGGCATAACGGGTAAAAAGAGCGTAGGCGACGATTTGAAATTTGCCGATATCCCGGCCGAAATAGAGAAGTTGAAGGCTCTGATGAAAGTTGCCTCGGCTCAGCTTGATTTCGAAAAGGCAATTGAAATAAGAGATACGATAACTCAGCTTAAAAAGAAACTTCTTAAGAGTAAAAAACAATGAAAGAAGAGATTTTCGTTAAGGGTGCAAAAGAAAACAACCTTAAAAATATAGACGTGCACATTCCCCGCAATTCTCTGACGGTATTCACGGGGCTTTCCGGAAGCGGGAAATCTACTCTCGCTTTCGATACCATTTTCGCCGAAGGACAGAGAAGATATATAGAAAGTCTGTCTTCTTATGCCCGGCAGTTCTTGGGACAGATGGAAAAACCGGACGTCGAATCCATAGACGGGCTTTCGCCGGCCATTTCGATAGATCAGAAAACAACGTCGCATAACCCGCGCTCCACCGTCGGAACGGTTACGGAAATTTACGATTATTTCAGGCTTTTATTCGCCCGCGTGGGGATTCCGCATTGTCCGAATTGCGGCAGAGAAATCAGAAAGCAATCCGTAGACGAAATATGCGACAGAGTTATGTTGATGCCGGAGGGCAGCAAGATAATCGTCGAAGCTCCCGTAGTAAGGGGCAAAAAAGGCGAATTTCAAAAGGAACTCGCAGGTTGGAAAAAGAGCGGTTACGGCAGAGTAAAAGTCGACGGCATAATTTACGACTTGCAGGAGGAAATTCACCCAGAAAAGAATATCCGCCACAATATTTCCGTCGTTATTGACAGACTTGTAATAAAAGACGGCGTGTTAAAGCGCTTGACCGACAGCGTGGAAAGCGCTCTCAATCTTGCCAACGGTCTTGTCGTAATAGATGAAGACGGTTCGGAAGAACTCTATTCGTCCAATTACGCATGTCCCGACTGCGGAATTTCCATAGAAGAGATAGAGCCTCGTCTGTTTTCTTTCAATACGCCGTGGGGAGCATGTCCGGAGTGTTCCGGGCTCGGATTCAAACAAATAGTGGATCCGGACCTTATTTGTCCGGATAAAACGAAAACGCTCAGAGAGGGCGCCATAAAGATAAGCGGCTGGAATCTCGATTCCTCCACGATAACGCAGATGTATCTGAATTCCCTTTCGAGGCATTACGGCTTTTCTATGGATGTTCCCGTCAAGGATTTGCCCGCAGAAGTCTATGACCTTCTGATGTACGGCAACGGCGGTGAAAAAATCGATTTGGAATATCATGCGTATAATTTTTCGGGAAGTTACAAAAAAGAATGGGAAGGTTTTGTAACCAATCTCCAACGCAGGTATAACAATACTTCGTCCGAAGGAGTAAAATGGGATATCGAGCGGTATATGCGCACGTCCGATTGTCCGCTCTGTCATGGCAAAAGACTTAAAAAAGAGGCGTTGGCCGTAACCGTCGGAGGCAAAAATATCGCGGAAGTGTGCGATATGTCCGTCGATGATTTAAAAGCGTTTGCGGATTTTTCGTTTTTCAATAAAACGGAACACCTTATAGCAGACAGCATTATAAAGGAAATCGACAACAGAATCAGCTTTCTCGAAAACGTCGGGCTCGGTTATCTTACGCTTTCCCGTTCCGCGGCCACGCTTTCAGGCGGGGAGAGCCAGCGTATTCGTCTTGCAACGCAGATAGGCAGCGCTTTAACCGGCGTTTTGTATATTCTCGACGAGCCGAGTATCGGGTTGCATCAAAGAGATAACAGAAAACTTCTTGCTTCGCTTTTGGGACTGAGGGATTTGGGAAACACTCTGATAGTGGTGGAACACGACGAAAATACCATACGCGCCGCGGATTATATCGTAGATATCGGTCCGAAAGCAGGCGTCAACGGCGGAGAAGTCGTTGCTTGCGGAACGCAAGAGGATATTATGAACGAACCGCGGTCGATAACGGGCGATTATCTTGCGGGGCGCAGAAAAATAGCTGTTCCCGACGTGCGCTTGGAACCGGGCGACAAGTGGCTTGAAGTTTACGGTTGCAGACAGAACAATCTGAAAAATATCGGAGTTCGCGTGCCGGCCGGACTGATAACCGTTGTAACCGGCGTTTCCGGAAGCGGGAAGTCGAGCTTGGTCAACGAAATAATTTATCCGTATCTCGCAAATAAATTGAACGGCGCTCGCCAACCGCTTGGAAAGTGCGAAAGAATAGACGGCGTTGAATATTTCGACAAAGTAATAGCAATAGACCAACAGCCCATAGGCAGAACGCCGAGAAGCAATCCCGCAACTTACACCGGAGTGTTCACTATGATACGCGATATTTTCGCGGCGACTGCGGACGCAAAGGAAAGAGGCTATAAGAGCGGAAGATTCTCGTTTAACGTTGCGGGAGGGAGGTGCGAGCACTGTCAGGGCGACGGAATAATTCAAATCGAAATGCATTTCCTCCCGGATATTTACGTGCCTTGCGAAGTGTGCGGAGGTAAGCGATATAACCGTGAAACATTGGAAGTGAAATATAAAGGCAAATCAATATCCGATGTGCTTGAAATGACGGTTGCGGAAGCATGCGAATTCTTTAAACCGGTGACTTCCATATACAATAAACTTTCCACTTTAAACGATGTCGGGCTCGGTTATATTAAACTCGGACAGAGCGCGACCACTCTTTCGGGAGGAGAGGCCCAAAGGGTGAAACTTGCAACCGAGCTGTCCAAAAGAAGCACGGGCAAAACATTTTATATACTTGACGAACCCACGACGGGCTTGCACAGTTACGACGTGGACAAACTCATAAAAATACTTTCGAGATTGCGTGCCGGAGGCAATACGGTGCTTGTCATCGAACATAATCTTGACGTTATCAAATGCGCGGATTGGATAATAGACCTCGGCCCCGAGGGCGGAGATAAAGGCGGAGAAGTGGTTGCCGCCGGTAATCCGGAGTATATAGCGAGCGTCGGCAAGAGTTACACAGGACAATTCCTCAAAGAAATTCTGTAAGATAAAAACGGCATAATCAATGCCGTTTTTGCCTATTTTAATGGCTTTAAACAGTACTATGTCAGGCATAATTACCGATTTTAACTGACAATTCACTAATTTTGCTCCTTTTTCATATTGTATGTTAATGTCATAAAGGAGCGCTAAAAATGCCAAGTGCAATAACATCAACAACGCCTTTCCCGTCTGTCGACGGAATAGGGCATGACGCTTTGAGCCTCAGAATCATTGCTCCGGCGTATGCTTCGCCCACGGGCGAGCTCAATGCCGTTTTGCAGTATATTTACCATTCCTTCTATTTTGAAAAATGCGGTAAAGAAAAAACTGGAGAGACGCTTGTGGGAATAGCCGTTGCCGAAATGCTGCATCTCAGACTTTTGGGCAAGACCGTTCTCGCTCTCGGCGCGCCGCCCGTTTATTGTCAGTGTCCGTATTCATGTTTCAATTTTTACAGCGCAAAATACGTATCGTATTCTCGTTCGTTGAAAGAGATGATAGAGGACGATCTGATAGGCGAGAGGCGGACGGCGTCGTCGTATGAGGGTATGCTCAGAAAACTCAAAAACGACAGAGTAAAGGAAATTGTTTCACGGATTCTCGAAGATGAAAAGATGCACATTTGCATTCTCGAAGAAATATTGAGGGATTTCAGCGGTTGACAGAATCGTATCGATTTAGTAAAATTCCGTTGAGGTAACATGGAAAATTACGATGTGATAATAATCGGCGGCGGCGCGTCCGGATTGGCATGCGCCGTCCGCCTTACTGAAAAAAGCGGTTTGCGCGTTTTAATCGTGGATTCGGGGAAGCGCGTCGGCAAGAAACTTGCGGCTACGGGCAACGGACAAGGCAATATATCCAATTCGAATATTTCCGCCGACAATTATCGTTCGGGTAATAAAGCCTTGCTCGGAAAAATAATAGGCGCAGATTGCGCGTGCGGATTACAGGTATTCAAAGATACGCTCTTCACCGAGGACGACAGGGGAAGGATATATCCGGCTTCGAGACAAGCCTCCTCGCTCGTCGATATGCTTTTGAGCGCGCTGTCCGGCAGGTGCGATATCGTGCTTGGTGAAAAGGTTACTTTTGTCGAAAGTGGATTTAAGGTAAAAACCGCAACGGGCAAAACTTTTTGTTCCGATTGCGTAGTCCTCGCCGCGGGAGGCAAAGCGCAGAAGCAGTTCGGTACGGACGGAACGTCGTATGCGCTTGCGGAGGCCTTCGGACACACTGTTACAAGGCTTTCCCCGTCGCTCGTACAGCTCAGAACCGATACGTTCGATATCAAAGGTCTGAAAGGAATACGCGCCGATTGCTCCGTAAAGGCGATTGCGGAGGGTGAAGAGCCGAAAGAATATCGCGGCGACGTGATTTTTACCGATTACGGGGTTTCCGGCAACGCCGTGTTCTCCGTATCTCCCGTGTTTTCGAGGAAAACGGGCATTCTCGAAATAGATTTTCTCCCCGATTTCGGCGAAGAGGAGATAATGTCGGTACTGCAAAGACGGCTTTATGTAAAATCGGATTTTGATACGTTGCTCTGCGGGCTTGTGCACAATCAAATCGGCAGAGCCGTAATAAAGCGCGCCGGAAACGACGTGAAATCCGTTGTCGGCGTTCTTAAAAAGTTTACCCTCTCCGTTCAGGGGACGTTGGGCTTCGACTACGCGCAAGTAACGCACGGCGGAATAGATATGAACGGCGTAAAAGACAATCTCGAAAGCAAATTCTGCCCGAATCTGTATTTTGCCGGCGAAATTTTAGACGTCGACGGCGATTGCGGCGGATATAATCTTCATTGGGCTTTTGCAAGCGGCGTTTACGTCGCCGACGATATATTGAAGAAAACAGATAATGGAACGACTTGACAACATAAAGCTCGGGTTAGACGAGAGCGAAGAAAAATTAATGGAATTGGCCCGCAGAAAACTCGGAAAACCGCCGAAATTTTTCAGAATTTTGCGCAAATCGCTTGACGCACGCGACAAAAACAATATTTTCTGGGTTTATTCCGTCGCGTTCTCTTCGGAAGAGTACGAGGAGAAAAGGGAGTATGAGAAACTTAAAGCTCCGCCCAAGGTCGTAATAGTCGGAAGCGGTCCGGCGGGGCTCATGTGCGCGTTGAGGCTCGTCGAACACGGCGTCCGTCCGATAATAGTCGAACGCGGCGAACCCGTCGAAGAACGGGTTGGGCGGATTTCGGAATTTATCAAAAACCGCAGTCTGAACGAAAACTCCAACGTGCAGTTCGGAGAGGGCGGCGCCGGCACGTTTTCCGACGGAAAACTCAACACGCAAACGCACGACAGCCTCAATAAAGACGTGCTTGAATATTTTGTCCGTTTCGGCGCTCCCGAAGAGATTTTATACCTTAATAAACCGCATATCGGCAGCGACAATTTGCGCGTAATCCTCTCAAAAATGCGCGAATATATTATAAATTCGGGCGGAGAATATCTTTTCAACACTCTTTTTACGGGCTTTGAAAGCAAAGACGGAAAACTCACGGGTATTTGCTTTAAAAATGTGAAGACGGGCGTTTCGGGCGCTGTGCAAGCCGATTGCGCCGTTATTGCTCTCGGACATTCGGCACGAGATACTTTCGAGGCGCTCGCTTCTTCGGGAATATATATGACGCCTCGCGATTTTGCGTTGGGATTGCGCATAGAGCATCTCGCCGAAAATATAAGTTTTTCTCAATACGGTGTGAAATTTTCGCGACTTCCCGCCGCGGATTACAAGTTGGTCAGCCGCGTTCACGAGCGCAGAGTATTTACTTTCTGCATGTGCCCCGGCGGCGTGGTTATTCCGGCGGCAAGCGAGCGAGGAGGAGTAGTCGTCAACGGCATGAGCGAATATAAACGCAACGGCGTAAATTCCAATGCCGCGTTGATGGTGCAGATGCGCGCAGAAGATTTCGGCGGCGGACTTTTCGACGGAATGGAGTTCCAGCGTTCGGTAGAGCGCAGGGCGTTTGTTGCCGGCGGAAGCGATTATCGCGCTCCCGTTCAACTCGTCGGCGATTTTTTAAAGGACAGAGTTTCTTCGTCGTTTAAAGATGTCAAGCCCACTTATTCCGCGGGCACGTCGTTCGCTCCGCTTTCGGAAGTTCTTCCCCGAGTGGCGGCGGAGGCCTTGAAAGCGGCGATTCCCGATATGGACAGGCGTTTGAAGGGGTTTGCGGACGAAAGCGCGGTTCTTACGGGAGTAGAGAGCAGGTTTTCGTCCCCGATACGCATCGAAAGGGATGAAAACTGTGAGAGTTTAAGTTTAAAAGGCCTGTATCCGTGCGGCGAAGGCTCGGGTTATTCGGGCGGAATAACGAGTTCCGCTGCGGACGGGATAAAAGTTGCGATAAAAATATTTGAAAAATATAAAAATCATTGAATTTTCATATGGCTTACACAATTCTTTGTTATAATCCGACTGAAAAAAATGAACGTACTTACACATAACTTTTTTTCATATTCTCTCTGAGACGACGGCGCATAACTGCGCCGTCGCCTTAATTTTTGCATATATTTTTTGAATAAATTTATAATTTAATTTCTGTCCGGTTTTTTCGGCGCAAATCGGAGGGAAATATTAAAAAATAAAAATATTCAAAAAATTTCGATTATTTATGCGTATCCGAGCTGCAAATTCCGCGATACGGAATATTTTTATAATTTTTACTTATGGAATAATGTTTTTTTGTTATGACAAATCGTCAAAAATCCGTCAAAATCAGTTGCCTTTTTATTATAGAGTATTGTATAATCAGTTTTGTATATTTGATATAAATCTATTTGCTTTAAAATCTTAAAGCGCTTGACGAAAGCGATAAAGAGGACTTTAATGAAAAAAATTTTCACTTCGGTGCTGGTTGCCGTCTGCATAATATGCTCGCTTATAGCCGTTTGTCTCGGCGTAGGCTGTCAATGCGGCGAAACCGAACATAAACCCGGCGTAACGCACACCGTTAATCTGACGGCTTCGGAGGGCATAGAATACAGATTGGTGTCGCCTTCCGGCCAATTTTCCGGCACACGGCCTTCTTTCGAAACGCGTATGGAAAGCGGCACGAAAGTTGTACTCGAAATCGTTGTGGATGAAGGTTATATTGGCACGCCCCAAGTCGCCGTTAACGGTTCGTCGGACAATGTAACGTTTTCTGACGCTGACGGTTATTTCCGGTTCACAGTCGAAGGAGACAGTATAGTAACTGTAAAGGGCGTTTATATCGGTAGGTCGTCGATGCAGGGTAACGGTACTTCCGCTTCGCCCTATCTTGTAACTTCTCCCGCCGACCTTTTATACATTGCGTCGCAGGTTAACTCAAACAACGAAGCGTATCTCGAGAGTTATTATCGCTTGGAAAACGATATCGACGTCGGCGGCGGCAATCTCTCGGTTATAGGCTCCGGCGTTGACGACAGCTATTTCGGCGGATCGTTTGACGGCAACGGACATACGATATCGAACTTTACGATAAAGAGCAATTCTTACGAATACGTAGGTCTGTTCGGGCAGGTTACCGCCAACATCATGGATGAAAATCTCGGAGTGATAACTTCGCTCACTTTGGATAATTTTACGATTGAGGCGCAGGCCGCTTCGGGCGCTAATTTGTATGTAGGCGCATTTGCCGGATACGGTATCGGCGCAAACGTCTTTAATTGCAGAGCCTCGAACGGCACGATAAACGTATTCGCCGATTATAATTCGTTTGCTTTTGCCGGCGGCGTTTTCGGCATGCAGCAGTCGGCCTATGTCGAGAGCTTCGGCATGAGTTGTTTTTCCGGCGTAAACTATTGCAGTACGGATTTGGAACTCAATTGCATGAAAGGCAAAGTTCTGTGCGCCGGCGGCATAAGCGGTTATCTTCTTTCCGGCTATGAACAGTCAACGGCCTATATCGCAAACAGCTATTCCGAAGGTAAAGTGTTCGGCGCCATAAGGTCGGGCGGTATAGTGGGAACTTGCTCCATATACAGTTCTGTGGCAAGCTGTTATTCGACTTGCGACGTTTCCGCGTATTCGGACGTATGGGACAGCAATATGCTTCAATATGCCGTTGCATACGCAGGCGGTATCTGCGGCTATTCCGAAGCCGATACGGTTATAAGCGACAGTTTTTCGACGAGCGCTCTCGGCGCGGATTCGCTTTTGGGAAGCAGCTATGAAAAAACCGGCGGCATATGTGCGGGCACGGTGGAAAATGCGGGAGATCCCTACGTGGATTCACAGCCGCTTGTCGTGTTCAATTGCTATTCGGTTGCGGATAAATCTGCAACGGTTTCGCAGTTGCAATCGGTTGACTTTTTAAAGAATACGTTAAAGTGGAAGGATTGCGATTGGCTGTTTGCCGAGGGTTCGTATCCCACGATAAACGCCGCTGAAAACGAGATTGATTTTTACGTTAACCTCGAACTCGACGGCGAAACCGTAAACACGGGCACGGATAATTTCCGTTTGGAAATTTCCAGCATGTATATGCCCATCTGCTATTGGTACAACGTAAGTAATTCGGCGAGCCTTACGGGTTCTTCCGAAGGTCTGCCCGAGCTGTTCATCGCAGATAGCGGCAAAGTTTCATACGGATATTATTTCGACGAAGAACTTAAAGAACGCGTTCCGTATGGCTATATTTTCACGAGAGATGTCGATCTCTATGTCGGTTTCGCAGATTATTCCGAAGTTGCGGGCAATTACTATATTAATAATAGTGGTACATCGCGCAAGATAACGCTAAATCTTACTTCGCGCGCCAATTTCACTTATACTGACGGCGGAATAACCGTTAACGGCATTTACCGTTACGACGGAACTGATGTATATTTCCTTTATGCTCCTTTTGCAAGATTGTCCGACCATGTCGAAACCGACAATGAAGAGAATCCTATGCTTTCATGGAATTATGATATGTATAATTTCAAAGGCAAAAAGACATCCGAAGGTTTTGAAATATTCGATAACGTTTACTTCACCGAAGACGCTCCTCTCAAAGCGAGCAAAAACGCCGCCATATACGGTTCGTATTACGTAAAGGAAGACGGCGAAGAATATAACTTTAATGCCGATTACACCGGCACAATCAAAAAAGACGGCGTAACGCGCAGGTTCAGTTACACCCTTGACGGAGAAACGCTTACTTTGAAAGTTCTCACCGCCGCCGACGACGAAGTGTTGACGGGCACGTATTCCGCCGATGCAATAACCGTGAGCGGGAAGAGCCTTTCCGCATACGATTCTTTCAAAGGCGCGTGGGAAAAATCCGCTACGATACCCAAGCGGTATGTCTTTGACGGTAAAGGCGGCTGGTCGTACAGCTACAAGGGAGAAAAGAAGTCGGGCACTTATGTGGAAGCCGAAGGCGTTTTGACGCTGTCGTCCGGCGGAAGCGAATACGGCACTGCGAAATTCGACGCGAGCGGCGCACTTTCGCTTGATCTTGTAAGCGGTGAAAAAGCGCTCTATTATCGCGAAAACAGCTATGTGGGCGTCTGGATGCTTTCCGGAAGCGACGGAACGGTAATAACTCTCGAACTGCACGGCATAGGAAGCAACGGAATGGGCACGGGCGTATGCTCGTACTCCGACGGCAGCTATTACGACATAACTTACGTGGCGGACAATATGTTCGCAAGCGCGCAATCCGGCGATGCAACGGTGGTAACGCTCTATCAGGACGCGCTCCTTTTCGGTAATTTCTATGTTTTGCAAAGCTCCGGCCGAATGGTTGCGGCTCTCTATAATGCAACGCTGAGCGCGATAGTCGAGGGCATTTCTCTCGACCTTACCGATGAACTCGCGGGAGAGTGGATAAGCGGAAACGCGGATTTCGAACTTGTTGAGCTTAACGGCCTCGGCGCTTACAGCTCGGACGAAACGCTCGAAAACAGCCGCGGAGAGATAACCATCAACGGAGAGACTATAAAATACTATAATTATCAATTCGCTTACAAGGGAAAGAATTATGTGCTTTCCTACGACGATGTGAAAACGATGCTCACGATCACCGGCGGCGATGACGAAAGGATAGAGCTTATCCGTAAAGATAAAATGTACGGTTTAACGCTCACCGACCGCACAAACAACAGCGATACCGATTACAATACGTATACGTTCAACGGCGGCGGTAACCTTGAAAGCGGCGGCAAACTTACAGAACTTTCTACGGCAGGCGTCGAAAAGGTTTACGGATATAAACTTGTCGGCGATGAAATAAAGGTATATTCCGACGCGACGACATGCTTGGAGGAATACGGCAATATCGTATTCAATTCCGACAAAAATACCTATGACATAACGCTTGGCGAAACTCAGGCCGTCAGCCTTACTCTTGACAATCCCTTTACCGGCAGATGGGCGGTCAGTGGATTTTCGAGCAATATTACCATCAACACTATAGATTTCAGCTATTTGAACGGCGGCACGAGTACGGTAACGGGAACTTTCATGGATATGAGAACGACAAGCTACGTATACCATGCCGCAGAGGGATATCTCACCGTCGATTATCTGAGCGGCGAAATGACGTTTGCCGTAACGTTGTATATTATTTCGGTAGACGGCGGCGAAATAGTGTTGTCGAGTTATCCCTATCTTGTAACGGGAGACTACATTCCGTGCGCGAAAGTCGACGATTTCTTCTCGGTAAGCTGGACGAGAAACAACGGAAGCGAGAGTATTCAGTTCGACGGAATGTCGGAGAGTAAACTTGTTTACGGCGTGGCGTATTACAGCGCGCATGACGGGAATACGACTTATCTGTACACTTTGCGGTTCGGAAAAGTTTATGTATGGAATTACGTTCCGTTGAACGGAGAAACGTTATTTTACAGCCTTGAAATGGGCACGGGCACGACCACGGAAGAAGAAGGCGAAATGGTGTTCACCGGAGGCAGAAACAGATGGTTGAAATTGTCTCCGCTTGAAAACGATACGGCTCTCGTAGCCAAAACGACGGAAGGAAAACAATATACTTTCACGTTCAGGGGAGAAGTTACCTCCTCCGACGGCGACAAATATACTTATGTAGTAAGGGAAAGGGATGGACAGACCACAAAAGTGCAGTTGACCGACGAATCCGGAGAAGTTTTGACTGCAATCGTGGATTATTCCTCCGCCGAAGCTACCATAACGTTTGAAGACTAAAACACGAGTAACACTGAACGAGGTTGATAATGAAAAGCAAATTGAGACGCGTAATTTACGCATGTTTATCGATGACGCTGTGCGCTTCGCTTACGGCAGGCACGGTGCTTATATCGCATGCGCAAGAAAGCGTGAGCAGCAACAACGTTTCCGCGACCGAAAGCGTCAGATTCGAAGACGTAACGAGGCAGGTCGACACTTCGAAAATCGTTGAAGAAAATCTTAATAAAACGGTTATGGCGGCGCCCAAAGCCTCATATGAAACGCGTACGGTTATAGTTACGCTCGACGGCGATGGCATCATATCTTCGAAGAAAAGAGACCAATCCGTCAACGAATATATCAATACCGCCGAGGGCAGAGCCAGATATACAAGCATAGTAAAATCCCAGAATGCCTTTTTGGATAAGCTCGAAACTTACGGCATTCCTTATAAGGTGGAGTATAATTATCGAACCGTCGCCAACGCGCTTGCGATAACTTTGAACACTTCATACGTATCTAAAATCAAGAGACTCAGCGGCGTTCAAAGCGCGGCGATTGCGAGAACTTATTCCGTTCCCGAAACATATAGTTCGACGACGAAATCAATATATGTTCAGGATAACGATACCAATGTGTACGCAACGGGTATTTACGATTCGAGCAAATATAAAGAAGAGGCATGGGGCACCGGCGACGGAATGCTTGTGGCAATTCTCGATACGGGCCTCGATTACACGCACGACGCCTTTAAAACCATGCCCGAGCATCCTTCGTTGACGAAAGATGAGGTTGAAAGGGTTTTGGGAGAGACGACGGCGTTTTCGATAATGTCCAACGCAAACCGCACGCTCACCGTTGACGACGTATATATAAATGCAAAAGTTCCTTTTGCTTTCGATTATGCCGACAGCGACGCCGAAGTTTATCCTTCGTATTCCAATCACGGTACGCACGTCGCGGGTATAGTTGCAGGTAGCGACGACAGCTATAACGATAAAGACGGCAATGTGGTAAAAGATCAGGAAGGCAATAACGTTCCCTTCGTGGGAGTGGCGCCTTCGGCGCAGCTTATGATTTGCAAAGTGTTTACCGATGACCTCGAAAGCGAAGACCTCGGCGGTTCCGACACCGATGAATTGGTAGCCGCTCTCGAAGACTGCGTCAATGTCGGAGCGGACGTAATAAACATGAGCCTCGGCACTTCGGCTGGCTTCTCCACGACCGACGACGGCGATGACGAGGGTGCACTGTTGAAAAGCGTTATGGACAGCATAACGGAAGCCGGCATATCTTTGGTGTGCGCGGCGAGCAACGAGTTCAGCTCCGGTTACGGCTCGGATTTCGGTACTAACCTTGCCACAAATCCCGATTCCGGCACCGTGGGCTCGCCCTCCACATATTATCCCGCACTCTCGGTTGCAAGTATAAGCGGCCAGCAGTCAAAATACCTTATAGGCAATCCCGACACGGAGAACGAGATAGCCGTTTATTATAACGAATCGAGCGACGGCAACGCCGTTCAATACGATTTTGCAAAATTGCTCCTTCCGGAAGACGAGACGAGCGTGGAATACGAATATGTCGTGATTCCGGGCGTAGGTCAGCCGGCCGATTATTCGACTTCTATAAGGTCGAAATTAAGAGAGGGCAACAGAATAGCGCTTATTAAGCGTGGTAAAACGACGTTCAAGGAAAAAGTCGAAACCGCCAAAGCAATGGGCGCGATAGCAATTATAGTTTACAATAACGTGTCCGGTAAAATCAGAATGACGCTCGGCGATGTTGAAAATCCGCTTCCGGCAATTTCGATTGATATGGATACCGGTATGGCGCTTGTCAGAAACGCGGTAAACAGCATAGGAAAGATAAAAATAGACACTTCGCTCCTTGCAGGACCTTTCATGAGCGATTTCTCGTCTTGGGGAACGACGCCGGATCTCAAAATCAAACCCGAGATAACGGCGCACGGCGGCGAAATAACTTCAACCGTGCCCGGCGGTTACGACGAGCAGAGCGGTACTTCAATGGCCTCGCCCAATATGGCAGGGCTTGCGGCGCTCGTTCGCAATTACGTTCGTCTCAACAACGAGAAGTTCGGAATTTCTTCGCAGGACGATAACAAATCAATAACCCAGATTTCAAACCAACTTATAATGAGCACGGCCACAACGGTATACGACGAGACGGGCTTGGCCTATTCGCCGAGGAAACAAGGCTCCGGACAGGCAAATCTCGATAGCATCGTAACTACAAACGCGCTCCTTTATACAGACGATACGACGGGATATTGGTATGTGGGAAAAGACAAGCGCCCCAAGGTTGAGTTGGGCGAAGACGAGGAACGCAAAGGAGAGTATAAATTCTCGTTCAAGGTAAAGAATTTCGGCAGTACGCAACTTGTATTCAATCTCAGATCAATATTTATGACCGAGACGCTTTCAAGCGACAAAATCGCGGTTGCGGAAAAGGCATATATGCTTGACGATATTCCCGCCGTGTTTGAGGGAAACGGCGTCGAGGACGGCGTTCTCACGCTTTCAAACGGAACCGAAACCACCGTAAGCGTAACGCTCAAACTTTCTCAGGAAGAGAAAGATTACATCGACGAGAGCTTCAAAAACGGTATGTTCGTCGAAGGGTTTATTCAGCTTGAAAGCGAAAGCGGAGATCAGTGTTCGTTGACGCTTCCGTTCATGGCTTTCTACGGCGATTGGGAAGACGCTCCCATGCTTGACTACGACGCTTTCGATATAGCGGCGAGCGAGCAGGACGCTTCCGTGCCGGACGATGAAAAAATCAAGCCGAGAGTATGGGCTACGCAGGCATATACCACTTACTATAACGACAGATACGTTCTTCCCATGGGCGGATATATGTATATCCTTCCGGACGACGCGGATGAGATGTATACCAACGAAGAATATAGTTCCGTGTCTCGGTTCAATGAATACGTCAGCGAAGACGGCATAGGCAATTACATGACGTCCACGGGCATAAAAGCGGTTTATGCCGGCCTTTTGAGAAACGCAAGGCAAGTGGATTACAAATTATATAACAGCTATACGGGCGAAGTCGTTAAAACGGACACGGTTTGGCGCGTAAGCAAGGCGTATTCCGGCGGCGGCGCGGCTCGTCCCGCATATCTGGAACTCAAAATTTCCCCCGAAGACCTCGGACTTTTGGCCAACGGCAAATATACGATGGATTTTGAGTTCTTCTTCCATACAAGGCAAGATGGCGAGGAGTGCCCCGAAGAGAACAAATTCTCGTTTGATTTCTATGTGGACTACGAGGCGCCCGTTTTGCAGGACGCGCGTGTGCGATACTATAATTATAAAGAGGGAAATAAGGACAAACAGCGCATCTATCTCGATTTCGACGTGTTTGACAACCACTATCCGCAGTCCGTAATGCTCTGCTATTCGAACAGCAATTCCCAAACGAACCAATCGGAAATAGTGCTCGCCACCGACTATGTAACGCCGGTAAGAAATCCCGTCAAAAACGGCGTAACCACCGTTTCCATAGAGGTAACGGATATTTACGAAAGATATAAGGATTGTTTGTACGTTCAGGTTGACGACTATTCGTTGAATCACACGACTTATTATCTCGGCTATCTCGGTCAGGATATAGTTGCCGTTGACGACTCGCTCAACGAGTCGGTGTTGCCGGATACTTTCGAGCTCGCGGAAGGCGAAGATGAAATCACGGTAGACGTTTACGGCACGCACAAAGTCAAACTCGAATACGAGGGCAATGCGGATCTTTCCAATTTCGAATGGATGGACGCTTCGTCGAGCTATGTCGCCGTAAAGAACGGAGAAATAGTCGGCTTAAAGCCCACCGGCGGCAACCCGGTAACCATAGCCGTAGGCAACCGCAAGGGCGTGATAAGATATATTAAAGTAAACGTAACAGACACGGGAAAGAGACTTTCGCTGCCTTCGCTTTCATTCGGCGCGATAAAGAACAGCACGGACGCTCTTCAAAAGGCGTCGGGTTCCGTTAAGGTCAACCCCGGCGAAACATTCGAGTTGGAGATAATATCCGATCCTTGGTATTATCCTCTTGTTTTGTCGGATTTCACATGGACGAGCGATAGGCCGGACGTTGCTACGGTTGACCAAAGCGGAGTAGTGCGCACAATCAAAAAGGGCTCCGCGGTAATAAAGGCGACCTCAAAGGTTTCTCAGCTTATGACGGCCGTTGTATCGCTTGTCGTTCAGGATCCGTTCACAATCAGCGATATGACGTTGACGGAGTTCCACGGCGGCGACGCGGCAGATGGCGAAGATGACGGCGTGGTTACGATTCCTTCCGATAAAAACATAATGACTATCGGTTCGGAGGCTTTCAAAGACAATAATCAGATGACGGCTGTAATCATACCCAAAACGGTTACGCAGATAGACGAGAGAGCGTTTATAAACTGCACCTCGCTCAAAGCCATTTACTTCATACAGAAAGATCCGATGGAAATTGCCGACGCGTCGCTTACTCTTATAAACAGAAAAGCTTTCTATAACTGTACAAGTTTGGAAACTTTGGATTTGAGCAACGTCAAAGTTATAAGCGTCGCAAGCGAAGCGTTTGCGGGCTGTACGGCTCTTAAAGAAATAAAGAAAATGACGGCGATAGGAACGGCGTACGATTCGGCGTTCTCGGGTTGTTCGTCTCTCGTCGGAACGATGCAAAGCGACGGCAAACCGATGCTCGATTTGACAGGTTTACATTCGAGCGGGAACAACGTATTTGAAAACTGCACGTCTTTGCAGAGAATACTTACGGGCGGATATACGGCTATCGGGGCTCGGATGTTTGCGGGTTGCACTGCGTTGAAGAGCTTAACGCTCAAATCGGAAATCATAGGCGAAAGCGCGTTCTCGGGTTGCTCTTCGCTCGTCAGCGTAAAGTTCGAAACCGACGATGTGGCGGCGGATGACTTCGGATTCCAGATCGGTAACCGGGCGTTTGCCGATTGCAACATTCTGTCCTCCGTGGATTTCGGAACGTCAATCGTAAAAAGCATAGGGGACGAGGCGTTTGCAAATACGTCTCTCGCAACCTTTAAATATCCTTCGGGACTTACCGACTTCGGAACGGACGTGTTTAAAGGAACGGACGTCAGAACGGTAACGGGAGACGAGTGCGCTATCGTAGGTAATGCCGTCTACAACCAAACTCAAAGTAAACTTTTGCTGTATTTCGGCAATGACAGCACTTTCAATATTCCTTCGGAAGTAACCCAAATAGGCGAAAATGCTTTCTCCGGCAGCGCTATAACGGAAATAACAATCCCGGAAGGAGTAACAAAGATAGGCGACGGCGCATTTAAGAACAGCGCGCTTGAAAGCATAACTTTCAACTGCACGGCGCTCGAAGAGATTGGAGCGGAAGCCTTTATGGGCTCGCGCCTCGGCGAAATAACCGTGCCCGAAACCGTTGTCAAAATCGGGGACAGAGCGTTCAGCGGAACGCCTTTAACCGAATTTTCGTTCACGCCTTCAACCGCCGCTTCGTTGGGCTCGGGAGTATTTAGTTATTGCGTTAATTTGACAAACATTTCATTAGATGATAAAATAACTGATATCGGTATGAATACTTTTGCCGGCTCAACGAGACTTCTCACCGTTGAATTGCCTTCGACGGTTACCGAGATTCCCGATATGACATTCAGCGGTTGCGTAAGACTTACGTCTGTTACGGGCGCCGAATTCACAAAAGTCGGAGCAATGGCGTTCAACGGTTGCTCCGCGCTCAAAACAATCGACTTGTCGAAAGTTACGAGCGTCGATATGCTGGCGTTCAATCGTTGCTCCGGGTTGGAGTCGGTTGACCTTACCGCGCTTGAAACCGTCGGCATGAACGCTTTTGCCGAATGTACGGATATGGCCGTAACGGGACTTGAAAACCTCGTAACAGTGGGCAGGATGGCGTTCTATAACTGCAACGGCATATCCTCGTTGAATCTTCTCAAAGCCAAACAAATAGATTACGGCGCGTTTGCCGTGGATAACGGCGGCACGAGTTTCTCTGAGCTCAACATTCCGGTAGCGGAAGACATAGGAGAATTGGCGTTCTTCGGCGGCAGCGAAACCGCGGTAACCATACCGGAAACCGTGAAAACGATAGGCGACGGCGCGTTTGCGGCCTCTGTTAAACTTGCGGCGTTTACCGCGTCGGGCAGCGCGTTTACGGCGTTGGACGGAGTTCTGTATGAAAATCTTTCCGACGGAACGAAAGTGCTCGTAGCCTACCCGGGAGCAAAGACTTCCGCAAGCAGTTATACGGTTGCGGACGGCACGATAAAAGTTCAGGGCTATGCTTTCAATGGGCTTTCAGGCGGTTCGCTCAAAAAGGTCGAATTGCCTTACAGCGTTCGAGTGATAGGCAAAGGAGCATTCTTTAACAGCGGTATCACCGAATATACTTTCAGAAGTATTCAGGCGCCGGTGCTCGAAGTCGAATACGATTCTCAGATTGATGACATAATCGAGGAGACCGAGAACACCTATAAAGGTTACTATTACAACAACTTCGAGTCTCAAATAGTTTATTTCAGCGAGATATTCGGAGATGAGAGTACGCTTGTCATCAATTGCCCCGAAAACGGCAAGGGATACGACAATCACATTTATTCCATATATTTCGGAACAAAGAATTCTCTCGGCGTTCTTATGGACGACGATGCGAGAAGCGTTTTAAACGCCATAAACGAAATTTCGCAAACCGATATCTCTGGATGGGCGTCGCTTGAAGTAAACGACGGCAACAAGCAGATGGTCGAGGAGTATGCCGAACGCGTCATTAACGCCAGAAGGCTTCTCAATAACATTGTGGACGATATCCAGCTTGATTTCATCGGCGAAGCAAACATAGAGAAACTTACTCAAATCGAAACGCAGATGCGTACTATTAAGCAACATTTCGGCATTGTGGTAAGCGTAACGAGCGTAACTTACGACAGAGACAGCTATAAAAGGGATTACGTGGCAGGTGAAGAATTCGATCCCACGGGATTGAAGTTCTATGTTCAATACAGCGATTATTCAGTTGCCGAAGCCGATATGTCTCAGATGCAGAGGCTCGATAATTCCCCTCTCACGGAGTTAACCAATTACGTCAGATACCAAGGTTACGGCAAGACCGTCTATGTCGAAGTAAGAGTAAGCGCCGGCAGAAGCGCGAATACCGAGTCCGTAATTACGGCTAAACCCGAAACTCCTTCGGATAACGCAAGCGGTTTCGTATGGATAGCTGTCGGAATAACTTCGGCGGTCGTACTTGCCTTCGGCATTGCGGCGGGAGCGATAATCGTGCGCAGGAAAACAAGAGGACACTGATGAGTAAAAGAAGAACAGCACTTTTCGTAATTTGCATAATAACGTTCATAACTGCGATTTGTATGTTCGCGGGTTGTAAACTGAACGAAACGCTTGACGACATTATAGCGGCAAACAACCTTAAAGCGCGCGTAACTTATTTTTCGAACGGCGGCAACTTCGGCAACGAAGAACTGCATGTAAAAGAAATGTACTTCCGCGATCAATCCAAGGCGCTCAATATCGGTTTTACCAATCTCACAAGCGGCTCTTTGGAAATCGCTCGCGACGATTATGCCCTTATCGGCTGGTATAAAGCCGAACTCAACGATGACGGCAAAGTTGTCTATGAGGACGGCACCGTCTATGAAGACGGCGCGGATTATGATTTGACGAAGAATATCAAGGCGAGCGACGAGCTGTTTGATTTTTCCAAACCATTGTCCAAAGGCGAACACCATTATCTGTGCGCAAAGTGGCAAAAGGACGTAAAACTTCTTGTCAAAGCGGCGCTTGAAAGCGGGGAGACCATAACTTATAATTCGGGCGGCACAACGATAACGTATTCGTCCGGCGACGAATTGGGGCAATTCGGCTTCGGTGTTTCAGGTACGGTTTCCAGGCCCGGCGATATTCTTTCGGCGAGCAATATGACCGAGAGGTTTACGTTCGTTGAATATTATCTCGAACCCGAATGTGAGAACATAGTTACGTTCCCGCTGAGTATGCCCGAAGGCGACGAAGATTTGGTTATTTACGCCAAATACATAAAAGGCGTATGGAGTATAGTGAAAACGCCTAACGACGTTGCCAATATGTTCACAAGCCAATCGTTGAACTCATATTTCATACGCGATATAGACTGCTCCGGCATCTCCGCCGTAAACAACATGAATTATTTCAGCGGAAAGATAGAGGGCAACGGCTATACCGTGCGCAATCTTAAAGTTAAAACAAACGGATATCTCCGTAGCGGCGAGGCCGCCGTATTCGGCGAAATAGCGCCCACCGCGGCAATCAAAAATATAACTTTCGAAAATCTTACGTTTAGCTGTCAGGTGGCGAACAATGCAAACTTGGAACTCTATTTCGTATTTAAAAAGTTAAACGAAGGCGCAGTTATATCGGACGTTACCGTCGGCGGCAAGCTCAGCATAGTAAATCTCGGAACAGGCGCCTTGGTAACAAACCTTTATAAGAACGACGAATATTCCGGTTCGGATCATTGGTTGTTCGGAGGTTTCGAAACCGACAGCTTATATACGGATATAACCATAAGTCCGGGAACAACTTACGAAAAACTTTAAAAAATAAACTACTCTATCGGAGGATTAACAATGAAAAAAATATTTCGCGGCATTTTTTGCGGATCGCTTTGCGCCGTAATGGCTTTCGGTTTTGCCGGTTGCGGCGACGGTGAAGGCGCCGGTGGCGGCGGAGGAGGCGGCGGTGGCGGCGGGAATAATGAAAGCGGCACCTACGTCGTAAATCCCGAGACGCGCCCTCTCGTGCTTTCGGTAAGCGCTTGCGACGGCAATTTCAGTCCGTTCTATTCAACTTCCGCTTCGGACAGCGAAGTCGTTGCGAATACGCAGATTGCAATGCTCACTACAAATTCGGACGGCGAGCCCGTATGCGGTCAAAACGAGGCCACTGTTGCCGAGTCATATAAAATTACTTATTACGATGCGCCTTCGGGTGGCAATATAATTCCCGAGGGCTCGATGGACGGCAGATCGGAATATGAATTTGTCATAAAGAAAGGCATAAAATTCAGTAACGGCAGCGAACTTACCATTAAAGACGTGCTGTTCAATTTGTATGTCTATCTCGATCCTATGTATTTTGGTTCGTCTACGATTTATTCTACCGATATTCAGGGGCTTGCGCAATACAGAGCGCAGTCAATGGACGCGGACAGCGACTCGGACTACACCGCTCAATTTACGGCGATTGCCATGCAGAGAGTTCAGGATATTCTGGATTATGACGATGATCCCGTTTCGAATCCTATTAACGAACAGATAACCGCAGACATTGAAACCGTTAAAAAACTCTTCCGCGAAGAGCTTGAGAGCGATTGGTCGAATAATGTAGGCACCCTTAGCAGTTATGAAGAGAACTATAGCTTCACGGAAGATTGGGAAGTTTATTATCTGAACGAGGGAATCATTCAGATACAGACTGAACTCGATCCCTCAACAGGCTCTTATAAGAGGAAGAAAGACGCAAACGGAAAATATCTTACTACTCTTGACGAAGAGGGTAACCAGCTTGCCCAGGATATCCACGATGCAATGAACGATCCGGCAAAAATTGCCGAAGCTCAGGCTCAGAACGGCAATTGCACCGAAGCCGAAGCAAAGGCTTTTATCATGCGTGATTACGCTATAGATACTCTGTACGGCAACTATTTCAATGAAGGCGAACCGCTCCCCGGCGCGCTCACGACTATTCTTACTCAGTGGGCTACCGCAGGCACGGCAAGACAGGATTTCAAAAACGACGCAATGAGTAGGTACTATGATGGTATTACCCAGAGCGGCGGTCTTGCGGTAAGTTCCGTTTCCGGCATAACAACTTACAAAAACAGCAACGGCAACGACGTATTGAAAATAGTTGTAAACGGCGTCGATCCCAAAGCTATATGGAACTTCGGCTTCACTGTTGCGCCCATGTATTATTATTCGGGCACTTACGGCGGAGTGAACTATATCGAACTTTGCAATCAGACAGATCCTTCGAACAGCAGCGTATCCAACAGATTCGGCGTAAAATTCGGCGATAAGAACTTCTTCGATACGATTGTCGGTTCAACCGAAAAGAGTAAAAAACCGATGGGGGCCGGCGTATATAAGGCTACGGATTCGAACGGTAGCGATAACTCTTCCGGTTCGAATTTCCGTACCAACGGTTGGGTTTACTATAAACGCAACGAATATTTCAATACGGTAGGCAGCGGACTTTGCAACGCGAAAATCAAATATATGAGATACAGGGAAGTAAAGGACGACGACCTTATAAACTTCCTCAAAACGAAATCGATAGATTTTGGTTCTCCTCAATGCACGCCGGATAATATAAACGAACTCAACGGCATATCGTATCTTTCCACTCAAAGCTATAAGTCGAACGGTTACGGCTATGTCGGCATCAACCCCAAGTATGTACCGGACGTAGCTGTAAGGCGCGCAATAATGCGAGCTATGGAGACTACGAAAATAGTAAGCGACTATTACACAACGCAGTATGCCGAGACTATTTATCGCCCCATGTCGAAACTTTCTTTCGCTTATCCGAAAGGATGTACGGTTTATGACGGAGGAGTTGATCCTAACGCTACGCTTGCATTCACAAGGGACGGGGATGTAATTGAAGGTTTGCTCAGAAGCGCCGGATACAGTGATCCCGGCGACGGAGTATGGACTAACGATAAAGGCAATAAGTTGAAATATACTTTCACGATAGCGGGCGAAGAGACAAATCACCCTGCGGCAACGATGTTCAGAGAAGCCGCGGATTTCCTCAACCAGCACGGCTTTGATATAACCGTTCAGAACGATATACAGGCTTTGCAGAAACTTGCAACGGGCAAACTTGCCGTTTGGGCGGCTGCTTGGACGCTCGGTATAGATCCGGACCTTTATCAGGTTTATCACAAGGATAGCACTGCAACTTCCGTAAAGAACTGGGGCTACGACGTAATAGTGGGCAACGAAAACGATTATCCCTACGAGGCTCCGAAGGTTGATACGTTGAGCTCATTGATTATGGAAGCCAGAACGATGAATAACGAGGATTCGCGCGCGGCTATATATGAAGACGCTCTCAATATAATTATGGACCTTGCGGTTGAACTGCCCACTTATCAGAGAATGGATCTTGCCGTATACAACAACGATGTTCTCAATATTAACAGCCTCAATAAAAACGCCAACGCTTATAACGGCGTGCTCAGCAGATTGTGGGAAGTAGATTACAGAAAAGCATAAATATTAAACCACGGAGCAATTAGATGGTTAAGTACGTAATAAAAAGATTGCTTCAGGCAGTGTTCATTCTGCTGTGCGTTTCGATAATATTGTACGCATTGGTAAGGGTAATGCCCGTAAACCTTTTGCGCGACAGATATTTTCAAACGCACCAGCAGAGCCCTGCGCAAGAAGAAGAACTCAATAAAATCCTTGCAATGTATAATTTGCAGGATTTGAGCACTATGAGTTTCGGCGACGCTTTTGCCAACGTGATTACGGGTTGGTGGAAGTGGCTTACAAGTTTTTTGAGGGGAGATCTCGGAACTTCTTTCAAATACAACATGAAAGTAGAAGAAAAGATTTTCCAGGATATGGGCGTTTCCTTTATAGTTTCGTTCATATCTCTGATTCTCGAACTCATTATCGCCATACCGCTCGGCATCAAGTGCGCATGCAATCAATACGGGAAACTCGACTACACCGTTACGGTATTGACGATGATAGGCATTTCATTCCCGACGTTCTTCTTCGGAAGCATAATGATAAAATGGTTTGCCGTCGATCTCGGGTGGTTCGAACCGGGCTCGTTGCTTTCCAATCTTCCGGTTGACGCAACGCCATGGCAAGTGTTCTGCGATGAGGCATGGCACTTGGTATTACCTATTTTCGTGTTGGTAATTCTCTCCATAGGTTCTATGATGAGATACACCCGCACGAATACGCTCGAAGTGCTCAACGCCGATTACATAAGAACGGCCCGCGCAAAAGGCTTGTCCGAAAATAAGGTTATTTATAAGCACGTTTTCAGAAACACAATGATTCCGCTTGTAACAACGCTTGCGGGCGTTCTCCCGGGACTGTTCGGCGGCTCTATGATAATAGAGCAGGTATTCAACCTTCCCGGTATCGGCAACACCGCGTATCTTGCGATGCGCGAGGGCGACGTGCCGTTTATTATGGGCTATAATATGTTTATTGCCGTGCTTACGGTTTTGGGCATATTGTTAACTGATATTATGTACGCAGTGGTAGATCCGCGCGTTAAACTCGGTAAGTAGGAGGAAAGTATGGAAGAAGAAGTTATTTCTCCCGAAGAAACGGAAACCTTGCAGACCGAAGTTGTGCCGGAAACGCCCGCTCCCGAAGAGCCCTCTTCCGATGATTTGCACGGAGAAAATCTCGGGGACAGAGTGAAAGTTCTTTCGCCTATGCGCACGGTTATGAAGAGGTTTTTCCGCTCAAAACTGTCCATAGTCGGCCTTGTTATAATAATAGCTTTGTTTTTGATTTCGTTTTTCGGACCGCTGTTCTCGCCTTGGGGCGAAATGGAGCCCGATAAAACTCCCAAGACCATGGTAACGGCTCAGGAGATACGTTACACCGACGATGAAGGCAATTCGTATTCGGCTTACGATATCCTTGTGAGCGAGAGCCTTACGAATATCCGCGGAGAAATCAGTTGGCAGCATTGGCTCGGCACTGACGAAAACGGTTACGATGTATTCACGCGCCTTATGTACGGCGGCAGAATTTCGCTTACGATAGGATTTATCGTCGTAATTCTGGAAACTATTCTTGGCGTTATTCTGGGAGGTATAGCCGGTTATTTCGGCGGCAAAGTCGATAACGTGATAATGCGTATAGTCGACGTCCTATATTGCATACCGCAGTTGCCGATAATGCTTATTATATCTGCGATATACGATACTATGGGGCTGACAAGCATTATCCGACTATACTATATGATGGGTATTCTGACTTTGATAGGATGGGCCGGCACCGCAAGATTGGTGCGAGGGCAGATTCTATCATTGCGAGAGCAGGAATTTATGCTTGCGGCAACGGCTTCGGGACTTTCGGCGCGCAAGAAGATTTTCAAGCATCTGATTCCGAACGTAATGCCGCAGCTTATAGTTTCCATGACGCTTGGCCTCGGCAGTATCATCTTAACCGAAGCCACTTTGGGTTTCCTCGGAATAGGCGCGCCCATGGGCACGGCTACGTGGGGAGCAATGATAAATTATGCGACCAACATGAACTATTTGCAGAATTTCCCCAATTGGTGGATTCCGCCCGGCATATGTATTACGCTTGCGATTCTTGCGTTTAACTTTGTCGGCGACGGCTTGCGCGACGCGTTCGATCCCAAGATGAAGAGGTAAACAATGTCGGATACCAACAACGAAACGAAAAAGGAACTACAAAAAGAAAAGAAGTCCCATTATATTACCAGAGCCGAATCCCGCAGAATTGCAAAGGAAAACATAAAGGCGACAAAATTCTACGAGAAGCGCAAAAAGCGCAAAGTCGTAGAAAGCGAATATGTTACCGAAATGAAGGATCCGCAAAACGTTGTGGAGTTCGACGATTTGCATACATATTTCTTTACCGACGCAGGCGTAGTAAAAGCTGTAAACGGGGTAACTTTTTCCATTCCCGAGGGCTCAACAGTAGGCGTCGTCGGCGAGAGCGGTTGCGGCAAAAGCGTAACTTCGCTTTCGCTCATGCAACTTGTGCAAGGACCGGTGGGGCAGATTGTAGATGGTTCTATACGTTTTAAATCTTACGATTATAAGCGCGACGCTCATGGCCGCAAGATTCCCGTTTATAAAAAGGAAAAGGACGAAAACGGCGAAGAAAAAGTTGTTCTCAATAAGTATGGGAAGCCGATAATAGAGAAAAATTCCCTCGGCGGAAATCTCTATGAAATGGAAGAGAAAGTTGTCGATATAGCAAAGATGCCCACAGAGGCCATGCGCGCCATTCGCGGCAGAGAAATAGCGATGATTTTCCAGGAACCCATGACGTCGCTCAATCCCGTATTCACGATAGGAAATCAGCTCAACGAAGTCGCTTTTCTGCACATTGAAGGCATTTCCAAAGCAAAGGCCAAAGAGCGCAGTATCGAAATGTTGTCGCTTGTCGGTATGGCGGATTCGGAGGGAGTGTATAAAAAATACCCTCACGAACTTTCCGGCGGTATGCGCCAAAGAGTTATGATTGCCATGGCTCTTTTGTGCAATCCTAAACTGATAATCGCCGACGAACCCACAACGGCGCTTGACGTTACGATACAGGCGCAGATTCTTGATTTGCTCAGAAATATAAAGCAGAAAATCAACGGCAGCATAATGTTGATTACGCACGATTTGGGCGTGGTAGCCGAGATGGCGGACTACGTAGTGGTTATGTATGCCGGAAAGATAATAGAAATGGGCACTGCCGAAGATATTTTCGATCATCCGCTGCATCCTTACACGATAGGTTTGCAGAAAAGCAAACCCACTGTAGAGGGCGAAGTGGAATCGCTTTATAATATCCCCGGCTTTGTTCCCAATCCCATAGATATGCCGGATTATTGCTATTTCCGCGACAGATGCGAAATGTGCAAAAAGGAATGTGCCGGAGAATATCCCAAACTTGTCAAAGTTTCGAGTACGCACAGTGTTTCATGTTATCTTTATAATGAGGGAGAATTTGATAAGAAGGAGGTAAAGTCAAGTGCAGGCAGAAAACGCAGAACAACAAAACGCGCTTCCGAATGACGTTGTCGAAGAAAAAACGGACGTCGCCGCACCGACTCCCGCAGAAGAAACTGCGGAAGAGTTAAACGCGCCTCTTCTTGAAGTCAAGAACTTAAAGAAATATTTTGTCGTGGATAAAACCCTTTTGGGCAAGCCGTGTGCCTTTTTAAAAGCTGTGGACGGGGTGTCGTTTAAACTTGAAAGAGGTAAAACGTTGGGAATAGTCGGCGAAAGCGGCTGCGGCAAAACTACTATGGGCAGAACCATATTGCGCCTTTACGATATAACCGACGGCGAAATATGGTTTAAAGGCAGAGAAGTTTCCAGACTCAAACCTCGCGAATTCAATAAATTGCGCCCTCATATGCAAATGATCTTTCAGGATCCTTATGCAAGCCTTTCACCCAGATTGACGGTAGGCGAGATAATCGGCGAGGCGGCGCTTGAACACGGAATAGTCGATAAAGCGCATTACAGAGAATATATCCTTCAAATTATGAAGATGTGCGGGTTACAGCCTCATTATTTCGAGAGATATCCGCACGAATTTTCGGGCGGCCAGCGCCAGAGGATATGCATCGCCCGTGCGCTTGCGCTTAAACCCGAGCTTGTAATATGCGACGAACCCGTTTCCGCGCTTGACGTTTCCATTCAGGCTCAGATTATAAATATGCTCAAAGACTTGCAAAAATCATTGCAGTTGACCTATGTGTTTATATCCCATGATTTGTCGGTCGTAAAGCATATATCCGATTCCGTCGGCGTAATGTATTTGGGAAGTATGGTTGAGTACGGCGTTAAATCCGATATTTTCGAGCATACCCTTCATCCATACACAAAGGCGCTTTTTTCCGCTGTTCCGGTGCCCAATCCGCACGTAAAAATGAACAGGATTATCTTAAAAGGCGATATTCCTTCGCCCGTTAATCCTCCGGCGGGTTGTAAATTCCATACGCGTTGCGAATATTGCATGGACATATGCGAGGATATTCCGCCGGAATACAGAGAAGTGGAAGAAGGTCATTATTGCGCTTGCCATCTGTATAACTCTCCCGAGGACAATTTGAAATATAAAGAGCAGATGGAAGAGTTGTTGCGTAAAAAGCGCGAAGAAGATCAGAAGAAACTTGAAAAATCTTTGAAATACAGGTTATTCAAAGCAGATAAAAAGAAAGAATCGGCGCCCGACGAAAACAAAGCGGAAGCCGAATCCCCGAAAGAGGAAAAAAATGGCGAAGAGGAAGCCTGAGGACGATCTCGATACCGAAACTACTTTTGCCAATATGAACGTCGAGGGTTTCCGTTGGTATGATCCGCACAAGAAACCTAAAAACGAAAAAACCAAAAAGCAAAAAGTATCAAAGAAAGAATATAGAGCTATGGTTAAAGGCGCTTTTCTCGCAATGTTTCCTTTCATTGTCGGCGCCGTAATCATTATGGGTATTCTGTTTCTGTTGTGTTGGGTTTGGTTGGGAAGTTGAATGAATAATATGTAGAGGTCTGCGCATTTGAAGCGCAGACCTCGTTTTATAAGCGCGCTGTGCCCGCAATCAATTTTGATTGCGGGCACAGCGCTTGATTTAATATCGATTTTCAATAAGTCAATAGTAGTAATACGGTGCGATTTCAACAATGTATGATGCAAATCCTACGAAAGCTATTATCAAAACTATATCGAGAATGATGGCTAACCAGCTTATAATAATTCATGCGAGCGCAAACCCCTCTCCGTCGAGATTCTCTTTGCGGCACTTTTTACGCGCTATAATACTGCAAATAAGGCCGGCAATGGAAAAAAAGAACGAAAGTATAAATCCCACAACAGCCAGCGAGCATGTCTGCTTCTTTTTCTCGATTTCTTTTATTTGCACTCCGCAATAAGGGCAAATCACGGCATTATCGCCGACTTCTCTTCCGCAATTTTTGCAAAACATATGAAATTTTCTCCTTTGCATTCTGTGCATATTATATTCCCATTATAATGGGGAGTCAAGTATTTTTCCCATTAATATGGGAAAATATTAGTATGAAGGAATTCGGAGAACGCTTGCGCGCATTGCGTCTTGAAAAGGGGATGGGACAAATACAGCTTGCAAAAGAGCTTGAAGTCGGTAAATCTGTTATAAGTTTGTGGGAGCTCGGGAAATGCGAACCTACTCTTTCCAAGCTCGTTGCGATTTCGAAATTTTTCGGAGTTACGATAGATTATCTCGTAGGACTTGAAGACTGAAAAGCGCCCGCGGCATATTGCCGCGGGCGTCTGTTTGAATTATCTGTTTTGATTTGTATCGTGCAATTAAACTGCGGTCGGGCGTTACGGTTATACCGTTTCAACGTTTATAAGGTTGGAATTGCCGCTCTTGCCGTTAGGCGTTCCGCCGGTAAGTACGATTTTATCGCCTTTCTGAACAAGTCCGGAATCGATAGCCGCGCGTTTGGCATAGTGGAAGAGGACGTCGACGGAATAGAACTCGTCGCTCATAACGGGAATAACTCCCCAGCTCAAAGCCAATTTTCTGTATGCGCGTTCATCGGTAGTCATTCCTATAATATCTATCATAGGTCTGAATCTCGATACGGTTCTTGCGGTACCGCCGGTTCTTGTGCAGACAACTATAACTTTTGCCCCTATATCCTGAGCCAAGGTGCAAGCGGAATGTGAAAGCGCTTCGGCAAGATTTTTGATTTGATAAGAGCTGTCGTCTATATGAGCTATGTATTGAGTGTTTGATTCGGCTTGCTGAGCTATTTTTGCCATTGCTCTGACCGCTTCAACGGGATATGCTCCCGCGGCGGTCTCGCCGGAAAGCATAATGGCGGAGGAGCCGTCGTAAACGGCGTTTGCAACGTCCGAAATTTCCGCACGGGTGGGGCGTGGTTGCTTTATCATCGATTCGAGCATTTCGGTTGCCGTAACGCTTCTCTTTCCTTTTATGCGGCAGGAGTTTATTATTTTTTTCTGAATACCGGGCAGCTCTTCGAAAGGAACTTCAACGCCCAAATCGCCGCGCGCAACCATAATTCCATCCGAAACGGCCAATATTTCCTCTAAATTATTGACTCCGGCCCGGCTTTCAATTTTAGCGATAAGCTCTATTTCTTTTTCGGGCGAACCGCACATTTTGAGCCAATTTCTCACGTCTATAACGTCCTGAGCCTTTGAAACAAATGAGAGCGCTATAAAGTCAATGCCTTGTTCGACGCCGAATTTTATGTCCGCTTTATCTTGTTCGGAAAGATATATCATATCCAGCTCTTTATCGGGGAAGAACATACTCTTTCTGTTGGAGAGTTCGCCTCCGACTACGGTTTTGCAGATAACGTCTGGCTTTTCAACGCGCACGACTTCGAATATCATCAGTCCGTTGTTCAGAAGAATTTTATCCCCGGGGAACATTTGCTCGCATAACCCCTCGAAAGAAACGGAAACGCGATTTTTGTCGCCTATTATATCGTCGGTGGTAAAAGTGAATGTGTCGCCGTCTTTTAAGGTGATTTTTCCGTCCGCAAACGTCTTGATTCTGAATTCCGGTCCTTTTGTATCGAGCATAATGGGGAGAGGAACTTTTTTGCGCTCTCTGATCCGCTTTATCATAGCGATTTTTGCGGCATGCTCTTCATGCGTGCCGTGCGAAAAATTGAGCCTTGCAACGTTCATTCCGGCGTCAATCATCTCCGAGAGCACGATTTCGTTATCGCTCGCGGGGCCTAATGTGCAAATAATCTTTGTTTTTTTCATAATAAGCTCCTCAAATGTATTTTATATCAGTATCTATTCTAAATTAAATTTAATCAAAAATCAATATCAAACTCAAAAATAGTTGTTTTTATTTTAAATAAAGTGCTAAAATATAACCGATTTGAGTTAATCATACGGTCGCGGGTTGCGCAAGCAACGTGAGGAAAGTCCGAGCATCGAAGGGCAGGGTGCCTGTTAACGGCAGGTGGAGGCGACTTCAAGGAAAGTGAACAGAAATATACCGCCGTGCGTTTTGCGCGGTAAGGTTGGAATGGCGAGGCAAGAGCTCACCGTTGTCCCGGTAACGGGACAAGCCAATTAAACCCCACCCGATGCAAGATTGGGCTTGCGGCTTACTTAAATGTAAAGGACGGCCCGTCCGCCGCACGCCGTGAATATCGCTTGAGCTTGCAGGTGACTGCAAGATTAGATAGATGACCGTACACGACAGAACTCGGCTTACAGATTAATCTCAAATTGTTTTCATATGGCGGCTCTGCGGCTTATGTCGCGGAGTTGTCTTTTTGTTTCCGGGTAGTAAGCGGCGGCGCCTTAAATAGGCGCCGCCGCTCGATTTCTATTCCCAACCGAAGAGCTCATTTGGCGTTACGTCGAATCTCTTGCACAGATAAACTATTTTTTCGTAGTCGAGCTGTATTTTGCCCGTTTCATACTCACTGTAATCTGATTGATATTTCTTCAACTCCGCCGCAATCTGTTTTTGGGTTATTCCTTTTTCCGTCCTCGCACGTTTCAGGTTTTCACCTACGATTTTACTTATGTCCATATTGACGCCTCCTTTATTAATATAGGAAAAAATACTATATTTCTGTTGACATATAGGAAATTTTCCTATATAATTATCAATGAATTTAAGGAGGAGTTTTAAAATGAAAAAATTTAAAAGGTTGGTTTTTGCTGTTTTGTGTGCGTGTTTTACGTTAATGTTTGCCGCGTGCACGGTAAAGAGCGGAGGAAACGGACACGTACATTCATGGGGCGAGTGGCAATATACTCACACCGAACATTGGCGTGAATGTCAAAATTGCAACGAAGAGCAACGTGCGCAACATAGCATGGAAAACGGCGTATGCAATGTTTGCGGATATAACGGGCATGTGCACGAATGGAGCGCATGGGAGTATTCCGAAACCGAGCATTGGCGCGAATGCAGAAGTTGCGAAGGAAAACAACGTGCAAGCCATAGTTTGAAAAACGGACGGTGCGACATATGCGATTATGTAATAAATTCCATACCCGGCCTTATTTTCTCGGACGACGGCACGGGGAAAGGATGGGCAGTCGCTTCGGATAAAGATAACGAACAGTCATCTGTTACCGTTCCGAAAAGTTATTTCGAAAAACCGGTTACTACGGTTAAAAGCGGCGGGTTCAGAAATAACAAAACTCTTTTGTCAATAAATTTGCCGTCGTCTTTGATTAAGATAGGTTCGTCGGCGTTTGCCGGATGCACTTCACTGTCGCGTATAAGTATCCCTAATTCCGTAGAGGTAATAGAAGGTCTTGCATTTTCCGGGTGTTCCGAGCTTTCCGCTTTACAATTGAACGCAGGTCTCAAAGTAATAGAGCACAATGCTTTCGAGGATTGCGGTTTGACTTCCGTAAAAATTCCGCAGGGCGTAACAACCATAGGCAAATCCGCTTTCTACGGTTGTAAAAATTTGTCGGATGTTGAGTTTCCGTCAACTCTCACTTCCGTAGTCGGCGATTGTTTATTCGATACAGCTTACTATAACGAAAGCGGCAATTGGCAGAACGACGTTCTTTATGTGGGTGAATATTGCTTGTTTGTAAAAAAGAGGGCGGGAAGCGCACCGAGCAGTATAAATGTAAAAGCAGGTACCGTGCTTATTGCCGATTCCGTTTTCAATAATTCGGATATCAAAAACGTAACTTTACCTTCTGGGTTGAAATACATAGGTGAAATGGCGTTTAACAGCGCGGGCATAAGCAGCATAAATTTGCCGTCGTCTTTGATTAAGATAGGTTCGTCGGCGTTTGCCGGATGCAAAGATTTAACTTCGATAACGGGCGGAGGCTCTCATTACACGGTCAGGAATAATTGCGTTATCGAAAAATCCACGGGCATTTTGGCTGCGGTTTGCAAAGATTGCATTATACCCGACGACGGTTCGGTAAAATCGATAGGCAGAGGAGCTTTTGTAAGCATGAAGATTACTGCCGTAATTCTTCCCGTAAGCGTAACGGTAATCGAGGACGGAGCGTTTGGGTTTGAACCTTTCGGCGGACTTAGCAAGATATATTATCTCGGCAACGAAACGCAATTCGAAAATATAACAGTGGGTGAAGATAATGCAAGTTTTACGGGCGCAACAAAATACTATTATTCCGCTTCCGAGCCGCCCAAAACCGCCGATCAAACGGCATATGACGGGAATTGGTGGAAATACGGAGAAGGTGATTCGCCGGAAATATGGAAACTTGCATAAAGTTGAATAAATATATTTTTCTCCTTACTGCGGCGCATTCTACAATGCGCCGCAGTAAATTTTTCGGTTATTGCTTGACAGATTTATTTTATTATGATAAAATAACAATTGTTATTAATAACAAATGTTATTAAACAAGGAGAATTATGCCTGCGAGAAAGGTTTTTGAGAGGGACAGAATTTTGAAAAACGCCCTTAAAATAGTTAAAAAAGACGGAATGGAGGGGCTCAACATGCGCTCGCTCGCAAAGGTATGCAACTGCTCGACGCAGCCCGTTTACAACAGTTTTTCCGGAATGACTGAGCTCAAAAGAGCCGTAGCCCGGGAGATTATTGAAATTTATCACGGCTATATCCGGGCGGAACTCGCCTTGAAAGCCTATCCGGACTATAAGGCAACGGGCATGGGGTATATCCGTTTTGCCAGGGAAGAGCCACAGCTCTTTAAATATCTGTTTATGCGCGACAGGTTTGGCGCGGAAAACATTGACGAGGACTCCGGTTTTAACGACGAGGTGATAAACATAGTGCAAAGCATGGGTATTCCGCGCGACAAGGCTGAGGAATTACACGTGCACATGTGGATATGGGTGCATGGCATTGCTACGATGTACGCTACGGGCTATCTTGCGTGGGATTGGCAAACGGTAAGCCGAATGCTGACGGACGCCTTTATGGGCATAAAACAACGGCTTGGAATTTAAATTCGCGGAGAGCATATGATAATCGAAATCGAAAATCTCAAAAAATCCTTTAAAGAAGTAAAAGCGGTGGACGATTTGTCCTTTTCGGTAAAAGAGGGGGAACTTTTCGCTTTTTTAGGCGTAAACGGAGCGGGCAAATCCACCACAATCAACATAATAAGCGGCATTTTAAAGCGCGACGGCGGCAAAGTGCTCGTCTGCGGCGAGGATATATCCGTCGCGCCGGAAAAGGTCAAAAACAAAATAGGAGTGGTATTCCAGAACTCCGTGCTCGACAAGCGGCTTTCGGCATATGACAATCTTAAAAGCCGCGCGGCAATGTACGGAATATTCGGCGAAAAGTTTTCATTGCGGCTTAAAGAACTTAACGACCTTTTGGATTTAAACGACATTCTGAAAAGACCTCTCGTCAAGCTCTCGGGCGGGCAGAAAAGGCGTATAGACATTGCACGCGCGCTCATTCACGAGCCGGAACTTCTCATTTTGGACGAACCCACAACTGGACTCGATCCCAAAACGCGGCAAGTTGTATGGAACGTAATCGAAAAATATCGCAAAGAGAGAGGGCTTACGGTGCTCTTGACCACTCATTATATGGAGGAATCTGCCGTCGCCGACAACGTCGTGATAATAGACGGCGGCAAAAAAGTTGCTGCCGGAACGCCGCACGAGCTTAAAAAGAAATACGCAAGCGACTTTATCCGCTTTTATAATAACCTCGACAAAGCCGAAAAGGTATTAACGCCTCTCGGTTATGAATTGCGCCGCGAGCGGGACTTTATGGAAGCCGAACTCAAAGGTACGGACGTTATTGCCGGGCTTATAAAAAAATTCCCCGAAATTTTTGACGACTTCGAAGTGTTGAAGGGCAATATGGACAACGTATTTTTAAAGGTTACGGGCAAGGATATAAGAGAGGTGTAAGTTATGACCGAATTTAAAAAATTGGGCGCGCTCGTAAGCCGTAACATAAAATGCTATTTCAAAGATAAATTTCTCTTTTTCGTGTCATTGATAACGCCGCTTATTCTGCTTGTGCTCTATGTAACTTTTTTGCGCGGCGTATATCTTGACAGTTTCAACGGCATTTTCAAGGCCTACGGCTTCGAATTAAAGGATAACCGTATTTTGGAAGGGCTTGCGGGGAGCTGGTTGTTGTCCTCAATTCTTGCCGTGAGCTCGGTTACCGTGGCAATCTGTTCCAACTCCGTTATGGTGAACGATAAGATTGAAAACAGCCTCAACGACTTTTTAACCACCCCCGTAAAGGGAACGACGCTTTCGATAAGCTATTTTATAGCCAATTTTATCGTAACTCTGCTCGTAATGCTCGCTGTACTTGCCGTCGGCTTTATATATCTTGCCGCCGTGGGTTGGTATCTGACCTTTTCAAGCGTCTGTATGATTTTGCTCGACATAATCTGTTCGGTGCTGTTCGGCACTCTGCTCGCGGGCGTTGTGGAGAGCTTTATATCCTCGCAAGGCGGCGTTTCTGCGGTTTCAACCTTGGTTTCGAGTATGTACGGTTTCATCTGCGGCGCGTATATGCCTCTTTCGCAATTTGCCGACGGAATGAGAAACGTCATCTGCTGTCTGCCGGGCACGCACGGCGTGGGTATTTTGAGAAACCACTTTATGAACGATTACGTAGATAAATTGATGTCTCTCGGGTTGTCCCAATCGGGCGCAAACTCGCTTAAAGACGGATTTGACTGTAATCTTACTTTCGGCGGCAAATTTAACCAGATAGCCTACGAGGGCGGCACTCAGATTCCCGTTTGGGCAATGTACGTTATATTGCTCGGCGCTTGCGCGCTCCTTTTGGCGGCGTATATTTCGATAGTATTTGTCAAAAACAAAAGGAAGAGTTAAAATTAACTCGAAAGGTTATTTTTGATTGCTAAAAACGGGTTGAATACTTATAATATAATTGACGGAAAAAAATTAATTTTAAAGGAATTTTTTATGCAGAAAGAAAGATTACAAAAATATGCGGAGCTTTTGGTAAAATGCGGCATCAATGTGCAAAAGGGGCAGGACGTGATAATACATTGCGGACTCGACCAGCCTGATTTTGTCGCCGCCGTCGTTGAGGAATGTTACAAAAACGGGGCGGATAGGGTGAGAGTCGATTGGTCGTATATGCCCGTTTCCAAATTGAACTTGAATTATCGTTCTCTCGAAACGCTTTCGGAGTTTACCGCGCTCGAAAAAGCCGAATACGATATGCGCCTTAATAAGCAGACTTGCATATTGTGGATTGATTCCGAGGATCCGGACGGTCTCAGCGGCACCGACAGCGCAAAAATAGCTCAGGCAAACAAAGCTCGGTTCCCCTATATCAAGCCGTTGCGCGACGCTCTTGAAAATAAATATCAGTGGTGCATCGCTTCCGTTCCGGGAGAAGCGTGGGCGCACAAGATATTCCCTTCGCTGCCCGTAGACGAGGCGGTCGAGAAGTTATGGGACGCAATTCTTTTGACTTCGCGCGTCGACGACAATCCTATAGCGGCATGGGAAAAGCATAATAAAGAACTTTATAATCATTGTAAATTGCTTAACGATTTCAGATTTGACAGTCTTGAATATAAGAGTTCAAACGGCACCGATTTTAGGGTTTGGCTCAATCCGAAAGGCCTTTTCTGCGGCGGCGGCGAAACAACCGTTGGCAGTAAGATTTACTTCAATCCGAATATCCCCAGCGAGGAGGTGTTCACAACGCCCATAAGGGGAAGAGCGGAGGGGAATGTAGTCTCTACAAAACCGCTCTCATATCAGGGCAAACTTATCGAGAATTTCTGGATACGTTTCGAAAACGGCAAAGTCGTCGAAGTCCATGCGGATAAAAATCAGGATCTCCTCGAAAAAATGGTAACGATGGACGAGGGCGCTTCATATCTCGGCGAGGTAGCTCTGATTGGCTACGACAGCCCCATAAACAACACGGGAATACTGTTTTACAATACGCTGTTCGACGAGAATGCAAGCTGTCATCTCGCCTTGGGAAGAGGATTTAATAATTGCCTTGAAAATTTCGAAAATTACACCGCGGAAGAGTGTAACAAACTCGGCGTAAACGACTCGATGATACATGTGGACTTTATGATAGGAAGCAAGGATTTATCGATAGTCGGAACAACGAAAGACGGCAAAAAAGTGCAAGTTTTCAAAAACGGCAATTGGGCAATTTGAAATTCAACAAATTTATAGACACAATAAAAAAGCGCGGTTTTTACCGCGCTTTTTGCTGTTTTTGGATATATGTAAAGTACTATGTTACACATAAAAGCCTAATTATGTCGGCAAATTATCGAAATTTTGCAACTTACGGAAAAATCAAATGATTTGCAGAACGTAAAATTTAAGATATGCCGTTTCATCAGCGCACAGTAAAGCCGGGTGGTCCGGCGACTGGGTTTTAATCTCCACGCACCTTGCCGCTCTGCCGCTATCTCTTGCCGCTTCTTTTAGCATCTTCTCGAACAGGTTGGCCGTCATGTAATGAGAGCATGAGCAGGTTATGAGATAGCCGCCGCTTTTCAATATCTTCATGGCGTTGATATTAATGTCTTTATAGCCGCGGTATGCGTCGTTAACTTCGTCCGCGGTTTTGCAAAAGGCGGGAGGATCGAGTATTACAGCATCAAAGAATATCTTATCTCGTCTGAAATTTCTCAGAGTTTCGAAAGCGTCGCCGCATAATGTGCTTATATTTGTTATTCCGTTTAACTCTGCGTTTTTCCTTACGTTATCGAGCGCAGAAGAAGATATGTCGCATGAGACGACTTTATGGGCCGTTTTTGCGGCGTTCAATGAAAATCCGCCGCTGTTGCAAAAACAATCGAGAACGTCGCCCCGGCAGTATCTTCTCACGGCGAATCGGTTTTCCTTTTGGTCGAGGAAATATCCCGTTTTTTGTCCGTTTTTCAAATCGACCGACATTTTTAAACCGTTTTCCTCGATTAAGCACATGTCGGGGACTTCGCCGTAGAGCAGACCTTTTACTTCTTCCAAACCTTCTTTTTTCCTTACGGGGACGTCGCTGCGTTCATATATTCCTTTGGGGTTAAATACATTGACCAATTGCTCGCAAATGAGCTTTTTCCGTAAATCTATACCGAGCGAAAGACACTGTATCGATAAATAATCGCCGTATTTATCGACTATCAAAGCGGGGAGACCGTCCGATTCGGCAAATACCGCGCGATAACAGTTGCCATAGCCGAGGTTTTCGCGGTATTCTTTGGCGGCCTTGATTTTTTCGTAATAAAACTCTTCGTTATCCTCCGAGTCGTCGCGTATGAATATGCGCACAAGGATTTTCGAGGCATGATTTATGTAGCCTTTGCCGATATATTTGCCGTCGTAAGAGTAAACGGTCGCGAGCGAACCGTTTTTATCTTTACCGCAGATTTTGGCAACTTCGTTGGCGTAAACCCAGCAATGTCCTGAAACAATGCGTTTTTCTTCGTTCTTTTTGAGATAAATTTCGTATGCCATGCTCAAAGTTTATCAAATTGCGGTAATAATTGCAAACTTAATTTAATATAATTTGCTTTTTATTTGCTTAAATGTTATAATTTCAAAGATGCGCAAGCTGTTGAAATATCTTAAAAACTACAAAATCGAAACCGTTCTTGCACCGCTGTTTAAACTTCTGGAAGCGGGCTTTGAATTGTTTGTGCCCATTTTGGTCGCCGCAATTATAGATAACGGCGTAAAAGGCGGGGCAGGCGTGTCGTATGTCGTGAACGCCTGTCTTATTTTGGTCGCTCTCGGCGTTGTGGGTTTGGTTTCGGCGGTTTCGGCGCAATATTTTGCCGCGCGCGCCGCCGTTGGGTTTTCCAAGGAACTGAGGCGCGATTTGTTTAAAAAAATGCAGTCGCTCTCGTATTCCCAGATAGATAATCTCGGTACGCCGAAAATGATTACGGTTATGACGAGCGATGTAAACCAGATACAATCTGGCGTCAACCTCGTTTTAAGATTGTTTATGCGTTCGCCGTTTATCGTATTCGGAGCTATGATTATGGCTTTTACGATAAGCGCGGCCGCGGGCGGAATATTCGCCGTGGCCATCGCAGTTCTGTGCGTTGTGGTTTTCGCCATAATGCTATTGAGTATTCCGCTGTATCAAAAAGTGCAATCTCGCCTTGACGGAATAACCGCCGCGACAAGGGAGACCTTGGCCGGCGCCCGCGTTATCAGAGCTTTTTGCAAAGAAAAAGACGAAATTTCGGAATTTTCCGAACGCAATACCGAGCTTAAAAAATCCCAGATGTTCGTTGGTAGGATCTCGGCTCTTCTGAACCCGTTGACATATGCGATAGTAAACGCGGCGATTATATGTTTGCTGTATTGCGGCGCCATAGAAGTTGAAGGCGGTATTTTAACGCAAGGCAAGGTTGTGGCGCTATACAATTATATGTCGCAGATACTTGTCGAGCTTATAAAACTTGCAAATCTGATAATAACGGTAACAAAGTCATTTGCGAGCGCAGGGCGAGTTGCGGAAGTTCTTGAAATGCAACCTTCGTTGAAGCGAAGCGATAATATGAACTGTTCCGAAAGCAGTTTTATAGAGTTCAGACATGTCTGCGTGAATTACGGACAAGCCGCGGTAAACTCTTTGGACGATATTTCGTTCACGGTTGAAAAAGGTCAAACCGTTGGAATTATAGGCGGTACGGGCGCGGGCAAAACCACGCTTATCAACCTTATTCCGCATTTCTACGACGTAATATCGGGAGAAGTTCTCATAAACGGCCAATCCGTAGAATCCATAGGCGACGAAGAGCTCAGGCGATTCTGCGGAATAGTTCCCCAACGGGCCGTGCTTTTCGAGGGTACGGTGCGCGAGAATATAAAATGGGGCAAAAGCGACGCAACCGACGAGGAAATCGAGGAAGCGCTCTCTGTCGCGCAGGCGACGGACGTTGTATTTTCCAAACCGGGCGGTTTGGATTACGAAATAGAGCAGGGGGGCAAAAATTTTTCGGGAGGACAGCGCCAGAGACTTACCATAGCTCGCGCTCTCGTAAAGCGTCCGGAAATATTGATTTTCGACGACAGTTCGTCGGCTCTCGACTATGCCACCGACGCGAATTTAAGGAAATCTCTGTCGCAACTCGATTATAATCCCACTGTATTCATAGTGTCCCAACGCGCGGCTTCCGTAATGCAGTCCGACAAGATAATAGTTCTTGACGGAGGGAAAATGGTCGGATGCGGAACGCACGAAGAACTTTTGAATTGTTGCCCCGTTTACGGGGAAATATATCGTTCGCAATACGGCGGGGAGGTTGGCGCAAATGATTGAAACTTCCCGTAAAGGCGTTTTGAAAAGAGTTTTAAAACAAATAGCAGGTTATAAACTGCTCGTATTTTTAACTGTATTCTGCGCGCTCGTAAGCGTTGCGGGAACGCTTGCCGTTCCGGTGTTTTTCGGACAAGCGATAGATTTGATTATCGAAAATGCGGCGATAAATTACGATAAAATATTCTATGAATTTTTAATTGCCGGCATTATTATCGGCATAACTTGCGTCGCGCAATGGCTTATGAACGCCATAAACAACCGCATAACTTATAATGTCGTAAAGGATGTGCGCGAAGATGCTTTTTCCCATATACAGAGCTTGCCATTAAAATTTATAGACGGCCACTCGCAGGGCGACATCGTAGGGCGTTTGGTCGGAGACGTCGACCAATTTGCCGACGGACTTTTAATGGGCTTTACGCAACTGTTCAGCGGCGTTCTGACGATTCTCGGAACATTGGTCATAATGCTCGTAATCAATTGGGTTATAGCTATTGTTGTAGTCGTCGTAACTCCGCTTTCGCTGTTTGTTGCCAAATTTATAGCTTCGAGAACGTACTCGCTATTTAAAAAGGCTTCGCAGATACGCGGGAAACAGACGGCGTTTATCGATGAAATGATAGGCAATGTCAAAGTGGTTCAGGCGTTTTCGAGAGAAAGCGAAAATCTCGATAAATTCGACGAAATAAACGAAGAATTGACGGGAGCTTCCCTTAAATCCATATTTTATTCGTCGCTCACAAACCCGGCAACGCGCTTTATCAATTCGATTGTTTACGCCATGGTCGCCCTTACGGGCGCGCTTATGCTTGTCCTTTCAACGCCTTTGCCCGTCGCTTTCACTGTGGGCATGCTTTCGAGTTTGCTCGCTTATGCAAATCAATATACCAAACCCTTCAATGAAATTTCCGGAGTAATTACGGAATTGCAGAATGCGTTGGCGTGTGCCGGCAGAATTTACGAGGTCATAGACGAGCAAGCCCAGAAGCCTGATGATGACGATGCGGTGGAACTTTCCGAACCCGAAGGCAATGTCGATTTCGAAGGAGTGTATTTCTCCTATGAAGCGGATAAAAAACTTATAGAAAATTTGAATTTGAGCGTGAAAGCCGGGCAGCGGATTGCAATAGTGGGGCCGACAGGTTGCGGCAAAACTACTTTGATTAACCTTTTGATGCGCTTTTACGAACCGGATAAAGGAAAAATTTCCGTCGACGGCGTAAATATTTCTGATATAACCCGGCGCTCGCTCAGAAAGAATTACGGAATGGTGTTGCAGGATACGTGGCTTAAAAACTGCTCGGTGCGCCAAAATATAGCCATGGGAAAACCGGACGCCGGCGACGATGAGATAGCAGCGGCGGCCAAAGCCGCGCATGCGCATACCTTTATAATGCAATTGCCCCAAGGATACGATACGGTCATTGCCGAAGACGGCGGAAATCTTTCGCAAGGTCAGAAGCAACTTCTTTGCATATCCAGAATTATGCTCGCGTTGCCGCCGATGCTTATTTTGGACGAGGCGACGTCCTCAATCGATACGCTCACCGAACGCAGAATACAGGACGCTTTTGCGTATCTGATGAAAGGCCGCACGAGTTTTGTCGTGGCGCACAGATTGTCTACAATAGAAAAAGCCGATTTAATACTTGTAATGAAAGACGGCAATATAATCGAAAAAGGAACGCACGAGGAGTTATTGGCTCTCGGCGGATTCTATCATAAACTTTATTACAGTCAATTTGCGGTTTAAATCCGCAAGGTCCGAGGAGGGACTATATGTTGCAGGTCAACAACGTATCGCTTCAATACGGAAGCAAAAAATTATTCGAAGATGTCAATCTCAAATTTACCAAGGGGAACTGCTATGGCATTATCGGCGCGAACGGCGCAGGTAAATCGACGTTTTTAAAAGTTCTCAGCGGAGAGATTGAACCCAATAAAGGCGACGTAACCATGGATAAAACCGAACGCATGTCTGTGCTTCAACAAAACCAGAATGCGTTCGACAACGTAACCGTTTTACGCGCGGTGATGCTCGGCCATAAAAGGCTTGTCGACATAATGGACGAAAAAGATGCGCTGTACGCAAAGGAAGATTTTTCGGAGGCGGACGGCGTAAGGGCAAGCGAATTGGAGAGCGAATTTGCCGAGCTCGGCGGATGGGACGCGGAGTACGGCGCGCAGACGCTGTTGAACGCTCTCGACATAACCGAAGAATATCACAATATGATGATGCACGATCTCGACGCAAAGCAAAAAGTTAAGGTTTTGCTGGCGCAGGCGCTCTTCGGAAATCCGGATGTTCTGCTTTTGGACGAGCCCACGAACAACCTTGACATAAAAACCGTGCGTTGGCTCGAAAATTATCTTCTCGATTTTGAAAATACGATAATCATCGTGTCGCACAACCGTCATTTTTTGAACAAGGTCTGCACGCATATATGCGACGTGGATTACGGCAAAATCAACATGATGCTCGGCAACTATGATTTTTGGTATGAAACCAGCCAATTGCTCGCCCGCCAGCAGCGCGATCAGAACAAGAAGAACGAGCAGAGAGCCAAGGAATTGCAGGAATTTATTGCAAGATTTGCGGCGAATGCCTCAAAGTCAAGGCAAGCGACTTCGAGAAAGAAAGAACTCGAAAAATTGACGATAGCCGATTTCAAACCGTCGCTCAGGAAGTATCCTTTTATCGATTTTAAATTCGAGAAAGAAATAGGGAACGATATTCTTATGGTGGAGGGTTTAACGAAAAAGGGTTACTTCGAAAATATTTCGTTTACCGTTCAGAAAGATGAAAAAATAGGCATCGTGAGCGACAAGAGCACTACGGTTTCGATGCTTTACGATATTCTCGTCGGCAAAGCGCAACCCGATTCCGGTACGGTCAAGTGGGGGAAGACGATATCTTTTTCGTATTTCCCGGAAAATAATAACGAATATTTTCAAGGGTGCGAATATTCGCTTGTCGATTGGCTCTCGCAATTTTCAAAAGACCATTACGAGGAATATCTTCGCGGCTGGCTCGGGCGCATGCTGTTTTCCGGGGAAGAGGCTTTAAAACAGGCGAAAGTGCTTTCGGGCGGTGAAAAAGTGCGCTGTATGCTTGCAAAGATGATGCTCGAAGGCGGCAATTTCCTTATATTCGACGAGCCTACCAATCACCTCGATCTCGAATCGATAACTGCGCTCAACAACGGAATGAAGAGCTTTAAAGGTTGTATGCTGTTCACGTCGCACGACCAGGAGCTCATGAACACCGTCGCAAACAGAATTATTGAAATCAACGGCGTTAAAACGTTCGATAAAACCGTGAGCTATGACGAATATATAGATATCGTTACACAGTAAAATTACAAAATTCAACAAATTAAATCATAAATCCGCAAATAATTCAAAAATAGATATTAAATATTTTACAAAATTCCTTTACATTTTCGAAATTAGGCTGTATAATTGGTTTATCGACTTAAAAAGGACGTGAAAAGCTATGAAAACAGCAAATATTGCAATTTTTGAAAATAATGAGGAATTTTTAAGGGAACTTAAAGAGTGCGTCGAAAGAACGGAAGGGTTGAACGTATGCGCCATTGCCACAGACGGCAATGTTGCCATTGACCTTATCAATAAGACAAAGCCTGATTTCGTCATTGTCGACCTCGTGTTGAGCGGTATCGACGGTTTCGGCGTACTCGACTACATAAAGCAAAGCGCAAATTTTTGCCGCGCGATTTCGGTTTCTGCGTTTTCCGACGACAAGATAGTAAATTCCGCCATCGAACACGGCGCGGTTTATTATCTGGTCAAACCGGTAAAAGCCGAAAGCGTTGTCGACAGAATCAAAGATCTTACCACCGAGAGAGCGATTGATTATATGATTTCCGCCGATATAAGAGATAAGAGGAAAATCAATTCGCTTGATGAGAAAATAAGCAATATTTTCGTTACAATCGGAATACCTCCGCATATAAAAGGTTTTGCGTATTTGCGCGAGGGCATAAAAATGACCGTTGAGGACCAATCCATAATCAATAAAGTAACGAAAGAACTGTATCCTAAAATCGGCATTAAATTCAACACTTCGGCGAGTAAAGTCGAAAGGGCGATAAGGCATGCGATAGAGGTGGCGTGGAACAGAGGCCGTACCGACGCTATAAGTTCGATTTTCGGAGCAAAAGTTTACATAGGAAGCGAGCGCCCCACAAACAGCGAATTTATTGCGCTTGTCGCCGATAAACTCATTCTTGAATCGCTTGAATAGCGCGTAACCGAATTTACGCCGCTGTGCGTGAACTGCACAGCGGCGTAAATTTTTTGATTTTTGTTTTCGGATTTTTGTCTCGCGGCAATTGACATTTTCTTAAATAAACAATAAAATAAATTCGAATTACGGTCGCTTATGGCTTGCGGCGGTTCGGAAAGATTTAAAGGAAAAGTTCAGGAGGCGGGACATATGGAATACACATATAAAACCGAAAATACTTGCTCAACCGAGATAAAATTTCGTTTGAAAGGAAATAGAGTTTACGATATTCGCTTTACGGGCGGTTGTAACGGCAACCTTAAAGCGATATCCAAACTTTTGCAAGGTAAAACCGTTGAAGAGATAGAGGGAACGCTGTTAGGGAATACGTGCGGACGACGTGATACGTCTTGCGCCGACCAATTGGCGAAGGCAGTGCGCGCCGCGTATAACGCGAAGTGATTGTCGCGCGTTGCGCGCCATAAAGCATAATATAAAAGACGAGGACAATAAGGGTAAACTGTGCGCATGAGCGGAAAATATTTTTATATGTAACTTTTATGCTTGACAAAATATAGACCTTTTATTATAATTTCATTGTTTTGCGGACGTGGCGAAATTGGCAGACGCGCAGGTTTCAGGTTCCTGTGGGAGACCATGGGGGTTCAAGTCCCTTCGTCCGCACCAAAACCGCGCGGCGGGGAAAAACTTCCTCGCCGCGCGGTTTTAACAAGAGATAAACGAAGGGACTTGAAGGTGGAGACGTGAGCGGTAGCGAACGGTTTGCGCACAAAGTCCGAAAAGAGCATAGACCGAACGCAAACCGAACAGCGCGGTGCGCTGTTCGTCGGGGCGCGCCGCCAAAGGCGCAAGTCCCTTCGTCCGCACCAAAACCGCGCGGCGGGGAAAAACTTCCTCGCCGCGCGGTTTTATATAAGATAAGGGATTTGAGGGACGAGCGAGGCGTTTCATAGCACAGCCTTGTAGCGCTGTGCGTGCCGAGCGAGATGAGTGAGCGCATACCGCAAGGCGCGAACGATGCCCGAACACGGCGTTGTCCTTGCGCCGCGGCTACGTTTATTTATCAAAATATATTGCGTTAATCATAGTCTCCGCAAGGTTTTCAACGCTGTCTTTGCAATCGCTTTCCAGCCACAGCATAGATACGTTAAAAACCATTCCCGCATATAAATACGGGGCATATCTGCCCGTTTCTTCGTATTCCCTTTTAAATGTCTCGGTAAAATTTCTGTTTAAAAAATCGAGATACAAATATTCGAGGTGTGCTCTTTTAATCAGCTTAAAGCACTCCTTGTTTTTTTTGAATTTCTCGAATACATCACGCACTATTTTTATATAATCTTCTCTGCACCGCGGATAATAATGCTGTTCGAACATAAATTCCTTTGTGTTGTGCGTAAAATAAAACTCTATTACGTCCTCTTTTCGCTTAAAGTAACGGTAGAAGGTCGCTCTGCCGACGCCTGCTTTCAAAGCTATATCGCTCACGCTTATTTTTTCGAATTCGTATTCGCTCATCAGTTTAAAAAGAGCCTGCACTATGTAGTGCCGCGTATATTCTTCGGGCGCATATTCCACGATACAATATCTCCTTTTTTGTTTCAAATTTGCCGACACTTTCAGAGGTTGTGTCTAATTGCCCTTGCGGACGGTTGCATAAATTTTTTCTTTTTTATATGATACACTTGTCTTACGGGAAAGTCAACCGAAACGCGCGTCGAGCGACTGCCCGCAGATAACAATGTATAAAGGAGATTTAAAAATGCAGGAAAAGGATTTCGTTTCATACGAATATAAAACAGTTACGGTAAAGGCAAAGGACCAGACGCGAGCAATGGATATGTACGAGGCTTTCGGTTGGGAAGTAACGGGTGTTAACGTTTCGGCTGTGGAGGGGGTTACGCTCTCTTTAAAACGCGACAGAAAGCAACGGCACAAAACCGAGCTCAATAAGCTCGAACGGCAAGCGGAGGAGACCTCTCAGGAGATCAACGACCTACAAAAGTCCAAAACTATGGCGGCAAGCATTTTCGCCTATACTTTCGGCATCGTCTCCGCGCTTTTGTTCGGCGGCGGCATGAGCCTTGTTATGCTTATGCAGAACAATATCCCCGCGCTTGCCGGCGGCATAGTGTTGGGCGTTGTGGGAATAGTATTTTGCGGGTTAAATTATATATTCTACAAGAAAATCGCGGCGAAAAAAATCAGTCAGGTTTTGCCCGTAATAGACCAAACGGAAGAGAAGCTCGCCGGAATTCTTGAAAGAGGCAACGATCTTTTAAAGGCAGAGACTATCTGAAATAAACCGCCCTTTTGGAATTCGGCTTTTCTTTCGGTACACTCGTTGCGGACTATAACTTGACAGATGTTTCGCTGTATATGTTCGGGATATTGTTCGCAGAGGCGGAAAGCGGCGCGGAGGGACAAATATGTCCGTCCGCGCCGTATTATTCGGTTATAAAAAATTTTTATGGATTTGACGTTTCAAACCTCTCCATTGAAAGATGTCAAAAGGTCGCGCGCATGATTGATTTTCGGTTGAATTTCGCACAATAATGTTTATTCTTTAACAAAAAAACATAAATTAACGTATTTTGAAAAAATAATTTGATAGGGGAGATTTGAATTGATATAATTTTATCGATTTAAGGTTTTCGAAAATACGCATATTATAAATTGAAACATTTTTAAGGAGTAACGATGCAATTCAAGTTCAATTATTCTACTTGCGACAGCCCGGAGGCGCTCGTTAACGAGATATGCAGAGTTCGTCGGGCTCAGCGTGAATTCGCCGCTTTTCCGCAGGAAAAGGTTGACGCGATTTTCAGAGCATGCGCAATTGCGGCCAACAGAGCAAGAATACCTCTTGCCAAACTTGCCGTAGACGAAACCGGTATGGGTATAGTCGAGGATAAAGTCATAAAAAACCATTATGCCTCGGAATATATTTACAACAAATATAAGGACGAGAAAACTTGCGGGATAATTGAGGAGGACGCTTCCTACGGCATTAAAAAAGTGGCGGAGCCCATAGGCGTTATCGCCGCCATAATCCCCACGACAAATCCCACCTCAACTGCAATTTTTAAAACATTATTATGCTTAAAAACGCGTAACGGTTGTATAATAAGCCCGCATCCGAGGGCTAAAAACTCTACGATTGCCGCGGCAAAAGTAGTCTATGAAGCCGCCGTGGAAGCGGGGGCGCCGGAAGGCATAATAAGTTGGATAGACGTTCCCGGTCTCGAAATGACCAATATGCTTATGAAAGAAGCCGATACGATTCTTGCGACCGGCGGTCCGGGAATGGTTCGCGCGGCATATTCGAGCGGTAAGCCGGCAATAGGCGTAGGCGCCGGCAACACGCCTGCGATTTTCGATGAAAGCTGTGATATACTCCTTGCCGTAAACTCGGTTATACATTCCAAGACGTTCGATAACGGTATGATTTGCGCTTCCGAACAATCGGTTATAGTCGCAAACGGTATATACGAAAAGGTAAAAACCGAATTTGCGGCGAGGAACTGTCATTTTCTCACGGAAGAAGAGCTTGAAAAAGTCAGAAAAACCATAATTATAAACGGTTCGCTGAATGCGAAAATAGTCGGGCAGAGCGCTTGTAAAATCGCCGGGTTATCCGGAATATCCGTGCCGCCGACGACTAAAATACTGATAGGCGAGGTCGAAAATGTCGATATCTCCGAAGAGTTTGCCCACGAAAAACTTTCGCCGGTGCTTGCAATGTATCGCGCCGAAAGTTTTGAAGACGCTTTGGATAAGGCGGACAGATTGATTGCGGACGGCGGTTTCGGACACACTTCGTCGCTGTATGTCGACGAAATAACCGGTAAAGATAAAATAAGAATTTTTGCCGAAAGAATGAAAACATGCCGAATTCTCATAAATACGCCGTCTTCGCAAGGAGGCATAGGTGATTTATATAATTTTAAACTTGCGCCGTCGTTGACGCTCGGCTGCGGAAGTTGGGGAGGAAATTCAATATCCGAAAACGTCGGAATAAAAAATCTGCTTAACATAAAAACCGTTGCGGAGAGGAGAGAAAATATGCTTTGGTTCAGAGCTCCGGAAAAAATTTATATAAAACGCGGCTGTCTGCCCGTTGCGCTTGAAGAGTTGAAAACTACGCTCGGCAAGAAGAAAGCGTTTGTGGTAACCGATAAATTCCTTTACGAAAACGGGTTTTCAGAGCGCGTTACGAAAAAATTGGAAGAGATAGGCGTTTCATATGGCGTTTTCTTTGAAATCGAGCCTGATCCCACGCTAAAAAGCGCGAAAGAGGGCGCGAAGCAGATGCGCGCGTTTAATCCCGACGTAATAATAGCGCTCGGCGGCGGCAGCGCAATGGACGCGGCAAAGATAATGTGGGTGCTGTACGAACATCCCGAAGCCGATTTCGAAGATATGACCATGCGCTTTTCGGATATAAGAAAAAGAATATATTCATTCCCGAAAATGGGAGAAAAAGCGTATTTTATAGCTATTCCAACTTCGTCTGGCACAGGTTCCGAAGTAACGCCGTTTGCGGTAATAACGGATGAAAATTCCGGGATAAAATATCCTCTCGCCGACTATGAATTGTTGCCCGACATGGCGATAATAGACGCAGATCTTCATATGTCCGCGCCTAAGGGTTTGACAGCCGCTTCCGGCATAGACGCGGCAACCCACGCTCTCGAAGCGTATGTTTCCGTAATGGCAACGGATTACACCGATTCGCTTGCGCTTCAAGCGCTTAAAATCATTTTTGAATATTTGCCGGCGGCATATGAGAACGGAAGTACCGATTACAAAGCGCGCGAAAAGATGGCAAATGCGGCTACAATGGCCGGTATGGCGTTTGCAAACGCCTTTTTGGGCGTATGCCATTCAATGGCGCATAAACTCGGCGCTTACCATCATCTTCCCCACGGAATAGCAAATGCCCTTCTTATAGACGAGGTGATAAAATTCAATTGTGCGGAAGCGCCCGCCAAGATGGGAACTTTCAGTCAGTATGCATATCCTCATGCAAAAAGACGCTATGCGGAAATTGCCGAAGCTCTCGGACTGAAAGGCAAATCCGACGACGAGAAAACTGATAACCTTATCAAGGCTATCGACGGTTTGAAAGCAAAAATCGGGATAAAAGATTCTATAAAAGATTACGGCGTAGAGGAAGCGGTTTTTCTCGAAAAACTCGACGATATGTGCGAAGCGGCTTTTGACGATCAGTGTACGGGCGCAAATCCGAGATATCCTTTGATAAGCGAAATAAAACAAATGTATTTAAACGCCTATTACGGCAAAAAAGGAGAATAAAATGTCTGAGAAAGTGCTTATTTTCGAAAGGTCGGATAAAAAAATATATCGCGACGGCGATAAATTAATCAAACAGTTTGCTCCCAACTATTCCAAGGCGGAGATTTTAAACGAGGCTTTGAACCATGCGCGGGTGGAAGAAACGGACCTTGATATTCCTAAAATCAGATCTATCGAGGTCGTGGAAGGCAGATGGGCAATAGTGTTAGACTATATCGACGGCGTAACTCTTCAACATAAAATGGACGAAGAGCCGGAGAAACTTGACGAGTATCTCGAATTTTACGTTGACTTACAGATGAAAGTTTTGAAGCATAAAGTTCCCATGCTAAATAAGATGAAGGATAAATTCAACGCTAAAATTTCCGCGGCCGATTTGAGCGCGACAACTCGCTACGAGCTTCATACAAGACTCGATTCGATGCCCAAGCATGACAACTTGTGCCACGGCGATTTCGATCCGTCCAACATAATAATAACTCCCGACGGCAAGCCGTTTATTATAGATTGGTCGCATGCAACTCAGGGAAACGCTTCCGCGGACGTTGCGAGAAGTTATCTTATGTGGAGCCTCAACGGCAAAGAAGCGCTTGCCGATAAATATCTTAAACTCTATTGCAAAAAGAGCGATACGGCGATTCAGTACGTTCAACGCTGGATTCCGATTGTAGCCGCAAGCAGGTTGGTCAAGGCCAAGCCGGAAGAAAAGGAACTGTTGCATCGCTGGGCGGACGTTGTGGATTACGAATAGACATAATACAAATGATGGCGCGGCGAGCGGAAATTCCGCTCGCCGCGTTTTGATGTCAAAATTTTTTATCAATCGTTTGCAATTATAGTCGTACGTTGTTATAATAAAGTGGATTATGACACAAAAATACTATTTTGTCGCAGTTGAATTTGTAGATGACGCGAATGTGGTCGGATTGCTCTATTGGTATCTGTGCGATTACATCGAAGTGGCGGAAGGCGACATTGTAACGGCGCCTTTGGGAAGGCACAACAATTTACAGCAAGGTGTTGTGCGCAAAACTCTGTATGCAACCGAAACGGACGCGCCTTTCCCGTTTTATCTTATCAAAAGTATTAAAAGTTATAAAAAGGTTGGTAAAAATGTATAAAATTTTAACTAAGAAGCAACTCAATCCCACTGTAACGATGATGGATATCGAGGCGCCTCTTGTTGCTAATAAAGCGGAGGCCGGACAATTTATAATTTTAAGAGTAGACGACGACGGAGAGAGAATTCCCTTGACGGTTGCCGGGTATGACAGAAAGGCCGGAACCGTAAAGATAATATTTCAGATTGTGGGAGCTACAACCATGGCTCTCGATAAGAAAAACGAGGGCGAGTATATCTCCGATTTTGTCGGACCTCTCGGATGCGCGACGCGAACGGAAGGTATAAAGAAAGTCTGCATAGTAGGCGGCGGCGTAGGATGCGCAATTGCCTGGCCTGTGGCGCGCAAATTTTTCGAACTCGGCGCCGAAGTACATTCCATAATAGGTTTCCGCAATAAGGATTTGCTTATCCTCGAAAAAGAATTTGCCGATTGTTCCCATAAACTCACAATCATGACCGACGACGGAAGTTACGGCAGACGGGGAGTTGTAACGGAACCTCTTAAAGAAGCCATCGAAAGCGGCGAAAGATACGACGAAGTGATTGCCATCGGTCCGCTTATCATGATGAAATTCGTAGCCGCAACCACTAAGCCTTATAATATTCCCACGACAGTTTCAATGAATCCCATTATGATAGACGGTACGGGAATGTGCGGCGGTTGCAGATTGACGGTAGGCGGCAAAACAAAGTTTGCATGCGTGGACGGCCCGGATTTTAACGGGTTCGAGGTCGACTTCGACGAGGCGATGGCGAGATCTTCCATGTATGCCGAATTCGAAAAAGCAGAAAGGGAAAATTTCTGTAATCTCTTTAAAAAGGAGGTTTTGTAAGGTATGGCTTTTCAACGTGAAAAACATCCTATGCCGGTGTTGGAGCCGTCCGTCAGAGTGCATAGCTTTAACGAGGTTGCTCTCGGCTACACCGAAGAAATCGCGATTGCGGAAGCTCAACGTTGCTTGAATTGCAAAGACAGACCTTGCGTCGACGGCTGTCCGGTAAATATATCCATTCCCGATTTCATATCGGAAATCAAGAAAGGCGATTTTGAAGGAGCTTACAAAGTTATTTCCGAAAGCTCGTCGTTGCCGGCCGTTTGCGGCAGAGTCTGCCCGCAGGAAACTCAGTGCGAGAGCAGGTGCACGCTCGGCATAAAATTCGAGCCCGTAGGTATAGGCCGGCTCGAAAGATTCGCGGCCGATTACCACAATAAGAATTTTGTCGGCGAACCTCAGACGCCTTCGCCTAACGGACATAAAGTGGCGGTAGTAGGTTCCGGCCCTTCCGGACTTACTTGCGCCGGGGATTTGGCGAAAAAAGGATATAAAGTAACGGTATTTGAGGCTTTGCACACGGCAGGCGGCGTGCTTGTTTACGGTATACCGGAGTTCAGACTTCCCAAGAGTATAGTGCAAAAAGAAGTTGAAACGCTGAAAAAATACGGCGTCGACGTGCAAACCAATGTCGTAATAGGCAAAACGCTTACCGTTGACGAATTGTTCAAAGAGGGTTACGAGGCGGTTTTCATGGGTTCGGGAGCAGGGTTGCCGAGATTTATGGGTATACCGGGCGAAAGCCTTAAAGGCGTATATTCCGCCAATGAGTTCCTGACGCGTGCAAATTTGATGTATGCTTATAAAAGCGGCTCGCATACGCCCGTTATGAGAGCAAAAAAAGTTGCCGTAGTCGGCGGAGGCAACGTGGCTATGGACGCCGCGCGCACGGCGCTGCGACTCGGAGCGGAAAAAGTTTATATTGTCTATCGCCGCTCGATGGAGGAGTTGCCGGCAAGAAGAGAAGAGGTTGAACATGCCGAGGAGGAAGGCATCGAATTCAAAGTTCTTTGCAATCCCGTGGAAATCCTCGGATATGTCAATCCGGACGACAGAAGAGATCCCCGCAACGGTTTTGTAACAGGAATAAAAGTAGTGAAATGCGAGCTTGGCGAACCGGATGAAAAGGGCAGACGCCGCCCCGTAGAAATTAAAGGGAGCGAATATACGATTGACGTCGATTGCGTCATCATGGCTATCGGCACAAGTCCGAATCCGCTTATTAAAAATACCACCGAGGGACTGCAAGTCAATAATCACGGCGGAATAATCGCAGAAGAGAAAACCGGAAAGACATCAAAAGCCGGAGTATATGCGGGAGGAGATGCCGTAACGGGCGCCGCAACGGTAATTCTCGCAATGGGCGCGGGGAAATCCGCGGCGGCGGCAATTGACGAATATATTTCCGGAAAAGCACAAAAAATATAGTTTATGGTGGTTTTTGTGGATAACGATTTTAACTCGATATTTAAAGAGGCAGAGCAGATAAATGTATATCGCAACGGTGAAAAATATCAATATATATGCAAAGAAAAGCAATTTGAAGTTATTTTGAACGGCTTTGAAAAAATGATTGAAGGCTCGCGGTTGATGCCTGCGTTCGGCGTCAGTTTAAACGCCGAAACGCTTGAAGCCATGAAAAATGGAATATGGGTTGAATTTGTTTTTGACGGGGTTTGCCGATTTAACGATATGGCATACGAAAAATTGCTCGTCGAAGTAAACAAAGGCCATAGCGGTTTTAACATTTCGAGGTTCAACTCATCCGAAGGATATCACGGCAGATGCTTTTATCTGGATTTGAACGGTGATATGACCGAATATTATTCGATTCTCGAAGAAATATAAAAAAACGGGCATAAGCCCGTTTTTTATAATATAGTCGCTATTTTGTCAGTGCAATGGGGAGAAGAATAACCCAAAATAATCAATCGCAGAGGTTCTCATAGATAACCGAGTAGAGGTCCGCCGCTTTTTCTTCCCATTTTTTATATATCGCTTTGGCTGTTTTCTTGTCGGGTACGACAAATTTCAATTCCAGAATCGGCTGGACCGGGGCAAGGATTTTAAGCGAAACGGTAAACGTGCCGTCCATGTTCTGAAAGTAGTCGCTTCTGCACTCTTGGCGGTTACGGTATCTGGCGCTGTTTTTCTTTACGAAAATCGAAATTTCTTCTCTGACGCTCTTTGGTATGTTTATATAGAAATTTGCAAGAGTTTCCCTGCCGTCGGGCGTGATTGTATAGAGCGGATCTTCATCCTCGTTGACGGCATAGATAAAATTATCGTCGATAAGTTTATGGATTATATTTACGCAGTCCATATATCCCATCCAGCTATTCGAAGAGGAGCACATATCCACGATGGTTCTTTCGGAAAGCGCGCTTTCCATTTTATCGAAGACGAATAATATTATTAATTTGTTGGTAGAGGTTTCGCCTGTATTCAACATAATTTTATATTAATGTCTAAAAAATGCAAAATTCCTAATCATTATACATAATAATTTTATTAAAATCAAGATTTTTTCTCAAAATTAATTTAATTTTGTAATAATGTATGCTATAATAACTACAATCAAAGCAAAGGTGAATTCATAATGAGCGATACCAAAGAACAAATTCAGAATTTTTTGAATAAATGCGAAGAGTTGAAAAAATGCAAATTCATAATGGCCACGACGAAAATAAAAGACCTTTTGAAGTGTATCGTCAACAGCCCCGAACTGTATAATCTTTTTGACGCGGTAACAAAGGATTTCAATTATCCTCTCGTGAAAAAGAAGTGTTTGGTAAACGTCAGCGACGGCATGTTCAGGCGCAGTTATATAGTCCTTCCCCAAACCGTCGGGCAAAGGTTGGCGTTTATTTTCTGTCTTCTCGTTGAATTTGATAAAGATACGCTCAATTTTAACGAATTTTTGAGAATATATTTTCCCGAAGACGGCAGTTATTTCGCAAGTTATCAGGCTTTTTGCAATCTGATAATCAAAAGTTTGCAGGACGCCATAGTGCAGATTTTTCGCGAAGAACTTTCAAAACCTTCGCAGATGACCATTCCGAACGTCAACGTCGACAACTCGACGAAGGCCGGTTTGATTTCCGCCATCAATCTTGCGATTTCGGAAGAAAAAAACTATATTTCCGGGTGCAACATTCCCGAAGACGACAAGGAGAGCGGAGCGGCTATACTGACGCAAATTTCCTTTGCGATAAAATCCGAGAATGTAGAGCTTTTGGACGCTTTGGTGTGCGGCTACAATTATTTTGTGCTTTATCATAAATGCGTGAGCGAGGGCGTCAGCACGCTTATTCAGGAAATAGCCGCTTTCGAACAGATGATTTGACGGAATAAAAAAGAAAAGTTAAAGGGGTTGCTTGAAGCAACCCCTTTTTAATTCAGTTACAACCGCAACCGCTGTTGCCGCCGTTGCCGCACAGCAGATTCGCGAGCGTGCCGTTTTTCCACATACTGTAAAGCAATGCCACAAGAATGGGAATACAGCTACCCGAGAGAACACCCTCAAGTCCGTTACAGCTGCTGCCGCTTGCCGCAAGGAGCAGAAGGATTAAAATCCAAAGACAATTGTTATTGCCGCCGCACTGCGAAAAAATGTTCATAATTTTCCTCCTTAGATATCTGCTGCATTGCGGTATGTAAAATTTTGTGATCCGCATGCAGTTATGTACATACTAAATAATATTTATTTTCACGCCAAAATGTTACAACTCGCCTAATCGCTTGCAAAAATCAAGCGGAGTTGTTATAATAATTCAGTAACTTCGGTCCGGCGGCGGATATTATGTTAATCCGACCGCACTGAAAATAAACAATTTTTTGAACTGCGGGTATCCGGTACGGAACCCGACGGAGGTATTATGAAGAAAGATAAAGCGCATTATATCGCGTTTCTCGGTATAATGGTCGCGCTTTTGATGGTGGTTTTTACCCTCGAAAGCGTTGTGTTTATGGGTATTTTGCATATAACTCCCGCATTTTTGGCTTTGCCATTGGCGGTTGCGTTATGCTTATACGGCGATTGGAAAGAAGAGTTTGTGGGCGGAACGATTTTCGGCTTATGTTCTTTTTTGCTCGCGGTTATTTTCGCGGATTTGCCATTTATAAATCCGCTTGTATCCGTTATTCCTCGAGTGCTTGTGGGTGTAGTGGCCTATTGGGTTTATCATTTCGTCTCATTTATCATAAGCAAACTGCTTGCTTCGCGCGAGAAGAAAGGCAAATTGCCTTTAAGTAAAAAATCGAACATAATGTTGAGAGAAACGATTCCGGCGGCCATAGGCGGGGTATTCGGAGCAATTACAAATACCGTATTGGTTCTGTTGATGCTTTGGGCGTTCGGCGGAGACGCTTTCAGCGCGATGTTTATGGCGGCGATAGTTCTCAACAGCCCCATAGAAATGGCATGTTGCGCCGTTCTCGTTCCTATATACGTGCGAACGATGAAAGTGGCTCTCAAAAGGTCGGATAAACTTTTATTCCAGGATAAAGAAAAGAACGACTGCTTGAATGCGGTTGAAAGCGCAGAGTGTAAATAAATGATAATTTGTCTGGATGTAGGTAATACCAATATAAAATTCGCTATATTCGAAGACGATATTCTCAAACTGAGTTTCAGGGTTGCGACGGACCTTAAAAAAACTTCGGACGAATACGGCGGACAGTTGTTGACTATTCTTGCGAACAACGGTTTGAACTCCGCCGGATTCAAAGGCGGAATAATTTCTTCTGTGGTTCCTCAGCTTGATTATACGCTTGAAAAGATGTGCGCGGTATATCTCAAAGTAAAACCCATTATGCTCGGCCCAGGGATAAAAACGGGGTTGAATATGCGCGTCGACGACGCGAAAGAGGTGGGCGCCGACAGAGTGGTAAATAATGTCGCCGCTGTCCGTAAATACGGTTATCCGCTCATAATAATAGATTTCGGAACGGCTACGACGTTTAATGTAATCGACGATAAAAGCCGATTCATAGGCGGCGTTATCGCGCCTGGGATAAAAGGCTCGCTCGACAGTTTGGTAAACGGTACGGCCAAACTTCCGAGAGTGGAGATAGAACGGCCTAAAACAGCGGTCGGAACCAATACCGTTACAAATATGCAGTCGGGCATAGTATTCGGGTTTGCCGGACTTGTGGAGTATATCGTAAAGAAGATAAAGCGCGAATATTCCGATTTCGAGTTTAAAGTAATAGCGACGGGCGGTTTTTCGGAAGTTATCGCAAACGAAGTTTCATGTATTGACGTGGTCGACAAACTTCTTACGCTCGAAGGGCTTAATTATCTATACAAAATCAACAGCGCGGAGGCTTGAAATGAAGAAAGTAGGCGTGGCGATTCTCGGACTTGGAGTTGTAGGCGGCGGGACTTATAAAATAATCACCGAACACAGGGAGTTTTACAAGCAGGTATACGGAGTGGATATTTCTGTGGAAAGCGTGCTTGAACTCCGTCGTGAACGCGCTTTGGAACTCGGCGTCGATGAGAATAAAATAGCGAGCAGCATAGGCGAGGTTTGCTCTAATCCGGACGTGGATATAGTCGTCGAAGTAATGGGCGGAGTCGAGCCGGCGAAATCTTTTGTTCTTGCGGCCATAGGCTCAGGCAAGTCCGTTGTTACTTCAAACAAAGAACTTTTTTGCAAATACAGCCACGAGCTTGAAAAAGCCGCCCGACATAATAAAGTGGGGCTGTTCTACGAAGCCACATGCGTCGGCGGAGTACCCGTAATACGCGCAATGCTGGATAATTTGCAGGGCAACCGCTTTACTTCTATAACCGGTATAATAAACGGCACTACCAATTATATACTTACGAAGATGTCAAACGGCGGAGCTTCATATGACCAAGTGTTGAAAGAAGCTCAGAAACTCGGTTATGCCGAAGCCGATCCCACGTCCGATGTGGAGGGATACGACGCGGTTTACAAACTTTCCATTCTTTCAAGCCTTGCTTTCCATACCAAGATACCTTATACGGAAATTTACCGAGAGGGCATAACCGAAATTTCTCCGCTTGATATAGCTTACGGAAAAAGACTCGGATACGTTATAAAACTTCTCGCAATCGGCAGGTGCGGCAAGAACGGAATAGAAGTCAGGGTGCATCCGGCTTTTGTAAGCAAAGACCATCCGCTTTCGAGCGTGAACGACAGCTTTAATGCCGTATATCTCACAGGCGACAGCGTCGAAGACGTAATGTTGTACGGCAGAGGAGCAGGCGCCTATCCTACCGGCAGCGCTATCGTGGGCGATATAATTTATTGCGCCACTCACCCTCAGCACAGATATTCGCCCTTTGACAATACTGAAAAAGCCAAACCCAACACAAAGTTTATAAAGAATTTCAGCGGCGTATATTATATCCGCTTTAAAGCCGAGGACAGAGCGGGCGAGCTTTCAAAACTTACCGCGATTTTCAGTAAATACGGTATAAGCGTGGCGCAGGTCATTCAGGACAGCGATATTGCCGATATTCAAAAAGGCAAAGTTCCACTGATAATCGTTACGCACAGCACGCATGAAGATGCCGTAAACAAGGCTGTGGCGGCCATTAAAAAAGACAACCGCGGAACGGAAGTGGCGGCTGTCATAAGAGTTATATGATATAAATAAAATTATAATCCCCGCGGACATTTGTGCGCGGGGATTAAATTATATGTCTATATTTTTAACGCCGTCGTCAATCAAATAACACATTTCCTCGTGCGTTATAACTCCGGGTTGTATTTTCTGCGGATCGAGCTTTATGTATTTGATTATGCCGGTTGCAAGCGCTTGTCCGTCTTTATTGAGAATTTTTGTGTCGGCGGTGAGAAAATTGCCCGTATCTTTGATTATTTTACCGCATCCGATAAGCTCGACGTCATAGGGGACGGGTTTTCTGTATTTGGTTTCGAGCGATATGGTAACGCCGTAAGTTTTTTCTTCGCCTTCGCATGCCCAAAGAGCTCTCAAACCCATTTCGTCGAGCATTGCGGTAATAAGTCCGCCGTGGACGCGTCCGGGATAACTTTGATGCTGTTCGCGATAGCTGAAAATTGTTGCCACGCTTCCGTCTTCCATGGTATAGAAAGGCGCTTTAACTCCGTAAGGGTTATCCAATCCGCACATAATGCACATTCTGCTGTTTCTTTGCTTTTTAATCACTTTCATAATAAATTAAATTATATCACCGCAAAAATTTTTGTCAACTCAAATTTTTTTACGTTAATATATTATCGCATACTGTGCACTAATCTTTCCCGATAAAAATGCGCGCTATATGGAATGTGGCGCGCCGCGCGCTTGTCAAGACAAACTCACGCCTAAATGCCAAACAGCTTTCTACCCGCTTGATTTTCTCTTTGCCGCTGTGATATAATGGGGGTGATAAACAGGAATTTGGCGAGGAATGATATATGGAAGATAAAGTAATATTAAAAGATTTAAAAATAGATTTTCAAAAATTATTACAATTAGGGTTTGTTCAAGAAAGTAGTTACTATAAATATGAAACTAAAATTATGTGCAATCAATTTTCTTTGATTATAAAGATAGATACGAATAATGTTATAAACTCCGATGTGATAGAGCTTTCAACAAATGAGAAATTTATACTCTACAATATTTCAAGCGCAACAGGGGAATTTGTAGTAAAAATAAGAGAAGAATATAATAAGATTATTGAAAAAGTAAAAAATAATTGCTGTTCTAAATACATATTTAAAAGTGAATATGCTAACCTGATTATTGAATATGTAAAACAAAAATATGATGATGAGTTGGAGTATTTATGGGACAAATTTCCTAATAATGCTATATGGAGAAATAAGAGTAATAACAAATGGTATGGAGCATTGCTTGTAGTTGAAAAAGCAAAAATAGGAATTAAAGAAAAAGGAAGTATTGAGATTATTGATTTATTATTGGAACCAAATAGAATAGAAAATATAGTTGATAATTATAGATACTTTGCAGGTTATCATATGAATAAAAAACATTGGATAACTATAAAACTTGATGGCTCTGTTGACATAAATGAAATATACGAATTTATAGATAATAGTTATGAGTTATCTAAAAATAAGTAGTAACAAAAATTACAGGCGAGGGCGGTTTTGTCCTCGCTTTTTGCATAGAAAATGGAACGCAAGTTTGTTCAACTTACGTCCCTTTTTGGCGCAGAGAAGAGGATTTGCGCCTTGTGCGGCGCGCACGGTTGACAGCCCAAGCCGAGGGCTGCCAAGTCGGCGGTAGAGTCCGCCGACCGGCGAAAACAGAGTTTTTCTTACCTCTCTTCAAATCTCTCATTATGCGAAAAATCAAAACAGGTAAGGCACAAAAGTACCTTACCTGTTTTGGCGCAGAGAAGAGGATTTGAACCTCCGGACGGGTATTAGCCGCCACACGATTTCCAATCGTGCGCCTTAAACCGCTCAGCCATCTCTGCATTGCCGCTCGGTATTTCAGCCAAGCCATTTAATGATATTAAATTTAACAGAAAAAATCAAGTGTTTTTGCGGCAAATAAGAAATATCGCATAAATTAATTTTATGTATTACGGAATAAATAACGCTGTGAGCGCGCACCGGATATAGGTTTTACCGTTTTCACAACGCGCATATTTATAATTTCAGCTTATATGTGGTATAAACAATAGTAATATCTATGCGCAGTTCATTGAATTGATTAAAAGTTAAGCGTATGTTATAATATTTATAAATTTTAATTATAAATCAACATAATTTTAAAGGAGTATTTATGAAGTACGTAGAAAGAGTATTGAAGAATCTCAAAAAGCAAAATCCCAATGAGCCCGAGTTTCATCAGGCGGCTACGGAAATTCTTACCACGCTCGAACCGGTCGTAGAAAAACATCCCGAATACGAAGCGGCGGGGCTTCTGGAAAGATTTGTTGAGCCCGAAAGAGTTATTATGTTCCGTGTGCCTTGGGTTGACGACAAAGGCAAAGTTCGCGTGAATAAAGGCTATCGCGTTCAGTTCAACAGCGCAATAGGCCCTTATAAGGGCGGCCTCAGGTTTCACCCTTCGGTCAATCTTTCTATAATCAAGTTCCTCGGACTTGAACAAATTCTTAAAAACAGTCTTACCGGACTTCCCATAGGCGGCGGCAAAGGCGGCTCCAACTTCGATCCGAAAGGCAAGAGCGATAGAGAGATAATGGCGTTCTGCCAAAGTTTTATGACTGAACTTTATCGCCATATAGGCGCCGATACGGACGTGCCCGCCGGCGACATAGGCGTAGGAGGCAGAGAGATCGGTTATCTCTTCGGTCAATATAAGAGAATACGCGACGAACACGTCGGAGTGCTTACCGGAAGGGGCCTTTCTTATGGCGGTAGCCTTGTAAGAACCGAAGCCACAGGCTATGGACTTGTTTATATAACCGAAGAAGCGCTTAAAATGCGCGGCGATAGTTTCAAAGGCAAAACAGTTGTTATATCCGGCTCCGGAAATGTGGCGATATATGCATGCCAGAAAGCGCAGAGCCTCGGCGCGAAAGTTGTGGCAATGTACGATTCGAACGGCTATATTTATGATCCTTCCGGCATTAAGCTCGACGTGGTCAAAGATATAAAAGAAGTAAAGCGCGGCAGAATAAAGGAGTACGCCGAGAGAGTTCCGGGTTCCGAATATCATGTCGGATGCAAAGGCATTTGGACAATTCCCTGCGACATAGCTCTTCCTTGCGCAACGCAAAACGAAATCGACAAAGAATCTGCCGAAATTCTTGTAGCCAACGGCGTTAAATATGTTGCGGAAGGAGCGAATATGCCTTCAACGCTTGAAGCTATTGCGGTATTCCAGAACGCAAAAGTTGTATTCCTTCCCGCGAAAGCGGCTAATGCGGGCGGCGTTGCGACGTCTGCGCTTGAAATGGCGCAGTCGTCCGGAAGAATGTTCTGGTCGTTCGAAGAAGTCGACGCCAAGCTCAAAAATATTATGGTAAATATCTATCATAATATCGACAATGCGGCAAAGGAATACGGCTATGAGGGCAATTATGTAATGGGTGCGAATATAGCCGGATTTATAAAGGTTGCGGATGCAATGATGGCGCATGGCGTCGTATAAAAAAATAAAATTACGGCGGCGAGCGCAACAAATGCGCTCGCCGCTTTTGATTGTCCGAATATGTTGTAGCAGTTTTCGGAAGCCAAATATACCGTCAAAGTTGTTTGGGCTCTATTTATGTTTGACTGAACGGCCGTAATATAATATAATTACAAAGAAAATAATAAAAATAAATTATTTGCGCGAGGTATCCATATGCGACTTGTCGTAAAAGTCGGGACTTCGACTTTGACGCACGCAACCGGTAAACTGAATATTAAAAGAGTTGAGCGGCTATGCGAGGTCATATCCGATCTCAGGAATGCAGGCAACGAAATTATTCTGGTCTCTTCCGGCGCTATAGGAATGGGAATAAATAAACTTGGGTTAAAGGAAAGGCCCTCGGATATGCCCACAAAACAAGCGGCGGCCGCCGCCGGGCAATGCGAGCTTATGTATATTTACGATAAATTTTTCGGCGAATACGGACATACGGTAGCGCAGGTGCTCATAACGGGAGAGGACGTCGAAAATTCGAAACGCCGTTCGCATATAGGCGATACGCTTTTCAGACTGCTTGAACTCGGAGCAATACCGATTATAAATGAAAACGACACCGTTTCCACCGAAGAGATTATTTCCGTCGGCGATAACGACACTCTTGCCGCAATAGTTTCGGTCATCGTAAAAGCCGATTTGCTTGTGCTTTTATCGGATATAGACGGGCTGTATACCGCAGATCCTCATAAGGACGGCAATGCGCGGTTTATATCCGTTGTCGACAAAATCGAAGACGTTTTAAGTTATGCCGGCGAGGGGCGTTCTGCTTTGGGCACGGGCGGAATGGTTACCAAACTTGTCGCGGCGGAAAAATGTATGCGCTCGGGGATTGAGATGATAATTGCAAACGGCTCGCGTCCGGAGTTGCTATACGGCGCGGCGACGGGAGAAAACGTCGGTACGAGGTTTAAATCCAGATGACGACTTCCGAGATTTTGAAAAATGCAAAGGCCGCAAAGACTTTTGCGGCGCTTATGTCAAGCGAACAGAAAAATTCCGCGTTGATAAATATGGCGGTTGCAATAGAGGGCGACATTCCTCTGATACTCAAAGCCAATGCGGAAGACGTCAAAAACGCGCAGGGAAGTATTTCGGCAGTAATGCTTGACAGACTTCGCCTCGACGAAGAGAGAATATTGGCCATGGCGTCCGGACTTCGCGAAGTAGCTAAATTGCCGGATCCCGTGGGCAATGTGCTTGAAGATATAGTCCGTCCGAACGGGCTTAAAATAAAGAGAGTTTCGGTGCCTTTCGGCGTTGTCGCGATAATATACGAGAGCCGTCCGAACGTAACCGCGGATGCCGCCGCGCTTGCCTTGAAGAGCGGAAACGTCTGCGTTTTGCGTATAGGCAAAGAGGCGTTTTGTTCTGCTCGGGCTATTGTGGCGGCGATGAAAAAAGGCTTGAAAAAAGCCGGAATTTCAAAAAGTCTCATAAATCTTATAGAAGATACGTCAAGGGAGAGCTCCTATGAACTTATGAAAGCCGTCGGCTATGTGGATTTGCTGATTCCACGCGGCGGGAAAAATCTTATTTCGTCGTGCGTCGAAAATGCAAAAGTGCCGTGCATACAAACCGGTACGGGCATATGTCATGTATATGTGGACGGTTCCGCGGATTTGAATAAGGCTCTCACAATAATAGAAAACGCAAAATGCAGCAGACCTTCGGTCTGCAACGCAATGGAGGTATGTCTGGTTCATTCGGATATCGCCGTTGAATTTTTGCCGGCCTTGTATGATAAACTTACCAAGGGAAGGGCAAATCCGGTGCAATTTCTTCTCGATGTGAAATCGGCGGAAATTTTGGGACAAAGAAAATTCTGCAATTCAGCGTCTTCGGACGATTTCGATACGGAATTTCTCGATTATATTTTGGCGGTTAAAATTGTCGACGACGTCAAATCTGCCGTAAATCACATATCGGAACATTCTACGGGGCATAGCGACTGCATCATAACCGAGGACGTCAAAAACGCCGAATTTTTCAAGCGTTCAGTAGACAGCGCGGTGGTATACGTCAATGCGTCAACGCGCTTTACCGACGGCGGGGAATTCGGGTTTGGCTGCGAAATGGGTATATCCACCCAAAAACTCCACGCGCGCGGACCTATGGGGTTGCGGGAGTTGACTACGTACAAATATGTGGTCGACGGGAACTGGCAAATCCGTTGAATATAACTTGCGATTATAAAATTTTTTATAAAACATATTAAAAGAGGTTGCATTTTTTTGCAATTTCAGTATAATTTATATTGCTGTTTTGAAGATGAGGTGTAGCGCAGTTTGGTAGCGCGTCTGGTTAGGGACCAGAAGGTCGTGGGTTCAAGTCCCGTCACCTCAACCATAGCGGGGCAAAAGAATTATTTTTGCCCCGTTTTTCAAAAATGCAGGTGTCGCCTATCGGTATGGCGTCAGCTTCCCAAGCTGATTTCGGCGGGTCCGACTCCCGTCACCTGCTCCAAAAAGAGCACGAATCTTTCGTGCTCTTTTTGTAACTCAATTATATTTACAATACTTTACGAGTATGTTATAATAATTTTATGACTTTTGCGATTTTTATTTCGGTATTCTTGTCCGGCGTATCATTGGCGGCAGACGCTTTTGCCGTTTCAATATGCGACGGTATGGTTTATCGCAATCTTAATAAGGGCAAAACCGTTGCAATTCCTTTGACTTTCGGCCTATTTCAGGCTTTTATGCCTATTATCGGTTTTTACGTCGGCCTTTTGTTCTTGGACCAGATAGCGGCTTTTGACCATTGGATTGCCTTTGCCTTGCTTGTATTTATCGGCGGGAAAATGTGTTTCGACGGCATAAAAGAGTTAAAGGCGACGGAAGAGGAGTTGAAACCGAAGAAATTTTCGGTTGTTGAGGTGCTCGTTCAGGGCATAGCTACAAGCATTGACGCGCTCGCCGTTGGGTTCAGTTTAAACGCCATGCTGGAAGGTTTGGAGAATACTCAGCTGTGGGCGTGGGTGAGCGTGGCGATTATAGGAGTAGTTACGTTCGTAATCGCATTTTGCGGGATAATAATCGGAATAAAGGTCGGGAAACTGTTTCGCAAAAAAGCAAGCGTCGCCGAAATAATAGGGGGACTCGTGCTTATTGCGATAGGCATCAAAATAGTTATCGAATCGTATTTATGATTTCTCTTATTATGTTTTCATTGCCGCTTTTAACGTTTGAACCGTTGAGAGCGGCTTTTAGTTTGCCGTCTTTTAAAAGTTTAATCGTTTCGTTATAAAGGGTATCGGGAGTGAGGTCGCTTTCGTTCAATACATTGCACAGTCCCAGACTTTTGAAATAATCGGCGTTTTTTATCTGATCTCCGCGGCTCGCCGAATTTGCAAGGGGAATAAACAAAGTGGGGATTTTAAGAGCAAGAAGTTCGAATGCGGTATTTGAACCGCATCTTGAAACGGCGACGTCCGCGCAGGCGTAAATTTTTCCCATATCCTCGGAAAATTCGATTTGCTTATATCCGTATATATTGGAGTTAAGGTAATTGCCTTTGCCGCAGATGTGCAGAACGTTATAATGTCTGCATATAGTGGGAATAATTTTACGCAAATTCTCGTTAATGATTTTTGAGCCGCTTCCTCCGCCGAGAACGAGAATCGTAGGTCGCATGTCAAGTCCGAAAGTTTCGCGCGCTTTAAGTTTATCGCCGTAAAATATATTTCCGCGCATGGGAGAACCGGTGCATATTCCGATATCGAATTGCTTTGCCGTCGCGGGAAACGAAGTTAAAACCTTTTTGCATCTTTTGGCTATAAATTTGTTTGCAAGTCCGGCGGTTAAATCGGATTCATGCGCAATGACGGGGATATCACGCTTTTTTGCCGCAATGGCGGGCGGTACGCATGCATACCCGCCTTTGCAGAATATCAAGTCCGGTTTTATGCTATCGAGAATCTTACCCGCCGAATTTACGGATTTTATCAGTTTAAAAGGCAAGGCAAGATTTTTGAAAAATTTCCCGCGCACAAGTTTTACGGCGGGACATTCGTAAAACGTTATGCCGTGTTCCGCACAGAGATTTTTTTCTATTCCGTCCGTTCCGGCGTAAACACATTCGTACTTGTTTTTGAGATCTTCTATGATCGCGAGGTTCGGTATAACATGTCCGGCGCTGCCGCCGCCGCAAAATAAGATTTTTTTCATAGCAATAAAATTATATTTATTATTGCCCGCGTTTATGAAAAGTAAAAGGCAGATAAAAATCTGCCTTTTTAAATATCGACTCTTTTAATCAAGTAGTAACTCTTTTAACTATGTATTCTGTTATCGCGCTTACGTCGCTCAATAATTCGTCAAACGAAACGCCGCCCGTGCGTGACCATTTTATGTAGCTGTCTATAATTCCGGAAGCTGCGAAAGAGAGTTGATAAATTATTTTGTTTGTCTGTATGGACGGGAATTTTGCATGTATGGCAGACACGGTTTTTTCGGCTAAAATATTTTTAAGCCTTTCCGTAAGGTAAGCGGAGTTTTTGGAATATATGATATATCTCTTTAAAGTCGGGTTGTCTTCGAGTTTTGCGGTAAGGCTCGAAAACATTTTGTATGTTGAGCCGTAGATATCCGCTATATGAAATTCATCTATGCAAGAACTTATGCTTTCGGTTATGTCTCGCTCGATATCTTCGGCAACGGCCCACACATCGTTATAGTGCAGATAAAAAGTGGAGCGGTTTATAAGCGCTTGCGCGGTAAGATCCGATACCGAAATTTTATTTACCGGCAAGTCGGAGGCAAGTTTCATAAAAGCTGTTTTAATATTCGCTTGCGTTTTAATAACTCTTTTGTCAGTCGCCATATGTTTTTCCTCGTCAAAATTCAACTATGTGTTTATTATACGACATTGCGACGATAAATGCAAATTAAAACTTGACTTATTTTTGCGGACGTTGTAGAATAAAATTATAAAATTGGTGGCCGTATGGGTTTGGATGTAAAAATAATTATAGCGATATCGGTAGGCGGCGTTTTCTTGCTGGTGTTTTTGATATTTGTAATTATGTTTTTTGTTTCGAGAAACAAACAGCAGAAGTTGCAGCACAGTATCGAAGATATGTACGCCGACAAAAATCTTGCAAAAATGGAGTATGATTTTGCCGCGTATGACGAAGAAACCGCGCGCATTATGTTCGGAACTAATCAGGACGACAGTCAGATAACCATTGACGACGTATTGACCGAAGCGCAGACCGCAGGCGATGAGGGAATGGAGGAGATAACGGGTAATTATAAGCCCGAATAATCTATGGATTTAAAGATTTTACAATGGTTTGCCGCCACGTTTCATAGTCAAACGTGGCTCAATTATATTATGAAGTACGTAACTTATATAGGCGAATTCGGCGCCGGTGCAATTGCTCTTGCGTTGATTTTGCTTATATTCAAAAAGACGCGTTGGGCGGGAGTAGCGGTAGCCGTATCGCTTATTCTGGATGTTCTTATAGTTAACGTGATACTTAAAATGTCGGTAAACCGACCTCGACCTTGGACGGAGTGGCCGGATATCAAGGCGTTTTATAGCAGCATTTCTGTGCGCATACCCACGGATTCGTCATTTCCTTCCGGACATACGGCTTCATTGTTTGCGGCGGCGACGGCATTGGCGTTCAGATATAAGTTGAAAAGTTTGCCCGCGTTTTTTGTGGCGCTTCTGGTTGCATGCTCGCGCATTTATTTGTGCTTGCATTATCCGTCCGACGTACTCGCCGGAATGTTGATCGGCGCGGCTTGCGGCGTTGCCGGACATTTTATAACTTTAAAAATACAGAAAATTTTTTACGAGCAACGCAAAAAGGAAGAAGACAAGGAGAACACCGATAGCGGGAAACAAGAATAGTTCAACGCCGTCGCAGAAAATCTGCGACGGCGTTATTTTAAATATTTTTGAATTTCAGCACAAGTTCTCTGTTTCTCACGGTTTTCTTTATCAGAAATTCTCCGTTTTCAATTATGGTTTTTTCTTTGAATTTATAGCCGAGAATACCTATTTCCGCCGTAATTTCATGCGTTTCTTCGTCAAATGAATATTTCCCGTTCGCGGAGTGAACGCCTCTGTTTTTTTGCTTGTAGTTCAATTCCATGTCGCTGTTGTCCAAAAGGATTATGCGCACATATTCGTAATCGTCCAAAAGATTTGTTTCGCCGAGTTTTGCTTCGATACATTCGTACTGCGCCACATACGGGCGGGTTATTGATTTGATTGAACTGTCTTGAATGGGTTTGCATGAGCAAAGAATAACAAGGCAGAGCGGAATAAGGAATAAAAGCGCCTTCAAATACTTTTTCATAAGTCAAGTTTGCGCAGATAATAAAAAAATAAACCTCCGCAGAACGCGGAGGTTTGATTTGTTATGCTTTACCGATAGAACCGAAAATTTCCATTTTTTCTTTAACGGTGTCTTTGATTGCCTGTGCGCCGGGAGCGAGAAGTTTTCTCGGATCGAAGCCCTTGCCTACGAGATCTTTGCCTTCTTCGATGTACTTTCTTGTCGCCGCCTGGAAAGAGAGCTGACATTCGGTATTTACGTTTATTTTAGCAACTCCGAGGGAAATTGCCTTTTTGATCATATCCGTGGGGATACCCGTGCCGCCGTGAAGAACCAAGGGCATGTTGCCGACTTTGACCTTGACGGCCGCAAGCGTTTCAAAGCTCAGACCGGGCCAATCCGCGGGATATTTGCCGTGAATGTTGCCTATGCCTGCGGCAAGCATCGTAACGCCGAGATCTGCAATTTTTTTACATTCTTCGGGATCGGCACATTCGCCTTTTCCGATGACGCCGTCTTCCTCGCCGCCGATAGCGCCGACTTCCGCTTCAAGGCTCAACCCTTTTTTCTTGCATACCGCTACGAGTTCCTTAGTCTTTTCAACGTTTTCGGCAATAGGGAAGTGGGAGCCGTCGAACATAATCGAAGAAAATCCCGCTTCGATACACTTATAGCATCCTTCATACGTGCCGTGATCCAGATGCAACGCCACCGGAACGGTTATGTTGAGACATTCCAACATTGCGGATACCATAGCCGCAACCGTCTTGAACCCCGTCATATATTTGCCTGCGCCCTCGGATACGCCGAGAATAACAGGCGATTTCAATTCTTCCGCAGTCTGTAAAATGGATTTAGTCCATTCAAGATTGTTTATGTTGAACTGACCTACGGCATATTTGCCGTCTCTTGCTTTTTCCAGCATTTCTTTTGCCGAAACCAACGCCATAAAAACCTCCGAATCATATTAATTTTTATAGGTAAATCATCTACCTTAAATAAGTATAATTGATTGGGAAAAAATTTTCAAGTCTATTTGCGAAAATATTTTATAAATATTGTGAAACAGATTATAAAAACCGAATAATGAATAAAATAATTTACGAGACGTTGAGTTTGTCGATGCGATATTTAGTTAAATTCTGTTGACTTTATATGGCGGTTTTGTTATAATACTTAACGACAAAAAGAGATTAAATTTCGGAGGAATTTATTTTTATGGCAAATGTAAAAGTTGCAATCAACGGATTCGGGCGTATCGGCCGCCTTGCTTTCAGACAGATGTTTGAAGCGGACGGTTACGAAATCGTAGCTATCAACGATCTTACCAGCCCCAAGATGTTGGCTCATCTTTTGAAGTATGATTCGGCACAGGGCAGATACAAGTATGCCGAATCGGTTGTTGCCGGTGAAGACTCTATAACCGTCAACGGAAAGACGATAAAGATTTACGCCGAAAAAGATGCCGCAAATCTGCCTTGGAAAGAGCATGACGTAGACGTTGTTTTGGAATGCACCGGTTTCTACTGCTCCAAAGAAAAGGCTTCTGCGCACATCAAAGCAGGCGCGAAGAAAGTTGTTATTTCCGCACCCGCAGGCAACGATCTGCCTACCGTAGTATTCAGCGTCAACGAGAAGATACTCAAAGCAAGCGATACGGTTATTTCTGCCGCAAGCTGCACAACGAACTGCCTTGCGCCCATGGCGGATACTCTTAATAAACTTTGCAAGATCAAAAAAGGTTATATGACGACCATTCACGCATACACGGGCGACCAGATGCTTCTTGACGGCCCTCATAGAAAAGGCGATTTGAGAAGAGCAAGAGCGGCGGCAGTTAATATCGTTCCCAATTCTACCGGCGCCGCTAAGGCAATTGGTCTCGTTATCCCCGAACTTAACGGCGTGCTTGATGGCTGTGCTCAGCGTGTTCCCGTAACGACCGGTTCGCTCACTCAGCTTATCGCCGTATGCGAAGGCGACGTTGACGCAACGGCAGTAAACGCGGCCATGAAGGCGGCGGCGTCCTCGTCTTACGGTTACACCGAAGAAGAGATTGTTTCGAGCGATATCGTGGGCATGACGTATGGTTCGTTGTTCGACGCAACCCAGACAAAGTGCATGCCTATGGGCGACGGCACTACGCTTGTGAAAGTTGTGGCTTGGTACGATAACGAAAATTCGTATACCTCGCAGATGGTAAGAACGATAAAGTACTTTGCCGAACTCAAATAATCTTAAATAGACATTCGCCCGCGGCGAGCCGAATATCGGCTCGCCGCGGATTTTTATATAGGATTGCTTTATATAAAGGCATAATTGCCAGATATCTTTTGCTCCTCAATTGAGTTATTAATTCTTGACAAATTGTTTTGCCGATGTTATATTTGTGTTACCACATTAGCTTACAATTTAATATTGGCGCAGTATTTTTATGTCTTTTGGGATATAATCGGCTGTTTTTGTCAACAAAACATACACAATCATAGGCATTGTGTATCTCTATTATGTTTTGTTGGCAGTTTATGCTGTGCTATGAAATTGTAAGCAGGTGTGGTAACCGTGAGAGATACCGTGCGGTGTGCTCTTTCGGGAGCACACCTTATTTTTTTACCGCACGAAAGGAGCAAAAATGAAAAACAAAATTCTTATTTCTCTTTTGGCATTTGTCGCGATTTTCTCTTGCACGGTTTCCTTAACTGCTTGCGGTGAAAATAGCGACGTCGACGACGGCACAGATTTTGAGGCGGCCGATATTCTCGGAATATATGAGTTGGGTGAAAATTTTGACCTGCTTTTGGATGATGAAACAAGTGCCGCGCTGTTTGCAAAAACCGAAAACAGGCAGTTCGCCGGCGAGTGGAGCTTGGACGAAGACACTCTTAACGCTACATTTACCGAAGATGTTACGCCGCAACCAAGCGCGGCAGATAATTACGCCTTAACAGCTTTTGCCGAAATCACCGCTACCGTAAATATAGCCGACAACGGAAGAATAACTTTGACTGTTATTACATTTAAATTCAATCAAACGGCTCAGTCGGTAACTGAGGCTACAACTCCGTATGAGCCCGTAAAGGGATTAATCGAGTGGAGCGATTTAATAGGTACTTATAATTGCACACCCGGCGGCGGTGTGGTTTCAAAATTAATCATAAATGAAAGCGGCTATTTTTCAATGAACTCGAAATTCCCTTTTGATTTTTCTCAGACACCAGGTAAAAAGGGCACTGCGAATAGCACAACGACAGGCAAGGGCGTTCTCGGCGATAATAACACGCTCACATTGGAACCGTATACAACTTCTGCCGTATATTATAATAATGACGGCACAAAGAGCAGTTATTATTCTACAAATGACGAACCGGCGGTATTTACAATTGATAGGTCGAGTAATACGATTAAACTTATTTATCCCCTAAACGGTTATACATATATAAAACAATAACTCAAATGCAAAAAGTGCGGGTTCAACACCCGCACTTTTATTTTGGTTTTTGTTTTATACGTTGAAGCGGAAGAGTACCACGTCGCCGTCCCGGATGACGTAATCTTTGCCTTCGGAGCGAACTTTGCCTTTTTCGCGTGCGCCGATAAGTCCGCCGCAATCCAAGAGAGTGCGCCAATCCACGATTTCGGCTCGTATAAAGCCTTTTTCAAAGTCGGAATGTATTTTGCCGGCCGCTTGCGGAGCTTTTGTGCCGTTTGTTATAGTCCATGCGCGAGTTTCTTTTTCGCCCGCGGTCAGATAGGAGATAAGGCCCAGAAGCGCATAACTCTTTTTAATGAGTCGGTTAAGTCCGCTCTCTTCGAGCCCGAGCTCGTTCAGAAACATTTTTGCGTCTTCCGGCTCCATAGCCGATAATTCTTCTTCTGTTTTGGTGCAAATAACGAGCACTTCGCTGCCCTCCGCGGCGGCGTATTTTTTTACGTCTGCAACGAGCGGTATTTTGTCTTCCGGTTTTCCCATATCTAATTCGGAAATATTTGCCGCGTATATTACGGGTTTTGCGGTAAGCAAGAACAGATTATCGAAGAGTGGTTTTTCTTCGTCGGAGCATTTATAGAGCCTTGCCGGCTTTTCTTCGCTTAAAAATTTTTCTATTTTTTCGAGAAAAGCATATTCGAAAGCGGCTTCTTTGTTTGAACCGCCGCGCGCAACGTTGCGGATTCTGTCTTGTCGTTTGTTAACGGCTTCGATATCGGCGAGAATGAGTTCGAGCGTTATTGTCTTTATATCTTCGACGGGATCGATTTTATTGCTTACATGCGTTATATTATCGTCCTTGAAACAGCGTACAACGTGAACAATTGCGTCGCATTCTCTGATATGCGACAAAAATTTATTTCCGAGGCCTTCGCCTTTCGAAGCGCCTTTTACGAGCCCCGCTATATCGACGAATTCCACTATTGCGGGCGTGATTTTTTTGCTGTTATATAGTTTGCCGAGCAAATCGAGTCTTTCGTCCGGCACAGCCACGACGCCGACGTTCGGTTCTATCGTGCAAAACGGGTAATTTGCCGCTTCCGCGCCCGCGTGGGTTATTGCATTGAAAAGAGTGGACTTGCCTACGTTCGGGAGACCGACTACGCCTAATTTCATATCTGAATTTTGTCCTTGATAAAGTATTTTTATAAATTATAATATAAAAGACATAAAAAATCAAAACGAATTACGCGTTACTTGCCAAAAATTTCCGCGTGTGTTAAAATATTACGGTAAAAGGGTACGGATATGGATTATAAACTTCACATAGCTCAAAAATTGAAAATCGAAGGCGTTTCTTCGGACGAAATTTATCAGGCGCTGTCATTGCCTCCGAATTCCGAAATGGGCGATTATGCTTTGCCGTGTTTCAAGTTTGCCAAAGTTTTGCGTATGTCTCCGGTTGTTATTGCCGAAAAACTTGCCGCGTCGTTTGAGACGGACGAAACAGTAAGCAATGTTTCGTCGATAAACGGTTATGTAAATTTCAAGGTAAACAAAACAAGCCTTGCCGCCGGCGTTATCGGAAAAATTTTGGACGAAGGCGAAAAATACGGTTCTTCGGATATCGGCGCAGGCAAAACGATATGCATAGATTATTCTTCTGTAAATATAGCGAAGCCGTTTCACATAGGGCACCTTTCGACTACCGTGATAGGCGGTTCTCTGTATAAAATTTTCAAATTTCTCGGCTACAACGTCGTTGGCATAAATCACCTCGGGGATTACGGCACCCAGTTCGGTAAGCTGATTGCCGCATATAAGCATTGGGGCGATAAAGACGAAGTTCAGAAGGGCGGTATTCATGCAATAAACGACCTTTATGTGCGCTTTAACAACGAAGCCGACGCTGAAATGGAGAAGGAAGCCCGCGAGTATTTCAGGCTTATCGAGTGCGGAGATAAAGAGGCCAATGAATTGTTTGATTGGTTTAAGCAGTTGACGCTCGATTATGTCAAAACAATTTACGAAAAGCTCGATATAACTTTCGACAGCTATGCCGGCGAACGTTTTTATACCGATAAAATGCAACCGGTAATAGAGGAATTGCAGGACAAAGGACTGTTGACGGAGAGCGAAGGGGCCAAGATAGTTGACCTTGAAAAATATGGAATGCCGCCGTGCCTTATTTTGAGATCGGACGGCGCGTCGCTCTATGCTACAAGAGACCTCGCGGCGGCCGTTTACAGAAAGAAAACTTATGATTTTTATAAATGCCTTTACGTTGTGGCGTATCAACAGAATCTGCACTTTAAGCAAGTATTCAAGGTGTTGGAGCTTATGGGTAAAGAATGGGCGAAAGATCTTGTTCACGTTGCCTATGGTATGGTTTCGCTCGAAGACGGCGCAATGTCGACGCGTAAAGGGAAAGTGGTTTGGTTGGAGGACGTAATCTCAAAATGCGTGGAGAAAGCGTATCAAATCATAAATGAAAAAAACGAAACGCTTGAAAACAAAAAAGAGATAGCCGATATAGTAGGCGTCGGAGCTGTAATTTTCGGCGCGCTGTATAACAGCAAAATCAAAGACATTGTTTTTTCTTATGATAAGGTTCTGTCGTTTGAGGGAGAGACGAGCGTATACGTTCAGTATACATGCGCGCGCGCAAATTCGGTTCTTATAAAAAGCGGCTCGGAGTGGATTTTTCCGGAAGGCTACACGCCGAATGCGCTTGAATCGGAAGTTATAAAAGTCCTTGAAACTTTTCCCGCAACGGTATCGGCCGCCGCGGATAAATATGAACCTTCATATATCGCGCGCTATGCTGTTGATCTTGCGCAGAAATTCAATAAATTTTATATAGATTGTAAGATTTTAACGGCGGAAGGCGACTCGAAAAATTTCAGGCTTGCGCTTACGGCGGCAACTCTTCGCACGCTCAAAAACGCGCTTAAACTTTTGGGTATAGGCGTTCCCGAGAAAATGTGATTTATGATAAAAGCAATAATATTTGATTTGGACGGCACGCTCTTAGACACTTCGAAAGATATAGGTTATGTTCTGGATCAGACGCTCGAAGAATTCGGTTTGCCTTTAATCGATATCGACGAAGTGAAGAAAATGGTAGGCGGGGGCTCGGAAAATTTAATAAGAAAGGCAATAAAAAACGCGCCCGTAGAGTTCGAAAAAATACATGCCGCTTTTGTCGCAAAATATGCCCAAAACGACAATGATTTGACTTCTCTTTATGAAAAAGAGGACGAAGTTTTAAAAAAATTTGCAGATTCGGGAATTAAGCTCTGTCTGCTTACGAACAAGCCTCATGCCGCAACAATGGCTGTTTTTGAAAAATTTTTGTCTGAATTTGGCTTTTGCGAAGTACTCGGTCAGACAGAATACTATCGGGTAAAGCCGGATCCGTCGTCTACCTTTGCGATTTTGAAGAAAATCGGTATCGAATGTTCGGAATGTGTTTTTGTCGGCGACGGCGAAACAGATTGTCTCACTGCAAAAAACGTCGGCATGAGATGCATATCGGTTTTGTGGGGATACAGAAGCAGAGAAGAACTTGCCCTTGCGGGAGCGACAGAGTTTGCTGAAAATTGGGAAGAGCTCGGGCGAAAAATTCTTGAAAACAACATTTGATTTTTACTTAAAAAACATTGATTATGGCGTTTTTAAGTGATATAATTATTTCAATAAAATAAAATTCGGGAGTACAAATCAATTATGAAAAGATGTGTTTATTGCGGTGAAATCGTTGAAGACGACGTAGAAGTTTGCCCTGTTTGCAAGAAAAGTAAGTTTGAGCCCATAGCCGAAAGCAACAAAACGGTTTATGCTTGCGAACATGTAATAGGCGACGGAGTTGTCGAAGACGAGGAGATTATGGAAGGGCTCCGCGCTCATTTCAACGGCGAGTGCACGGAAGTCGGCATGTATCTTGCCATGTCGCGCGCGGCCGAAAGAGAAGGCTATCCGGAAGTTGCGGAGGCTTTTAAGCGCTATGCTTACGAAGAGGCAGAGCATGCGGCTAAATTTGCCGAATTGCTCGGTGAAGTGGTAACGCCTTCCACGAAGAAAAATCTCGAACTCCGCGCGGCGGCCGAAGCCGGTGCGTGCGAAGGCAAACTTGCAATAGCAAAGCGCGCCAAACAGCTCGGATACGACGCTATTCACGATACCGTTCACGAAATGGCGAAGGACGAGGCAAGGCATGGCGCCGGTTTTGCAGGTCTTTTGAAGAGATATTTCGGCAAATAAGTTTTTGACTTATTGAAATCAACGCCGCTGAAACATTTCAGCGGCGTTTTTCATATTATAAAATATAGACAAGGGGGAAAACCTTTGTCGACATAAAATAAAGGACAAAAGATACAAATGTGTAATCAATGTAATTGTGGTTGCGGCAACGGACTTTTAAGTCGCATATTTGGTCGTTCGTCAAACGGACATTGCGGTTGTTCATCTTGCGGAAATGCGGTGGCAAGCGTATTCGGCTTACTAAATAATAATAATTCATGCGGCTGTTACGATGCATATTATGCCGCACAATATGCGCTATACAGCCAGAATTCGTGCGGTTGCTCGTCTTGCTCAAACGGTAATCCTTACAACTATTACGGCGGAAACGGTGGCAACGGTAACTCCTGCGGTTGCAATTGCGGTTGTAATAACTGAGTCTCCATTTTAAAAGGGTATTTTCAAAGAATACCCTTTTATTTTTTTGCCGAAAATATTTGTATGCGCGGAATGGCTAAAAAAGTTGCCGATATTTACAAATATTATTCAGATAAAAGATACTCCACGATTGCCGGCACTCTTGTGTACTTTCTTCTCATGAGTATTACGCCGTTTATAGTATGGCTTACGCTCATACTCGGCAGCGTGGACATAGAACGTTTATTGCCTTTTTACGCTTTCGAGAGCATAAAACCGTTTATCGATTATCTGAAATCTTCCGCGGAAAGCGCCGTCGGAGGAGCCGGGTTTGTCTTTCTTGTAACCGCATTGTATTCGTCGACGAATTTTTTCTATCACCTAAGACGGAGCGGCGAGATTATTTACGGCAGTCGCAAAGTTAAAGGGGGAGTAAAGCTGAGAATTATTTCGGTATTTCTTATATTGGATGTTATTATACTTTCGGCTCTGTTTGCCGCGGTAACTTTTACGAGTTCGTTGGTGTTGAACTATTTTATGCCGGAGATAATATCGGAAATCATATATATCATTTTTGCTACGGCAATAAGTCTTGCCGCCGCGATACTGCTGAATTTATTTGCATGCCCTTATAAACTTAAAGTTGCGGAGGCATTGGGCGGGAGCCTGCTCACGACTATTTTATGGCTCATATTTTTTGCGGGATTCGGAATCTATCTGCAATTTGCAAATCCGGAAAAACTATACGGAGCAATAGCTTCCGTTTTCGTTTTTTTATTATGGTGTTACTTGATGATGTGCGGTTTCGTCATCGGAATGATTTATAACGGAAAATTCAAAGAGAAAAGGATAATTAAAACTTTGTTTTAAATTAAAAGTCGCGCAATGCAATTCATTGCGCGACTTTTTTGTTGTTTTAATTTCAGTATTTGATTGAACACCCGACTGCTAACGCTCCGGGCCCTATATGGCATGAAACGCTCAGCGAAAGGGGGTTGATTACCTTGAATTCGACGTTGGGGAATGTGGCTTTTATCTCTTCTTTGAATTTTTCCGCTTCAACTAAATTTTCCGTATGTGCGACAGATACAACCATCTTTCCGTCGTCGACTATTTGCTTGAATCTGCCGGAGAAATCTTTTTTAAGAGCTTCTATCATTATTTCCTTTGCGTCGGCAAGTTTTCTCGGCTTTGCATATTGGTCCAACTTAAAGCCTTGAATCTGCAAAACGGGCTTGATTTTCAAAAGGGTTCCTATCATAGCGACGGCGGGAGTAAGTCTTCCGCCTTTTTTGAGATATTTGAGCGTATCGACCATTATATAAATGCTTGACGACATTTTGGTATCTATTAACCAATCATGAATTTCTTTGGCCGACTTTCCGAGTTCGGCCATTTTAATGGCGTCCATGACGCTTTGGCGTTGGGTTATCGAAACTCTCTGATTGTCCACGACATAAACTTTGCCTTTGAAAGGTTCTTCGGTTTCCGCATAGTGTTGAAGCGTGTGGCATGTTTCAGAAAGACCGCTCGACATGGGAATATAAACTATTTCATCGTATTTTTCGAGAGCTTTTTGCCATATTTCACCTACGTCGATGGGATTCGGCTGAGAGGTGGATACACTCACGTCGCTTTTGAGTTTTTCGTAAAACTGACTCTGGGTGAGCGTTATGTCCTCATAATAAATTTCCTCGTCGATAAGAACAGGCATGGGTACAACGTATATCCCGAGTTCTTTTGCTTCGTCCTGGGTTATGCCGCTGTTACTGTCGGTTATGATTGCTGTCTTCATAAATATGATTTTTCTCCTGTTTGGTTATAAACAATAAAATTATATATTTCAAAAGCGAATTAGTCAACAAATTTTGTATAAGCGTTGAAAAATTTTAAATTTTGGCTATTACTTCGATTTCGACGAGAGCATTCTTCGGTATATCTCGCACCGCAACGCAACTTCTGGCCGGTTTCCCTGTGAAATATTGGGCATAGACTTCATTGAAAGCTCCGAAATTATCTATATTTGTCAAAAAACACGTTGTTTTTATGACTTTATCAATTGAAGTGCCGGCTGCCGAAAGAATTGCGATTATATTTTTGCATACTTGTTCGGTTTGTTCCCTGACGTTCGCGCCTGCAATTTGAGAAGTGGCAGGATCGATGGGGATTTGGCCTGAGCAAAACACAAAATCTCCGAAAATTTTTGCCTGAGAATAGGGACCTATTGCCGCCGGGGCGTTTTTCGTTTCCACTGTTTTCATTTTGTACTCCTTATATGAGCTTAAATCCATGCTCTTTGAGTTGATTTTTTATTGTTTCGATGTGTTCGAAATTTCTCGTTTCAATCTGTAATCTTAAATAGCAACCGTTTATATCCGAGCCTTCGTTTGAGCGTTCGTGCAAAACGCCGGTAACGTTTCCGCCGCATGCGGCTATTATGGAAGAAACTTCGACGAGTTGTCCCGGCTTGTCCATAAGTTCGAGAGTGAGAGTGCAACATCTGCCGGACATTAAAAGCCCACGGTTAATAACTCTTGAAAGTATGGTAACGTCAATATTTCCTCCGGAAATAAGACAGCATACCTTTTTCCCTTTTATGTCTGGTATTTTTCCGAACATGACAGAGGCAAGCGATACCGCGCCGGCACCTTCCGCAATCATTTTCTGTTTTTCTATTAAGGCAAGAATGGCCGCGGAGATCTGTTCGTCGGTTACCGTAACAATGTCGTCTACGTATTTTTCACATAAGTCGAAAGTCAGATTACCCGGCTCTTTAACGGCAATGCCGTCGGCTATTGTGGAAACCGAAGAGAGCATTTCGAGTTTATGAGCGTGGAGGGAGTTCGCCATGCTCGGCGCGCCGGCAGATTGAACGCCGTAAACTTTTACGTTGGGGTTAAGAGATTTAACGGCAAACGCAAGGCCGGCTATAAGTCCGCCGCCGCCTACGGGAACTATTATGGCGTCGACGTCGCTCAACTGACTTAGTATTTCAAGCCCGATTGTGGCTTGTCCCGCAATCACGTCTTCGTCGTCGAACGGATGGATAAGAGTGTATCCGAATTTATTGCGCAGTCTTTCGGCTTCGTTGTGCGCATCGTCGTAGACGCCCGGAACAAGAACGACCTCGGCACCATAGCGTTTTGTCGCCTCTACTTTAGAGATGGGCGCGCCGTCCGGCATGCATATTTTTGCGGAAATCCCGAATTTTCTGGAAGCGAGAGCCACGCCTTGAGCATGATTGCCCGCGGAACATGCGATAACGCCCTTTTTCTTGTCATCCTCTGAAAGTTGAGATATTTTGTAATAAGCTCCGCGTACCTTAAACGAGCCGGTAAGTTGAAGATTTTCGGTCTTTAAGAAAATTTCGCAATCTGTCTGTTCGGAGAGAACGGGAGAATAGATGATATCCGTAACTCTTATGGCTTCTTTAAGAACGCGCTGTGCATGAAAAACTTTATCCAAAGTGAGCATAATTAATCGCCGCCTTATATAGTTAAACAAAATTATAATGTTTTTGAGCGTTATTGTCAATCTTTAACGTGTGAATAAAGCGATAGCTTCCGTTAACTTGGCGCTCGTTATTTTATTTCAAGCAATAATGATGGTTTTTATTGCAGCAACACACGCGCGTTTAACGCTTTGCGTAAACTGTGTAAAAATTTTTACAAATGGCATTAATGCCGCGTTTGTTTGGAACGGAATATGAGATACGGATTGAACTATTTACTATAACTTAAAAAAATTTCGGTGAAAAATTTTTTTTGCAAAAGAGCGGCAGGCGACAAAAGGATAGCGGTTGCCAAAAGGCAACCGCTTTGAAATGTCGCATTGATGCGACAATGGCGCAGAGAGAGGGATTCGAACCCCCGTACGTATTCCTACGTAACACGATTTCGAGTCGTGCGCGTTCGACCACTCCGCCATCTCTGCAACCGCTTGTTAATTTTATAACATATACGAATAAAATTCAAGCGATTTAAAGCTCTAATTACAATTTTTTTTTAAAAAGGTGTGTTTTTAACAAATAAGATTAAGCGCGGATTGTAAACAGATAATCGATTGTAAAAGAGAAACTCAAACTATATGTTTTTTTAATCTCTCCGTTGTACTTGACTTTCTTTTTTATCTGCCGTGCAATCAAATGACTTTGAAAGTGCGGGGAGCTCAAAATCTTCAACGCTTAACATTACAAACATTTTAAAGTGCGGGCATTTAATCTTTTTTATTTTCAGTTTTGCTTCGATAATCTTGTCGGTTGCGGCGGGATTTTTTGCTTGTTTTTTCAAAAAAATTAAATATATATTTACATTTTTAAAGTTTTAATGAATTCCGCCATGCATTTGCAGGGCTCGCCGGTGGAGGTGTAACCGGTGTCGTTGCAAATAGGACACGAGTACTTCGGCGACAACGCCGATTTGTCTATGCCGATTTCGGAAAGTCTGTTGTCGGCTTTCATTTCAAGTGTTGAAATGTTTTTGGATATGTTGTCGGCTTCCGCTTTGTCGTGTATTTCGGCAAATGCGAGCCTTATATTCAAGCTGTTGATTTTACGCCTCAATTCGGCATAAACGGAATCGCTCATAGCTTTTTTCATGGCTTCGTCTGCCCGACTTTCGGCGGCATGCCTTAGTTCCGCATAATGGCGTTCGATTTCCGCCCTTTCAACGGAAGAAGTTCTGTCCGGCGCGGAAGGCGATTTTGCTATGGAAATATTCTCGGGGCTGTATATTCCGTCGGATTTCCATGAAGATAGGACGCCGTTCATATATGCAATGGGATTGGACTTGCCGACCGATATTTTTGCGGCTTCCAAAATCATTTCATCGGAAAAATTCCAATTTTTCCATCTTGAAAGACATTCTCTGTCCCATGCGATTATCTTTCGGGTGAGACCGCATGCTTCGTGAATACTCTTGATTACTTTGTCCTCATAGTTCTTCTGAGCTATGAATTCTTCAACGCAGGAGTCGGATACGTTGCCGCCTTCGTACAGCGACGAAATAAGTCTGTTCATGTCCTCGAAGGAGTTGTTTTCATGCTTGAAGCAATAGGCGGAAAGCAGAAGCAAAGAGTCCGCGGAGAATCCGTAATTGCACCACGTGTTGACATAGTTTTCTACGTATGGCGTGGGATTTTGAATATATATGCCCATATTTTTCGCAATATTGAGCGTCAGTTCATAAACGGAATTTCTGTTTTTGCAATAATCGGCGATTTCTATGACATCGAATTTTTTGTTTTTATAAAGCTCATATAAAACGCCGTCGAGTTTTTCGACCGATTTGACTTTGAATAATTTAGCGGCAGCGATTACGGCTTCGTCGTTGAAACCGAGTTCGCGCGTCCATTTTTTGTACATGACGTCATCTTCGACGTCGGGTTGTCTGCGGATGCCGACAGCCGTAAAAATTTTCAAAAGCGAAGGGGTTGAAGAGGTATAAGACGCGAGTTTTTCGTCAACTTTCCCGACAGTGGTTATGCCTTCTTCGGCAAAATTTTTAGCGACTTTTTTTATGTAAGCCGAGCGAATATCGTCTCCTTTGAGATTGACGCAATAATTTATTATCATCAGAAGAGCGTTTTGTTCGAATCCGTAATCTTCGAGCAGACAAAAGTAATCCCGGAATTCATTTGTCGATATCATTCGGCCTTTTATGATGTTTTGAATATTTTTTGTGAAATCGGAATATTTTTCCGGGTTGAATTTTTTCGGAGTGCCGTAATTATTGTCGGCTTCGAGTATTTTTATTTCGAACGGTGCGAGAGAACTTATCGATACGAGTTCGAATTCTTCGAGATATTCAAAATAATTTATCGCTTGTTCTTTGGCGATGCCCAAGTTTGCCGCAAGGTCGTCGATAGTCATAGAAGACATGCCGTTTTGGTAGATATATAGCGCATAAAGATAAACTTTAACGGCCATAGGCTCTAAAATAGGCAAGTATTTGGTTATAAATTTATTTTCGACGGCGGTAAGCGATTTTTTTATCACTTCGTCCGAAACCGAAATAAAAGGCATTTTAAAAACTCCTTGTATTACGCTTGATTTATTCTTTCAAATGAACTATAATATTTAAACCGAATAGTAAATTTTCGTCGGGTAAATTATATTATAAGTGCCAAAACAAAAAAAATCAACAGCATTCGTTGTATTTTTTATCTTTAAATGAGAATTCTGCATACATCCGATTTGCATATCGGCAAAAAAATTATGGGAAGGGAGCGTTACGGTGAATATCGTAGCGTGCTTTCGGAGATAAGCGATATATGCGCCGCCGAGAATGTGGACATTGTGCTTATCGCCGGCGATATTTTCGATACTTATACGCCGTCTGCCGAGGCCGAAGAGATTTTTTATAACGGCGTAAAAGTTATTGCAAAGTATTCGGCCGTACTGATAATCAGCGGCAACCATGACGATTATGTAAGGCTTACCGCGGCGGCTTCTCTCGCCGAGGAAATAAACGTGTATATCGTCGGCAATGATTTGCGGAAAATCGGTTGTGTTGCCCACGGGAAAACGTATCCGATTGAATCCGACAGCGGTTATGTCGTTTTCGGGAACGATAAAGGGGAAAAGGTTTATATAAATACGTTGCCGTATCCGAACGAGGCAAGATTCAGAGAGGGAAATTCCGACGAGAGCTTTTCCGATAAAATGCGCAGATGGATTGCTTTCGGAGAACGCGGAAAAGCGCAGAAGATTCCTTCGATTTTTCTTTCTCATATTTTTGTTGCGGGAGGAAAAGTGAGCGACAGCGAGAGAGAAATAGATCTCGGCGGCGCTCGCGCCGTTCCCCTTTCGTTGTTGCCGGAATGCGATTATTGCGCTTTGGGACATCTGCATAGCCGTCAGAAATTGGATAAAAACGCCTATTACTGCGGCGCGCCTATGCAGTTTACGTTTGCCGAGAGCAATACGGTGAAATCCGTAAACGTATTCGACCTTATGGGCGACGGCGTACAGGGGCTAAGGCAAATAGAGATATGCAGTTCGCGAAAACTCATAAAATTGCAGGCAAACTGCATAGAAGACGGCATAAAGATTTTGTCCGCCAATGCCGAGGCTTACGTTGAACTTACTCTGAACCTTTCGGCGCCGATAACTCCGACCGAAAACGCTTTATTGCATTCATGCGAGAACCTTGTTTCTGTCAAGGTGGAGTTGTTTTCGCAGAACTCTGAAGAAACTCGCGTTTCGCATAAAAATAAGAGTTCCTCGCAACTTTTTACCGATTTTTATAAATCACGTTATAACGACGACGTGCCCGATGAACTTTTGCGGCTTTTTCTCTCGTTGACGGAGGAAGAATGAGACCAATAAAACTTGAATTCGAAGGAATAAACAGTTTCTCGGAGCATACGATAATAGACTTCCGTAATTTGACCAAAAGCGGAATTTTCGGTATTTTCGGCGATACGGGCAGCGGGAAAAGCACAATTCTCGACTGCATCAATTTCGCGCTTTACGGAAGAGTTGAACGCAGTAAAGAGAAGGCGGACATAATAAATTATCGTTGCAACGCGGCAAAGGTCGCTTTCGAATTCAATATTTTAAACGAAGGGCGCCGGAAGAATTACGTCGTGGAGAGAAGCATAAAAAACGACAAATACGGTACGCATAAGGCCTTTTTATATGAAGACGGCGTATGCATTGCCGATAAAACCCAGGTTGTCGAAAGAAAAATAGTAGGTATTCTCGGCGTCGAAGCGGAAGATTTTCGCAAATGCATAGCTTTGCCGCAGGGAGAATTTTCACAGTTTGTGAAGTCCGCTCCTCGCGAAAGACTTTCTCTTATAGAACGGCTTTTTTCGCTTTCAAAGTACGGGGATAGACTTAAAGCAAAAATCGGCGACAGACAAAACGAGGTCGAAGGCAAGTTTCAGAACGTTAACGGCGCGTTATCTCAATATGCGGATGTGAGCGAAGAACTTTTGGAGAATATGACCAAAGAAGCCGAGGAATGCGGAAAGAAACTTGACGAAGATCTGAAAAATTATCAGTCTGCGGCAGACGAATGTAAGCGCGTCGGTGATTTGTATACTCTTAAAACAGAGCTCGATAAACGCGAGACGGAGCTTCGGAATCTTTTATCGAAATCTTCCGAAATGGAAAATCTGAGAAAAGATCTCGGCGCATTGCCCGAATGTCGCGAAGTTGTAAAAATCGGCGAAGAAATTAAAATCAACGATTTGAAAAGAGTTTCATTGAGCAAGGAGATCGAAAAGAACGATTCCGTTTTAATTAGCGAAAGGAATTTGCTTGCCGATTGCAAGAAGAAACTCGAAGACGGCAAGTACCCAGAAAAAATAGAACAGCTCAATATGCTTCTTGCAAAATACGGCGCGGCGGCGGATAAGCCCGAAAAACTTGCGCAAATAGCGCGCGAACTTGCGGGAAAGCGTGAAGAATATAAGCGGAAGCACGGAGAATACCTGAAACTTGCGGAAGTTTATGACGTTGCAAGCAAAAAGGTCGCCGAAGCGGAATCGGAAATCTCGGAGGTCAAAACCGAAGATATATCCAAACTTGTCAACGTTAAATTCAAAGGCGCCATTTTAAAGGATGAGTTCGTTTCAAATCTCGATTTTTTCTCGGATTTTCATTATGAAGTCGAGAAATACGAGGATAAATCGAAGTTTTATAAATTCGTGGAAGAGACGCTCGCTTCGAAAATATCCGAATACGAAGAAAGAATCTCAAACGTAAAAGAATTCAGTCTCGAAGACGTCAACGAACAATTTATCGTTTTGCAGGCGGAAAACAAAAGACTCGAAGAGCTTAACCGCAAATTGCGAAGCGCCGAGCAAAATAAATCCGAGGCGTCGGCGGCCGTAAAACTTGCCGAGCAGAAACTGTCCGTACTCAAACGGGACGGCGAAGAACTGAAAAAAAGACACGATGAAATTGCGGTTGAGCTCGAAAAAATATTCGGTTCCGAGCGAAGCGATTACTCCGATATGATTACGGAAACGCGCAACAGCGTCGACAGTTTGAAAAAAGAATATAACGAACTTACCGCATTATCCGAAAACAAGAAAAACGTCATTGCCGGAATCGAAATGGATCTTGCAAAGCTCAGAGAGCGCGTCGCCGCAGTTGAGGCGGAAGGCAAGGCGCTTTCCGAAAAGCAAATTTCGGCACTGCGGAAATCAGGTCTTGAAAGCATTGAAGCGTGTACGGCGCTTGCGGAGAAATTCGAAAGTTTTTCCGACGCGGAAAAATCCTTGTCTTATTACGACGAGTTGAAAGTCTCTTTGAAAGCGAGGATAACCGAAATAAAAGCATTTGCGGGCGTCGAGTCGATGGATAGGGCGACGCTTATGAAAGCAGAAGAGCTCAAAAGCGAAATCGAGCGCTCGGTGTCAGTGCAAAGAGATAAAATTGCCGTTTACAAGTCGGAAATAGCGAGGCTCAAAGAGCGCTTATCGGCTAAAAAGTTGCTTTTAAAGGAATTTGACTCAATAAAGAAAGAGAAATTGCTTATCGAAAGGTTAAAAGAAGTTACAAAGAATAACCGATTTCTCGAATTTATAGCCGACGAGTATCTGCTCGATATTTCTTCGCTCGCATCGTCTACGTTACTTAAACTTACCGACGGAAGATATTTTCTGACTTACAGTGAAAGTGATTTTTATGTCGGCGATAATTTTAACGGCGGGAATTTGAGGGGCGTAAACACGCTTTCGGGCGGAGAAACCTTTCTTGTTTCGCTCTCGCTTGCATTGGCTCTATCGCAGACGATATGTTCGGGGGCTTCAAAGTCGATTGAGTTTTTCTTCCTCGACGAAGGTTTCGGAACTCTCGACAGTACGCTTGTCGACACGGTTATGAACGCATTGGAAAAACTGAAAAGCGTAGATTTTACCATAGGCGTCATAAGCCACGTCGAAGAACTGAAACACAGAATTGACAATAAAATAATGGTTTACAAAGCAACGGAGAGCCACGGTTCGCGCGTGCAGGTAAGTTGCTGAGGAGAAATATGCCTAATATGTTAACGCCTAATGCGCTATGGAACAATTTCGACGTTTCGCTCGAAACATTGCCGAACATTCTCGATACCGAGGAGGAAAACGGCGTTGTTTACGAACGCGTGAATTTCAGCGGCAGGGATTCCGGTGAAGGCCGGGTTCAGATTGCCGCCATGTTCGCATACGAAAAAGACAACCGGGCGACAGAAACGGTTTTGCTGTTTTCCGACAGCTGCGATACGATTGATAAGGAGTTGCTCGCCTTGTTCGTAAAACGCGGGTATAACGCCTTGATGGTGGATTATCGCGGCGAATGGCAAGGTTGCGAATTTTACACAAAATATCCGGAAAACATCGATTATGCCAATACGTGCAGATGCGAAAGGCGCAAAGATTATGTCGACGACAGCGCGGTTGAAACGAGCTGGTATGAATGGGTTGCCGTAGGCATCTATGCGAAAAAATATATTTCGGAACGTACAGGAAGTAACGAAGTGGCGGTAGTCGGGATAAGAGACGGCGGTGAAATCGCATGGAAACTTGCCGTTGCGGACAGCTTCGAATGTATAGTTCCGGTATGCGCCGCCGGTTGGAAGGCGTATAAAGACATAAAAAAATACCTTCCCGACGAGCCCGAACTCGACGAAGAAAGATATCGTTTCATTGCCGGCATAGATTCTCAGGCCTATGCGCCGTATGTCAGGTGTCCCGTGCTTATGTTGTGTTCGACAAACGACGAGGCTTTTGATTACGACAGAGCGTATGACACGTTTTCAAGGATAAATGCCGATTATATAAAAGAGAGCGCAATAGCTTATTCCGTGCAGTGCAATGCATGCATAGGCGTCAAGAGCATAGACGATATGTTTATGTTCCTTGATAAAAATCTTAAAAACAGACAAGTTTTCATTCCCAAGCCGGCCGAAGTTTCCGTTGAGGTGGACGAAGAGGATAATCTCGTGGCCAAAGCGATATTCGACGATCAGGGAATAGTCGAAAGCTGTAAAATGTTTTTTGCGGAAGATTGTCTGGATTCTTCGCTCAGAGAGTGGTCGGTTTGTCCGCAGAAGAGCAAGATTTCTCAGCAAGGGCAGGAATTTTACCTCAATATTTATGAAAAAACGTCGACTATTTTTGCTCTGTGCTATGTTAAATATATCAACGGCTTTACCGTTTGGTCGAGGATTGTCGTTAAAAAAATAAGCGGCAGTTTCAGAAATATGCAAGGCAAATGCCGGGTTATGTATTCAGACAGGGATGTCAGGGACGGATTCTCGTTTTCCGATTACAGCGCAAAACCCATAGGCGGAATTTTCCTTGAAGATACTAATTACCTTCCCCGGCTCGCGGAAATGAAAGACGGCGTCAAAGGTTTGTATTCCGAACACGGACTCACTACATTCAGAATGAACAGCCCGAGGTTTTCTCCGTCGGTAGGCAATGTCTTAAAACTCGATATCATATGCGAAAAGACCGCGGACGTTGTATTTGTACTCAAAAATGACGCTACCGGCGATGAATTTGTATATATTGAAAATCTCTTGGGCGATGTATGGCAGAGCGTGTTGATAGAGGCTAACGCATTTAAAAATGCGAGCGGCGCTTCGCTTGTTTCGTTCTCGTCCAATTTCAGCTTTACCATAAATTGCGGCGTTCCCATCGCAATCAACAATGTAATGTGGCTTTAAACAATGCTTAACACAGTAAACACAAGCCTTTACGACAGATCAAAAAAGTCAAAACTCTATATCATAGCGATAATCGCAAACGTTACCGTTTTTATATTGATAATTCTTCTGATAGGCAGTTTGTTTTTCAGAACGCGATATACGAACGTGTACGTTGTGGGCAATTCCATGATGCCTACTTTGAAAGGCGCTCCCACAATATATTCGGAAGGCGGCGATTATGTTTATGTGGAAAACAATTCGAAACCGGATTATTTCGATATAGTTATCGTTGACAACGGCGGAAAGCCCGTTGTGAGCGACGGAGCTACTAACATAATAAAAAGAGTAGTGGCGTTCGGCGGCGACACTGTAAAAATAGTGCGCGGACAGTTGTATGTCAAGCGCGCCGGCGAAGATGAATTTAAAATAATCGATGAATCGGCGTATATTTTCCCCGAATATAACCATCCGGCGCTTCCGAAAAATACATTCGAGGAACATACCGTTGCGGAAGGCTATTTGTTTTTACTCGGAGACAATAGGGACGATAGCAACGACAGCAGAAATATCGAGAACGGAAAAGGCGGGGATTTCCCCGAATCGTGGGTGTTCGGAGTGGTTCCGGATTGGTCTGTCAAACATAAAAATTTTATCACCGGGTTTTTCACGTTTTTTATGGTAACGTTACCTAAAAGTTTAGGAATAAAAAAATAAATTTGCAAAGGAGACAACAATGCGCGCGGTCGTAACGGTAGTTGGTAAGGATAAAACCGGAATTATCGCAAAAATAAGCGGATTTTTATCCGAAAGGAATATAAATATTCTCGATATCAGTCAAACTATTCTCGGCGATTATTTTGCCATGATTATGCTTGTCGATATAGGCGGTTCTAAAACTTTGCTTGCAAATCTTGCCGAAGAGTGCGCCGAAATGGGCAAAAAAATAGGAATGTCGGTGCACGTTCAGCATGAGGAAATTTTTAACGCAATGCACAGCGTTTGAGAGGCAAAGATGTTCAATACAAACGAAGTGCTCGAAACAATAAACATGATCGAGAAGGAGCATCTCGATATAAGAACCGTTACTATGGGTATATCATTAATGCCCTGCATAAGCGGTACTGCCGAAGAGACGGCGAAGAAAGTATACGACACTGTCTGCAAGAAGGCTGAAAATATAGTAAAGGTAACTTCGGATTTATCGCTTGAATACGGAATACCGATAGTCAATAAACGCGTTTCGATAACTCCCGCAAGTTTGATTTGCGCTCCTTTTGCCGATAAATCATATAAAATAGGCAAAGCGCTCGACGACGCAGCGAAGGCAGTAGGCGTCGATTTTCTCGGCGGCTATACGGCGCTCGTTCATAAGGGCATGGCCGACTATGAAAAGCAGTTCATTTTGAGCATACCCGAAGTGCTTGCCGATACGGACAGATTGTGTTCTTCGGTAAATATAGGTTCGTCCAAATCGGGCATCAATATGGACGCCGTTAAACTTATGGGCGAAGTAGTAAAGGAAACAGCTCTAAAAACCGCCGATAAAGGCGGATACGGGTGCGCAAAATTGGTTGTATTTTGCAATGCCGTTGATGATAATCCTTTTATGGCCGGCGCGTTTCACGGAATAGGTGAAAGCGGAACGGTTATAAATGTCGGCGTTTCCGGGCCCGGAGTTGTTCAGCATGCCATAAGCGGTATGCCGGACGCGGACCTTTCCGAAATCGCGGAAACGATAAAGCGTACTGCGTTTAAAATAACCAGAGCCGGACAACTTATAGCGCGAGAGGCTTCCAAGCGTTTGAACGCCGAATTCGGAATTGTCGACCTTTCGCTCGCGCCAACGCCTGCGAGAGGAGATTCCGTTGCGGCGATACTCGAAGAAATGGGCTTGGAAAGCGTGGGAACGCATGGCACTACGGCTTGTCTTGCGATGTTAAACGACGCCGTAAAAAAAGGCGGCGTTATGGCAAGCTCGCGCGTAGGCGGATTATCGGGCGCGTTTATTCCCGTGTCGGAAGATATCGGAATGATTGAAGCGGCGGAAAGGGGCAGTCTTTGCATGGATAAACTCGAAGCTATGACTGCGGTTTGCTCTGTCGGGCTCGATATGATAGCCGTTCCGGGCGATACGTCGGCGTCTACCATAAGCGCAATTATTGCCGATGAAGCGGCGATAGGTATGATAAACAACAAGACTACTGCGGTGAGGATAATTCCGGCGCCCGGTAAAGGCGTAGGCGATGAAATAAATTTCGGCGGGCTTTTGGGGCGTGCTCCGATTATTCCTGTGCATGGTGAGAGCGCCGAGAAATTCATAAACCGAGGCGGTTTGATTCCGGCGCCAATTCATTCCAACAAAAATTAGAGGTTTAAATGAAGAGAGACGAAGTTAAAATTCAGTATAAATGGAGATTGGAGGATATTTATTCTTCCGACGAAGCGTGGGAAGCGGAATTCGAAAAAGCGCAGAAGACGTTGTCGTTTTCCGAGTATGCCCGAAAACTCGACAATAAAGAGGTTTTGTTGGAATATTTGAAAGCAAACGATAAGTACGGGGCGACGTTGGATAAACTTGCCGCTTACGCGCATCTCCATTCCGACGAGGACAAGAGCAATCAGAATTATGCGGCGATGTATTCAAAAATATATTCGCTCTATTCGAAATACGCAACGGAAACCGCTTTTTACGAGCCGGAGATGTCGAAACTCGACGACGAATATTTATATTCTCTGTTGAAAGACAAAGATTTTTCCGATTATGATTACCATATAAAACGGTTGATAGACAACAAGAAACATGCCGTTTCCGAGGCCGAAGAAAAATTGTTGGGTATGGCGTTTGAAGTGTTCAATACTTTCAGCGATACTTTCGATATGATAGATAACCTCGATTTGCCTCTCCCGGAAATTGAGTATCAAGGTGAAAAAACGAAACTTACGCACGGGCTGTACGGGGTTATCTTGCACGGAGACGACAGGGAAAAACGCAAGGAAGCGTATGAAAAATATTACTCTGCATATAAAAGTTTGATAAATACTTTGACTTCGACATATGTCGGCAGCGTAAAGAGCGACGTTCTTTTCAGCAAAGTTTATAAATTCGATTCGAGTTTGGAACGCGCGCTCTATAACGAAGATGTTCAAAAATGCGTTTATGACAACCTTATTAAAGCAGTTGACGACAATTTGGCGTCGATGCATAGGTATATGTCGGACAGGAAGAAAATAAAGGGTTACGACAAACAGTACTTTTACGACGTATATTCTCCGCTTGTGGACGGCGCGGAATTAAACCTCGATTATGATTCTGCATATGAACTCGTGATAAAAGGGCTTGCCGTTCTCGGGAAGGAGTATCAATCGCTTCTCAAAAAGGCATATGACGAACGTTGGATTGACGTCGAAGAAACGGAGGGCAAGCGAAACGGCGCTTACAGCGCCAGCTGTTACGGCGTGCATCCCTATGTTCTGCTTAACTATAAACCTTCGATTACCGACGTATTTACGATTGCCCATGAGATGGGACATTCGTTGCATACGTATTTTTCACAGAAAAATCAGCCCTATTTCAAAAGTCAATATAAAATTTTTGTGGGAGAAGTCGCAAGCACGGTCAACGAAGTGCTTCTTTTGAAATATTTGCTGACCAATGCAAAAGACGAGGCGATGAAGAAGTATCTTCTTAATTACTATCTCGACACAATGAGGGCGACTTTGCACAGGCAGACTATGTTTGCCGAATTCGAGAGCAAAGTTCACTCGATGGAAGAGAGCGGGACGCCGCTCACTAAAGAACGCCTCTGCTCGCTGTATTCCGATTTGGGCAAAAAATACTATGGCTACGATATTGTTCACGACGATGATATATCCTATGAATGGGCAAGAATCCCTCATCTTTATTTCTCGTTTTATGTGTACAAATACGCGACAGGTATTACTGCCGCAATAAACATAGCGACAAAAATTCTCAGCGAGGGAGAAAAGGCCGTGAAGAGCTACTTCGAGTTTCTTAAAGGAGGCTCGTCTACCGATCCGGTTTCGCTGTTAAAACTTGCCGGCGTTGACCTTACTTCAAAAGAGCCGTTTAACGTCGCAATGCGTGAATTTGAAAATACTTTGATTGAATTTGAGAAATTAATGGGAATATAGAGTACTATGTCAGACAAAACCAATGTAATGCCGAACAATTTGGACGCCGAACAGGCCTTGCTCGGCTGTATGCTTATCGACAACGAAATACTTGCCGACGTACTTGACGGGTTGAACGCCGAAGATTTTTATCAGGAATCGCACCAATACATAATTTCCGCAATAAAAATGATTTTTTCGGAGAGGAGCCCTCTTGATATAGTTACGCTTTCGGACAGGCTCGAAAGAGACGGCAATCTCGAAAAAGCGGGCGGCATAAATTATATAACGGAACTTGCGCAAGTTACGCCTTCCGCCGCAAATTACAAATATTATTTCGATATTGTCAAAAGAGACAGCATAAACAGAAGTCTTATCCGTGCTTCGAGAGACGTCATAGATTATGCAAAATCGAGCGATGACGCGGTAAAGAGCATTCAGTTCGCGGAACAGCAAATTTATTCGGTTTCCCAGATAAAAGATACTTCTACCGTAAAAGATATTCGCGAAAGCGACGGCATAGATCGGGTAATCGAAAAATTCCAGAAACTCTCTGAGGATAAAGACGCTTACAGAGGAGTGCCTACCGGGTTTATAAGATTGGACAGGCTGACTAACGGTTTGCAGAAGTCCGATTTGATAATTATCGCCGCCCGCCCCGGAATGGGCAAGACTTCGCTTGCAATGAATATCGTTGAACATGCGGCGGTAGATAACGACTGCGTATGCGCGGTTTTCAGCCTTGAAATGCCGGAAGTGCAGATAATTCAGAGATTGATTTGCAGTACGGCGGGAGTGAGTTTGGCGGACGCGCTTTCGGGGAGATTAAGCCAGGACGATTGGAAGAGACTCGCGAAGGCAAGCGAAAAATTGAGACATTGTAAAATCAGCATTGACGATTCTTCCCGCGTAACGCCCGCGGAAATTCTCTCGAAATGCAGAAGAATAAAGGCCCGCAACAACGGGAAGCTCGATTTGGTCATGATAGACTATATTCAGCTTATGTCAAGCGGACGCAGGGGCGGCGAAGAAAACAGAACGCAGGAAGTTGCTTCGATTACGCGAGACCTTAAAATTATGGCAAAGGAACTCGACGTTCCCGTTATCGCGCTTTCACAGTTGCGCCGTATCCAGTCTGGCGAGCCTCAACTTTCCGATTTGCGTGAATCGGGCGCAATAGAGCAAGACGCGGATATAGTTATGTTTATCAATCGCCCCGACGTTAACGCTACCGACCAGGAAATCGAGAAGAAGAAAATCGTCAAAGGCATGGCAGAGTTGATAATTGCAAAGCACAGAAACGGCGGTCTTGACAGAATAAAACTCAGATTCAGAGGTGAACTTACGAAGTTCGTAAATCCCGAGATGAACGAGGAATTGGAGGAACGCGTTCAAGGCGCAACGCAGTCAAAATCTTACGAGCGCAAGAATAGAGACGGTCTGTCCGAGGACGACGCGTCCGGTTCGAATGAGAAGCCACCCTTTTAACAGCTATGACGAAAATTCTCGGAATCGATGAAGATTCACTTTCAGTTTGCAAAACAATAATAGAAGACGGCGGCGTTGTTGCGTTTCCGACGGAAACGGTTTACGGGTTGGGCGCAAACGCTTTTGATACCGCGGCCGTCAACCGTATTTTCGAAATTAAAGGCAGGCCAAACGATAATCCGCTTATCGTACATGTGCATAAAGATTACGATATAACCGCTTTGGTTGAAGAAATTCCTTATTATGCAACTGTTTTGGCGGAAAAATTTCTTCCCGGCCCGCTTACAATGGTATATAAGAGCAAAGGCATAGTAAGTAAAGCTGTGAGTTGCGGGCTTGCGACTCTTGCGATAAGAGTGCCTTCACACGTCGGAGCGCAAAAATTTCTTAAATATTTGAATCTTCCCATAGCGGCTCCGTCGGCGAATATTTCGAAACACGTAAGTCCTACGTCTGCCGAGCACGTGTTTGACGATTTAAACGGCAAAATCGATATAATACTTGACGGCGGCAAATGCGCCGGCGGGATAGAGAGTACGGTTCTGGATTGTACGGGCGACATGCCCGTAATTCTCAGAAGCGGGCTTATAACCGAAAATATGATAAAAGACGCGGTTGGGGAGTGCGGAACGTTTGTATACGACGGCCACGGCGAAGTACGTTCTCCGGGAATGAAATATAAGCATTATTCTCCGAGATGCAATACGATGCTTTTCGATAGCGACGAATTGGGACAAGCCCTTTCGACGTATGACGAGGAAGATAAAAAAGGAGTTGCCGTTTATTTGCTTCTCGGCGGAGAGCATGTCTTAAAAGCCGGGGGAAGACGGGTTTTAAATCTCGGAAAGACCGCCGAGGATATGGCGGGTAATTTATACGACGTTTTGCGCGCCGGCGAAAAGTGCGCGCAACTCATAATAGCCGTTACGCCGGAAAATCGCGGCGGAATAATGGAAGGAGTAATTAACAGGCTTAGTAAAGCGTGCAGATCCGTATGAAGAGAAAAAGAGTATTGTTCGTGTGCACAGGCAACACTTGCCGCAGTCCGATGGCGGAAATGCTTCTGCGGCACAAAATCAAAAAGAACAAAATAAAGTGGTGGGACGTATCGTCTTGCGGCATCCATGCCGAAATCGGAGGCACAATAAGCATGAACAGCAAAATTGCGCTTGAAGAAATAGGCATAGAGGTAAATAAGTTTGCGCCGCGACAGCTAACCCAGAAGATTATCGATAACAGCACAATAGTCATTTGCATGACTCAATCTCAGAAAACAATGTTGGAAGATTGCGGTCATGTATTTTGCGTTCGCGATGTCTGCGGTTACGACGTTCCCGATCCATACGGAATGGATATAAATGCTTATAGGATAACGCGCGACGCGCTTTCCCGCGCTTGCGATTATATTATCAAAGATTACATAACTCAATATAAAGACGGAGAGGAAATAAAATGAAAATTGCAATTGCATGCGACCATGGCGGACTGAATCTCAAACGCGAAATAAAAAAGTATCTCGAAGCCAACGGCTATGAAGTCAAAGATTTCGGTACGGACACATACGATAGTTGCGATTATCCCGATTATGCGTTGCCGGCGGCCGAAGCCGTCGCAAGCGGCGAATGTGAAAGGGGCATACTTGTTTGTTCAACGGGCATAGGAGTTTCGATTGTAGCAAATAAGGTTCCCGGGATACGATGCGCACATTGCCACGATACTTATTGCGCCGAGTTTACGCGTTTGCACAACGACGCAAATATGCTTGCCTTGGGTGAAAAGGTTGTCGGCCCCGGCTATGCCGTAAAAATTGCGGAAGTTTTTCTGAAAACTCAGTTCGAAGGCGGTCGGCATAGTCGCAGAGTAAATAAGATAAGCGAAATAGAAAAAAAATATTGTAAGTAATTTTAACGAAAATCGCAAAATTAAGACGTTGCGATTTTTAAACGTTGCGCAAATTTAAAAGGAGCAGATGGCATTTTTGCCGTTTGCTCCTATTTTTGTTGTTTGCTTTCAATTTTTATTTTCTGTTAAATGCGTTTGTTTACGGCAAATAAGACGTTTTCATGTCCGTTTTTTGCCGCCGCTTGCTTCATGGTTTTTTGCTGCCGCTTGCTAAGTTTGTATGTTTGATTTCAACCAAAATTTTATGGTTTAAATCGCTTGCATTATCTTGAACAGCGGAGTATAATATATTTAGCTCAATTAAATTGAGTTAAATTGATTATTTCGAGGTTAAAGGCTATGAACGTGTATGATTTCACTGTTAAAGACCGAAGCGGAAACGATATTTCGCTTTCGCAATACAGAGGGAAAGTACTTTTAATTGTCAATACGGCAACGAGTTGCGGATTCACTCCTCAGTATGACGACTTGCAGGATTTATACGAGGCGCATCAAAAGGACGGGCTGGAAATTTTGGATTTCCCGTGCAATCAATTCGGCGAGCAGGCGCCGGGGAGCGACGAAGAAATACACTCGTTTTGCACGGGCAGATTCGGTATAACGTTTCCGCAGTTTGCGAAAATAGACGTTTTCGGGGAAAATCAGATTCCGCTTTACAAGTGGCTTGAAGAAAACAGCAAATTCGAGGGATTCAGCGGTTTTATGGGAATGATAGTTTCCGGCGCGGTAAAAAAGAACGACAAGGACTACAAAAACAACAGTAAAGTAAAGTGGAATTTCACAAAATTTTTAATAGACAGAGAGGGGAATTTATGCGCTCGCTTCGAGCCGACGACAAAAATGTCGGAAGTTAAAAAGCAAGTGGAGGAGCTTCTATAATGCACTATCAATACAAGACCGAAAATACTTGCTCAACGCTCATCGATATGGATATAAACGACGGAGTTATAAGCAACGTTAAATTTACGGGCGGTTGCAACGGAAATTTAAAGGCAATCCCCATTCTTGTGAACGGTATGACTGCGGACGAAATTGCCGACAAACTTTCGGGCGTCATCTGCGGGAGACGGAACACTTCTTGCAGCGACCAACTTTCGAAAGCCGTTCTTGCGGCGAAAAAAGCGGAGCAGGAAGAAAACAGAAAGGCGTAAAACGAGAATTATGGATAAATACGACGCTTTAAAACTTGAAAATCAGCTGTGTTTTCCCCTATATGCATGCGCGAGGGAAATTGTAAAAAAATATCGTCCTTATCTTGACGAACTTGACCTTACATACACGCAATATATTGCCATGATGGTTTTTTGGGAGAAAGGGAAGTGCAGTGCAAAGGAGCTCGGCGAAAAACTTTATCTCGATTCGGGAACGCTTACGCCCGTTTTGAAAAGCCTTGAAAAAAAAGGTTTGGTTAAGCGCGGACGCGCCGAAAGCGATGAACGGGTGTTAATCGTAAGTATTACCGAAAAAGGCGAAGAGCTTCGCGAACGTGCTGTTGACGTGCCTTTTGAAGTTGCTAAATGTATCGATATCGACGACGGTGAGTCTGTCGCGCTGTATAAAACGCTATATAAAATTCTTTCCGCTAAATAGATTAAAAGAGAATCGTGTCGGCGAGGAAAAACCTTTCCGACACGATTATATTTTTTTGTTGCGCAGAATGTTATGATTTAAGCGACGGGAGTTCTTTAAAATATTTGTTCTTGCAATTCTTTCAGAAATAGTTCACTGCATTGCGTGAGCACTTGATATTTTTTCCATGCGATATCAAGATGTGAAATCACTTCGGGGTATAAGGGGCGGAATGTAAGTTCACGGTCGTTTTCGCCTATGATTTTGTCAAGACAAACAGCGTAACCGAAGCCTTCTTTAACGAGCAAAGATGCGTTATAGAGCAAATTGTATGTGCCTACGACATTCAATTCGCTTGTCTTTTTGTGAAACCAATCGGTGATTATTCCTTTTTCAAGCGAATGTTCTGAGCGAATAATGGGTTTATCCCACAAATCTTCTGGCGTTATGCTTTCTTTTTCCGCAAGCGGGCTGTCCTTTCTCATCAACACTCCCCAAGTATCGGCGAGCGGTAAGCGCAGATATTCGTATTTGGATAAGTCGGCCGGTTCTATAAAAATGCCGAAGTCGAGCAAGCCTTTATCCAATTTTTCAGAAACAGCCGATATGTCCCCGCTGAAAAGTCGGATGTGGACGTCCGGGTGCTTAATCTGTATTAAACGTGCGACCTTCGCAATCAGCCTCATAACATAACTTTCGCCCCCGCCCACATAGATATCCCCGCTTATCGCAGTAACGGGTGCGCATAATTCGTTTTCGGTTTTACTGTATAAATCGAGAAGTTCTTCCGCACGCTTTTTCAAAAGTTTACCGGTTTCCGTTAAAGTAATCTTTCTGTTGCCCCTTATAAACAGCGGTTGACCAATTTCTGTTTCAAGGCGCTTCATTTGCCGCGATAAGTTGGGTTGAGTTGTGAACAAAACTTCCGCAGCCTTTGAAATGCTCTCTTCATTTGCAACCGCCAAAAAATAGCGCAGTTCTCTCAATTCCATAAAAACACCGCCTTTTTGACGAGTTTAACATAAAAATCTATGCTTGTCAATTATGGATATGGTATATAATATAAGTATTTGACATATGATATTTTTCGTTATATGCTGAAAGCGTAATTTCGAGGCTATTATGGAAAGAGAAAAGTTTATTGAGGCCATGGCAAAGCGGACGCATATAGCGGCGGGTTCGGAAATGCATATCCATATGCACGAAATGTCGCAGAGGGCGTTGCAGTACACGTCAAAAATCAATAATTCATATCATGCGCCGGAAGAACTCAAAAAACTTTTCTTCGAACTTATCGGAAAAGAATATGACGAAACATTCGGGCTGTTTCCGCCTTTTTCCACCGATTACGGACAGAATATTTCAATAGGGAAGCGCGTCTTTATCAATTCGGGCTGTTGCTTTCAGGATCAGGGCGGCATAGAGATCGGCGACGACGTTCTCATAGGACAGCAAGTGGTAATCGCAACTTTAAATCACGATTTCAATCCCGAAAAGAGAGGCAATATGTCTCCTTCGCCCGTGAAAATCGGAAATAAAGTTTGGATAGGCGCTCACGCGACGATTTTACCGGGCGTTACGATAGGCGACGGAGCGGTTGTGGCCGCAGGAGCCGTGGTAACCAAAAGCGTACCCGCGTTTTCGGTCGTTGCGGGCGTTCCCGCAAAAATAATAAAAAGCATAGAGCAATAGAGTTATGAAAAAACTGCTTTTAATAACTTTGACGGCGGTTATGGCGTTATTTGCTTTTTCGGCTTGCGCAACGGAACAATCGACGCAACCCGAGCCGGAACGGCCCGGCATAGAAAATAAAGGTGGAAGCGACGCTATGGATGATGAAATTTACTTTACTGTCAACGACGCGGTGATTGCCGTTGCGCTTGAAAGCAATATTGCCGTCAACGCCCTTAAAGAGCTGTTAAACGAGGGCGATATTACTTATACCGCGAGCGATTACGGCGGTTTTGAAAAGGTGGGGAATCTCGGGCGTGCACTTCCCCATAGCGATACTCAGATGACGACGGAAGCGGGCGATGTCGTACTATATTCGGGCAATCAAATCGTCATATTTTACGGCAGCAATTCATGGAGCTATACAAAACTCGGGAGAATACAAGGTTATTCGGCGAGTGAGCTTAAAAACATTCTTACCGAAAAAAATCCCGTTACGATAAAAATAAGTGCGGAGCGTTAAACTTCGCGTTTGAGTTTATAGAAAACATTATCTATGAGGTTTGAAATGGATAACAAATTACAGAATAATTTATGTTTAACACAAGAATGGGACAAAGTGTTTACAAAGAGCGAAGCGGTAGAGCATAATAAGGCGACTTTTCATAACCGCTACGGTATAACGCTTGTCTGCGACGTATATCGCCCGAAAGGCGCTAAGGGCAAACTCCCCGCCATTGCGGTCTGCGGGCCATTCGGGGCGGTCAAGGAGCAGTCTTCGGGGCTGTATGCTCAGGAAATGGCAAAACGCGGCTTTCTTGCAATAGCGTTCGATCCTTCGTTTACGGGCGAAAGCGGAGGTGAACCGCGATATGTCGCGTCGCCGGATATCAACACCGAGGATTTTTGCGCGGCGGTAGATTATCTGTCGTGCCGTGAAGACGCAGACGCCGATAAGATAGGCATAATCGGCATTTGCGGCTGGGGCGGAATGGCCATAAACGCGGCGGCAATGGACACTCGCATAAAAGCCACGGTTGCCTCGACTATGTACGATATGACGAGAGTCAACGCCAAAGGATATTTCGACGAAGCGGACAGCGAAGAAGCTCGCTATGAGACTAAAAGAGCGCTCAACGAACAACGCACGCGCAATTATAAAAACGGCGGCTATGAACTTGGAGGCGGAGTGGTGGATCCGCTTCCCGACGACGCGCCGTTTTTCGTCAAGGACTATTACGATTACTATAAGACGAAGCGCGGATATCATCCTCGTTCGCTGAACAGCAACGGCGGTTGGAACAAAACTTCCGCTCTCTCGTTCATAAATATGCCAATTCTTTCATATAGCAATGAAATAAGGAGCGCGGTTCTGATTGTTCACGGCGAAAAGGCACATTCGTGTTATTTCGGCAAAGACGCATACGCTGCAATGACTGCGAACAGTAAATATGCGGCAAATAAAGAGCTCTATCTGATTCCCGATGCCGTGCATACCGACCTTTACGACAAACTTGACGTGATTCCGTTTGACAAGCTCGAAGATTTTTTCAAAACAAATTTCGCGTGTGATTAAGCCGGTTTGAGACGTTTTCTGATTTGATATTTAGTTCCGATTATCTCCGCCGGCGAAGTTGGTCGGAATTTTGAAATGAGAATTTTTGACGTCAAACCATTCGTTTCGGACGATGAATTCAAAACAAAGTTAAAACAAGCTGTTCGCAATTTGACGAACAGCTTGTTTTCAAGTTTATTAATCGCACGGCGCTTTCGCATTACAGGCGTCTTTGTATTAGGGGAGACGCGATATAACATTCTTCGTTTATGATATCCAAAACGATATCTCCGTTGTCTATTATGTTGTAGTCGCCGCCTCGTTCGCAGAGACATATCGAATAGCCGCACTCGCAAAAACAACTCATGTTTTCGGTTATAAACACATTGCAGGATTCTATCGCGGTATCTTCGCCGGAAGCTATGCCGAAACAAATCCCGTTTACATCTGCGGTTAGCGAATTCAAATCGGCAAAATCAAAGTCGACGCCGAAAATTTCAAACGACTTCACATAGTGCAATTCTATTCCGGAATAAGGTTGATATGGAAAGTTGAGCAGACATACGTATACGTTCTCACACGTTATATCGAGCGCTCCGTATGCCTCCGCGGCGTTTTCTCCCAATATGATTACCGCGTAGATGTTATTTATATAATGCTCATGGATTATCGAAGTAACGTCGGAAGAGGAAGAATCGTCGGTTACTATCAAGATATTTCCCTGCGGGCATTTTAAAATAATCTGTCCGCTGTCGTTATATCCGGATACTATAAGTCTGTAACCGCCGAAAGGATAATAAGTTTTCAGCAGTACGTAACTCGTTAATATTACCGCGGAGCAAGACAGTGCTATAATTCGGGTGATATTTTTGATATTTAATTTATCGGTTGCAAAAATTAAAGCCGGGAAATATATCAATGAAAACGCTCCGGCGCCGAAACCGCTTATGAGGACGTTTTCGAGTCCGCTGTTTGTCAGAAATGATAGCAACAATTCGAGCGGAAGAACGGCGTAGGGGATAACAAACGCGGAAATGGGAGCGATTATAATAGAAAAGAAAACGCACAAAAACAATAGAGAAAACGACGCCGACATTATAGGAACGATTATTATGTTCAGAAGCAGTCCGGCGCCGCTTACGTATCCGAACGAAGAGAGCATAATCGGCAACGTGCCGAGCTGGGCAGAAAAAGAAATGCCCGCGGCGTCGGAAATTTTTGACGGTATTTTTATCTTTTTTAAAATTCCCGAGATATTTTTCGAAAGGGCGAATATTGCGCCGACGGCGCAAACCGACAGTTGAAATCCTACCGAGAACAAACTAAGCGGATTGATGCATAAAATTATTAAAACGGCGACGGAAAGAGCGTTAAGTCCGTCGTTTTTTGCGTTCAGAAGTTTTGCGAGCGAGGCAACCGAGCACATTATTAGCGCTCGAAGAGAAGATAGCGTAAAACCGCATATTCCCGAGTAGAAAGTTATTAATGCTATGCTCAAAAATGAAGCAAGGTATTTGTTAACTCTGAGTTTTTTACAGATAAAATCGATTAATGCGAAAATCAGACCTATATGGAGTCCCGACACCGCAAAGATGTGGGCAACTCCGCCGTATCGAAAGCCTTCAATTACGTTTTGACCTATATTTTGAGAATTTCCTGTAAGCATCGCATAGCTTACGGCGGCCGTCTCGTATGACAAGTTATTGAAAAGCGTATTATATATTGCCGACCGTATGCCGCCGAAAAACGAATACCCATAGCTTGCGCGTAAGTCGGAATATGCCGAGGCAAAATATTTTATGTTTTCTTCGGCGTTATTTGTAAGTTTTGCGTATTTAAAAGGCAGATTTTTCTCTATTTTACTTTCGAAATAAACGGTATAGCCCGTTTCGCAATAATCGCCGTAAGTGTCGGAAAGATATACGTACGCTTTTCCGTCCGTTTCATTGCCGTCAAACGAGAGATTGTCGATTATTATGTATTCGCCGTTATTAAGTTTGCCTTTTTCAATTACGGTTCCGCTTACGGTGTAGGTTTTATCTGCCGTGATTTCGAAACCCGCGTCAAATCTTGCTATGGAATAAAATGCGTTGAGCGATCCGAGTATAAAGAACAATGCGACAAACGCACATATGACCAAAGGCTTTTTCAGCTTGAATTTCGTGATAAAAAATACGGCGGCGGCAAGGAGAGGCAGAAGTAATATCATAACAGACCATGCGATATTTACGCCATAATAAGAAAATATAACGCCCGACGCAATTCCCGCGATTAGTGAAAGCGCGATGATTATTGGGAATCTTACGTTAACCGGTTTTCTCATAACATTATTTTATCACACAAATAAGTTTGTGTAAATAAGTAATTCGGCTGCTTGTTTAAGAGAAAATAAAAAAGCAGAGCCCCCGCAATACTGCAAGGACTCTGCACGCTTTATAAAAGCATGGTGCACCGCTTGAAAACAAGATTGAACTTTCGAGTTCTTCAAGCGATACGGTTTCTTCTTTACCGTTTGCATTGTAGACGATTTTCATATGGTCGTCGTACAGATAAATCGAATTGATAAATGCGTCTATTATCTTTCTCTTTCCGTCCTGCGTGGATATATCTATCTTTTGGAAATTATTGAGAGCCATTCTGAAATGGTCTTGCGTGAATATCGGGGCTTTTAACTGCTCTTTGGCGATTGCGTCGTTGAGTTCGTTCTGTTCTTTTTCCAGCTCTGCAAGCCGCTTTAAGAGAATTTCCGTCGCATAGCCTTTCTGTACGGCGTTGACGATATTCTCAATCTCTTTTTCTTTTTGCTTTAACTGCTCCTGTAATTTGGGTAGCAAGGTACTTTTCGTGTATTGCAACTCATACAGCTTTGCCGATAACCTCTCTATCACGCCGTCGTCACGGAGAAATTCCATTGTCTTGTGGACGATAAAATCTTCTAATTTGGTCTTGCTTACAGGCTTTTTGCCGCATTCGTGCTTCTTCTGCCGAACGCAAGCATAATACCGATAAACAACGCCTTTCGTTCCGCTCGTCCCTGCCTGCGCAACCATCATTGCGCCGCAACGCCCACAAAAGAGTTTGGTCGTCAAAAGATAATCGTCATCCGCCGTGTGTCTTGCCGGCGCTTTCGAGTTCTTGGCAAGTTCTAACTGTACGGCGTTGAAAAGTTCTTCCGATACAATCGGCGGTACGCTGTTTTTGATTACCACACCCATATGACTGTATTCGCCTATGTAAACTCTGTTGGAAAGCATATACCGAATGGCGTTATACCGCAAGGGCTTGCCGTTGGAACGGGTAACTTTACGCTCGGACATTATATTGAATATCTCTTTTACCGTCTTTCCGTCGTTGCTCATTTTGAATATTTCGGCAACGATAGGAGCGGCTTTCGAATCTATATCGAGCTTGCGTTCCGTATTGACCACATACCCGAAAGGAGTATTTCCGCCGTTCCAAAGACCTTTTAAGGCGTTTTCTTTCATACCACGTGTAACCTTTTCGGCTAGTTCTGCGGAATAGAACTCCGCCATGCCTTCCAAAACACTTTCTAAAAGTATGCCTTCCGAGCCTTCGGCTATCGTTTCCTTTGCAGACACGACCTTTACTCCGTTTTTACGGAGCAAAGCCTTATAGTGTGCGCTGTCGTATCGGTTACGGGAGAACCTATCCAACTTCCACACGATTATACAATCGAAAGCGTGCTTGTAGCTGTCCTTTATCATTCGCTGAAATTCAGGGCGGTTGTCTGTTTTTGCAGAATAGGCGCGGTCTATGTAATTGCCGATGACCTGAATATCGTTATAGGTGGCGTATTCCATACACTCTCTAAGCTGACCTTCAATCGAGGCTTCCGTTTGGTTATCTGACGAATAACGTGCATAAATTACGGCTCTCATTTGTTCTGTTCCTCCATAAGGCGTAAAAGCGTTTGCTTCAATTTCGCATTTGCGGGAGAGTTGGGATCAAAACACATTTCAATAAGCTCCTGCATTTGCTTATTGTCTTTCAAGACCTTTGGCTGATAGTCGTATAACTTCCCCTGCGGATTGTCGCATCTGCCGAAAATATAATCGAGAGAAACGTCAAAATAATCGGCGTACCACAATAAAATAGCATTCGGAACATCGCTTTGACCACTTTCATAACGAAAAATTGCTGGCTGTGCTACTGTTCCAATCTCTTTTGCAATAAATGATTGTGACTTTCCGATGCTCTCGCGCAATGTCTTTAATCTGTTTCCAATTGTATTATTCATTATTGATATCCTCGAGTATTTATTATATACTTTTTCTAAATTAAAATCAATATGAAAATAGAATTATTTTCTAAAACTTCTCTAATAAATGCTTGACTAAATTGAATTGTTATGGTATACTGTGGCATAGAAAATGTTTGAGGTGAACGGAGTGATTAAATTTTCTTGCTAAATCATTATATTGCAAATTTCGAAAGTAGTTATGCTTTTGTGATTTGCGTTATTGCAAGAAAGTGAAATCTGTCTATATCTCAAATATAAGTATAAAATTATTTTGAGCATTTACCGAACTATGAGAGATTACTTTCTCATAGTTCTTTTTTACTTTTAAGGAGGTTTTTTATCCATGTCAGTCATAAAAATTGAAAATCTTACTTTTGCCTACCCATCGAGCTTCGATAATATATTTGAAAATGTCAGTTTTCAGATAGATACGAATTGGAAACTCGGTTTTATTGGCAGAAATGGCAGAGGAAAAACAACTTTTTTGAATATCTTGCAAGGTAAATATGAATATCAAGGAAAAATAACATCTTCCGTTCAATTTGATTATTTTCCATACAGTGTACCAGATAGAAGCAAAATAACAAATTCTATTTTACAGGGAATTTGTCCTATAGCCGAAGAATGGCAAATTATGCGTGAATTATCCTATTTGGAAGTGGATGAAAATTGTTTATACAGACCATTTGATACTTTATCAAATGGAGAACAGACAAAGGTTTTACTTGCAGCACTGTTCTTGAATGAAGGGCATTTCTTGCTTATAGACGAGCCTACCAATCATTTGGATATGCGAGCAAGAGAGTTAGTTTCAGCATATTTGCGCAAGAAAAAAAGTTTTATATTAGTATCCCACGACAGATGTTTTTTGGATGGTTGTATCGACCATGTGCTTTCCATCAATCGTTCCAATATTGAAGTTCAAAGCGGAAACTATTCTTCTTATATGGAAAATTTTGAACGTCAGCAAGATTTTGAACGCAGACAAAACAGTCGATTACAAAGCGATATTCAACGGCTGCAAGAAACGACAAAACGCACCGCAAATTGGGCAAATAAGGTAGAAAAAACAAAAAATGGCATTTTAGATTCCGGATTAAAACCAGATAAGGGATATATAGGCCATAAGTCAGCCAAGATGATGAAAAGAGCGAAGGATGTAGAAGCAAGGCAGCAAAAAGAAATTGAGCAAAAATCAACATTGCTCAAAAATGTTGAAATTGAAAGCGGTCTCAAAATCTCACCATTGACATACCGTTCTGAACGGTTAATTTCTCTCTCTGACGTTGTACCGTTTTATGGCAATAACAAGGTATGTAAGCCTGTAACATTTGATATTATGCGTGGAGATAGAATTGCCCTTGAAGGTAAAAACGGTTGCGGTAAAAGCAGTATATTAAAATTGTTGTACGGACATTCAATAGATTATTTGGGGATAATAGAAAGAGGTTCAAATCTTACTATTTCTTACGTTCCGCAAGACACCTCACGCTTACGGGGTACACTTTCCGATTTTGCGTTTTCGGAGCATATAGATGAAAGTTTGTTTAAGGCCATTCTTCATAAAATGGGGTTTCAAAGACAACAATTTGAAAAAGATATAACAAACTTTTCGGAAGGACAGAAAAAAAAGGCTTTGATCGCTAAAAGTCTTTGCCAACAAGCACACCTATATATTTGGGATGAACCTTTGAACTTTATAGATACTTATTCGCGTATTCAAATTGAAAATTTGCTCATGCAGTTTCGGCCCACAATGATTTTTGTCGAACATGATAAAACATTTCAGAATAAAATTGCAACACGTATAATCAAATTTTAGCATCGAAATACGAACAAATGTTTGTATTTTATTGACAAACAGAAATGGATATGATATAATGCAAGAGTACAGGTGTAGATGTCGCCTGTACTCTTTTGCCATACTTTGAAGTGCGTATGGCATTGTTCTCCCCCTATAAAGGGGACGCAGATTTTTCTGCGCAGCGGAGCGGAATTGCTCCGCGAAGTTTTCAGCGCTTATCGCGCTGCACCCGAGCCGTCTGAAAGACGAGCCGTTATGGGCTTTGTAAGCGTACAAATTTTGAACGTGTAAAGCCCCTATATGGTTGTCGTTTTTCGTCAGGCAATGAGGGGCTTTTTGTGATACGATTTTTCGAAAAAGCCGTTATGCCCCATTGCCAGAAAAAGACGCGCGATGACAGGCTTTATAAGAGTACCGTTTTTTAAGAGGAAAGCCTTTGTTATCGTGTGTTTTAAGACGTGCCGTGACGGGGTTTTATAAGCGTACAATTTTAGATGTCGGGGCGCGAGAGCGTATTCAACAGTCGGCATCACAATAGAATGGCTAACCACCATAGAGCAATTAAACCTGCTAAATAAGGTTCAAGTCGGTGAAACGTTAAGGATTTCAGCGACTTTTTTCATTTTCTTTTTTCGGCATTAACCCACTACTATGTGGTGGTTAAGCAGATATTAAAAAATCAATTTGGAGGAATTTATGAGCAAGCAAATGACAATCAGACCGCCTTAATTCAGGCAACCAATCGCAAGCCAAATGCGAGCAAAATGCAAACCAAAACGAAAACGAGCAGAGCGAGAAAATCAACTTACAAATGGGCGTAAGTGTAACTCACTACACTTACTTTGTAAGTTCCGTTCGCTCTGCGAGGCTTTTTAACCACTAAAAAATAAAATATTAGGAGGACAAGAAAATCAGTTATTTAGTATGTCATATGGAAAAATACAAAAGGCAGGAAGTCAGCCCTGTCGAGGAGGAAAACGAAAGAGACGAAACGTATCAGGCGAGCAATCCGCAGATAGACAGCTCCCGAACGCACCTCAATTATCACCTTATATTGCCCAGGAAAAGTTATATGGAAATAATCAACGAGAGGTTGTCAGAGTTGGAGTTAAAACGCAAAATTCGTTCAGACGCTATCCTGATGAACTCTTTTATTGTGACGTCGGACGGCGAGTTTTTCAAGAGGCTAAACCCGTGGGAGATTGACGAGTTTTTCAGGGACTGTGTAAAGTTCTTTTCGGACAAGTACGGGGAAGAAAACATGATTTCCGCAGTCGTACATAGAGACGAAACCACGCCGCATATGCACTTAAACTTTATCCCTATTAATGAAGGACGATTGAGCAGTAAAAGTCTTTTCGATAGACAAAAGCTCGCGCAACTGCAAACCGAACTTCACGAGAATATCGGCAGAAAATGGGGATTGCAACGCGGCAAGGAAGGCAGTCAGACAAAACATCTTTCCACGGCAGAGTTCAAGGCGAAGAAGATTATCGAAGGCGCAGAGCAACGTGAACGAAAAATCGACGAGCAGACCGAGAAAAAGAGAGCCGAGTTAGACGATTTAACACAAATCGTTCAAGTTGTAGAAGATGCCAAGAATAAACCTATCCCAAAAAAGAGAAAGGACGCAGAAAAAGAAATTGTTTCGCTTCGCACAACTAACGCCGAACAAGCAAGGCAATTGCAAATTGTTGGTAAGGACAGGGATTACATATTCAGCCTTCTCAAACAAAAAGAACAAGAAGCCGAGAGATACAAACGAAGTGCAGAAATTCTTATAAAATTAAAGGAGTTTGCCCCTGACGAGTTAACGCAACTACAAAGACTTGCCACCGAGCGAAAGGAACAAAAAACCAAACCGTCCACTTCCTCTAACAACAGCAAGTGGACGAAATAACCGATTTAGTCGATTAAATAAAGCTACGTCGTGACGCTTGCCCTTAACGGGCTAAAATCTTACGGATAAAATTACGTGAAATGAAAATTTCTAATTGAAGTATTTATGGAGGTTATTATGAGTACATAATGTCGAGAAAAAAGGCTACGCCTAAATCGGATTTTGATATTCCTGATTATCAGCTTGAATCTCTTGCAAGAGTTCTATTACCTATTTTTCAGGAATACCTGTCGTCCGAGCAGGGACAAAAAGATTACGCCGAATGGCAAAAAACACAACTGAATAAAAAACTCAATAATAAAGAGTCCCGTTAAACAGTACAGGGATTGACCGTCTAAAAAAGATATGACGGCAGATAGGAAACCGCCGAAAACGTGCGGTATATAAGTGTTTAGTATAGTAAATTTTTAGGTTGAGCCGAAGATAATAAACCTACAAATAACGGCAGAGCCGATAGAGCAATCACGCTCTATCGGCTCTATTTTCATTTATGGAAATTTTTAAATTCCTCAATATAGCAAAATAGCCCGAACGTCTTTTTTATAGTAAAGAAGTTCAAGCTATTAAGACTTGGTGCCGCTGGTCGGGGTCGAACCGACACGGTATCGCTACCACTGGATTTTGAGTCCAGCGCGTCTGCCAATTCCACCACAGCGGCAAGCTCATTTATTATATATTACAATATGTAAAAAATCAAGCGTTTTTCGTTTTTAACGTTGATTTTATTTATCGGAAGTGGTAAACTCATAGTATGGAAAAATTGGTTTTAATCGACGGAAACAGCCTTTTAAACCGCGCATATTACGCTACGCCTTTATTTACTACAAAAAACGGCGTTCCTACCAATGCGGTTTTCGGTTTCACTAAACTTTTATTCAAAATTCTGGATGACGTGAAGCCTGAGTATATTTTGGTCGCATTCGATATGAAAGCGCCGACTTTTCGCCATAAAATGTACAAAGAGTATAAGGCGACAAGAAAGGGAATGCCTGACGATTTGGCCGTTCAGGTTGAGCCTTTGAAAGAATTGCTCAAAGCAATGAACATAGCTATGTGCGGAATAGAAGGCATCGAAGCGGACGATATTTTGGGAACGCTTTCCAAAAAATTTCCCGTTCACAGCTATCTCTATACCGGCGACAGAGACAGTTATCAACTTGTTGACGAAAATACGGAAGTGTGTTACACGAAACGCGGCGTTTCCGATCTTCTGCATCTTAACACAGATAATTTCAAGGAAGTAGTCGGCCTTGTGCCCTCACAAATCGTCGATTTGAAAGCGCTTATGGGGGATAAATCCGATAATATTCCCGGTATTCCGGGTATCGGAGAGAAAACCGCTTACGATTTGCTCTTGAAATACGGCGATGTGGAAGGTATCTATAATAATTTAAATAATTTAAAGGATAGCTTGCGTGAAAAATTTGAAAACGGAAAAGAAATCGTGCGTTTATCATACGAACTTGCCAAGATAAACAGAAATTGCGATATCGATATCGAGTTGGAGTCATGCAGAACTCCCGAAAAATACGGGCTCGGAGTTAAAAAAATGTTTGCGGATTTCGAGTTTAAGAGCTTTCTCGGCCTCGATATTTACGAAGAAGGCGAAGAAAGTCCCGTTTCAGCTATAAAATATCCGCCTAAGATAGATTGCGGCAATTTCGATGAAATCAAAAATGTTATCGTTGCGAACAAAAAATTTTCCGTTGTTCTCGAAGCCGAACGCGCAGACATTTATGTCGACGGGAAAGAGTACGTAATCAAAATTTCCGATAACCTTTTGGACGAGGGATTGCAAGAAACGGATTTTAACGACGCATTGAACCTCATTTTCGGCAATAAAGAAAATACCGTAGTAGCATACGAGTATAAGGATATCTTGCATATACTTGACAAAAACGGGATAAAGGCTTGCTGTATGTTCGAAGATCTTTCCATAGCGAAATATCTGTGCGATTACAGTGCGTCTGGATTTGATTTGAAAGAGCTTTGCGAATATTATCTATATGACTTTTCTTATGCCGCGTTTGCGGTGAGTGAGCTGTTCGGCAAATATTACAAAAATCTCGTTGACGAGAATATCCCGGAACTGTATAACGAAATAGAGAAGCCTCTTTTGTTGATTCTCTTCGAAATGGAGCGACAAGGTGTAAAGGTTAGCGTCGATAGACTTGCCGAACTTTCGGAACATTATCGTAGACTTGCAGACGAATACAAAACCGCCGTATTTGAAAAATGCGGCGAAGAATTCAATATCAATTCGCCGGCTAAACTTGCCGAAATTCTTTATGAAAAAATAGGGATAAAAGAGGTAAAGAAGAAAAAGACGGGGAAGTTTTCGACGAGCGCTGATATTCTGGAAAAACTTGTTCCGCAATATCCGGTCGTAGACGATATTCTCAAATTCAGAATGTACCAAAAACTTCTTTCAACTTATGTTGAAGGCTTTAAACCTTTGATTAAAGAATTTGATCTGGTTCATACGACTTTTCACCAAACGCTTACGGCTACCGGGAGATTGTCGAGTTCGAATCCCAATCTTCAAAATATTCCCGTGCGTGAAGACGAAGGTAGAGAGTTGAGAAAAGTATTTGTTCCGCGGGAAGGTAACATATTTATAGACGCAGACTATTCCCAAATAGAGCTGCGGCTTTTGGCGCATCTTTCCGAGTGCAAAGAACTTGTTGAGGCGTATAACAACGGCACGGATATCCATGCGGTTACGGCTTCGCAGGTTTTCGGCGTTCCGATTGCGGAAGTTACGCCCAGGATGCGCAGAGAAGCAAAAGCGGTTAATTTCGGTATAATATACGGCATCAGCGAATTCGGTTTATCGCAGAATCTGAATATTCCCATTGCAACGGCAAAAGAGTATATAGAGAAATATTTCGAAACATACAGCGCCGTTAAAGAATTTATGAGCGCGAACGTGGAATTTGCGCGAAAGAACGGCTATGTGGCGACGATTACGGGAAGAAAAAGGGTTATTCCGGAAATTAATTCGCCAAATTACAATATAAGACAGTTCGGCGAGCGCGCGGCAATGAATATGCCTTTGCAGGGTTCGAGCGCCGATATAATAAAAATCGCAATGATTAACGTTTGCAAAAAACTTGAAGAACGCGGTTTGAAAACAAAACTCATTTTACAAGTTCATGACGAACTTCTTCTCGAAGCCCCCGAAGCCGAAGCGGAAGAGGCGGAATATATTTTAAAGCATGAAATGGAAAATGCCGTGAAATTGAAAGTTCCTTTGACTGTCGATGTGCATACAGGGAAGAATTGGTATGACGCAAAATAATATTAAAATAGCCGTAACGGGCGGAATAGGGAGCGGGAAGTCTACCGTACTTTCTATAATAGGGAATAGCGGGTATCCGGTATTTTCATGTGATGAAATATATAAGGAACTCCTCGAAGATAAAAAATTTATCGGCAAAATCGAAGAAGAGTTCGGCAATATTTTGAGCGAGGACGGAAAACTCGACGGACAGAAATTGTCTGCGATGGTGTTCGGAGATTTTGATGCGAGACAGCGGCTCGACAGTATAACGCATCCGGAAATCATGCGGCTTGCATTTGAAAAAATGAGCTTGCACAGAATGAGTTTTCTTGAAGTGCCGTTGTTATTCGAAAGCGGATTTGAAAAGATTTTCGATAAAGTAATAGTTGTTTTGAGAGACAAAGAAGAGCGAATCAAGTCAATAATTCAAAGGAGCGGTTTAAGGCGTGAAGAGGCCGTTTTGCGCATAAAATCGCAATTTGATTATGATAATTTTGATTTTGCAGAGTATTATGTTATACATAATGACTGTTCAAAATGCGAACTTGCCAAAAAAACGTTGAATTTAATCGGCGAAATAACTTCTATTAAATAAAAAATTTTTCAAATCGCAATATTTTGGCTTGACAATAAAAACAAAATAATATAAAATCATAAACGTTTTCAAAAAGCACTCGTGGCGGAATTGGCAGACGCGCAAGACTAAGGATCTTGTGGTTAACCCCATGCAGGTTCAACTCCTGTCGAGTGCACCAAGTCTTAATAGCTTGAACCTATGTGTTCAGGCTATTTTTTATCGCAAGCATTGTTTAACACTTGCACTTACTATGTTTTTATGCTATAATTGCAATGCTACAAAGCAACCGATTTACTTTTATAAAAGGAAATTCAAGGAGAAAACATGTCAAATAAAGAACGCTTTATGAAGAAAAAACGCAACGTAAAAACGGCATGGACAATTTCGTTTTTGTTTTTTCTTGCGATTACTATTTGGTTTATTTGTTTATACGCAATAAAAGACGATGGCATGTACTTGTTATTCGTTGTTTTTGTAGGCATTGCGGATATTTTTTGTTTAGTATTTCTATTTTGCACATTAGCAGGAGTCAAATTTCATACATACAAATACAAGAATCATGAAATTAGTCTCTATTTAGGTTGGACGTGTGATTATTTGATTTTAGACGATGAAATTGTTGATAAGCATACTGGTTCTTGGTGGGGAGCAAGTCCAATGGAATGTGATTTGGATGGAGAAAAAGTAAATTTAATGGTCGGCAATTTTACATTAAATAATTATACTCTGCGAGTCGGTAATAAAGTTTTGCATTGAGATATCTATTCTGAAAGCATTAGACTACACCCACGGACGATGGGCATCTATACCATAGGTATAGGCACACTATACTTATTGCGCTCCGCTCCATAAGTTCCGTGTGCCCTGCGGGGCTGTTTAGTCCACGCAAGGAGAAAGGGTTTTAGGGGAAATCTTCCCC
>CANRAD010000002.1 GCA_947628505.1 uncultured Clostridia bacterium
GCTCGCCCGCAAGCATTACGGCGGAGAGTATCGCGCCGACATAGCTTTCGAGAAGGTCGCTTCCGAGACCTGCGACGTCGCCTACGTTGTCGCCTACGTTATCGGCGATCGTGGCGGGGTTGCGGGGATCGTCCTCGGGAATGTGCTCTTCCGTCTTGCCGACGAGGTCCGCGCCCATATCGGCGGCCTTGGTGTAGATACCGCCGCCCACGCGGTTGAACATGGCTATTATCGAACAGCCGAGGGCATAGCCCGAAAGCGTCATCGTGAAGTTGGTTTTGAGCACGGGTATGCAGACGTTCTTTTCGGTAGCGCCCGAAATTATATCGGCAATCTGACCGCCCTGCGTGCCGCCTATTCCGTAGCCGAACAGAGCAAATACTATTATCGCGCCCAAAAGAGCGAAGCCGGCAACGCAAAGGCCCATAACCGAGCCGCCCTTAAAGGCGACTTTCAATGTTTTGCCGAGGTCGCGGCTTTCGCGCGCCTTGTTGGTTACGCGAACGTTCGCGTAAGTGGCTATTTTCATGCCCACCCAACCGGCGGAAGCGCTCATAACCGCGCCTATAACAAAGGCTATGGCCGCCTGCCAGCTTATAACAACCAGCACGACCGCCGCCACTACTGCGCCTATTATCGCCACTATCCTGTATTCGTACTTAATGAACGCGTTCGCGCCCGTGCGGATTGCGGATCCTATTTCCTGCATCCTTTCGGTGCCTTCTTCAAGTTTTTTAACGCTCAGAAAGTTGAATACCGCATAGGCAATCGCGAGAATTATCGCAATGCCGACGATAATCAGAAGAAGTTCCATCATACGTCAATCTCCTTGATTTTGATTTTACACAATATTATCACATTGCCCGCGAAAAAGCAATAATGTTGAGATAATTTATTTATTTTTATGTATTCTCCGCCGTCTGCGTGCGCGCCGACGGCGTTTTTGCCCGCCCGACGGCGCACGAAACAAAAAAACCCGCCTCTCGGGCGGGCTGTATTTTTATTATCTCTCCACGAAAGACAGAACCTCTTCAAACAGCTTTTTGCTGTCGGCCACCTTCGTGAAACGTACGGGTTTATCCCTCAAAGTCAGAAGACTGCGGGGCACGGCCATGGCCGTCGCGGCGTGCAATCTCTTTATGCCCTTGAAGCTGTCCTTTACGTCGTTGCCCGTTACGGCATACAACACGTCCTGAGGGAATTTATAGGGATTGGCCGTGGACACTATAACCATGTTCGTCTTGTCTTTCTTGTTCTTTTCGAACCAATCGAGAGCCACTTTCATCGCGCATCCCGTATGCGTATCCATAGTGTAGCCTACGTCTATGAACACGTCGTACATGGCCTCCACGCACTCCTCGTCGCTTGCGTATCCGCCGTCGAACACCTCGCGTATGGCCGCAAGTTCGTCGGAAGTTACGGAATATTTCCCGTCCTTGGAGAGAGCTTTCATTCTCTCGGCGGTGAGCTCAAAGTTTCTTCCGGATATCTCGAAAAGCAGTCTTTCGAGATTGGACGAGACGAGTATGTCCATGGACGGAGACGTGGTCTTATAAAATTCGCGGCGCGCGTCGTATTCTCCCGTCGCCAAGAAATCCGTGAGCACCTTGTTGAGATTGGAAGCGCAGTGCAGACGGCGCACGGGCAAGCCCATTCTCTTCGCGTAATACGCGGCGAGAATATTTCCGAAATTGCCCGTGGGAACGGTGAAATCTATCTCTTCGCCCATACTTATCTGCCCGCCCGAAACGAGATCGAGGTAAGCCGAAAAATAATAGGCTATCTGCGGCGCGAGCCTGCCGAAATTTATGGAATTGGCCGACGACAGAACAACGCCTTTCTCTTTGAGAACGCGGTTGTATTCCTCGCCGGAAAATATTTCCTTTACGGCGGTCTGACAATCGTCGAAATTGCCCTTTACCGCCACGACGTTGACGTTGGAGCCCTCCTGCGTGCACATCTGCAATTTCTGCATCTTCGAAACGCCGTCGTTGGGATAAAATACCATTATATCCACGCCTTCCGCGTCTTTGAAGCCTTCGAGCGCCGCTTTGCCGGTATCTCCCGAAGTAGCAACGAGAATGAGAACTTTTTCTTTAATGCCGCATATATCGCAGCCCTTTCTCAGAAGATAGGGAAGAAGGGTGAGCGCCATATCCTTGAAAGCGCACGTGGGCCCGTGCCAGAGTTCGAGAATATACACCCCGTCGTCTATTCTCACGAGGGGAGCGGCGTCGCCGCCTTCGAACTTTGCATAAGCCTTTTCGCACGCCGAAAGAAGCTCTTCTTTGTCGTAATCGTCGAGATACTTAAAGAGAATTTCGGCCGCGCGCTCGGGATAGCTCATTGAGAGCATACTTTCCAACTCTTCGACGGACACCTCGGGAAACTTCTCCGGAACATATAGTCCGCCGTTTTCCGAAAGTCCTTTGACTATGGCGCGTGCGCCCGTTACTTTTTCGCCGCCTCTCGTGCTGACAAAATTCATAGTTTACCTGCCTTGAATATAAAAAGGCGGCACGAAACACGTGCCGCCCGCATTTTGCGATTTCAGACGTATTTTTTCACGAAGTCGGGAAGTCCCTCTTCTTCGCAACTGCACGTAATTGTTATGGTTATATTATTGTCCGCCGCAACCTTGTCGAGCATATAGAATATGCCGCCGAGCTCGGAAATGCCCTTGCCCGTGATGCGGGAAAGACCGTCCACGTATATGTATTCGTGATCGCTGTTGCAAGCCGCCACGCCTTTGACAAACCCGCAGAGCGCCTCTTCGCCCACCACCTGATAATCGGAAGTATCGATAAACCTGACGCTGCGGGTAAGGTCATACATACATCTTTTGTTGTCGGTTATGAAAACGCTCAAACCCTTGGCGTCTTTGGCGTTTGCGTTCGCCGCGTCGATGAGTTGTTTGGTTTTCCCCGTTCCCTTAGGTCCGTAGATAATTTTAATCATGAAAATCCTCCTGATAAGTATTATACTTACTGTCTATTACATTTTAACAGTAATCCGGCGGAATTTCAATACTTTAACTCAAATTTTTTGCAAATTTATTAAAAAGCGCGTTATACCGTTTCCGCGGCAAACTCGGCTATTCTCTTCAAGCCTTCTTTCATTTCTTCGGGAGCGAGAGCATACGAAAGCCTTATAGCCGAATCGTCTCCGAAACATACGCCGGGAGTTACCGCCACTTTCTTTTCCGTCAACAGAAGGTCAGCTATCTGCATGCTGCTCTCCAATTTTACTCCCTTATAAGTTTTGCCGTAAAGTCCGCAGACTATAAGCATTACGTAAAACGCGCCGTCGGGACGAACGTATGAAAGGCCGAGGTCTTTATATCCGGAAAGAACGGATATCATCTCCTCTCTTCTCGCCTTGAACGCCGCGACCATTTCCTCCACGGGCTTCTGATCGCCGTCGAGGGCGGCAATGGCGGCATACTGCGTCATCGTGTTGACGTTGGAAGTGGAATGGCTCTGGAAAGAAGCTATGGCCTTGGCTATATTTTCGGCGCAAGCGAGATAGCCGAGACGCCAACCCGTCATCGCATAGGATTTGGAAACGCCGTTGACTACTATGGTGAGTTCTTTCATCGCGGGAGAAACCGAGGCGATGGAGAAATGCTTTTCGCCCGTATATATGAGTTTTTCGTATATCTCGTCGGAGAGCACTACCACGCCGTGCTTTTCGCAGACGGCGGCAATCGCGCGTATCTCCGCTTCGGAATACACCGCGCCCGTAGGGTTGGACGGGGTGTTGAATATTAACATTTTGGTCTTGGGAGTTATCGCGCTTTCGAGTTGAGCGGGCGTCATCTTATAGCCGCTCTCCCTCGTCGTCTCCACGAAAACCGGTACTCCGCCGCAACTTTTAACGACTTCCGGATATGTCAGCCAATAGGGCGAAGGAATAATCACCTCGTCGCCGTCATCGACGACGGCGAATACGGCGTTGAATATCGAATGTTTTGCGCCGTTCGAAACAATTACCTGCGAGGGAGAATAATCGAGGCCGTTTTCCTCTTTCAGCTTGCGGCACACGGACTTTCTCAAAGCCGGCAGTCCCGCCGCCGCAACGTATTTGGTATAGCCCTTGTCCAATGCGTCTTTGGCCGCTTCGACTATGTGGGCGGGCGTGTCGAAATCCGGCTCGCCGACGCCGAAGTTTATCACTTTTTCTCCGGCCGCTTTCAGCTCGTTTGCCTTTGCCGAAATGGCAAGCGTCATGCTGGGCGCGATCGCCGCAACTTTACGGGAAACTTTAATCATAATTCCTCCTCGGTTCAATAAGTGAGACCGTTCTCGATTTTGATTATACTATAACGGGCGCGCGCTTGGCAAATATATGTAAAAATTTCTCGCGCGCAACGTTTTTTGTTAATAGTTAAAAATATTTTGACAGAAAAAAACCTCTCCGCCGCGGCGGAGAGGAGTTTTGTTTTGAATTTTTAACCGACGAGTTCGACGGCCGCCTTGGTTTTGGCCTTTATCTCCTCGGGAGTGCCGCTCATCATCCAGCTTCCGCCGCACGCTATTATCTTGTCGTATGCAAGATATTCGAGAATATTGTCGGCGTTTATGCCGCCCGTGGGCATGATGCGAAGATAGGGGAACGCCGCGCATATGGCCTTGATGGTTTTAAGTCCGCCGTAATTGGAAGCGGGGAAGAATTTGAGGGTGGTAAGGCCCTTCGCAATCGCCGCCATGGCCTCGGTGGGAGTTACTATGCCGGGAAGATAGAGCATGTCGTGCTCCTTGCAGCAATCCGCAACTTCCTCCGAAAAACCGGGAGAAACTATGAATTTCGAACCTACGGCTATTGCCTTTTCGCACTGCTCGCGGTTGATTACGGTGCCTGCGCCCACAAGCATCTGGGGGAACTTCTTCACGGTGAGAGCTATGGCCTCGGCCGCGCACTCCGTGCGGAACGTTATCTCCGCGCAAGGCAGTCCGCCGTCTACGAGAGCCTGCATCTTGGGAAGAGTTTCCTCTATGCTGTTAAGCACAACTACGGGCACTATCTTAGTCTGTTTGATTTTTTCAATCAGTTGTTCCTGTGTCATTTTATTTTTCCTCCGAAAGGTTTTATTTTTACGTCAATCATTATATCACGTTCGATTTCGGAAATCAATAGCGGCGAAGAAAATTTTTATTCGGCGAAAAGTCCGCACGAAAGATATCTCTCCCCTCCGTCGGGGAAAACAACAACTATGTTCTTGTTTTTGTTCTCTTCGAGCATCGCAAGCCGAGTTGCGGCGCAGAGAGCCGCTCCCGAGGATATGCCCCCGAGAATACCCTCGCACGCGGCGAGTTCTCTTGCGGCCGCGCGCGCTTCGTTTGTTCCGACTCTCAATATGCCGTCGAAGACGGACGTGTCCGCCGTCTTGGGAATAAAGCCCGCGCCTATGCCCTGAATTCCGTGCGCGCCGGCCGTCCCGCCCGAGAGAACGGGACTTTCGTAAGGCTCGACCGCATACGCCTTTATCGCGGGATTCACGCTCTTCAAATAAGCGCCCGCTCCCGAGAGCGTTCCGCCCGTGCCGACGCCCGCGACGAGAATATCCGCCTTGCCTCCGAGCGCCTCGCTTATCTCCGGTCCCGTAGTGCAAAAATGCGCCCGCGGATTGGCCGGATTGGTAAATTGTCCGAGGATAACCGAGCCTTCGGAGGAGTTCTTTATCTCTTCCGCGCGGGCTATTGCGCCCTTCATACCGAGTTGCCCGGGAGTAAGAACGAGTTCGGCGCCGTATGCTTTTACGAGCGCTCTCCTCTCGGCGCTCATCGTGTCCGGCATGACAATAACGACTTTATATCCGCGCGAGACGCCTATTGCCGCCAAGGCTATGCCCGTGTTTCCGGACGTGGGCTCTATTATGACGCCGCCCTTTTTGAGAACGCCGCGCGCTTCGGCGTCGTCTATCATGAATTTCGCCGTTCTGTCCTTTACGGAACCGGCGGGATTGAAATATTCGAGCTTTGCGAATATCGAAGCAAAAACGCCCTTTTTCAGCATATATTCGTTCAATTTCAAAAGCGGCGTTTTTCCGACAAGCTCGGAAACAGAATTATAATACATATCTTTCAAATTATATTTCGCGCGCTGCGCGTTTATTCTTCTCCCGATAAAATCGCCTCGCGCTCCGCAACCGACAGAGCTTCTATCATTCCGTCTATGTCTCCCATAATGAACGAATCGAGGGAATAGAGCGACAAGCCTATCCGATGATCGGTAACTCTCCCCTGCGGAAAGTTGTACGTCCTTATTCTCTCGCTCCTGTCTCCCCTGCCGACGAGCGATTTCCTGTGCGCGTCGTACTCGTTGCGGTTGCGCGAATTGTAGTAATCGTATAACCTCGAACGCAGAACTTTGAAAGCCTTGTCCTTGTTTTTAAGCTGGCTTCTCTCGTCCTGACACGTTACCACTATCCCCGTGGGGAAATGGGTTATTCTTATCGCCGTCTCGGTTTTGTTGACTTTCTGTCCGCCCGCGCCCGAAGAGCGGTATACGTCCACTCTTATGTCCTCGTCGCGTATTTCGACTTCCACGTCCTCGGCCTCGGGGAGAACGGCCACCGTGGCGGTTGAGGTGTGCACTCTGCCCTGCGACTCCGTTTCGGGAACGCGTTGAACGCGGTGCACGCCGCTTTCGAATTTAAGCTGCTTATAGGCGCCTTTGCCGTTTATATTCAGAACTATTTCTTTTATGCCGCCCAATTCGGTATCGCTTCTGTCGACTTCCTCCACTTTAAGGCGGTGGCGTTCGCAGTAATTGAGATACATTCTGAACAGCTCGTAAGCGAACAGCGCCGCCTCCTCGCCGCCTGCGCCCGCGCGGATTTCGAGTATGCAGTTTCTGTCGTCGTTCTTGTCCTTGGGGAGAAGCAATATTCTGAGTTCGTCTTTAAGCGCGGCGAGTTTTTCCGAGCATTGCGCGGCCTCGTCGGAAAAAAGATTGCGCATCTCCTCGTCGCTCTCGCCCGAGGCGGCCTCTTCCGCCGCTTTCATCTGCCTCTCGATTTCCATATATTCCGCATATTTTTCGGCCGTTTCGGCTATTTCCGCGCCGGCCTTGGCAATCTGAGCATAGCGCGCCGCGTCGTTTACGACTTCCGGCGAACTCAGCTCTTCCGAAAGGGCGATATACCTCTTGTATATGCCCTCCAACTTTTCCATCATTTTATCCATACCGCACCTCGGCTCAGAACACTATTTTTACGAATCTGTCCGTACCGGCGAGATCTTTCATAACTATGGCGTATTCGCGCTTTTTGAAGAGCTGCAATACCGCTTCGGTCTGTCCTTCGCCGCACTCCATTATGAGCATTCCGTCTTTTGCGAGATAGCTTTTCACTTCTTTTGCTATGGTCCGATAAAAATCGAGGCCGTCGTCGCCGCCGTCAAGCGCCACGCGGGGCTCGTACTCGCGCACTTCGCGCTGGATATAAGGTATTTCCCCGCTCTTTATGTAAGGCGGGTTGCAGACTATTATGTCGAATCTGCCGCGCACGGAAGTAAACATATCGCTCAGCACGAAATTCACGTCAACGCCGTTCAACGACGCGTTCTCGCGGGCCAACATGAGGGCGGCGTCGGAGACGTCGGCTCCCGTAACTTTCACTCCCTTATCTGCGCACGCCTTGGCTACCGCCACGGCTATACAGCCCGAACCCGTGCACATATCCAGCACTTTCGCACCGTTTTCAACGCTTTTTATCACGGTCTCCGCAAGCAGTTCCGTTTCGGGGCGGGGTATGAGCACGCGCTCGTCTACCTTTATCTTTACGCCGCAGAAATCGGTGTCGCCCATTATATACCAGAGCGGTCTGCCGGTCAGTCTCTCCCTTACCAATTCGTCTATCTTTTTGCTCTCGGACGGCTTGACGCTCGGCCTTGAAGCGAGTTCGCTTCTCTTTATCCCGAGAGTTATGCTGTATATCCATTCGGCGTCGCTTTCGTCTATACCGTTTTCCGCAAACTGTTTTTTGGTCTCTTCGAGCATTTTCGAAAGCACGCCGCCCGTTATAAACGAAGTTTCGGGCACGGAAGGATCCGCGTCCATTTCGAGTACTTTTTCAAAAGCGGCTATGGCGACTTCGAGCATATCCTCGTCCGGCTCGCGCGTTGTGAGCGTCTTTTGGATGAGCATTCCGGGGGCTTTGAACACGGCTGCGAACCTGTTCTCGAATTTGGAAAAAAATCTCAGAAGTTCATAAGATATTCCGGCGATGACCGGCAGGAGCACGAGTTCTATGCCGAGGCGCGCCAGAAAATTCAACGCCGGATTGAGATTTGCGTGCAGCCACACGTCGAGTATGCCCCACGTTACAAGGGAAAGCACGAGGACGTTTATAAGTATCACTATAAAGAGAAAAGAAGTGCCGCACCTGTCGTGAATACGCGAAGCGTTTTTCACGCTCTCCGGCGTCAAGGGCATTCCGTGTTCGTAGGCGTTTATCGTCTTGTGCTCGGCGCCGTGGTATTTATACAGTCTCCGTATGTCCTTGAAAACAAGTATAATCGAGAGATACAGAATAAAAATCAGGAATTTTATCACTCCCCACAGCACGTATTTCCACACTCCGCCGTGCGCGGTTGCGAGCGCCGGGAAAGAGGGTATGAGCCATAAATCGGTTATTATCCTCGGCAAAAACATGAATAGCGCCAGCGCGATAATTACGCCGAGACAAACCGAGATGACTGAAACGACGTCCATTACGCTTATCTTCATCTTTTGGGCGAGCCAGCCGGAGACCTTTCCGCCCTCGTCCTCGTCGTCCCCGTACACTTTCGCGGAGCGCATGAGAACGCGCGTGCCCCGCACGAGCGAAGATACGAGATTTACTATGCCGCGGACGAACGGGATTTTCGACGCGCGCTTTACGCCTTCGGAGACGTGAAGGCGCTTTGCCTCTATCTGAATATTGCCGTCGGGATCGCGCACGGCGCAAGCCGTGCACGTCTTGCCCATCATCATCACGCCTTCCATGACGGCCTGACCGCCTATATATGTGCCGCATTTGCGGTTTTTACGCTTATTTTCCTCTGCCATGATTCCTCGAAATCAAAAACGTTTTCAAAAAAAGCGGCTCTTTGAGCCGCTCTTTTCAGATATTGTATCTTTTTTTAAACTTGTCTACGCGGCCGCCTGTGTCTACAAGCTTCTGCTTACCGGTAAAGAAGGGGTGGCACTTGTTGCAGATATCCACTTTCAGCGTGTCCACTTTCTTCGTGGTTCCCGTGGTAAAAGTAGCGCCGCAAGCGCATATTACCGTAACCTCGTGATAGTCGGGATGTATTTCGGGCTTCATTACATTTCACCTCGCTTAATTTCTTGTGATGCTAACCCATTATATTAAATTAAACTCGTTTAGTCAATTGATTTTCCGCCGCATACCGAAAAATTACGTTAAAATGTCCAAAAAACTTCGCCTCGACTATTTTTATCGTTTTTTAGTTGCAAATCGCAGAGAAATAGCGTATAATGAGCATTGAGTTATGGATAATTGGATTCTGAGAGCCCCCAACAATCTTATAAACGAGGCTTCGAGCGTTAATATATCCTCCCCCACGCAGGTCAAAGTAAAGGTTTCGCACCTCCTTCTGACCAATTTCGACGCGCTTCTCTTCGGCGGAAACGTAAAGGCTTCCTACCCCAAGACAATAGGCCGCGCCGCCGTGGGCATCGTTACCGAAGTCGGCGAAAACTGCTACGGCATAACAAAAGGCGAACGCGTTTATTTCGAACCCACGAGAGCTTGCGGCCAATGTTTGAAGTGCAAGAGCGGCAAACCCAAGGAATGTACCTCCATAACCATTGCCGGAAGAGATTTCGACGGCTTTATGCGCGATTTCGCGGTGTGCGAATACAGCGACGTGGCGCCTTTGCCCGATTCCGTGGACGACCTTCACGCGCTCTGCATAGAAACCGTGGGTATTGCCGAAAATATATATGACAAACTCAATCTCTCTGCGGGACAGAAAGTCGCCGTTGTCGGCGCGGATCCGGCGGGCAACATAATGGCCCAGGTTCTGCAATATCATAAGGTTATTCCCATAGTTATCGATAACAACGAGGCCAACCTCGAAAGAGTTAAAAAGTGCGGAATATATTATGCTTTTACCGCCGACGACGACCTGAAAACCAACATAATGAACGCAACGGGCGGACATTTGTGCGACGCCGCCGTGTATATAGCGAGTTCGAGACTTCCCATCTCATTGGCGACGAGAATGATAAGCGCGGGGAAAACCATAGTGCTTTCGAGCCCTTCTTCTACGCCTTCGTCGCTCGACGCCCGCGATATCCTCGACAAAAACTTAACGGTTTTCGGCGTTTCGCACGCCTACGACTATACCGACGCAGTAATAAACATGTTCGTGCACGGAGCGGTAAATATCGACGTATTCGAGAAAGAAATTCTCACCGAATACGATCCCGTCGCCCTTCTGAAAGAGCGTTGCTCAAATTCTTCGGTTGCGGCAAGGAACAAAATGACCGTTTTCAAAATGATTTTCTGACGCCGCGCCCGTTTTCTTATGCGCAATCTGCCGAAAATCGTTTTTTCGCTGAATTTTCTCTATTTGATTCTGATTGCGGCGCAAGTTGCCGCAATCGTTTTTTTATGCCTGTATATCCCCGCCGTTCTGCCGTTGGCCGCGGCATACGCCGGAGTGTGGCTGACGACGACGATAACCGCCGCAATACTGTTGGTGAAAGTCGGCCAGCCGGAAGCCAAATGCGCGTGGTTCGTACTAATTGCCGCTCTCCCTGTGGCCGGCGCCGTAATATACCTCGTTGCCGCGAGCAAGAGAAGAATTTGCGGCATACCCGAGTTCAAATATAAATGCGCGCACGGCGACATTTGCGCGCCGCGCGTCGGGGGAACAGCGGAAATCGGATACGACGACGCCCAATATTTCCCGTCCGGAGAAAAGTTCTTCGAGAGCTTCTTTGCGGAGATGGAAAAGGCAAAAATATCAATATATGTTGAATTTTTTATAATCTGCCGCGGGCGCGTCTTCGATATGTTCGTCGAAGCCGTGAAAAGAGCGAAATCGCGGGGCGCGGAGATAAAAATTCTGTCCGACGGCGTGGGTTCGGCGTTTAAACTCTCTGGAAAAGATATCCGGAAACTCAAAAACGCCGGCGCGGAGGTGCGCGTTTTCCACCGCATAACGCCCTTTCCGAGAGCCCGGCTGAACTTTCGCGACCACAGAAAAATAATTACGCTGGACGGGAAAACGGCTTACACCGGCGGCGTTAATCTCGCCGACGAATACGCAAATCTCATAAGTCCTTACGGGTTTTGGAAAGACACGGGCGTCGTCGTCCGCGGCGCCGCCGCGAGGGCGTTCGAGGCTATGTTTCTCTCAATGTGGAACGGCAAGGCGTGCGTTGAAATCCCCGACGGCGGGAAGGAACGCTGTCTGACATATTGCGACAGTCCGCCGAGGCGGAGTTTTTGCGAAGATCTGTACGCACACGCCATAAATTCCGCCGTCCGACGCGTGCATATATTTACTCCTTATTTCTGCGTGAGCGACAAACTCGCCTCCGCGCTCTCTTTCGCCGCTCTGAGAGGCGTGGACGTCAAGGTCATTCTGCCGCACATTCCCGATAAGCCTTACGCTTTCGAACTTTCGAAGGCGTTTGCGTTGGGGCTCAAAGGCGACGGCGTGCAATTTTTCGAATATACTCCCGGATTTTTGCACGCAAAGGCGCTGATATGCGACGAAAAGGTCTTTTTGGGCAGCTATAATTTCGACTTCCGCTCCATGCATCAGAATTACGAATGCGGAATTTCGTTCGTCGGCAATATCTGCGACGAAGCGGAACGGGATTTTTGCGAAACTTTGGCGCTATGCTCTCCGCTCGGAGAGGGACGGATATCTCCGGCAAAGCGGTTTTCGAGATTTCTTTTAAAGCTGTTCGCGCCGCTCATGTAGTTCCCGCCGCAACACGCAAACGGCGGAAGCGCAAACATTCGCCCATCGCGTTGACATTCCGCCGCAAAAATAGTAATATACAGTTATGATAAAGTTGGTTGTAAGCGATCTCGACGGCACTCTGCTGTTGCCCGGCGGAATTATGCCCGAAGAAACTTTTTCGCTCATAGACAAGCTGTATCGCAACGGAATAATCTTTGCGCCCGCAAGCGGCAGACAACTGCCCAATCTGAAAAAACTCTTTGCACCCGTGCTCGACAAAATAGCTATAATAGCCGAAAACGGCGGGTTGGCGTGGTTCGGCGGCGAGATAATATATTCGAATCCCACTCAGTCGGATTCGGTCTTATATGCCCTCTCCAAAATAAAGACGGTGAAAGGACTTCACCCGCTATTATCCTGCGAGGATTGCGCGTATTATTCCGACGACTTCGAGCCGTTTGCGGCAAAAGTGCGGGCTTCGTATTCGGTCAGCGAAAAAACCGACGAGCTCGAAAGCGTCGCAAGGCGGGTAACCACGCTAAAAATCTCCGTATGGGACGAAATAAGCCCGTGCGCCGAACACGGCGGGAAAATACTCCCTCCGCTCATAGAGGGATTGCGAACAATGGTCTCCGGCAGAGATTGGCTTGACGTTTCGACGCCGGACGCGAACAAAGGCGAGGCGCTCAAAGCGCTGTACCGTCGGCTGGGCATAAACTCGGAACAATGCGCGGGCTTCGGCGACCATATGAACGACTATGAGATGCTCGCCGCGTGCGGAAGCGCATACGTTACGGCAAACGCCTACTCCGGATTAAAAAAACTCATCCCCAACGAAATAGCTTCGAACGCCGAAAAAGGCGTAATACGAAAAATCGGAGAATTGATATGAAACTTTTTATAGCGTCCGACATACACGGCTCGGCAAAATACACGAGAGAACTTCTTGCGGCGTTCGAGCGCGAGAAAGCGGATAAACTCGTACTCCTGGGAGATATTCTCTATCATGGTCCGAGAAACCCCTTGCCCGAGGAATACGCGCCCGCGGCGGTGGCGGCCGAACTCGGGAAAATAAGGGAGAAAATCGTCTGCGTGCGCGGCAACTGCGACAGCGAAGTCGATCAGATGGTTTTGCCCTTTCCCATTCTCTCGGACTATGCGGCGATCTATGCGGACGGGATTAACATATATCTTTCGCACGGACACAGAGATACGCCGCCTCTTTCGAAAGACGACGTATACATAACGGGGCACACCCATGTGCCGCTGAACAGCCGCGAAGAGGGATTTTTGCATCTCAATCCCGGCTCGGTTTCGCTCCCGAAAGACGAAAAAAATACCCGCGGATATATAATCTGCGAGCAAGGGCTGTTCATATTCAAAACGCTTGACGGCAAAGAATACGACAGCGCCCGTTAATATGCGGAACGATTAAAGCGCCGTGCTCATTTTGCACGGCGCTTTGGTTTTGTCTTTCAGATTAGAGAGGCAAAATACGGCAGATTGACTTGTTAAGAATCATGAATACCAAGTCAAGAAGCCAGATTATACCCCAGCCAAGAAGAAGACGAACTAAGAATGCTACAATCTTGCCTTCCTGAAGTCTGGTAATCGCGCCGCAAATCCATGAAGTTACGGGAATGATCGCCAAAACAAGGCTTACAATCCAGCTAAGTCCAAAGTAATCGCTCTTGCTAGCCATTTTTCAATATCTCCTTGTGTTTTATTATTATCTATATTATATCACCTATAAAAAATATGTCAAGAAAAATCGAATAAAATTTAGGCAAAGCAAAAGCGACCTTTTTTAAAGGTCGCATTTTATTAAACCAATTCTATTATGGCTTCCTCGGCGTTATCTCCGCGGCGCGTTCCCAGAAGATAAATTCTGGTATATCCGCCGCCCTGACCGAGTTCTTCCTTTCTCTGCGCGTATTTGGGCGCGATTTCGTTGAAGAGCTTCTCCATCAAAGGATGTTGGATATCCGCCGTTCTCGCTTTATATGCCGACTTCTTCTCGTTGAAGGGCTTGACTTCCTGCAAATCGCGGAGCTTGCCCATCAGACTGCGGCGTACCGCGAGCTTTTTGGGGCTGTCTTTAACGCCCTTTACGGTTACTTCCTTGCCTTTTTTATCGGTGGTTTTAACCTCGTATTCAACGTTTTCGTCGTATACGGATATCGCTTTGGTGATTATTTTTTCAACGTACGGTTGAAGTTCTTTGGCCTTTGCCGCCGTGGTGGTTATCTTGCCGTACCAAAGAAGCTCCGAAGCCTGATTTCTCAAAAGAGCCTCTCTCTCGCTTGCCGTTCTTCCCAATTTACCGGGCATATGTCAGTCCTCCTTGTTTGAAAGTGAAAGTCCGTAAGATTGAAGTTTCTGTATAACTTCGTCCAAAGATTTTCTGCCGAGATTTCTTACTTTCAACATCTCGTCTTCCGTCTTTCTCGTAAGATCTTCCACCGTGTGTATGTTGGCGCGTTTAAGGCAATTATAGGAGCGCACGGATAAATCCATATCCTCTATTGCCATCGCAAGTATTTTGGCCTGCTTATCGTCCTCGTTCTTTACGAGTATGTCCATATCTCTTATGGATTCGGAAAGGTCTACGAAGAGCGATATATGATCCTGCATTATTTTCGCGGCGAGAGAAACTATCTCCTTGGCGCTGAACGCGCCGTTCGTCCACACTTCGAGGGTAAGTTTGTCGTAGTCGGTATTCTGACCTACGCGCGTGTTTTCGACGGAATAGTTTACTTTCTTTACCGGAGTATAGATACTGTCTATCGGAATATAATCCAAGAGCTCGGTTTTCGTGTGGTCGGCGCCTTTATAGCCGCGGCCCCTGCCTATGGTTATCTCCATATCTATCTTACCGCCGGCGTCTACCGTGCAGATATGCTGATCTCCGTTTATAATCTCTATTTCGGAATCCTCGGCGATGTCGCTTGCCTTGACTTCGCACGGGCCTTCTTTATAGAGGTGAACTACTTTTATATAATCTTTGTCGGTTACGGTAGTTTTTATTGCAAGCGTTTTGAGGTTGAGAATAATCTCCGTTACGTCCTCTTTTACGCCGGCAACTGCCGAAAATTCGTGTTTTACGCTGCCGTCGAGAAATCTTATTCCCTGCGCCGCCGCTCCGGGGAGCGCGGAGAGAAGTATTCTTCTGAGGCAGTTGCCTATGGTAAGGCCGAATCCCTTTTCAAGCGGTTCTACGACGACCTTCGCATACGATTGGTCTTCGCTCTCTTCCGCATTGATTTTGGGCATATCCATTTCGATCATAAAACTTCCTCCTCTTTATTCTTTTTATTACTTGGAGTACAGCTCGACAATCATGTGTTCGGAAATCTGACTGTCGATATCTTCCCTTGCGGGCAACGCCAAAACCTTACCTTCCAATTTTGCGGGATCGAACTCAACCCATTTGGGCATATTCGCCGCTTTCATCGACTTGATTTCCTCAAAGTACTTATTAGCGCTCTTGCTCTCTTTAACGGTTATAACGTCGCCGACTTTAACTATATAAGAAGGTATGTTGACTTTTTTACCGTTGACGAGGAAATGCCCGTGGTTTACAAGCTGTCTCGACTGTGCGCGTGAAGCGCCTATTCCCATGCGGAATATGACGTTGTCGAGTCTGCGTTCCAAAAGCGAAAGCATATTTTCGCCGGTTATGCCCTTCATGCGGTCCGCCGCCTCATAGTAAGAACGGAACTGACCTTCCTGAACGCCGTAAATTCTCTTTACTTTCTGCTTTTCGCGGAGCTGCTGTCCGTATTCGGAAACCTTCTTCCTTGCCGCGCCGTGTTGTCCGGGAGCGGCGGGCCTTTTCTCGAAAGGACACTTGCCCGCATAGCATTTATCGCCCTTTAAAAAGAGCTTTCCTCCTTCTCTTCTGCAAAGGCGGCATTTTGCTTCTCTGTATGTTGCCATATGACTTTACCTCCTTATACTCTGCGGCGCTTGGGCGGCCTGCATCCGTTGTGGGGTATGGGCGATACGTCGGAAATAAGCGTGATTTCCAATTCGCATGCGCCGATTGCCCTTATCGCCGATTCTCTGCCTGCGCCGGGGCCTTTTACGTATACCTCTACGGAGCGGAGACCGTGTTCTTTTGCCGCTTTCACGGCGGTTTCGGTTGCCATCTGCGCGGCGAAAGGAGTGCCCTTACGCGAGCCCTTGAAGCCGAGGCTGCCCGCCGACGACCAGCTTATCGCGTTGCCCTGCATATCGGTTACCGTTACCAATGTGTTATTGAAAGAGGACTGAATGTGTACCTGACCTCTGTCAACCTTTTTAAGCTCTCTGCGTTTTCTCGTAACGACTTGCTTTTTCTGTTGCTGTGCCATCTATGCCGTCCTCCTTACTTCGCGCCCTTCTTCTTCGCCACGGTGCGGCGAGGGCCTTTTCTCGTTCTCGCGTTGGTCTTGGTGGACTGTCCTCTTACGGGCAAGCCCTTTCTGTGCCTTATTCCGCGATAACAGCCTATTTCCATAAGCCTCTTTATATTGAGCGAAACTTCGCTTCTGAGTTCGCCCTCGACTCTTACGTTGTGATCGATATATTCTCTCAACTTGGAAACCGTGTTCTCGTCGAGGTCCTTGACGCGCGTGTTGGGATCAACTCCCGTTGCCGCAAGGATTTTCTGAGAGGTTTTGAGACCTATACCGTATATATAGGTAAGGCCTATTTCCACTCTCTTTTCTCTGGGTAAATCTACACCGGCAATACGTGCCATAGTATTTTATTTCTCCTTAAAATTTTAAATATGGTATATATCAACCGCAATCCGCGCCGCTCGTAATGTGGAATGATGACCGGTACGGTTTACGAAATTATTTTCGCATTCAAAGCGGAATTATAGCTTATTTCCGCATTTGCGTTCCGACCGGAGCTAAAACCCCGGAACGGAAGCATTTTCAAGAACGCGCGCGCATGGAAAATCCCGCGCATCAAATAACGGGCGGACGCGCCGAAAAGCAAAATTCTGCTTTATCGACGCGCGTTGGACGAGCCGCATGCGGCGACCGCCGCAAAACGTCTTCCCCGTCGTATGCTAATCTCAGCCCTGGCGCTGTTTATGGGATTTGTTCTTGGAACAAATCACCATTACTTTGCCGTTGCGCTTTATTACTTTGCATTTATCGCACATAGGTTTTACGGAAGGTCTTACTTTCATAATTTTTCTCCTTTTTGGCTTTAATTTTTGCTACGCCAGGTTATTCTGCCTTTTGTGAGGTCGTAAGGGCTCATTTCGAGTTTTACGCTGTCGCCCTCTATTATTCTTATATAGTTGAGTCTGAGTTTGCCGGATATATACGCCGTTATCACGTGGCCGTTCGAGAGGCGGACTTTGAAATTGGCGTTCGGCAAACATTCGATAACTTTGCCTTCGGTTTCGATTACGTCGTCCTTGGACATAAATACTCCTTGAATTTATTGGCGTTTCTCTTTTTCCCCGCCGTCCGCGCCGGATAAGGGGGGTTCTGCCGTCTGACCGATATTGTACGTTTTCAGAGCGGAATATATTTCGGTATCGAACACCTGCTTGCCCTCGCACAGTTTTGCGGATATTCCCTCCGCGACGTCCGGGAGCAATCTGAGATGTTTTACGCTCTTGCGCTTGGGGGAGGCTAAACGCTTGAAATTGCCGTCGCAGACCATCACGCTGCCGTCGGCGTTCACGCTCTTTATTATATAATATCTGCCTTTATCTCTTCCCTGAACGCTTTGGCACACACCGCCCGTCTGAGGCGTTTTTACTTTCATTTCCTTCTCCTCAGAGAGTGAGTATTTCAACTCCGTCCTCTTTTATGAGCACCGTATTCTCGTAATGAGCCGAGGGCTTTCCGTCCGCCGTGGTTACCGTCCAGCCGTCTCTGTTGAAGTCGACTTTGTACGTCCCCATGTTTATCATAGGTTCTATGCAGATAGTCATTCCGGCTTTTAAGCGCATTCCCGCGCCTTTTTTTCCGTAATTGGGAACGGACGGATCTTCGTGCATCTCCCTGCCTATGCCGTGGCCGACGAGAGCGCGCACGACGCCGTAACCGTTCGCCTCGGCGTGCGTTTGAACCGCATAGCCGATATCATACAGCGGAACTCCCGCCTGCAAACCTTCGATTGCCTTGAAGAAACATTCTTCCGTTACTTTGACGAGCCTTTTTTTCTCTTCGGACACGTCGCCTATGAGAAAGGTCCTCGCCGCGTCGCCGTTGAATCCGTTTTTCTCGGCAGTTATATCCACGCTGACTATGTCGCCGTCGACTATTATCCTGTCGGACGGTATACCGTGAACGACAACTTCGTTTACGGAAACGCACGAACTTGCGGGATATCCGCAGTATCCGAGGCTGGACGGAATGGCTCCGCACGAAGTTATGTATCTGTATACGAGTTCGTCCACCTCTTTCGTGGTCATGCCCGCGCGAATGTTTTTACCGACGAAATCGAGAGTTTCTTTTACTATTCTGCAACTTTCGCGCATGAGCTCTATTTCGTCGGGCGTTTTAACGTTTATCATTTTGCAATAAGTTTATCCAATTTCGCCTTGATTTCCGCGAACACGCCGTCGGGCGAACCCTTCCCGCCGTGCACCGTTAGGAGCTTGCCCTGCGCCTTATAATAATCGATAAGAGGCGCCGTCTGCTTTTCGTAAGTATCGAGGCGGGCGGCTACCGTTTCCGGATTGTCGTCGTCGCGGCGATACAGTTTTCCGCCGCACTTTGCGCACGTTGTCGCGCCGTTCAGAGTGGAAACGTGATAGCTCTCTCCGCATGCGCAGACGCGTCTGCCGCAGATTCTGTCCATCAGCAATTCCTTGGGCACGTCTATGTTCAGACATACGTCTATTCGGGCGAACTTATCGAGTTCGCGCGCCTGAAACAGATTGCGGGGGAAGCCGTCGAGCATATATCCCGAAGCTATATCTTTCTCGGCGAGTCTGTTCTTTACGATATCGCACGTTACTTCGTCGGGGACGAGCTTGCCGGCGTCTATATACGATTTGGCAACCTTGCCTATCTCCGTGCCGCCCTTTATGTTGGCGCGGAAGATATCGCCCGTGGAAATATGGATAAATCCGTATTCTGCGGCAAGTTTGCTTGCCTGCGTGCCTTTGCCCGCGCCGGGCGCTCCGAGTAAAACAATATTCATAATACTCCTTCGCGAAATTCCCGTGCGGTTGAGCGCACTGCGAATTTGCCTGAATTTGAGCGGTTCTTCTCAACGGCTGTTAAGTAATCGGACGTTTCGGTATGCGCTAACGCATTCCGTCGGTGCGTATTGCGCCGCTTATAAGCGCCGCTTACTTCAAGAAGCCCTTGTAATTCTTCATCATAAGTTGACTTTCAAGCTGTTTGTCGAGTTCGAGAGCAACCGATACCACTATGAGTATACCTGTGGTGGAGAATACCGAAAGCAGAGACGTATCGCTTAAAATATTCAAGCCCGTAAGTACCATCGACAAAATCGAAGGTATGAACGCAACGAGTGAGAGATATATTGCTCCGAAAAGCGTTATACGGTTTGAAATCTTTTTGAGATAATCTGCGGTGGGCCGTCCGGGACGAATACCTTGGATAAAGCCGCCGTTCTGCTGTATCGTCTTGGATACGTCCTCCGGGTTGAACTGCATTGACGCATAGAAGAACGAGAATGCGAAAATCAACAGACAGAGCGTAACCATATAGATGAACTGACCGTACCAATAGGGCGACGAGCCCGAGAACCAATTGGTTATGCCCGTCTCGGCGCCGCTGCCCGGCCAGAACAGCGATATTATCATCTGAGGGAAAGATATGAGCGCGAACGCGAAGATGAGAGGCATAACGCCGGAGCCGGATATCCTTATGGGGATTACGGACGACTGTCCGCCGTACATCTTTCTGCCCTTTACCTGTTTTGCGTACTGAACGGGTATTCTTCTCTCCGACAAGTCTACCGTTACTATGGCGGCAAACTCGACTATGGTAAGAATGACAAAGCCGAGAACTTCCCAAAGCGCGGAAGGATTGCCCGTGAACGCCTCCTGGAATTTGCCTACTATGACAAGTCCCGCGGTGGAAAGAATTCCTATGAAGATTATAAGCGATATCCCGTTGGAAATGCCGTATTCGGTAATTCTTTCGCCTATCCACATTACAAGCATTGCGCCTGCCGTGTATACGACGGTTAAGAATATGCCCGCCATCCATTTGGCGCCCGTGTCGCTGACAAGTCCCAGATTGCCGCCGCCGAACATTTCGAGTCTTAAAGCGTCGCTCTGCAAACCGAAGTTGACGATTATGCCTATTGCCTGACCTACCGCCAACAATATCGTTACGTAACGGGTTATCTGCGCTATTTTCTTTCTGCCTTCCTCGCCCTGCTTTGACAGCTTTTCAAGATAGGGAATACCGACAGTAAGCAATTGGATTATAATCGAAGCGTTTATATAAGGGCTGATACCGAGCGCGAAAAGGGTTGCGCTCGCAAGCGAGCCGCCCGTTATGGACGAGAGTATGCTCAAAAACGAGTTACCCTCTATCTCTCCCCTGAATGTGCCCGTTTCGATGCCGGGTACGGGAATGTAACAGCCAAGGCGGAAGATAAGAAGCAACAGAAGAGTTATCCATATCTTCTTCCTTATCTCCTTCACCTTAAAACAATTTTTTATTGTTTCAAACATTTAACCCTCCTGCCGCGATTTTTGCGCGGGAGTAAATTTAACCTACTACTTCGCACGTGCCGCCGGCCTTTTCTATCGCCGCTTTCGCGGTTTCGGAAAATTTAGCGGCCTTTACCGTAAGCGCAACTTTTATCTCGCCGCCGCCGAGCACTTTGAGCCCCGCGGAGTTCTTGACTTCTTTCGCAAGCGAATTTTCGGCTACATAGTCGTAATCCACAACCGTGCCTGCGGGCACGTTTTCAAGTTGACCGAGATTTATTATGGTGTATTCCTTAGCCCACTTGTTGTGGAAACCGCGCTTGGGCACTCTTCTGTGCATGGGCATCTGTCCGCCCTCGAAACCGGGACGAACGCCGCCGCCGGAACGGGCCCACTGACCTTTATGGCCTTTGCCCGAGGTCTTGCCCAGCCCCGATCCTATACCTCTTCCGAGCCTTTTGGAAGAAGTTCTTGCGCCCTCTGCGGGCGATAAAGTATCAATTCTCATAAAACTCCTCTTTTAGACCTTACTTTTCTACTTTTTCTACGCAAAGAAGGTAGGATACTTTCTTGATCTGACCTAAAATCTGAGGGGTTTCCTCAAAGGTCTTGCTCTGACGTATCTTTTTGAGTCCGAGCGCCGCAACGGTGTCCTTTACCGTCTTGACCTCGTTGGAATAACTCTTTACAAGCGTTACTTTTATCATCTCCATGCCTCCATTTATGCTTTGAGCTCTTCTACGGTTTTGCCGCGAGCTTCGGCGACTTCTTCGGGCGATTTCAAATCAAAAAGTCCGCATATAGCCGCTTTAACGCAGTTGATGGGATTGGACGTGCCGTGAGACTTCGTTCTTACGTCCTTTACTCCGGCCGCTTCCATGACCGCGCGCACGGGACCGCCGGCTATAACGCCGGTACCTTCTTCGGCGGGCATTATGAGAACTGAACCTCTGCCGAACACGCCGAGAACGGTGTGGGGAATGGTCGTTCCCGAAAGCGAAACTTTCTTCATGTTTTTCTTGGCCTGAGCATTGGCCTTTTCGATAGCTTCCGGAACTTCCTTGCTCTTGCCCATGCCGTAACCTACCGAGCCCTTGCCGTCGCCTACGACCACAAGCGCCGCAAAGCGCATGTTTCTGCCGCCTTTTACAGTCTTGGTTACTCTGTTTACCTGTATGAGCTTTTTAACGAGCCCGTCGTCCTCTTGCTGTCTTCTTACGTTTCTTCTTGCAGGTCTTTCTTTCTTTTCTTCCATAATTCTCTCCTTAGAATTTGAGTCCGGCTTCTCTTGCGCCGTCTGCGACCGCTTGCACGCGTCCCGTGTACAGATAGCCGCCTCTGTCGAAGACTACGTTCTCGATTTTGAGGGCTTTCGCCTTCTCGCCGACAACCTGACCTACAACCTTAGCCGCGTCCGTCTTGTTCATTCCGCCTATCTTGGCCTTTACGTCCTTCTCCATAGTCGAAGCCGAGCAGAGCGTTACGCCCTTCGTATCGTCGATTATCTGAACATATATGTGGTTAAGACTGCGGAAAACGCTCATTCTCGGCGTTTCCGACGTGCCGCTTATCTTTTTGCGGACGCGCGTATGACGACGGAGCCTTTCCTTGTTTTTATCTATCTTATTAATCATAATATCTCCTTACGGGCAATCAACCTTGCGGTTATTCCTCCGTCCTGCGGTCAAGCCGCAAGCGGCATTACTTCTTGCCCTTGCCTCCCGTCTTGCCTTCCTTTCTCTCGATTACTTCATCCTTGTACGCGATGCCGTAACCGTGATAGGGCTCGGGAATCCTTATTTTGCGGATATTCGCCGCCGTTTGGCCCACTACCGTTTTATCGATACCGGATACGGTTATCTCGTTGGGAGTGGGGCATGCAATCGTTATGCCCTGAGGCTCGGGGAAATCCACGGGATGGGAAAAACCTACGTTCAAAACGAGCTTGTTGCCGCTCTTCGCGACTTTCCAGCCTACGCCGTTTACGATAAGGCTCTTGGTGTAACCTTCCGTTACGCCTACGACCATATTGTGAAGAAGCGCTCTGTAAAGTCCGTGCTTTGCGTTTGTTCCCTCGCCGTCGCCCGTTGTCAGCACGTGCGCCTCGGCGCCTTCTACTTTGATATCTATCTCGCCTACAATTTTCTGCGTAAGCGTGCCCTTGCTTCCCTTGACGGTGAGAAGTCCGTTTTCGAAGTTGACGGTTACGCCTGCGGGGATAACTACGGGTAATTTACCTATTCTCGACATATCAAATTACCTCCTTACCATACATAGCAGAGCACTTCGCCGCCAACGTTCTGCGACTTAGCCTGCTTGTCGGTCATTATTCCCTTGTTCGTGGAGAGAATGGCTATGCCAAGCCCGTCCATAACCTTGGGCATGTCGTCCACGCCCGAATAGGTGCGGAGACCGGGTTTGGAAACCCTTTTGAGTCCGTTTATAACGTTCTTCTTCTTGCCGATGTATTTGAGCGTTATAACTATTTTGCCGTTATAACCATCCTCGGCTATCTTCACGTCCGATACATAGCCCTCCCGGAGCATAATATCGGCTATCGCCTTTTTCATGTTGGATGAGGGAACCTCAACCGTTTCCTTGTTTGCCTTTATCGCGTTTCTTACGCGCGTGAGCATATCAGCTATGGGATCTGTCATGTTCTTCTTCCTCCTTACCAACTCGATTTCTTCACGCCGGGAATCTGTCCCTTGTAAGCGAGGTTTCTGAAACAGATACGGCATACGCCGTATTTTCTGAGCACGGCGTGCGGTCTGCCGCAAATAGAGCATCTCGTGTATGCTCTCGTCGAATATTTAGCAGGTCTCTGCTGCTTGTTTATCATTGATTTCTTTGCCATATCTAACCTCACTTCTTAAAGGGCATTCCGAGCGCCCTTAAAAGTTCTCTCGCCTCTTCGTCGGTTTTTGCGGATGTTACGATGCATATATCCATACCCCTTATCTTCTCAACCTGATCGTATTGAATTTCGGGGAATATGAGCTGTTCTTTAACTCCCATGCAGTAGTTTCCCTTGCCGTCGAAGCTCTCCGTAGGCACGCCTCTGAAATCGCGCACGCGGGGAAGAGCTATCGATACGAACTTGTCATAGAAATCGTACATCATCTTGCCGCGGAGGGTTACTTTAAGGCCTATCGTCATGCCCTCGCGCACTTTGAAGTTCGCTACCGACTTCTTGGCCTTTGTGAGCACGGGTTGCTGCCCGGTTATCTGCTTTATTTCGTTCTGCGCCGTCTGAATGGACTTCGCATTGTCCTTTATGTCTCCCAAACCGGAGCTGACCACGATCTTTACGAGCTTGGGCACTTCCATAGGATTCTTGTAGCCGAATTTCTTTACAAGTGCGGGAACGACTTCTTTTTCATAGCTTTCGAGCACTCTCGACTTATATGCTTTTTCCGCGTCGGCGGTTTTCTTTTCCTTAGCCATTGCGCACCTCCTTATTCAGCCTTATCGCCCTCGGTCTCTGCCGCGGCCTCTTCTTTCTTGGCGCGCTTCCTTACGCGCTTTTTGGGAGCTTCTTCCTGATTGACGTTGCCCTTTATTGCCTTGCCCGAATAAGCCTTGTCGAGCACGGCTCCGCACTTGGGGCAAACTCTTACTTTCTTGCCGTTCACAATGCCGTGCTTTACTCTTACGGGCTTTCCGCAGGCGTCGCATACCACCATTACGTTGGAGGCGTCCATGGGCGACGCTATATCTATTATCTGGGAAACCTGATTGGCTTTTCTCGCCTTCTGAGCCTTTTTGTGAAGGTTTATTCCGTCTATGGTTACCGTGCCGTTCTTGGGAGAAGTGGCGATTACTTTGCCCTGCTTGCCGGCATATTTACCCGTGATTACGAGTACCGTATCGTTTAATTTTACGTTCATTGCCTTTCTCCTTTTATCAAAGCACTTCCGGTGCGAGCGAAATTATCTTCATATAGTTCTTCTCGCGAAGTTCTCTCGCTATCGGTCCGAAAATACGCGTGCCGCGAGGTTCCTTGTTCTGGTTTATTATAACCGCCGCGTTGTCGTCGAACGTTATATACGTTCCGTCGTCGCGTCTGATGCCCTTTGTGCTGCGGACGATTACCGCTTTTACGACTTCGCCTTTCTTTACGGCGCCGCCGGGAGCCGCGGTCTTTACGGAACATACTATTACGTCTCCGATATTCGCCGTTTTGCGCCACGAACCGCCGAGCACCTTTATGCACATAAGCTCTTTCGCGCCGCTGTTGTCCGCGGCTTTGAGCCTTGTCTGAGGTTGTATCATAAATCCTACTCCTTTTTGATTTGAAACTTACAACATTTTTTGTCTTTGCAGAGGATTGCGCCGTCCGCACATAAGCGAGGTGGGTTGCCCCGCTCTCCTTTGCTTCGCCTTGCGCAATCTTGCGGCGCCGCCCCGCGCCGTCTCTCCCCGCCGCCGTTTGACGGGCGTTTGTCCCGTTCAAACCGTCGGACTATCGGGAAATCCGGTCAAGCGCGCGCTTTCGTCGCCTCCGCATACGGGAGACTTTTTCAATTACAAAACGTAATTGCTTAATTTATCCGCGCATAAAAGCGGACTGCGCGATCGCGAAGACCAACCCGGGGAGTTTGCCGCGAGGCAAACCGCCCTTAATTGTCTCGGCGCGATATCGCAAAACCGAACTCAAACGCGCTGCCGAAAGCAAAATTACTTTGCCTTTTCGATTATCTCCGCCACGCGCCAATTCTTATCCTTGGAGAACTTGCGCGTTTCGACTATTCTCACCTTGTCGCCCTCGCCGCACTCGTTGTTTTCGTCGTGCGCCTTGAAGCGAGTGGTCTTGGTTATCGTCTTCTTATAGAGGGGATGCTTGGACTTCTCGGTTACCGCAACCACGACCGTCTTATCCATTTTATCGGATACGACTATCCCCACTCTTTCCTTTCTGAGTGTAGTTCTGTTTTCCATTTCTTGCTCCTTTTACGCCTTTAACTGCCTTGCGCGGATCACGGTGTTCACTCTTGCGATATCCTTTTTTACGAGGTTTATCGACAAGGGATTTTCAAGCTGTCCGCTCGCATGGCGGAAGCGCAGATTGAACAGTTCGGTTTTGAGTTCTTGGAGTTTTTTGAGGAGCTCCTCGTCGCTCAGATTAACAATTTCCTTAGCCTTCATTAGCCTCACCGCCTTCGACTTCTTTCTTTATGAACTTGCACTTGACGGGAAGTTTGTGGCTTGCAAGCCTCATAGCCTCTCTTGCAACTTCCTCGGTTACGCCCGCCATTTCAAACATTACTCTGCCGGGTTTAACCGTCGCCACCCAATACTCCACGGAACCTTTGCCCGAGCCCATACGGGCTTCGGCGGGATGCCTTGTTATGGGCTTGTGCGGGAATATGTCTATCCATACCTGACCGCCGCGCTTTATAAATCTCGTCATCGCTATACGCGCCGCCTCTATCTGGTTGGACTTTATCCAGCCGCATTCTTCGGCCACGAGCCCGTATTCGCCGTAGGCGATTACGTTGCCCTTTTGCGCGCTGCCGTGCAACTTGCCGCGATGCTGTTTTCTTCTCTTAACTCTCTTGGGGATTAACATCAGTCTTCGCCTCCCTCCGAAATTATAAGTTTTTTGGCCTTATCGAGCACTTCGCCCTTGTATATCCAGCATTTGACGCCGAGAACGCCGAAAGTCGTGTGCGCTTCGGCAAACCCGTAATCTATATCGGCGCGGAGCGTTTGAAGGGGTATCGAACCCTCGTGATAGCTTTCGCTGCCCGCTATTTCTCTGCCGTCGAGTCTGCCTCCGACGTTTATCTTGACGCCCTTGACTCCCGATTTGTAAACTTTGGCGATTTGCTGTTTTACGGCTCTTCTGTAAGATACGCGCTTTTCGAGCTGAGCGGCTACCGCTTCCGCCACGAGCTGTGCGTCCTGATCGATTTTGTCGATCTTCCTTACGTTGATTATTATTACCTTGCCTTTGGTGAGCTTGGCGAGATCTTTTTTGATCACCTCTATTTCGGAGCCGGCCTTTCCGATAAGAACGCCCGGACGGCCCGTATAGATGCCCACTTCTATCTGATTTGCCGCACGAACGACGGTTATTTTGCTTATAGCCGCGTCGTAATACTTCTTTTTGAGGAAGCTGCGTATTTCGTTGTCCTCTTTTATATGCAAAGGAAACGTCTTTTTATCTGCATACCACTGGGTGTCCCAAGCGGATATTATTCCGACTCTCATGCCGTGAGGATTAACTTTTTGTCCCATATGTTCTCTCCTTAAACCTTCTTTGCGTCGAGTATAACGGTTACATGACTCGTTCTTTTGAGTATCGCATGACCGCGACCTTTGGAAACGGGCTGCATCCTTTTGAGATGAGGACCGCCGTCGGCATACGCCTCCGCAACTACGAGGTCGCCTCTGTCCATACCGTTGTTATGCTCGGCGTTAGCCGCCGCAGATAAAAGTACCTTTTTAACTTCTTCGCTTCCGCCTTTACCGCAGTAAGTGAGAATGGCCTCCGCCTCTTCCACCGACTTGCCTCTGATGAGAGAGAGAACCGTTCTTATCTTATAGGGCGAAATTCTGAGATATTTTGCCGTTGCGTAAGGGCGAGTGTCTTTACTTGCGGCAATTTTTTCCTGTTTTTTATTCATATTGCTTGCCATATTTCAACTCTCCTTACTTCTTGGCGGTTTTAGCCGCATGCCCGCGGAAAGTTCTCGTGGGCGCAAACTCGCCGAGCTTGCAGCCTACCATATCTTCCGTTACGTATACGGGCACATGCTTTCTGCCGTCGTAAACGGCTATTGTGTGTCCTACCATCTGGGGGAATATCGTTGTCGCGCGAGACCATGTTTTTATAACTTTCTTCTCGCCGGCAGCGTTCATCGCCTCGATTCTTGCCATAAGTCTGCCTTCGGCATAAGGGCCTTTTTTAACGCTTCTTGACATTGTCTATTCCTCCTTAATTGATTCTCTTTAATATAAATTTGGAAGTAGGATTCTTCTTCTTTCTCGTCTTGTAGCCGAGAGCGGGTTTGCCCCAAGGCGTCATAGGTCCGGCATGGCCTACGGGGCTCTTGCCTTCGCCGCCGCCGTGAGGGTGGTCGTTGGGGTTCATGACCGAACCGCGGACCGTGGGACGGATTCCGAGATAGCGCGTCTTGCCCGCCTTGCCTATGCGTATTATCTCATGCTCGACGTTGCCGACCTGTCCTATCGTCGCCTTGCAGCCGATGGGCACGAGCCTCATTTCGCCGGAGGGCATCTTCAACGTTGCGTAAGCGCCTTCTTTCGCCATTATCTGCGCGGATATTCCCGCCGCTCTCGCAACCTGCGCGCCCCTGCCGGGTTTGAGCTCTATCGCGTGAACAACCGTACCTACGGGGATTTCCGAAAGCGGCAACGCGTTGCCCGATTTTATGTCTGCGCCGGCTCCGGAAACGACCTTGTCGCCTACGTTGAGGCCTATGGGAGCGAGTATATATCTCTTTTCGCCGTCCGCATAAGCGAGAAGGGCTATATTGGCCGAACGGTTGGGATCGTACTGTATGGATTTTACCGTTGCGGGAATTCCGTCCTTATTGCGCTTGAAATCTATTACTCTGTACTTTATTCTGTTGCCGCCGCCGATATGGCGAACGGTTATCTTGCCCTGATTGTTTCTGCCGCCCGTCTTGCGCTTGTCGTGAAGGAGCGATCTCTCGGGCTTTTCGCCCGTAAGCTCCGTATAAGCGCTTACCGTCATGAATCTGCGCGCGGCGGAGGTGGGTTTATACCTTTTGATAGCCATTTTTACGCCTCCTTAGGATAACGAGTCGAAGTACTCAATCGTCTTGGAGTCAGCTTTGAGCTGAACGATTGCCTTCTTGTAGTCGGGAGTGTATCCTTCGTTCCTTCCCATTCTCTTTTTCTTGCCGTTGCAGTTTACGGTGTTTACGCTCTTTACGCTCACTCCGAACAACTTTTCAACGGCGGCCTTTATCTGGGCCTTGTCGGCCGATTTCTTTACGATGAACGTGTACTTCTTATCGGCTATTCCGTCGTAACCCTTTTCCGTGAGGAGGGGCTTTATGATTATATCTTCCGCGAACATTATTCTCCGTAGACCTCCTCTATTTTCTCTACCGCCGCTTTGGTCATTACAACCTTGTTGTTTGCGACGATTTCGTAAGTCGATACCTGCGCGACGGGAAGGGTGGAAAGTCCTTTTATGTTTCTGGCCGCGAGAATTACTTTCTCGTTGTTGTCGTCCATGACTACCACAGCCGTCTTTCCGAGGCCGAGGGCCTTTTTGAACGCCGCCATCTCCTTTGTCTTTCCTTCCTTTACTTCGAGGTTATCTATAACCACGAATTCGCCGTCCGCCACCTTTTTGGAGAGCGCCGACAAGAGCGCTCCCGTTTTGGCCTTCTTGTTCATGGCTTTGGAGAAGTCGCGGGGCTTGGGTGCGAAAACGACGCCGCCCTTTATCCATTGGGGAGCTCTTATGGAGCCCTGACGGGCGTTGCCAGTTCCCTTCTGTCTCCAAGGCTTCTTTCCGCCGCCCCTCACTTCCGTGCGGGTGAGCGTTGATTTCGTGCCCTGTCTCTCGTTTGCAAGACGCGTTACCACCGCCTGATGAATGAGAGCCTCGTTGTATTCCGCTCCGAAAACTTTTTCGCTGAGCTCCATCGTTCCGGCCTCGGTGCCGTCCATCTTATATACTTTAATATTAGGCATTTGAATGGTCCTCCTTATTTAACGGTGTCGTTTATGGTTACGACAGCGCCGTTGGGCCCGGGCACCGAGCCTTTAATAAGCAAGCAGTTTCTCTCTGCGTCGACTCTTACTATTTCAAGGTTCTGCACGGTTACGTTTTCAACGCCGTACTGACCTGCGAGCCGCTTGTTCTTGAATACCCTCGAAGGCGAGCTGTTCGCGCCCATTGAGCCGGGCTCTCTGTGCACGGGGCCTACGCCGTGGGTTTCTTTGAGTCTATGCTGATTCCATCTCTTTATTACGCCCGAAAAACCGTGGCCTTTGGAGACGCCGTGAACGTCCACCTTGTCTCCGGCGGAGAATACGTCCGCCTTTATCTCCTTGCCCACTTCGTAGGAAGAAGCGTTGTCCACGCGGAACTCTTTGAGCACTTTGCACGGCTTTACTCCGGCTTTTTTGAACTGTCCGAGTTCGGGTTTTGTGAGAGATTTTTCCTTGGCCTCGTCAAAACCGAGCTTCAAAGCGGAATATCCGTCTTTTTCAACAGTTTTGATCTGAACCACGGGGCACGGGCCCGCTTCTATTACCGTTACGGGAATGACCTTGCCCTCCGCCGTAAATATCTGCGTCATGCCAGCTTTACGGCCGATGATTGCTTTATTCATTGATAAAGTTCCTCCTTTTTTATTTTGAAGATACCGCGTCCGACCGTTGCGCCGTTTCCGTCGTCGGCCGCACGTAGAGTATCAAAACATCTTGTATTTACCGTATCCCGCGTATTGCGGGCGTTGCGGGTTTTCGCGATTTGAGAGCGATGTTCGTAATCCGCTTACAGCTTGATTTTTATATCTACGCCGGCAGGCAGATGAACCGTGTCGAGAAGTTTCGCGTTGGGCGTGTAGATATCTATTATTCTCTTATAGGTTCTCTGCTCGAACTGTTCGCGACTGTCCTTGTCCTTGTGGGGGGAACGGAGAATGGTTACTATCTCTTTCTCCGTGGGAAGGGGAACGGGGCCCGAAATTTTGGCGCCGCTCTTCTTCATCGTCTCCACTATGCGCTGCGCCGCAAGGTCCACAAGCTCGTGGTCATATGCGGCCAATTTGATTCTGATTTTCTGTCCTGCCATAATTACTCCTCTTTATACTAACAAAAAATATTTTCTCTCGTGTCAACTTAACCGTGTGTATCGCGGTTTTTGCACTAAAAAAACACCGAAAAGGTGTTCATGAACGCAAAAGCCACGGTTAGTCGCCCGGATCGAGCCCGGACATTTGTCAGCGCAAATTATCTGCCGCCGCCGCTTTTTACGGGGATTTTCAGTAACTTTGCGCCTCAACCCATACGCACTTTTTTCAAACACGCTCAGCTATTATATTAAATATCTATTTAATTGTCAAGAAAATTTTTGCCGTTTTTGCGGCTTTTTAAGCCTTTTTTTGCCCGTTTTGCGCCGTATTGCCGCAGTTTTGAAGGTTTTCGCAAAAATTGTGTCCCGCTCTCGCAAAACAACACAAGATATTGATAATTTCCGACAAATTATTCCCTCCTTTTTGTCCGCAAAATCGGCGCAAACGGGGGTATTATATTTTCTTATGGACTTTTTAAAATGTTATATAGCAGAATTTTTGTGATAAATTGACAAAATAAAGTGAAAATTACCGCCGAAAAGCGTTAAAAACTCAAAAAGCGCTTAACAAGGCTTGCGAAAAGCGGATAAGCCGCAAGGTTTGCGAAGCGCCTGATACGGCCTCTTGAAAACATGGGCTTTAAAATGATTTTTACCCCTTGAAAAAAGCGGCGATATATTATATAATGGAATAGATAATTGCCTCAAAGGCATGATAAGGCGGAAACAAATATGAACATTACAGCAAAGAACATAAGAAACATTGCCGTGATAGGGCACAGCGGCGAAGGCAAAACCACGCTCTCCGAAGCGATGCTCTATAACGGCGGAGCGACCGACAGAATGGGCAAGATTCCCGACGGAACGACCGTGATGGATTACGACGACCTCGAAAAGAGCAAGCAGTTTTCCATATACGCTTCCGTGGCGTACCTCGTGTGGAAGGGCGTAAAGATAAATCTCATTGACTTGCCCGGTTTTTACGATTTCGAAGGCGAGCGCCACGAAGGTCTGGCGGCATGCGGCGCGGCGATACTCGTAATAGGCGCGAACGGCGTGCTTCCGATAGGCTCCGAGAGCGTCGTCGACTACTGTCTCAGACTCGGCAAGCCGCTCGTCATATTCATAAACGGCATGGATAAGGCCAACGCCGATTACCCGGGCACGATAAGAGCTCTCAAAGAGAAATACGCGGGCAAGCTCGCGCCCATTCAGATACCCGTTATGAATGACGGAAAGATGACCGGATATATCAACGCAATTCAGGAAAAGGCCTACAAGTTCTCCTCCACCGGCCCCGTAGAGACGCCCGTGCCCGAAAACCTCGTTGCGAGCATGGAAGAGATGCAGTCAAGCCTTATGGAGACGGCGGCCGAAAACGACGACGTGCTGTTGGACAAGTATTTCTCCGACGGCAAGCTCACAAAGGACGAAACCGTGCACGGCATAAGAAAGGGCATTGCCGCCGGCTCGGTTATCCCGGTTATGGCGGGCAGCGCGCTGCAAAATAAGGGCGTTATAAACCTTCTAGACGAGATAGTTCGCTATATGCCCACGGCCAACGAGAGGAAAAACTCATTCGCCACCGATTTTGCCGCGGACGAGGTCATAAACGTAACATGCGAAGAGGACGGTCCCTTTGCCGCTCAGGTATTCAAGACGGTTTACGATCCGTACACGGGAAAACTCAACTATATAAAGATATTCCGGGGCTGCCTTAAAACGGGCATGACGCTCTACAACGCCAACAAGGGCAAGGAAGAGAGAATAGGTCAGATATTCGCTCTCCGCGGCAAAAAAGCCGAGTTGGTTACCGAGCTCACCGCGGGAGACATAGGCGCGGTGAACAAGCTCTCTTATACCGACACGAACGACACGCTCTGCGCCGTGGGCACCGATATTCAGTTCGATCCCATAAACTTCCCCCGTCCCGCACTCTCGCTTGCGGTCAACGCCGTAGTCAAGGGCGACGAGGAAAAAATCTTCTCCGGATTCTCCAAGATGCGCGAAGAGGACTACACCTTCTCCATTGAAAAGCGCGCCGATACGGGCGAAATAATTCTGAGCGGGCAAGGCGAAATTCACCTCGAAGTGCTCGCAAAGAAACTCAAAGCGCGTTACGGCGTAGACGTTACTTTATCCGAGCCCCTCATCCCCTATCGCGAGACCATAAGAAAAACCGCCGTGGCGGAAGGCAAGCACAAGAAACAATCCGGCGGACACGGACAATACGGACACTGCAAAGTTCGCTTCGAGCCGTGCGCGGAGGAATTCGAATTTGCCGACGAAGTTGTGGGCGGAGCCGTTCCCAAGCAGTACATTCCGGCGGTTGAAAGGGGCCTCAGGGAATGTATGTCGCGCGGCGTGCTCGCCGGCTACCCCGTAACGGGAGTAAGGGCCGTTCTGTTCGACGGAAGCTATCATGAGGTTGACTCTTCCGAAATGGCGTTCAAAGCGGCCGCGGCAATAGCTTTCCGCGAAGGGCTCAAAGCGGCAGACCCGGTGCTCCTTGAACCCGTGCTCAAAATCAAGATATCCGTGCCCGGAGAATATCTCGGCGCGGTAATGGGCGACATTTCAAAACGTCGCGGCAGAATTTCCGAGAGCGCGGCGGAAGGCGAAAACACAATAGTCGTAGCCGAAGCGCCCTTATCCGAAGTGGCAAAATACGCCACCGATTTGAGATCAATGACGCGCGGACAGGGCAAATTCTCCACGGAATTCCTCCGCTATGAAGAAGTGCCGCCGCAGATAGCCGAAAAAATCATAAAGAACTGACGAAAAAAATCACCGCCTCCGCGAAATCGCGGAGGCGGTTTTTTCAATTTCAAATCAATAGCCCGTTACTTCTACTTTCTTTACGATTATGGGCTTGTGCGTAAGGTGGAAAGTCTGAGATATGTTGCGATCGGTCTCCTGCTTGTCGGTCCATTCGTCCCAACCGTCTACGATGACCTCGTATGCGTCGGAATAGTCGGACATGCTGTCCCCTTCATTCGTGAGCGATTCCCGCACGGCCTCCACGAAATCGTCAAACGCGCCGATGTCGTTGACCTTGGCGAACACGCAGTAATCCTTGCTGGTGTAAGTAGAGGTCGTTCCGACCTGCAACGCAAATAATGACGTGGCGCAATTGGTTTTGTAATCCGCCACTATTTGCTGATCGGACGTGGGAAGCACGTACACGTGCTGCGTCGTTTCTTTCGTGTAATAGAACATTTTAAGGCAACCGTATTCATCCGAAAGCGCGCCTTTTTCTATTTCCTGATGTATATTGTTATAGAATTCGCCGATGAGCGTGGGATAGGGATTGTCGAAATCCGCCTTGCCGGGGCCTTCGCCGTAAACCGAAGCGGACAGCTTGCCGTTCTCGAACAGAGATATATAGCTGTTGTCCTTAGAATGACTTTCGAGATAATCGCTGAGTCCGTTCATTTCCTTTGCGTTGGCATAGGAAGTCTCATCGTAGGAATATCCGCCCGTAAACCAATCGTTGGCGGTGTAGTTGTGAATGAGCATATTGTTATAGAAACCGCTGTCGGCAAGTTCTATGAAATGGCGTACCGTATGGGGATACATATTTCTGTAAAGAGTGTATTCTACGGAATAGCTCTCGCCTTCGAATTCAAACGTAATTTTCACCGAAGGATGCGCCGTCTCGGTGGAGCAACCGCTTGCCGCAAGAGGCAACACGCTCAATGCGCCCGCCAAAGAAAGAGCCAATATGCACTTTTTGAATTTTTTCCAAAACATAATATTCTACCGTTAATTATACTACTTTATTTTACTTTCAATTGATAAACTCGTCAAGCGATTTGACAACAGTTTGGAAAAATTATTAATCTTAGCGCGTTTTCGGCGCGCCGAACGAAAAAAGCCGCGCCTTTCGGGCGCGGCTTTTTATTTCCGTGATTATTCGAGAACGGCGTTTGCGCCTGCGGCTTTGAGGTCCGCAAGAATCTTCTCCGCCTCTTCCTTTGCAACGTTTTCTTTGAGCACGCCGCCCTTTTCAACAGCGGTTTTAGCCTCTACAAGGCCGAGACCGGTGAATGCGCGTACAACTTTGATAACGTCTATCTTCTTAGCGCCGGCGTCTTTGAGAACAACGTTGAATTCCGTCTTCTCCTCTGCTGCGGGCGCGCTTGCAGCTGCGGCGCCGGCTACGGGAGCGGCGGCTACGGCTACGGGAGCGGCGGCGCTTACGCCGAACTCCTCTTCGATTGCTTTAACAAGCTCGTTCAATTCGAGAACGGTCATGCTCTTGATTTCTTCTATAAGTTTCTTAACGTCTGCCATTTTTTAAAATCTCCTGATTGTTTTTTATTTTTTTGTTTTGCGCTCTTTTTCAGGCAACGCCCGCCCTGTCCGGAATTATTGCGCTTTGCTCTGCGCAACCGCGTTGAGCGCACGGGGCAACGCGCTTATCATATTTGAAAGCACGCCCGCAAGGTTCGCAACGGGTGCCTGCAAAGAGCCGAGCATCTTTGCAATAAGTTCCTCTCTCGAAGGCATGGTGGCAAGCGCCTTAACGCCGTTTTTATCGACGTACGCATTGTCTACAAAAGCGCTTTTAAGGACTATCTTCTGATCGTAATCCTTTGCCGCCGCAACCATTACCTTAGCCGCGTTCATCTCGTCGCTGCCGAACGCTATCGCCGTAGGGCCGTTCAAATCGGCGTCGAAATCCTTAAAGCCGAGATCGTTCAACGCCTTTCTTACCAGCGTGTTCTTGTAGACTTTATAATCGCATCCGGCTTCGCGACACTTGCTTCTGAGCTCGGATACTTCCGCTACCGTGAGCTTATTATAGTCTACGAACACAACCGATTTCGCAGCTTTGATTTTCTGAGTAATCTCTTCTACGACTACCTTTTTTGCTTCGAAATTAGCCGACAATTTTTACCTCCTGTGCCGGGAATAACCCCGACGTGTTAAAAATAAATCCCCGCCGCCGAAGAGGAGACAGGGATAAAAAGAGAGTTCTCTTTTTTAACTTGCTATCTGCCTCCGCGGGATATTGAGCTCACGCACCCGCTTCTACGGCTGAATTTTATTTACGTTGTAATTATATCCGCCGTCCGAGCCTTTGTCAACTCATTTTGCGGCGCTTGTTAAATCTTGTTGTAGTTTACTTTCACGCCCGGGCCCATAGTGGAAGTCATTGTAACGCTCTTTATATACTGACCTTTCGCCGCGGCGGGTTTCGCCTTGACGATCGCGTCCATAAGCGCCGAGAAGTTCTCGGCTATTTTTTCGACGCCGAAAGACTTCTTGCCGATGGCGACGTGAATTATCGCCGTTTTGTCGAGACGGTATTCCACTTTACCTGCTTTGACTTCTTTTATGGCCTTGGCCACGTCCATCGTTACGGTTCCGCTCTTGGGATTGGGCATAAGACCTTTGGGGCCGAGCACGCGGCCTATTCTGCCGACCATGCCCATCATATCGGGAGTGGTGATAACCACGTCGAAATCAAACCAATTGTCCTTCTGGATACGGGCGATGACCTCTTCGGCGCCTACGTAATCCGCGCCGGCAGCCAATGCCGCGTCCGCCTTTTCGCCTTTTGCGATGACGAGCACTCTGAGAGTTTTACCGGTGCCGTTGGGAAGTACCAAAACTCCGCGGACCTGCTGATCCGCTTGTCTCGGATCGACGCCCAAACGCACGTGCAATTCTATGGTTTCGTCGAATTTCGCCTTCGCGTTGTCTATAACTATTTTCGTCGCTTCCTGAAGCTCATAGGCTTTGGAGCGGTCATACGATTTTATGCTTTCGGCATATTTTTTAGCCATCTTCATATGCGTACCTCCTTACTCCTCCACCGTTATGCCCATAGAACGCGCGGTGCCCTTGACCATCGTCTTGGCCGCTTCTATATCGTAGCAGTTGAGATCGGGCAATTTAGTTTTGGCGATCTCTTCCACCTGAGCCTTGGTGAGCTTGCCGACTTTGTCTCTGTTCGGACGCGCGCTCGCAGTCTCTATGCCCAGAGCCTTCTTGATAAGCACGGGCGTGGGGGGCGTTTTGAGCACGAAAGTGAAACTTCTGTCCTGATAGATAGTTACCACGCAAGGGATTATAAGTCCCGCCTGCGCCGCCGTCTTTGCGTTGAATTCCTTGGTAAACCCGGGTATGTTGATACCGTGGGGGCCGAGCGTGGAGCCTACGGGAGGCGCCGGAGTGGCCTTACCTGCGGGAAGCTGCAACTTTACTACGGCCGTTATTTTCTTTGCCATTTTGTTGTTCCTCCTTGTGGTTATCGCGAATATACCTTGAAAGATTTGATATATTCTCCCACATATAAGTAAAAGCGCTTAGGCTGTTACTCTCAATCGAATTTGCGCCGCTCTGTGCGCGGCTCTTTGCAAATCAGAGCTTTCTGATCTGGATATATTCCACTTCGACGTCGGTGTTTCTGCCGAACATCTGAATGTTCACTTTCGCCTTCTGAGCGGCGTCGTTGAGCTCCGTTATCACGCCCTCGAAGCCTTCGAGAGGCCCGGAATCCACGCCCACTTTATCGCCGACGGCGAAGTCCGCGTTTACCACGACGTCTTCAAGGCGCATCTTGCGTATCTCGGCTTCCTTCATGGGGATAGGTCTGCCCTGAGGGCCCACGAAACCGGTTACTCCCCTCGTGTTGGTTACCCAATACCACAATTGGTTGGAATATATCATTTTTATGAAAACATAGCAGGGCAACAGCTTGCGCTCGACTATTTTGCGTTTGCCGTTTTTCTCCTCGATGGTCTGTTCCATCGGAATCTTTACGTCGAAGATCATCTCCTGCAAATTGTTGTTTTCGATAAGCCTTAAAAGGGAATCCTTTACCATAGACTCGTAACCCGAGTAGGTATGAAGGATATACCAGCAGGGCTTTTCGGTATCAGCTACCATAGCCATATGCCGTTCCTCCTCAATTGCCTATACCGGTTATTACTTTCAGCAATTCCTGCAAACCGTAGTTTATACCGGTGATTATAACGGTGAAAGCAAGAACTACCACAAGCACGACGCAAGTGCCTCTTACCACTTTGGGGAAAGAGGGCCACGTTACTCTTTTAAGCTCGGAGAAAGTCTCTTTGAGCTTTCTGCCCATGCGGACGAAAACGTTTGGCTTTTTGGCGGAAGCGTCTTTCTGTTGTGCCATATATAAACCTCGTTAATTTTACTTGCTTTCCTTGTGCTCGGTGTGCTTTTTGCAGAACGGGCAATATTTGGAAATAGTCAATCTGTCGGGATCGTTGCGCTTATTTTTATAACTGTCGTAATTGCGATGTTTGCACTCGGTGCATTCGAAAGTTATCTTTGTTCTCACTTGAGCCTTAGTAGCCATTTCGGAAAAACTCCATACAAAAAAATTACACCCCGTTAGAGTGTAGAGAAAGTTTAACACATAAAAACGGAGGTGTCAACTTATTTTTCGGTTTTTTTGAATTTTTTCGCTTTTCTCCGCTTATTTAACGAAAAACGCGCGCATGCGCGGGCCCGTCGGCGCAAAAACTCATATCAAAAAAACGTCAAACTCCTTTACTTCGGGCGGAGGCGCGGCAAAACGAACGAAAAAAGCGCGCGGGATATCCCGCGCGCCGTCGTCCTTATCGTCTTTATCGGATCAGTTGGCTCCGCCGTCTGTGGTGAACGCGTAATTATCTCTGTCCTCGGGGAAAATGGGCCCGTCTATAACGGGGAGATTGAGGGGCGCGATGAACGCGTTTGCCGTGAGATTGGTTACGCACGCGCGAAGATAGGGATATACGAGTTTCGTGGCCTCTATTACGAAACTGCGCTCTTCGGCGGAACTTTTCATGTCCTCCACTTCGAACACGCCTACGAGCGTGGCGAAGATATTGAAGGGTTTGGGCTCCTCTTCGGTGCTCTCTATTTTTACGGAGAGCGCAACGAACTGCAATTTATCGTTGCCGTTTACTCTCCTCACCTGACGTGAAAACTGAGGCTTTATATCCAGCTTGTCCTCCGGATTAAGGCGTACTCTGTTGAGCTTGAAGCTGAGATCTTCGGCGGTTATACCTTTGAAATCGATTTTCATTTATTTTTCTCCTATTTTTGAAAGTATATTGACTTTTTGAAATCTTATATACGTTATTATAGCAATTAAGCGCGCGTTTGTCAACAAACCTCGGAAATTCGCAGCCTTTTTTCTGCGCAAAGTATTGATAAATTTTTACCGATATACTATAATATAAGTTGTTGTCCGGGAAATAAGCGGACTGTATCTTTCATTACGGAGGGGCGAATGTCAAGAAAAACCATCTATTTCGACGCGTTTTGCGGATATATTATCTCCGCCGTTATGGAAAATTCCAAGATAACCGAATTCAATTTCGAAAAGCGCGGCGTGAAAGTTCTTCCGGGAAACATCTACAAAGGCAGAGTGGAGAGCGTTCTCCCGGGCATGCGCGCGGCGTTCGTAAACTGCGGACTTCAAAAAAACTGCTATCTCTCCGCCGACGACTGCCTCCCGGACAGAGAAAAGTACGACATATCCGAGAACGAGGAAGCCGAAATGCCCTCTCTCTCAGTGGGCGACGAAATCATCGTTCAGGTGGTAAAACCGCCCTCGGGCGGGAAAGGCGCGAAAGTTACCGCCAATCCGGCGCTCGTGGGTAAAAGTCTGATATATATGCCGGAACGCACGTTCATAGGCGTTTCGCGCAAGATATCCGATTCGGAACTCAAAAAAAATCTCGTGTTCTCCGCCAAAAGGCTTTTAAAGGCGGGCGAAGGCGTTATAGTGCGGACGGCGGCGCCCTACGCAAAGCACAAGCAACTCGAAGGCGAGCTCGGATATCTGAGAAACCTCTACAACGGCATAAAGACGGCTTCCCCCTCCGCAAAAGTCGGCGATCTTCTGTACGCCGATTTCGCTCTGCCCGTAAGAGTGCTGCGCGATACGCTTTCATACGATATAGACAGCATTGTCGTCGGCTCCGAGGAGCTGAAAAATATGATTTCGAAAATCGTGGGGCTCTATCCGCCGCACAGCAGACGTCCGGTGATACTCTACGATTCCGACGCGGATATGATGGATTCGCTCGGACTTTCGGAACAGATCGTCTCCATAATCTCTCCCCGCGCCGATCTCGAAAACGGCGGATACATAATAATCGAACGCACGGAAGCGCTCACCGTTATCGACGTCAACACGGGCAGTTTCAAGGGCGATGACAGTCTCGAACACACCGTCTACTATACGAATATCCTCGCGGCGCGGGAAATAGCGCGGCAGGTGCGGCTGAGAAACATAGGCGGCATAGTCGTGGTGGACTTCATAGACATGCGCACGGAAGCCCATAAAAAGGCCATAGTATCCGAGCTCGAACGCGCGCTGTCCGCAGACAGCGCCAAGTGCGTGGTTTCGCCGATGTCGCGCCTCGGGCTCGTGGAATTTACGAGAAAAAGAACGGGCGTAAGCCCGCTTTCGCTCATGGTAAAGCCTTGCCGCTATTGCAGAAGTTCGGGGCATACCATGTCCGCGGAATATATAATAATATGTCTGCGCGCAAAACTTCTGAAAGCCGCGGCCGAAGGCGCCGCCAAAATCAGAGTGGATATGAACGGCGAAGTGCTCGAAAAACTTTCCGGGTGGAAAGAAATGCTCGAAGATATTGCCACACGCACGCACGGAGCCGAGATTTTCGCAGTGCCGCACAGAACTTATCACGAGGAAAAACTCGTCATCAACACCTCGTTCGACGATATCCCGCCGGACGCGGTGAAGCTCTCCTGAAAATTAAGATATCCGCACTGTTCTCCGCGTTTGCGGCCGGACTTTTTCGGTAAAAAAAAATAGACAATACGGATAATTTGTAGTATAATTATGTTATGAACGTTGTTTGCTTCGCGAAGTCGCTCGCCTCTTCGGACGAATGTTCGAATAAATGTTTCGAAATACTCGTGCCCGAGAGCAAAGGCGAGATTCGCTGCCGCGGAAGCCAAACCGCTTTTACTCGCGGAGACGTATTGGTTGTTCCTCCGCTTATGAAATACTCGACGCGCGGAGAATGTCTGCACGTGCTCATAGAAAAAGCTCTTCTTCCTTTCAAAGAATTGCGCGTTTTCAAAGACGACGCGTTCGGGAGCGTGGCGGGCGCGGCAAAACAAGCCGAATTTTACTTCAAAAACGGCGGCGGATATTCCGTGCTTGCGGCTCTCGGAGAACTTCTGGTCGCTTACGTCATCCATCTTGCCGGCAAGGAACATTGTTCGCCGGTAGTTGCTTCCGTTCGCGAGGAAGTGGAAAAAAATCTCTCGGACAGCACTTTTTCACTCGAAGACTATCTTAAAAAATTGCCGCTCAATTACGACTACATAAGAAAGCTCTTCAAAAAGGAAATCGGTTTGACGCCGCACGAATACCTCACGGAACGCAGAATGAAACTTGCGCGCCAACTGATGGAGAGCGGAATAACCAATCAATACAGCAATTATTCCGTTTCGCAAATCGCCGAGGCGTGCGGATTTGCGGAGCCGCTGTATTTCTCGCGAGTATTCAAAAAACGTTTCGGCATGGCGCCTTCGGAGGCGCTGCAAAAAAATAAAGACGGGAACGCGCGACCGCTCCTCTGAAACTAAGGAGTACATATGACAAAATATTGTGTGTTATTCAATCCGCTTTCGGGGCATGCCGATTGCGAAACGGTCAAAAATAAAATAGCCGAACTTTTAAGCGGCTGTAATTGCGAATTTTTCGATATAACCGGGATAGATAATCTCGATTCGTTTATTTCCTCGCTCGAAAAGGACGAGAGAATAGTCATCGCCGGCGGCGACGGCACCGTCAATAAATTTGTCAACCTTGTCGACTGCGACAATCTCAACAGAGAAATTTATCTCTTCCCCGCGGGAAACGGCAACGACTTTTACGCCGACCTCGGGACGGACGAAAAAGTAGTGCGCATCAACCCCTACATAAAAAATCTGCCCACGATTACCGTGAACGGCAAGACCTATAAATTCATAAACGGCGTGGGCTACGGCATAGACGGCTACTGCTGCGAAGTGGGCGATAAACTCAAAGCGGAAGGCAAAAAGGTCAACTATACCTCCATTGCGATAAAGGGCCTTCTGTTCCATTTCAAACCCAAGAACGCGACCGTAACGGTGGACGGGAAGAGCTATAACTTCAAAAAGACGTGGATTGCGCCCACAATGAACGGCAGAATGTACGGCGGCGGCATGATACCCACTCCCGCGCAGAACAGAACGGCGGGCAAAGGGCTCAGCGTATGCGTTATGCACGGCAAGGGAAGGTTGAAAACGCTTATGGCGTTCCCCTCTATTTTCAAGGGCGAACACGTAAAGAAGGAAAAGATAGTCAAAATTTTAGAGGGCAGAGAGATAACTGTTAAATTCGACAGCCCCTGCGCTTTACAGATAGACGGCGAGACCATTCTGGGAGTTTCGGAATACTCCTGCTCTTTCGCCGCGGAAGCGAGCATGGAAAAAGCCGCTTAAAATTAATAATTCAAAGCCGCAGACGCGATTGCGTCTGCGGCTTTTTTGTCGTCCTAAGGATTATTTTACATCTGTTTGAGTTCGGTGTAAGCCATGACGAACGGCCCCGTTCCCTTCGCGTCGTTTTCGACGACGGGCTCGGAGATATAGTATTCAAACGTGCCGTCGCGGCGGCGGTTGTTCTCGGGGCCGAGGCCGGCCACAAGGCAAATGCCGCCGAGATTGAGCTTTCCGTCAGTCTGTGTGAGATATTTACGGCATATGCCGTCGAATACTTTCTTGCCGACCTTGGCAAAGCGGCCGTCCACCACTTTGAGACGCGCGCCCTTCATCATCGCATACGCTATCATCGCCGAACCGGAAGTTTCGAGATAATTGCCCTCTCTGCCCATCTGATCGGGAACCTGATAGAACATATCGCCTACGGGATCTATATATTGTTCCAAGCCCTCTATGGTCTCGCGGAATATCTTTATGAGCTCGTCTTTGAGTTCTTTCTCCCCGTCGGGAATATAGCTTATGGAGTCGACGAGGCCGACGGTATACCAACCGACCGAACGGAGCCAGAACGACTTGGAAAGTCCGGTGTTTTTATCCGCCCAGAAAGCCGTTTTCGACCAATCCCAGCCGTGATAATACAGTCTTTTTTCCCTGTCGTACATGTTCTCGTATACGCCGCGGAACTGTTTTACCACGTCCGCGAGATTTTTACAGCCGTTCCTCTCGACTTCATAGCGCGTGTAAAAGACCTGCGCCATATACAGTCCGTCCAGCCAAACCTGATTGGGGTAAATCTTCTTGTGCCAGAAATTGCCCGTGCCCGTGCGCGGCTGTTCCTTTACCTGCTTATAGAGAAGTTCTATGGCCTTTTCGTATTTTTCCTTGCCCGTTTCGCGGCAAAGGTCGAACAGCACTCTGCCTTCGTTGAGATTGTCGAGGTTGTATGTTTCGAGATCGTAGCCTCTTATGGAGCCGTCTTCGAATACGTAATAATCCACGAATTTATCGATAAATTCAAGATATTTTTTCTCGCCGGTCTGCTTGTAGATTGTGTAAAGCGAAGTCATCATACAGCCGTCGATATAGTTCCACGCGGCGGGTTTGCCGTGCTTTATGTTTTCTATGTTCCAGATAGGCGCGTCGGGAGTGGTCTCGTCGATGAGCCTGTCTATATATCTGTCTATTACGGAATAATCCATTGTTCCCCCCTTTATTTTCACTCTTCGATTACTTCTTTACAGTTGTGCTTTATTACCTTTTCGCCGACTACGCCGTCAAAAGTTACGTTTTTGAGCACGAGGCGCTCCACGTTGTCCACATAAAGTCCCTCTTTGCAGAAATCGCGCACGTTTTCGAGCATGGCCGGTTTAAAGGGCTTTGCGTCCTCTTTGAAACCGAAACTTACGTTTTCGATGACAATTTCCTTTATGGGCTGTTCCACGAGCCCGTCGAAATAGCCGGCCATGCACTCGCAATCCACACATTCGATATCCTTGAAAGTGAATTTGCCGAGATAGGGAGTGCCGTCGTCCACCGGCGTTGACGGATCGCGCGACCAAACGTATTCGGTATGACCGTCGGGATCGCAGAAATAGTACATATTTATGACGAGCGGAGTTATGACGTTTTCCATTCTGATGTTCTCGAAGAGCACGCCGTCGATTATGCCGTCCTTGCCTCTGCCGCGGCGGGACTTTATCCTCAATCCCCTGTCGGTGTGCTTGAACACGCATTGGCAAACGCTCAGATTGGTTACGCCGCCGCTCATTTCGCTGCCGAGAACTATCGCGCCGTGGCCGTCCTGAAAGAGATCGTTGCGCAAGGTATGCCTGTTCGCCGGCGTTTTATATGTCTTGCCCATATACAGTTTGCCGCTCTTTATCGCGCAACAGTCGTCGCCGACGCTGAATACGCAGCCGATTATCTCGACCTTGTCGCAGCTCTCGGGATCGAGACCGTCCGTGTTGGGCGCCGTATAGGGGTTCTGAATTTTGAGATCGTAAAAACCGAGGTCTTCCGAGAAAAACGGATGGAGATTCCAAGACGCGGAATTTTTGCATGTTACGCCGTGGAAATACACGTTTTTGCATTTATTGAGAAAGAGCAATCTCGGACGAGCCACTTTTCTGCCCTTGGGAGTGGCCCACCACGTGGAATTGTCGGCATTGCCGTTTATCGCGCCTTCGCCGACGATTTTTATGTTTTGGGCCTTATACGCGGAGACAAAAGACTGATGGCAGTCATAGGGAAGGCCCTCCCAGCTCGCCGTTATCTCTTCCCTGCCGTCCGATACAAGGCGGGCGGGAACATAGGGATAATGTTCCTCTACCGTATCGCCGAGGAGCTCGGCGCCCTTCCTGATTTCGAGAGTTATATCGCTTCTGAGCACTATCGGCCGAACAAGGAAACTGCCGCCCTCTATAAGCACTCTGCCGCCTTGCGGGCAACTGTCTATGGCCATCTGAACGTAATACGTGTCGTCGGAAACTCCGTCGCCCTTGGCGCCAAGCGACTTTACGTCTATGAGCGCCGTTTCGGAAAGCGTTCTGAAAGTAAGTTTATATTTATCTTCCGGAACTTCCGCAACGTACTCCGCGTCGGGTTGAAGGTCGAACAGCGAAAACACGTTCGTTTTGAAACGCCCGTAATTTTTGCCGTTCAATTTTACCGTATATTCTTCCGGGCTGTAATAGGGATTGTCGTTTTCGAGTTCAAAACAAGCCGACGTAGACGATACGAAAAGCAACTTAAACATTTGCCTCATTCTCCTTTTTCTTGTTTTTGTTATGGCGCACGATCGCCACTATTCCGTCCTTTATGCCTATCGCCGCCATATCCACCGCAACGCACAGCGCGCCGAAAAGCAGCGGCTCGACGCCGACGTGGATAAAGCCCTGCGTGTTCGCAGCGACGTTGGCTATATAATTTATGACTATATACACGCCGTTGACGCCCATGAGCACGAGAACGTAATAAATCATATTGGCAAAAAACGTCCAATAGGCCTTGAACGGGAAGGGAAACATCATAAATGCGTTATATTCTTTTCTGTCCGTCTCGATATATCTGAATATGGGATTGACGAACATATCCACGATGAGCCCCAAAACCGCGCCCGTCAGAACGAGCGAATCGAGCGAATCGCCCAAACGAATGCCCCACATGACAAAATAGCACACGGCTCCGGCAAACCAGAATTTCACGAATAAAGCCTTTATCCACGCGGGAATCTTGCCTAGAAAATCCGTTTTGTAGGGATCGAACTGCTTCTGCTTGCCGCTGCGCTTGTAACTGCCGGAATCGTATACGCCCGTGTTGTCCGCAACGCCGTAGCTTATGTCCTCCTCGAATACCGGATCCTCGTCTTTCAGAGCGGAAACAAGCTCGTCCACCTTGTCTATTCTGAGGTCGTAATAGTTCTCTATCGTCGTTTCCTGAAATTTTTTGTTTTTCTTTCTGGACATATTTTACCCTTTTGTCAAAATAACCGACAAAACGAATTTTGCCGGTTATTTCCGATATTGAAAAATGTTTGACTTAACCTTCTTCGCTCGTGTCGATCTCTTCCTTCATATCCGTGGAAGCGATTTCCTTCTTGGTGTTTATCTTGTTTATGAGCTTGCCATAGAGAGGATAAGTTGCGGTAAGCAACGCCGCTACGGCCACAAACACCGCGTGAAGAAGCGTTCCTATAATCGCCGCGGGCATATACTTTTCACGAAGCGCCACGTCTGCGGGCTCCCACGTATCGACTACGTGCGCCCATTCTCCCGACCAATTCACATAGAGCAAAATGTCGAGCGTTATCATTACCGCCATAAACACGAAAGTAAGCACAAGCATTACAACCTTGGGTTTCTTTTCGCGCTTGGGGAACGAATACATGAACAGCAACAATACAAGTATGCAGAAAAGCGTGTTTACGAATATGCTTATGGGCACGCCGCTTTTCGAAAATTCAAGTCCCGTCTGTGAGAAGTTGCCGAGTTCGAGAAGATAGATAAGCGAAGATACTATGAGCACGAAGAACGCTATGTTCATCGGTCTGCGCTTTAACTTAACCACAAACTTGCGGCACTTTTCCTTTATGTACGGAAATACATTCGATAATTTCGACTCTTTTTTCTCGCAGAGCTCTACGTCCTCCGCGCCTTCGGCGACTTCGGGAGTTTCCGTGGCGTTCTCCGTCGTTTCAAGTTCTTCAACCTGCTCTTCAACGACTTCGTCTTTTACGTTTTCATTCTCAGCCATTTTCCTTACCCCCTTACATTATCGCCTTACCGTATTCGGTAATCTTGCCGTTTTCGTCGGTTACGGGCAAATCGAAGAAGTGCATGAGCTCTTCGTCGAAACCGATATCGATCTCGTCGCCGCTCTTATAGTTGCACCACTCGGCGAACTTGCACACGATACTCTTGACGCCGGCCACCTTGCCGTGAACGAGAGTGTTCATTCCGAGGTTTTCGTTATTGGTTATATTGAGCTTAATCTTGCCGGTACGCGTTACGTTCTCCGGGCGCACGCCCAAAATAACGCTCTTTCCGTCGTACTCTTTCAAAGCCTCCGCCTGTCTTGCGCTGAGCGGATACTCGAAGAGATCGCACACGAACTTCTTGCCCTCTATCTTTCCGTCGAACATGTTCATGGGCGGAAGGCCTATGAACGTCGCAACGAACGTGTTCGCGGGCTTTTCGTAAAGTTCGATGGGCTTGCCTATCTGCTGAATATGTCCCATCGACATGCAGACTATTCTGTCGGCGAGCGTCAACGCCTCAGTCTGGTCGTGGGTTACGTACATTATGGTTGCGTTGAGCTTTTTATGAAGGAGTATGAGCTCCCTTCTCATCGAACCGCGGAGTTTTGCGTCGAGGTTCGACAACGGCTCGTCGAAGAGGAAAACCTTGGGATTACGCACTATCGCACGGCCCATGGCAACACGTTGGCGCTGTCCGCCGGAGAGCTGACGGGGCTTTTTGTTGAGCTGAGTCTTCAAGTCGAGAATCTCGGCCGCCGCCATAACTTTCCTGTGGATTATTTCCTTGCTTTCCTTTCTGAGCGTAAGCGAAAACGCCATGTTTTCGTATATCGTCATATGGCCGTACAGAGCGTAGTTCTGGAAAACCATCGCGATATCTCTGTTCTTCGGGGGGAGACGGGTGCAATCCTTGCCGTCGATTATAAGCGTTCCCGCGCTTATATCTTCGAGGCCGGCAACCATTCTCAGAGTTGTGGACTTGCCGCAACCCGAGGGGCCTACGAGCACTATGAATTCGCCGTCCGCGATATCGAGATTGAAATCGTATACCGCCTGAACGCCGCCGTCGTATATCTTATCCAGATGCTGAATATTTACTTCGGGCATTATTGCACCTCCTCTTCCTTTGCTTCTTCAGCTTCGGAACGAGGCGCCTCTGCGACCTCGTCTTCTTCCTCGGCCGCCTGCACTCTTGCGGCGTCTTCCTCGTCCATTTCCTTAACGACCTGCACTATATCGATATTCTCCTCTGCCAGCTTCTTCATGTGGAGTTCGAGTCTCGTGCACTGTATAAAACTGATTACGGCCGAACCGACAAGGCATGCCGCGCTCCCTACGAGGTATACGAGGAGTATCGTAAATTCCACTTCGCTCGTCGTGGGATAATATCCGAAATATCCGGCGGTGAGTAGATTGTGCTGCAAACCGTAAAGCGGATATCCGAATATTCTGAAAATCTGGAACGCCGCGATAACTATAAGCACATAGCTGTACGCCTTTTTATAGTTCTTGACGCTCTCGGACGAGAGGAATATCGCAAGCAACAACACGAGAGTGAGAATTATCGATAAGCCTATATCTATTCTCGTGAAATAGCTATCCTGATACGCATACAACAACATAAAGTACAGACAGTTGAACACGAGGCCCAAAAGCGCGAGCATCTGCCCCCATTTGTTCTTCTTATAGCGCATTATGTCGTCTGCGATTAATTTCTGATTCGGTGTTTTTTCCATAATTATGCAACCTCCTCGCTTACTTCTTCGGCAACCGGAGCGGAAGCGTTAAGCAACTTCTTTTCGCCGATCATGAGCGTAACCTTCCAGGCTACGTTCAAAACGAGCACTACCGCGTTGACGATAAATACGGAAGCTACGGCATAGGCAAATGCGGGAGTCCAGAACGAATATTCGAAAGGATTCGAAGGGAAAGCGGCATTCCAGCTCTGTTCAACCGCGTCCCAACCTACCGTCGTGGACATCTGAGCAACATAACTTTCGCACTCACCTACCATTACGAATATCATAACGGCAAGAGCTATGTAGTAGGCTACCGTGGCTGCTATGGATATATAATTAGTTATGTAGTATTTACGTCTCGAATGACAAGCGGTTATGAAGTTCACCGCCGCCAGAACTACCGCTACTATTCCCAGAGTGAGAAGCTGATTGCTCACGTTCTGAGAACTGTCCGCGATACTTTTTGCGCATTCTCTCATAGGCCGCGAAAAACGTCTCGCAGAGCCGTTGGCTATAGTGCTTATATCGCTGAACGTGCCGCTGCAAAAGCATACGGCAAGCACTATGCAGAGCGCGCCGACTATCAAAGTCGCTATCATCAGAATTTTCTGAAATCTCATTTGAGTTTTCATAATCAATTTTCCCCAAATGTCTCGCTTTATCCGCCCGCCCGAAGACGGGCGGATAAGCTAAACTTAATTTTTAATTGTTTGCCGTATTTTCTGCGGCAACTCTGCAACTTTTAGACTGCAGGTTTGATTTCATCCCAATAACCTACAAGGTCAGCCCATGCCTCTTTGATGTATCCTTCAAGAGTCGAAAGGTTATTGTTGCTTCCGCCGTAGTTGCTGTTGAGCATTTCGATTACGCCGGCCGCAGTTCCGGGGATATTCTTGTTAAGATCGGAAACTACGCTTATCTGCTTGGTCTGATCGAAACCGTAGTACATGATATCGGTGAGAAGGTTCGAAGCATTATTTTTGTCTGCATAGAAGAAGTTCTTACCGGAGCCGCCCATACCGCTTATATACTGCAAGCCGCCGTCCTTGAGCGCGTTAATGGTATCCGTATCGAAAGGAAGAAGCGTCGTGGGAAGGGTGTACCACCAGTTTTCGGAATCCATAACGGGTTTCGTGTGTTTGATGGTTTCGTTTACGAGCGCTATAGCCACTATATCCGAACCGCCGAGGCCGCACGTTGCCGTGCACTGATACTCGAAGGACTGATCCTTAACGCCGAGGTTAAGGCAGGAGCCGAGGAGATAACGCGCATGGTTCGTGAAGTTGCCTTTCGAGCCGTTCTTGAACATATCGAGGTTCTCGGTCGTAAGGGTGGGAGTCATCTTGCCCTTGTAGTACGTGCCGGTGTAGAGCTTGTTCTTGTACATGAACGCCTGGCCTTCGTACTCTTCGGTTACGAAATACTGTTCGTTGTCGTAAGTATCGATAACGCCTGCCTCTTTAAGAGCTTCGAGATCTGTAGGCGAAGCTCCGCCGATATTCTCGGCAACTGCCGTGCCGTACCATGTGCCGTAAGTATCGTTTACGGTCTTGCCCGAAGTTCCGGTTACGGTTACGTCGCCTGCCGTGGACTGAGGTCCGAACGTCATGAGTATCTGTCCGTCGTTGGAGTAGAAGTAGTCGATGAACGCAAGCACTGCGGAAAGTCTTTCGGCATTGCCTCTTACGTAAGCCTTGGGAACGCAGAAGCCGCCATCCTTAACGCCACGCCAGCTCTCGGTGAATCTCATTATGTCGTCATGCTCGCCGTCGCCGTCAACATCCCACTTGGATACAGCCGTAAGTATGGGAGCGTATTCATATCCTACTCCTACCTTATCGGCGTTTATTATCGCATTTTTAGTCTGCGTCTGAACGTAGTCCGTGGAGGAGTAGAACTGTAACTGGTTGGTGTTTACCGTGCTGTCCTTTATGGAAGCGCCGCCGTCAAGAGCTTCCGTGCCGGTGTAGTAGATACCTTCCTTGGCCATCGCGTTCATGTTGGCAAGAGCCGCCCACATTTCCTCGTCGTTGCGGGCGTCGTGAATTTCGCCTTCGCTATCTATATAGGTGTAGAGGTTTGCGTATCTCGAAGTGAGGCCGCGCACGCCGTAGAGTTCGCCCGCCATGGAAGCTATATCGTAAGTTCTGTTGGTAAAGCCGGTACGCGAACCGAGCATGTAAGTTTGTTCGGCTGCTCTTACGTCCTCGGTGAGAAGGTCGTTGCTGCATATGAGGCATCTTCCGAGAGCTACATAGAGGTCTACGTCCCATGCCGCATACGCGCTGTTGAATATGTCGGAGAGCTTATGAGTTGTGCCGTCATAGAAAGGAGTTCCCTTATGTCCGGTCTGATAATAAGCTACCTTGATGTATTCCTGAAGAACTTTGATAAGCTGAGCGCCGGTAACCGAGCCGGTCGTCTCGTCTATCATATAGTTCATTATATCTACTATGTTGCCCGACTTGGTGCCAGCCGTCGTGGTAAGCGCGTCCAGGCTGGTAATCTGGCTGCCGGAGCCTGCCGCCTTAACGGCCGTTGCAAGCGCGGATTCCGTGCCGAGAGCTTCGATAACCGCGTCGTAGTCTACGGTCAGCTCTACGGTCTTCATCTTGTCGGCGTCTGCAACTTTCGTGCCTTCGCCGTTGGGACCGGTGGTTACAACGGTAGGATCGGTTACTTTGATTGTCCAACTGCCCGTCTTGCCCATGAACGACTTAACGGAAGACTGAGAACCGTCAACGGTTACAACGCCCTTCTTCTCGTATGCGTTTTTAGCGGTTGCCTGCGCCGAGAAGGTGCCGGTTGCTGCTGCAACGTCTGATGCGTCGAGCACGTCTCTTACGAGATCCTTGCGGATGAGTACATACTTCTCGATATCGTCGTTACCGTCGAAGTAAGGAAGCATATACATCGCGCCGTAATTTTCGTTGGGATCGTCAACTTCGCCCTTCCATGCGTCCGCAACGAGCGAAAGTCTTACTATGGGGTTGGCTTCGAGGAATGCCTTATAGTTGGGCATATAGTCGAGGTAATCCGTGATGTTGAGGAAGGAATCGTTCGCGCTCTCCTTTACAATCTCGGAAGCCGAAGCGGTGATAATGCCGTAGTTGCCGAGCGTTTGGGCTGTTTTAAGAGTTTCGATAACCTTGCTGGCTTTCGGGCCGCCGCCCGCAACCCAATCGTCGGAGATAGTTACCTTCAACTGATTTGCAAGAGCTCTCCATGCGGGTTTCAAGTTTCCGGAAACGTATTTGACGCCGCCGAAAATTGCCTCGGAAGCGCCCGAGCCGCCCAACGTTGCTATCTGGTCTGCTCCGAACGTAATACCCGTAGCATCTTTTTCATAGCCTACATAGGTTTTGAGCGTCATGTTGGCGGTGTAAGAAAGTTTGCCGTTGTCCGTCTTGGGGGTTAAATCCGTGGGAAGTTCGGTGCCGGGGCCGGGGCCGGGGCCGGGGCCGGGGCCGGGAGTGATTGTTCTGTGATAGTTGCACACATTGCAATATTCGTCTTCGGCATCATCGTAAGAGTGCTGTGCTTCTTGCAACTTCTCGCCGCCTTCCACGCATGTATGCCAATGGGTGGAGGAGTCGTTATGCCACGTAGTGGTGGAGTCGGGCGTATGCGTAGTATGCGACGGATTGCCGCCATCACCGCCTTCCGGTGCACAAGCCGCAAACGAGAACGCCATTGTTCCTGCCATCACGGTTGAAACAACCGCGGCGGCAATTTTTTTGTACTTGTTCATATTTTTCTCCTTATAAATTTTTTATTTAGCACGCGGCGTGTTCGCCGCAAAAACTGAACCTTTATTATTATTCTTTTACGCCGCCCATGTTAACGCCCTTCGCGAAGTACTTCTGAATGAAGGGATAGATAACAAGGATGGGGATCATGGCCATAACGACCATTGCATAAGCTACCGAAGTGCCCTTGCCGAGGGAAAGCGTCGCCGTATCGGCGCTGTATGAACCGGTGAGCGCCGTCTCCTCTTCGAGGAAATCACGCATGTAAACCTGAACGGGCCACGAATAGCTCTGGCCTGCGGCCTCGGTTACGCGATACGCCCAGAAGTAGCCGTTCCAACGGGAAATTCCGAAGAACAGAGCAACCGTGGCGATAGTCGCCTTGCTCATGGGGATATACACCTTTGTGAGAATCTGCAACTCGGTTGCGCCGTCTATTCTCGCCGCTTCCTCTATTTCGGAGGGAACGCCCTCGAACGCGTTTCTCAAAAGGATTATGTTGGTGGCGTTCATGCCCATCGCAAGAACTATGAGCCATTTGAGGTCGATATCCGACCAGCTGCCTGCGCCTACCATTTTCGCCATTACTTCGCCCGTCGTCTGATAGTTGAGGTACTGAGGAACGACGCCTGCCGAGAACCACATCGTGAATACGAGGAAGAAGTTCCAGCCGTGTCTGCCCAGAAGTCTCTTCTTGGAGAGCGCATAGGCGCCGAGTATCGAATAGATAAGGCACCAGATGGTTCCTATGAACGTTACGAACAGCGTGTTGGAATAGTTTATCCAGAACTTGGGGCTTTCGAATACGTACATGAACGCTTCCGTCTGGAATCCGACGGGCCAAAGCACTACTTTACTTGACTGAACCGCCGTGAAATCGCTGAACATCGAGCTGAGCGCGAACAGAAGGGGATATACGCACATGAGCGCAAATACCGTGAGAAGGAAATAAGCTATAATCTTGAATATAAGCTCGGAAATTTCCATTTTACGTTTCATAGAGCTTTTTCCTCCTTAGTACAACGATACGTCCGCGGCTCTCTTGGCGATTGAGTTCGCGCCGATAACGAGGATCATACCTATAAGATTGTTTGTCATTTCGCCGGCGATACCGTAAGCCTGCTGTAAATAGCCGAGCTTGTTGTTCGCCCACGTGGATACTACCGTACCTACATTGTAGTTGTCCGCCGAAGGATCGGGGCAGAGAAGGTAGAGCTTTTCATAGCCTACGGAGAGAAGTCCGCCTATCTTCATTATGAGCATTATTACGACCGTTGAGAGGATGCTCGGGATAACGACGTATCTCATCTGAGCCATCTTGCCCGCGCCGTCTATCTGCGCCGCCTCGTACGAGGTGGGCGATACGGCTATAACCGCCGCGAAGAACACTATCGAATCGTAGCCCGCGTGTTCCCAGATATCCGTTACTATGTATATAGGTCTGAAATACTCAACCGTATATACAAGACCTTGGTTGAGACGGGCGTGGAGCGTGGGCGACGAGGAAATCATTCCCAGAAGCTGGGAGATAACGCCTATCGAGCTGCCGCCGGTGTTGCCGCTGAAAAGAGCGAGCGTGAGCGAGGTTACTATAACGGTGGAGATGAACTTGGGAAGGTATACGCATACCTGCATTATGCTCCTGACCACGTTCGAGCGGACCTCGTTGAAGAAGAGCGCGAGGATTATGGGCATGGGGAAACCGAAAAGCAAGCCGTAGAACGCCGTTATGAACGTGTTTCTGAACGCCATCCAGAAACCGGCGGCCTCGCCTCCCACAAAGATCGTGCGGAAGTTCTCGATGCCCACCCAAGGGCGCTCGTTCGTATGCTGGAAATCGCCGTATCTGAAAGCCGCCGTCAGCTCGGTCATGGGCGCGTATTTCCAAAGGAGATACACGACGATCATGGGAACGAGCATGAGGTAGAGGCGCCAATCTTTCAGAATAGTGAAGCCGGCCGTCTTCCACTTGTTCCGCTCTGTTTCGTCCCTTACCTGCTGTTCGGGAGACATCGAGTATGTGCCCGTCGCCTCGTCGTAGATAAGGAAGTCATCGCATTTAAACATTGAACTTTTCCTCCATTATCACTTAAAAGTTTAAGTAATTATATCTGTAAAGCGGTTTTTCCGCCGTTTACCTTGTTACCATATATTATATATAGGTCTGCCGCTACGCGTTCCGCGTATTTATCCGGCATTTATATGAGCCTGCCGCTCCGCCTCTTATTCCGCGCCGCTTTCAGACTTTGCGGTTGCGCCGTTGATTGTTCAGGCTGTCATTTTACGGGTTTGCCGCCGTCCTGCGGTTCAGCCGTCGAGGTCTTCGTCGTGCCGCCTCAATATCGTGAGGCTCTCCTCGTCGATATCGATGGGCTTTTCGCCGAACTCGTCCACTCTCGCCTTTTCGAGCCTCTCCTTTTCGAGGCGGAGAAGGTAATGCTTCTGGTCTTCGAACACGCCGTCGAGCCTGCGGACTATCAGAACTATGACTATCGCCACGGCCGGAGTGAAGAAGTCGAACGCGATGCCCAGAAGGCTTTGGACGAAGTTCACCGAAAAGCACGCCGCCACGGCGCATCTGCCGAGAGAGGAAGTTATCCACGCAAAAACAACGAATAGAGCCGAAAAGTACCACTTTTCAGCAATTTTTTGTTTTCCCGGCCACAAAAACGCCAAAAGCACGAGTGCAATCGCAAGATTGCCTATGCCGTATATCGCAAACGACTGAGGGGCAATGCCCGCCGCGCCGTAGTTAAGGCCGCAATACAGTAACCCGTCGGCCACGGCGTATATAACGCCCTGCCATCCCCAGCGCATCATTACTATCGCCACAATGACCGGCATGGGGGAAAAAGTAAATTCGCCGTGAAGCGCGATCTGAGAATAATGAACTATCAGATCAAACCCGAGAAGTATGCCCGCGAAAATAAGCGAGTCCGTCAGACGATACTGTCTGAATGAAATTAACCTTGAACCGTTTTTTCGCATATATCTACAAACCGGACATTTTTTCTGCCCGCAGAATGTTACATTCTTACACTTAGCTTAATCATTATAACATAGGCTTTTTTAAAAATCAATACTTTTTTGATTGTTTCACGAAAAAAAATATGATATAATCCGGGTGTATTTCAAGGAGGTAGAGAGTGAAAGAACTGCATATCTCGCCTGAGGACAGTTTGCAGAATATATTGAATTGTCTGGACGGGCCCGCCACCATATATCTGAAATCGGGAGTATACAAAGGCAAATTCGAAATCGCGGCGGACGACGTTACTCTTATAGGCGAAAATCGTGAAACAACTGTTATAACTTATGACGATTACGCGCGTAAAATACATGCCGACGGCAGAGAATACAACACGTTCAGAACGTACTCCGTCTGCGTTACGGGCGAGCGCGTAACTTTGAAAAATCTGACCGTGGAGAACTCGAACAAGCACCCCGAAACGCAAGGTCAATGCGTGGCGCTCTCGGTGAACTGCAAAAATTTCCGGGCGCAAAACATCGATATCGTCTCCACGCAAGACACGCTCTTTCTTGCGCCTTTCCCCGACGACCTCGTCGTCAGATACCGCGGATTTATACCCCAAAGACAACTTTATATGGAGGGGAGTTCGCGCCACGTGTTCGACAATTGCAGAATTTACGGCACGGTCGACTTTATCTTCGGCTGTGCGGAGGCGTACTTTTCGAACTGCGAGCTGATATCGCTGTCCGACGCGCGCGGACACGGTTTTGTGGCCGCGCCGGCACATTCTCTCAAACAAGCGCGCGGATTCGTGTTCTGCAATTGCGCGTTCGTCGACGGCGGTGCGGGCGAAAACACCGTATATCTCGCCCGGCCGTGGAGAGACTTCGGCAAATGCGAGTTTATCGATTGCTCGCTCGGCAAACACATAAAACCCGAGCTGTACGACAAGTGGAACGACACGGAGCGGGACAAGACGGCGCGCTTTGCGCACTTCAACCCGATTTCGCCGCTCCCCCTTTCGCCCGTTGAATGGTCGAAAGAGCTTACCGCCGACGAAGCCGCCGAAATCGCGGCCGAGCGCGACAAAAATTCCGCATCGTTCGGCAAATGAAAGTATATATGGAATTATATATGGCGCGCAAGCGCGTATAAAAGGTAAAACACACAATTTTTGGCGAAAAACGGCTCACGGCGCAAAAGTCTTTGAAATATCCCCTCCGCGGGCCGCATTTATACATATCATTTCCGAAATAATCACTGCGCAAGCAGACCGAAATAGCAACAACAGCGAAACCTCAACGGCTCCGCTGTTGTTTATTTCTTATGTTTATTTCTTAAATAATAACGTTGCAAGCAAGCTATGCTTGCGCAACCCTTTGATTTGCAGTTACGCAGTTGGCGGCACGCAGATACGAGCAAGACAGTTTATACATTCCAAAATAATCACGTTGCAAGCAAGCTATGCTTGCGCAGCAAGACACAATTTGCGAATACTTTCGCCTCAGCGGTGTGAATTGCCGCCATTATATAATATGTGCGCCCTTAATTATGGCGGCAAGAGCGGCGGAGCCGCTATGTCTCACGAAAAATTACGGAGCCCGCAAAGGCTCCGCAATTTTTGTGAACTTTATTTAAAATCCGAAGTATTCCGCCGCGTTGTTATAGCAGATATCCTCTACAATCTTGCCCAAACGAGGCAACTCGCTTGCGGGATATTGTCCGCTTTCAACCAACCTGCCGAGCATCTGGCAGAGTATTCTTCTGTAATACTCGTGGCGGGGATATGCGAGGAAGGAACGGCTGTCTGTGAGCATGCCCACGGACTGCGCGACGAGCCCGACCTGCATAAGCGTTTCGAGGTTCTGGCGCATGCCGTCCTGCTGATCGAGGAACCACCATGCCGTGCCGACCTGCACTCTGCCCTTCACTCCCTCTTTCTGGAAGCAGCCCGCGAGTACCGTCAATGCATAGTTGTCGCGGGGGTTGAGGCAATAGAGAATGGTCTTGGGAAGTTCTCCGTCCTTGTCTATCTCGCCGAGGAGAGCGGAGAGCTTTTCCATATATACGGCGTCCTCTATGGCGTCGTAACCCGTGTCGGGGCCTATTTTTTCGAGCATGCTCTTGGAGTTGTTGCGCAAAGCGCCGATGTGGTATTGCTGTACCCAACCGTATTTTGCGTATTCCTTGGCGAGCGCAATGAGAACGTAGCCCTTGTACTTATCCTGCTCGTCAATTGAAATATGTTCGCCCTTCATTCCTTTCCGGAATATCTTGTCGGCTTCTTCGTAAGTTGCGGGAGCGTAGCAAACCACGTCGAGCGCGTGGTCGGAGAGCTTCGAGCCCATCGAATCGAAGAATTTGATTCTCTCGGCGAGGGCGTCGAGGAGATCCTGCAAGCTATTTATGGGCTTTTTGACTACGCCCGCGAGCTGGTCAACCCAGCTCCTGAACCACGAGAGCTCCACGTTTATGGCCTTGTCGGGGCGGAACGCGGGACGAACGCGCACTTTGAGCGTCTTGTCCTCGTTCATCTTCTTGTGCCATTCGAGGCTGTCCACGGGATCGTCGGTAGTGCAGACCGTCTTTACGTTGAACTTATACATCATCTCGCGCGCCGTGAGCGTTTCGAGAACTTTATTGGCCTTTTCCCATATACGGGGAGCGTTTTCGGCGTTTATTATGTCGTCTATGCCGAAATATCTGCGCATTTCGAGGTGCGACCAATGATAAAGGGGATTGCCCACGAAATAGGGCATGCTCTCGGCGAACTGCATGAACTTTTTGTAGTCGTCGTCGGGGCCGGAAATGGAATCCTCTTCATAGCCCCTCGCGCGGAGGGCGCGCCACTTGTAATGGTCGCCGTATCTGTCGCCCGCGCCCAACCAGACTTCCGCGAGATTTCTGAACTTCTTGTCCTCGTATATCTCCTTGGGTTGAAGGTGGCAGTGATAGTCTATTATAGGCATCTTCTCGGCGTGCTCGTGATAGAGCTTTTTGGCCGTTTCCGTGTCGAGAAGAAAGTCTTTATCCATAAATTCTTTCATTATAAAGTTACCCCCGTTTTGAATATTGCTATTTCTTTTGTGTGATTGAGTTCGTTCTTTGTGGGCTTGCCGTTGGCCGTTTCCACAACAAGATCTATGAGCTTTTCAAGCTGGACGTCGAAATCGCTTTCAAGCACCGCGCCGGCGTTGAAATCTATCCAATTGGACTTGTTCTTCGCAAGATCCGAATTCGTGGCGATTTTTATCGTGGGAACGAAGCCGCCGAAAGGCGTTCCTCTGCCCGTTGTGAACAGCACGAGGTGGCAGCCGGCCGCCGCTATATTGGTTACCGCGCACATGTCGTTGCCGGGACCGTTGAGGAGGTTCAATCCCTTGCTCGTTACGAAACCGTCGTCGAATACCACGTCGTTTACCGGTCCTTTGCCCGATTTCTGAGTGCAGCCCAACGACTTGTCTTCGAGGGTGGTTATGCCGCCCGCCTTATTGCCGGGCGAGGGATTTTCGTGGGTATCCTGTCCGTTGCTTATGAAATACTCTTTGAACTCGTTTATGAGCTTAACAACCTTTTCGAAAGTCTTTTCGTCTTTGGCTCTGTTCATGAGTATCTGCTCTGCGCCGAACATTTCGGGCACTTCGGAAAGCACGGTAGTGCCGCCGGCCGCAACTATATAGTCGGAAAAACGACCTACGAGCGGGTTTGCGGTTATTCCCGAAAGCCCGTCCGAACCGCCGCATTTCAAGCCGACTTTCAAACACGATATGTCCTTTTCAACCCTCTTGTCGCCCTTTATGACGTCGGCAATCTCCTTCATGAGGGCAAGTCCGGCCGATATCTCGTCTTCCACTTCCTGGCAGACGAGGAATTTTATTCTCGACGAGTCAACTTCTCCGAGAGACTCTTTGAAAGCAGCCATCTGGTTGTTTTCGCAGCCTAAGCCGAGAACGAGCACGCCGCCGGCGTTGGGATGGCGAACCATTTTCTGGAGAATGAGTTTGGTTCTCTCGTGGTCCTCGCCGAGCTGGGAACAGCCGTAGGGATGAGTGTAAGTGAACACTCCGTCAAAGCCTTCCGTTCCGTACTTTTCCCTGAACGTCTCGACGAGCAGTTTGGCCTGTCCGTTTACGCATCCGACCGTGGGTATAACCCACAGTTCGTTTCTTATGCCGACTTCGCCGTTCGCGCGGGGATATACCATAACTTTGCGGGGTTTTACCGAGGGAAGATCGGTTGCCACCTTATGATAGGTATATTCGAGCTCGCCTTTGAGATTGGTATGAACGTTGTGCGTGTGCACGTGCTCCCCGACGGCGATATCCGCCGTGGCGTGCGCTATGGGATTGCCGTATTTTATGACGTTTTCACCTTTTTTAATCGGTTTTAACGCAAACTTATGTCCTTTGGTTATATCTTCCGCAAGCGTTACGCCTTCGTGCTTTTCTCCCTTTTTGAGGTCGCATAAAGCTACGGCGACGTTATCGGCGGGATTTATTATAATTGTCTTTTTAGTCATTGACGAATTCCTCTACCGCTTTCTTCATTCCCTTTTCGCAGATGGCTTTGAGATATCCCGCCACCGCGTCGGCAATTGCGGGATGAATGGCGTTCATATCCGTATCCCACGCTTCCTTCCAGCCGAGAATATCTTCCGCAAGTTTCTTGTAATCGCCGTTGAAATTCGCCCAGAGTTCTGCCCATTTCGAGAGATATGCGGGATCGTCTTTGAGAGCTATATCCTCGTTGCCCCTCTTGCCCTTGTAGAACACTGCGAGCGCCGCAAACGAGAACAGCAGATGCTTGGGAAGCTCTCCCTTTATGCGCACGTAATCTTCGAGCGTGGGAAGAAGTCTCGTCTTGAATTTTGTGGTCGAATTGAGCGCTATCGACATGAGTTCGTGGCGTATGAAGGGATTCTGATATCTCTCTATAACGCTGTTCGCGAAAGCGACCATCTGATCCTGAGGCAGATTTATCGTGGGATTTACTTCCTCGAATACGAAATCGCGCACATATTTGCCGATTGTCTTGTCGTTCACGGCTTCGCCTACGGTATCTATTCCGCAGAGATACGCCACGGGAACCATAGCGGTGTGCGAACCGTTGAGTATCTTTACTTTGCGCTGTTTATAGGGCTTTATGTCGTCCGCGAAAATGACGTTGAGGCCCGTGCTGTCGGCGGGGAGAACCTTCTGGATATGGGGCTCTTTTTTGAGCACCCAAAGATGGAATATCTCGCCTTTGACGACGTTGTTGTCTATATATCCCGTCTCTTTCTGAATATCCTCTATTTCGTTTCTGGGATATCCGGGAACGATTCTGTCTACGAGCGTGGACGTATAGTGGTTGCAATTCTCCACCCAATCTATGAAGTCCTTGTCCATCTTGTTTATAACGGCGAGCTCTTTAAGACATCTTTTGAGTTCGTCGCCGTTGTTGTCGATGAGCTCGCAAGGGATAATGTCGAGGCCCTTGCTCTTATCGCCCTTATAGAAATCGTATCTCCTTTTGAGAAGCGCAAGCAACTTGCCGGGATAGCTCTTGGGGCACGCCGAGAAATCGGTATCTGTGGGATCGACCGCAATGCCCGCCTCGGTGGTGTTGGAGATTATTATCTGAAGGTCCTCGCTCTCGCCGTATTTCAGGAACTTTTCATAGTCCGCGAAGGGGTTGATGCAATCGCCTATAACGTTTATTACCTGGCTCTTTTTGACCTTTTTGCCGCCGTCGATGCCTTCGAGGCGAAGGGTGTAGAGCCCGTCCTGCTCGGCGAGCGCTTCAACTCTGCCGGAAGGCATGGGCTGAACGACCGCCACGTTGGCGTTTATCGCGCCTTTATCGTTGAGATCCTGCAATATCCATTCTACGAAAGCCCTCAAAAAGTTGCCTTCGCCGAATTGCATTATCTTTATCTTTCTTTCGGGTTTCGGAAATAATTTTTTGCTTATCTGTTCCATAACTGACACTCCGGAAATTTTATTTTGTTTGAGGAAATATTCCTCGGTTTATCCTCGGCCGTGCGCGTTTTACGGCAAAACGCCCGCAAACGGCGCCCGCATGCGCCGAAACGCAAAACCGCGGACGAACAATCCGTCGACGCTTTCGGGCGCGTATGACTGCGCGCGCAACTTCCGAAGCAACGCGACAAAGCGCCGCTTCCGTGCGGACGGATTCGGGAAACTATGCGGGAAAGGCGTTCCTTAAAATACGGCGGGAAATTTCCGCTGAGGATAAATTCCCGCCGTCAAGGTCTTCGGAACTCACCTCTTCCCGTTTTGCAGAGATTTTTCAGTGTCTCTTCTGATTGCTCTCTATAACGAGTTCGGTTTCGCTGTCGAACAAGTAAGCTGCCTTGTAAGGCACGGCGAATTTGAACTGCGCGCCCATTTCGGGGGTGTTGTGAGGGTTGATTTTGAGAATGACGTTTACGTCGCCCACGTTTGCATATACGTTGGTCGTATCGCCAAGCAACTCGGTGAGGTCAACCTGAGAATCGATATCGTATTTGTCCTTGCCTTTGTAATCGACTTCTATTGCTTCGGGACGGAACGCGAACACAACCTGCTTGCCCTCTATGGCCTTGATGTCCTTGACTATGGGCGCAAGGTCGAGATCGAGAGCGGAAGTTTTAAGGTGTCCGCCTTCGACCGTGCCTCTTATGAAGTTCATGGGAGGCTCGCCTATGAAGCCTGCCACGAAGAGGTTCTGCGGATAGAAATACAGCTCGTAAGGAGTGCCCACCTGCTGAATTCTGCCGGCGTTCATAACGACTATTCTGTCGGACATCGTCATGGCTTCCGTCTGGTCGTGGGTAACGTATATCGTGGTTGCGCCTACGGAACGGTGAATCTGCTTGATTTCCGAACGCATCGTAACGCGCTGTTTTGCGTCGAGGTTCGAGAGCGGTTCGTCCATGAGGAAGATGTTAACCTTTCTTATGAGCGCGCGGCCTACCGCAACACGTTGGCACTGACCGCCGGAAAGCGCGCGGGGGAATCTTTCGAGATATTCCGTAAGTCCCAGAATCTTAGCAGTCGCCTGAACTTTCTCTTCGATTACATCCGCGTCTATGCCTTCGAGCGTAAGGCCGAACGCAAGGTTTTCGTACACCGTGAGGTGAGGATAAAGAGCGTAGGATTGGAATACCATCGCTATTCCTCTGTCGCGGGACGACATCTGGTTTGCGAGCTTGCCGTCAATATAGAACTCGCCCGCAGTGATATCCTCGAGACCGGCTACCATTCTGAGCGTCGTCGATTTTCCGCAACCGGAAGAACCTACCAGACAGATGAACTCGCCGTCCTGAATTTCGAGGTTGAAATCGTGCACGGCGTGGAATCCGTTGGGATATACTTTGTTGATGTCTTTAAATAAAAGATGTGCCATTTGTTTGTTTTCCCCTATATAAAATTTTAATTTAAACTGTTTTGGTCCGCAAAATTCCCGAGCCGTAAGCGCCGTAAAATTCTGCGCGTCTGAAAATTTATCTCAAATCCTTCGTCGCGATATTGTCCATATCGTCATAGGCCTGATTTTCGCCGCACATTCCCCAGATAAAGGTGTAATTATGCGTGCCTACGCCGCTGTGAATGGACCAGCTCGGCGAGATGACCGCCTGTTCGTTGTGCATTATGATATGGCGCGTTTCCCGAGGCTGGCCCATAAGATGGATAATCGCTTCGTTTTCGGGAAGTTCGAAATACATATACACTTCCATTCTTCTTTCGTGCGTATGGCTGGGAAGGGTGTTCCATGCCGAACCTTCGGCTATTTCCGTCATTCCCATGGCGAGCTGACAGCTCTCGCAAACGTCGCCTATTATGAATTGGTTTATTGTGCGCTTGTTTATCGAGGCGAGATCCCCGAGATGTCTCTGCACGCAATATCTCGTGCCTTCGGGAGGTTTCACTCCCTCAACCGGCTTTACGATCTTAACGGTGGGATACGCCTTGTGCGCGGGGCATGAATTTATATAGAACTTCGCGGGCTCTTTGCCGTCGCACGACGAGAACTCGATCTGTTTGGTTCCCAAACCTATATATATGCCCTCTTTATGGCCTATTTCCCATTTCTTGCCGTCGAGAGTTATAACGCCCGCGCCGCCGATGTTTATTACGCCCATTTCTCTTCTTTCGAGGAAATATTCGGTTGCGAGCTCCTTGAACGTGCCGAGAGACAAAGTCTTTTTTACGGGCATCGCGCCGCCGGCTATTATTCTGTCCTGATGGGAATACGTAAGCAGTATTTCGTCTTCCTCGAACAGCTTTTTAATGAGGTATTTTTCCCTGAGCTCTTTGGTATCGTAATGTTTCGAGTCGTCGGGGTGGTTGGAATACCTTATATCGAATTTCATTTTATACTTCCTCCCATATTTTCTTAATATATTGTGTGCAAGGCACTATGTCCTCGCCTGTGGTTCCTTCGAGCACGAGCACGGCGTCTTTATCGTAATCCTTGATTTTTTTGAGAAGCGCCCGATAGTCGAACATTCCTTTGCCCGGCGCCACCTGTTTCAGTTTTCCGTCTTCGAACACGCAGTCTTTCATATGGAACACCAGAATGTTCCCCGCAAAAGTCTTCAAGCCCTCGTCGAATATGGAAAGATAATCGGAATAATTGGAAGCGTCGAGATAATTGTAAATGTCGAATATCACCTTGACGTTGTCCGCGTTAATGGCGTCGACGGCGCGTTTGAGAGTGGCCACGTCGTAACAGACATGTCCCGCGGCGCCCTCCATGCCTATATAGGCGCCCACGCTCTTCGCATATCCGGCAAGTTCGCGGAATGTGGAAATTACCGTCTGCAACGCTTCTTCCGTTCTGTTCAAAGGGTTGTACGTCCATTTGTCGTCGTTGAAACTGCCCGTCTCGGAGCCCACCACGGGACAGCCGAGCAACGCGGAATATTTCAGATAATCCCTGAACACCTGCTTGCACCGCGCGACCTTTTCTTTATCGGAATGTACCGGATTGAAATACGCGCCGATAAGCCCGACTTTTATGCCTTCTCTTTTCAAGGTTTCGCCTATAAGGCGCGCCTTCTCTTCGTCGATGCCTCCGGGAGCGTATTTTATCTCGTCCATAAATTTATATGCGACGAGCTGAACGGCCGAAATGCCGCACGCATGCATTTTCTCTATTGCGTTTTCAAGACCTTTAACGCCCAAATCGTGCGTTCGGAAAGCAACCTGCATATCTGTCCTTTCTCCGTGCGGACCGCGGCTGCGCGCGGCCCGCACGGCAATATGTCGGATTTAATGTGTTTGTCCGCCCTTACGGAGCTTGCCGCAGCGGGCGGAATTTATGCGATAAATAACTCTTCGGTTATCTCTGAACGCGGCCGGAGCCGTCGCCGCCGGCCAACGCCTCTACTTCCTTTCTCGAAACGAGGTTGAAGTCGCCGGGTATCGTATGCTTCAAAGCGGAAGCCGCAACGCCGAATTCGAGCGCCGCTTTCCAATCCTTCTCGTCGAGGAATCCGGTGATGACGCCGCCCGCAAAGCTGTCGCCGCCGCCTACGCGGTCTACGATGGGGCTTATGCGATAGGTCTTGGAATGATAGAATTCGCCCGTCGCGCCGTTATAGATGCACGCCGACCAACCGTTGTCGGAAGCCGAATGTGAAACGCGGAGCGAAGAAATTGCGTATTTGAAGTTGAATTTTGCGGTCATCTGCTCGAATATTGACTTATAGCCCGCGAGTTCGAGTTCGCCGCTCGTAACGTTGGTCTTGCCGGGTTTGAATCCGAGCACGAGTTCCGCGTCCTCTTCGTTGCCTATGCACACGTCAACGTACTGCATGAGGTTCGTCATGACTTTCTGAGCCTTTTCGCTCGACCACAGTTTCTTGCGGAAGTTGAGGTCTACGGAAACGGTTACGCCGTGTTTTTTAGCCGCTTTGAGAGCTTCCTCCGTGAGAACGGCCGCGCTGTCGGATACTGCGGGAGTGATGCCCGTGAAATGGAACCAATCCGCGCCCTCGAAGATAGCGTCGAAATCGAAATCCTTGGCGGTTGCCGTGGATATGGATGAATGTGCTCTGTCGTAAACCACTTTGGAAGGTCTCATGGACGCGCCCGTTTCGAGATAGTATATGCCGAGACGTTCGCCGCAACGCGCTATATGGTCGGTTTGTACGTTGTATTTACGGAGAGCCGCAACGGCGCATTCGCCGAGCTCGTTGTCGGGAACGGCGGTTACGAATTCCGCTTTATGACCGTAGTTTGCGCACGACACCGCAACGTTCGCCTCGCCGCCGCCATAATTGATATCGAATTCGTCGGCCTGAATGAACTTCTCGTTGTTGGGTGTGGAAAGACGAAGCATTATTTCGCCCATGGTTACGATTTTCTTGACTTTCATAATTTTTCTCCTTATTTATGAAAAATGATTTTTTATTTCTTTTTTAAAAAGCGTCGGCCGCCCGCCGCAAAAACGCCGCCCGCGGCCCGCGTTTTTACTTTTTGAGAACGAGATGCACGGCAAATCCGCCGAATTCGTGTTTGAGATACGCAACGTTCATTACGCCCTCTGCGTTGTACTTTATCGAGCTCTCGTCTATTTCGTAGCCGCGGAGTTTAAGCTGATACGCCGCGCGCTTTACCGAATTGGTCTGAACGGCTATGTGTCCGTAAGTGCCCTTGAAAGGCTTTTTCATCATCTCCATATAAGTGGAAGCGAAAACCGAGCTGTTGCCCACTTTCTTGGTAAATCCGAACGCCGCTTCGAATTCGTCGGCAACTTTCTCCGCCTCTTCGGGATTTGCGCAGTTGAGACCTACGTGAACCATCGTAAAGCCGAGCATCTTGTCGATAGCCTCGCGGCAGAGCCTGGTTATGCCCGCCCAATCCTCTTCTTCGAGGAGTTTTGCGGGAACTATCCAACTGCCTCCGCAGCAGACAACCTTTTTATATGCGAGATACGTGTTGAGATTATCGGCCGTTACGCCGCCCGTGGGCATAAAGCGCATCGTGGTGTAAGGTCCGCATACCGACTTTATGTAGGGAAGTCCGCCCGCCTGCTCCGCGGGGAAGAATTTGGCGAAATTCAACCCGAGTTCGAGCGCCTGTTCAATCTCGCTCGCCGAAGAAAGTCCGGGCGCAAACGGTATGCCCTTGTCGAGGCAGTGCTTTACCACTTTCGGATTGAGCCCGGGAGCAACGCAGAATTTCGCGCCCGCCGCATATGCCGCGTCCGCCTGTTCGCAGGTTAAAACGGTGCCCGCGCCCACAAGCATGTCGGGATAGGCCTTAACCATTCTCTTTATCACTTCGTCGGCGCCAGCCGCGCGGAACGTTACCTCCGCACAGTTGATGCCGCCGTCCCTCAGAGCCTTCGCCAGCTTTTCGGCGTTCTCCACTTTGTCAAGTTTGATTACCGGCACGATGCCGACGTTTTCAAGTTCGTCGACAACGGCGTTTATCTTTTCGATTACTGTCATAAAACCCCCGTTTTGTGCAAAGTTACACAATTTTGTTATTTAACAACACTATTATAATAACGCTCCCGCTCTCTTTCCATACATTAAACGGATTTGTTTATGTATTTTACGGATATGTCTGGACGACCGTTACCGGCGGCCGCGGCGAAAGAAAAAAGGTATTGACATAAGAGAACGGCTGTGATAATATTAGTACATAAAAGGGAGTAGTTGCAAGCGCGGCAAACGCCATGACATGGGAAATCCCCTCGGGTGCCGCCACCGGTTACGGTAACAAGACTTTTAGCGGCGGCTATAAGTCTTTTTGTTTTACGGAACGCGGTTACGGCGATTAGTTTGCCGCCGCAAGGCAAATAATAGTTGAGAGGAGAAAAAAGTGAATTATTTTGATTTGCCCGTTTCGGAAGCGCTTGAAAAGCTGGGCGCAACCGAAAACGGTCTCGCGGGCGACGAGGCTTCGGCGAGACTCGGAAAAACGGGGCGCAACGTCCTTGTCGGAAAAAAGAGAAAGCCCGCGATAGTGAGGTTTTTAATGCAGTTCGCCGACGCCATGATAATAGTTCTGCTCGTCGCCGCGGCGGTTTCGGCGGGATTTGCGATATACGAACACATTGCGCACGGCGCGGAACTGACGGAGCTCATCGATTCCGGCATAATACTCGTCATAGTCGTTTTAAACGCCGTTATAGGGTTCATTCAGGAAAATAAGGCCGAAAGCGCGCTCGACGCGCTTCGCGAGAGGAACAAGCCTTTCGTAAAGGTGATAAGGAACGGCGCGCAGTCGCTCGTGCCGGCCGAGGAGATAACCACGGGCGACATAGTTGCTCTCGAAGCCGGCGACGTGGTGCCCGCGGATATGCGGCTCGTCTCCTCCGCCTCCCTTAAAATCGAAGAGGCGGCGCTCACGGGCGAGAGCGTGCCCGCCGAAAAACACGCCGACGCCGTCATTCCCTCCGACGCGCCGCTCGGAGACAGAATCAATATGGCGTATCTCGGCGGCACGGTAACATACGGCAGAGGCAAGGGCGTGGTTACAGCGGTTGGCATGCAGACGGAAATGGGCAAAATAGCCGATATGCTCGCCTCCGCGAAAGAAGAGCCGTCTCCGCTCAACAAACAGCTTTCGAAAACGGCAAAAGTGCTTTCGCTCGCCGTGCTCGCAATAGCGGCCGTAATTTTCACCGTGGCGATGATACGCGATTATACATCTTTTGCCGAATCGTTCATGACGGCGGTAGCGATCGCCGTTGCGGCAATACCGGAAGGTCTGCCCGCGGTGGTTACCATAGTGCTTGCAATGGGCGTTCAGAAGATGTCCCGCCGCAACGCGATAGTCAAAAACCTCTCGTCGGTAGAAACTCTCGGCTGTTGCGAGATAATATGTTCGGACAAAACGGGCACGCTCACACTCAACAGAATGACGGTTAAAGACGAAGCGTGCCCCTCCGGAAATCTCGCGCTTTTAAAAGACATTCTCTGCCTTTGCAACGATACGACCGTAACGGAGAGCGGACTTGCCGGCGATCCCACGGAGACCGCGCTCGTGGCCTACTCGTTCGGCGAAAACGGCGAAGGATACGCCGAATACACGGCCGAAAACCGGCGCGTCGACGAACTGCCTTTCGACAGCATACGAAAGCTGATGACAACCGTCAACGAACGCGAAAACGGCATATATTCCTACACAAAGGGCGCCGTCGACATGCTGCTCGCAAGATGCGACAAAATACTCGGAGAGGACGGCGTGCGCGATATTACCGAAGAGGATATAAAGCGCATAGAGGCCGATAACGCCGCAATGGCGAAGCGCGCTTTGAGAGTGCTCGCCGCGGCATACTGCGAGGGCAACAGTCTCAAAGAAACCAACCTCATATTCGTGGGGCTCGTGGGAATGATAGATCCGCCGCGACCGGAAGTCAAGGCCGCCGTGGAAAAATGCCGCACTGCCGGAATGAAGCCGCTCATGATAACGGGCGACCACTTGGATACGGCGCGGGCCATAGCCGCCGAGCTCGGCATACTCGAAGAAGGCGGGCTCTGCGCCACGGGCGCTCAGCTCGACGCGATGAGCGACGAAGAACTCGACAGAGACATAATGAAGTATTGCGTGTTTGCGCGCGTGAGCCCCGAAAACAAGATGAGAATAGTCAGGGCCTTCCGCTCGCAGGGCAAGGTTACGGCCATGACGGGCGACGGCGTAAACGACGCGCCGTCCATTAAAGAGGCGGATATAGGCATAGGAATGGGTATCACGGGCACGCAGGTCTCCAAAGAGGCCTCGGACATGGTGCTCGCCGACGACAATTTCGCGACAATCGTGGACGCCGTGGAAGAGGGCAGAAAAATCTTCACGAACATAACGAAGGCGATACAATTTCTGCTCTCCGCGAATATCGCCGAAGTGCTGTGTCTGTTCATAGCCTCGGTAATACTCAACGAACAGTTCCTTACGCCCGTAATGATACTTTGGGTGAACCTCATAACCGATTCGTTCCCCGCCCTCTCGCTTGGCACGGAAGCCGCCGAAAGAGACGTTATGAGTCTGCCGCCGCGGAAGAACAAGGGATCGCTTTTTGCGGGCGCGATGGGCAGAGACATAATAATTCAGGGTATTCTCCAAACGGGGCTCGTTCTGGCGGCGTATCTGATAGGCGAGCACGTGCTCGATACCGCGCATTACGAAGTCTCTATGACGATGGCGTTCGTAAGCCTTTGCTTTATCCAGCTCTTCCACTCGTTCAATCTGCGTTCGCAACGCGGAAGCATACTCAATAAAAAGCTGTTTTCGAATATATATCTCGATATTTCCGCATTGTTGGGAGTAGTACTCACGCTTATAGTGGTTCTCGTTCCATGGTGCAACGGCATATTCCACACAAGCCCCTTGAATTGGCAGGAGTGGCTTGTGTCCATAGGCGTTTCCGTCGCCATAATCCCCCTCGTGGAAATCGAAAAACTCATAGTGCGCTTTGTCGGCAAAAGGAAAAACCGGAAATAACTTAACCGCCACAAAATAACGCCCCGCGGCAGATTGCCGCGGGGCGTTGACTTTATATTGATTTTTACAAACTCAGCGCCTCCAATAGCGGTCATAATAAGTTGAATTCAAATAAGTAGCGTTCTGCGCGGGATTGGTAACGGTTAACCAATCCGAAAGTATCATATTGTCGTATTTTGAAACATGCCAGCCATTAATATTTTTAAACGTTACGCTTGCAAGGCTCGAACAATACATAAATGCCCGCTTGTCTATAAAAGTAACGCCGTTACCTATTATTACGCTCGTAAGGTTTGTGCAACCATTGAACGCCTCTTGACCGATAGAAGTAACGCTGTCGGGTATTTCTATGCTTGTAATACTCACGCAACCGGCAAACGCACTATTACTGATTACGGTAACCGGTTTGCCCATGTAAGAGCAAGGTATAACTATATCCGTTTCAACGGCGTCGCCAATTCCGTCTAACGAATAATATCCGCCCCTGTCGGTTAATTTCAATCCGCGCGTATAATTTAAAGCGACGTTACAAATAGTGCATTTGTCTCCGCCGTCAAAATAATGCGCGTCCGGGTTTATCTCAATTTTTAAGTCGTCAGCCTTAATTTCATTGTTATCTCTGCCGAAATATTTATTGCAGACAGAACACTCATAATGCCCTTTTATGCCCGTCGCCGAACATGTGGCGGGAATTTCTTCAATCCATTCGCCTAACTTGTGGGCGGTCGGAACTATATCTATATCCTCTGTCCTTGTATGCTCATTATTGTATTCACAAGTAAACTTTTTCGTGCCCGTATCTGTGCAGGTCGCGTCTTTTGTAACTATTCCGCCGTCCCATTTGTGCGCGTCTTCGTCGATTGCTATGGTCAAGGCAGTGAGCGTTGTTTCTACTTTCTTATCGTCAAAGTATTTTCCGCAGGCGCAATAATAGTGGGCTTTTGTGCCCGTCGCCGAACATGTCGAAGGCTTCTCGTCGATTAGTAAGCCGTATGTATGCGCCGTCTCGTCTACGGCAATTTCCAACTCGGTAAGTGTTTTTTCGTTTTTCTCCTCGTCGAAGTATTTATTGCACTCGGAGCATTGGTAATGTTTGAGTATACCTTCTTCCGTGCATGTTGAGGGTTTTTCGTCGATAAGCGAGCCGTATGTATGCGCCGTCGCATCTACGGCGATTTCCAACTCGGTAAGCGTTTTTTCGGTTTTCTCCTCGTCGAAGTATTTTTGACAGCCCTCGCAATAATAGTGCGCCTTTAACCCTTTCTGCGTGCATGTCGCGGGTTTTTCTTCAATAAGCTCGCCGTAAATGTGCGTATGTCCGCCTCCGCCGCCCGAACTGCCGTCCGAACCGCCGCTCTGTACGTTACATGCCGAAAGGCCTATGGCAAGACACACTATGCATAAAACGCCCAAAAGCACAATTAAAAGTTTCTTTTTCATTGTATCTCCTTTTGTGCGGTAAAAAAATAAGGCGTGCCTTTAAAAGACACGCCGCACGGTATCTCTTAAAGGTTACCACGCCATAAAACTTTCCGCACGATTACTCGTCAATAAAAGCCAGAGATACGCAATGCCTATTGCCATCGGCTTTTATTGACTTTTGCCGGAAAAATTATACCCAAAAAACAGGTATTAAGTTAACCTTTTGAACATTGAAGCTAAAAGGGCATAAAAATACCGTACGGATATTTTAAGTTTTATAACGTGGTAGCTTAACTATATCACCGCACAAAAAATTTGTCAAGTGCGTGGCGCACACCCGGGTTTCTTTATTGCTCTTTTATTTGACTTACTTCCGCTCCCGTCAACGGTGCGTGTCGCACTCCCGAGGTGCGTGTCGCACTCCCGGGTTTCTTTATTGCTCTTTTATTTGACTTACTTCCGCTCCCGTCAACGGTGCGTGGCGCACACCCCGGTTTCTTTATTGCTTTTTTATTTGACCTACTTCCGCTCCCGTCAACGGTGCGTGGCGCACACCGCACAAAAAAAGACGAGCCCGAAAAAGCCCGTCCTCTTATTCAAATTTCACTGCGCAAGCAAGGTTTCCTTGCGCCGGCTTTCTCGCACGGCGTAAGGAACAACACCGCCTTTTTCTTTGCGCTCGCTCGTCCTTAAACGTAAATGACCGGGGCAAAGCGAAACTTTATGCCGCTATGCCACGCATATATGCGCCGTCAGCGCGCAAGCCAGCCGCCGTCGACCGCTATGGTAAACCCGTTCACATAGTCGCTCGCCGCCGAAGCGAGGAATACAGCCGCGCCTTCGAGGTCTTCGGGAGTGCCCCATCTGCCCGCGGGAATACGCGCAAGGATATCCGCCGAACGCTCGCTGTCCTGACGGAGCGCTTCCGTGTTGTTTGTGGCCATATATCCCGGAGCTATGCCGTTTACGTTTACGCCGTATTTCGCCCACTCGTTCGCGAGCGTCATGGTTATTCCCCTTACGCCCGACTTCGAAGCGGTGTACGAAGGCACTCTTATGCCGCCCTGATAGGAGAGCATAGAGGCGATATTTATGATTTTGCCGCCCGAATGTTGCTTTATGAACTGTTTGCCGACGGCCTGCGTGAGGAAGAACACCGTTTTGAGATTGACGTTTATAACCGTATCCCAATTCTCCTCCGAAAACTCTATGGAATCCTGTCTTTTTATAACGCCCGCGTTGTTGACGAGAATGTCTATTCTGCCGAATTTCGCAACGGCTTCGTCGATTATGCGGGGTATGACGTCTATACTGCTCAAATCGGCAATTACGTTATAGAAATTTTCGCCGAGCATTTCGGCCGTTTCGGTTGAAGGACGGCGGGATACGCCCACCACCTTTGCGCCGGCTTCCACATACGCCCTGCATATGCCCTGTCCGAGCCCCGTGTTGCTGCCCGTTACCAAAGCTACCTTTCCGTCAAGTCTGAATTTATCGAGTATCATTTTTTCCTCCCAAATTTTTATCGGTTATTATAATACAACTTTCGCCGCGGTTTTGCAAGCGTCAAATCATATTTCTTTGTCAAATAGTACGGTTTCGCCCGCGTTTATTTCGTAAACCTTGCCGCGTATTTCGAGCCATACGGGCATGGCGGACGGATTGCGGACGCGCTCGCCGTCAAGAGAGAATTCGAGAGAAGAATATGCCTTCGCATACGCATATATCTCGCCGTTCGTCGCATACCAGATATCCTCTCTGCCCGAAAGCAGACGGCAGAAATCTTCGAGTACGCTCCAATTGTCCGAATCGTCGAATTCGTAGCTGTGCCCCCACACGTAGAAAAGCCAGGGCTCTCTGTGCTTGAACTGCCTTTCCGGCGAATCGTTGGAAAATTGCGCCGCAAGCCCCATAAGTTGCGGATCGGTGTGATGACATGTGGGGTGCCACAAAAGAAAATTTTCGGGCAGCGAAAACGCGTGCGTCGACTGCGTTGTGCGGGCGTAATCGACTCCGAGCGACGGCAGAATTGACACTATCTTATCGTTATAGCCGTTATAAGCGTAGGCCATTCCCCTTACGATTCTTCCGAATTTTTTTTCGAGATACGCGCGGTTCGAAACTATTTCGTTCACGGCCTCGGGAAGGGGCACTTTATCGAGGTATATGTGCCGTGCGCCGTGCATTGCGATTTCGTGGACGTTGTTGTAGAATGTGAGATATGTCTGCTCTTCGTCCATTCTGTCGTGCCAACGCTCGCAGTCGAACAAGAGACTGTTTAAGTTGAACGTGCCCTTCATTCCGTATTTGTCGAGCGTTCTGATAAGTCTCTTGTCGGCCTTTACGCCGTCGTCGTAGCTGAATGTGAGGGCTTTGCTTTTGCCCCCCGGAAAGCGCATATATTTTTCTTCGAACATCTGACGGAACATATATCGACCTCTTTTATCTCTCTTCTTCGGTTGTTTCGCCGGAGTCTTCCTCCGCGGCGGGGTTGAGTACATCTTCCGCCGCGCCGACGGCTTCGCCGCACGCCGCGGGCGCTTCGGATTTATCCTTCAAAAGCCCCGAGGCCTTTTTCCATCTGCCCGACAAAAGCCGCGAGAAGAACAGAACCGACCTCAACACCCAATCGGAACACATTCCTATCCAATATCCCATAGCTCCGAGTTGGGGCATGCCGGGTATTTTATCGGTAGTGAGCAGAAACGCAAGTCCCACTCGCATTATAAACATAGAGGCAATGGCGCACCACATGACGTATTTGACGTCGCTCGTCGCTTTCAATATCCCCGGCGTGGTAAACGAAAGCGGATAGGTGAAAAATTGGAACGCAAGGCAGAAATAAAGACAGTGTTCGCCTATCGTCTTTGCCTCCGCCGTATAGCCGTACATATGCGATATGAACGGCACGAGCGCAAGAATAACGCCAACGCATATTCCGTTCGCTATATACGACAGAAGAAACATTCTGCGCATATAGTACTTGACCTGATCGGTATCGCCCGCGCCGACAGCCTGACCTATTACCGTAAGACACGAAGTGCCAACGCCGCCGCCGACCACCGAGGCGATATTGTTTATCTGGTTCGCTATCGCGTTGCCGTTCGCCTGAACGTTTACGTATACCGCTTTGCCGTCGGCGTCGATTATCTTTATGCTCTTTGCGCCCGTGGCGTAAACGCCGGCGTTTACGAAAGTGTTCGTCATGAGCTTGCCGAGCTGAAAGAGCGCGCTTTCGATTCCGCTCGGAATTGCTATTCTGAGGATTTTCTTTATGAGCGCGCCGTTAAAGCGGAACTTTTCGAAAATCCGCACGCAAACCACGTTTTTCTTATTGCCGAGGAGCACAAGCATGAATATTGCGGGTATAGCCCTGCAAAACAGCGTCGCGAGCCCCGCGCCCAAAACGCCCATATTGAGCACGAAGAGAAATATCGCGTTCAATCCGACGTTCACTGCGCAACTTATCGCCGCGCTCGCCATAGTGGAAAAGCTCTTGCGTTGCGCCCTCAAAAGCGCCGCGCAAGCGTTGAACAGACCTATGAACGGGAACGATGCCGCCGTAACGTAAAAGTATGTCTGCTGATATGAGAAAGTCGAACTTTCCACGTCGCCGTAAAAGAGCTTGATTATGGGCCAATTTAGCGCCAGACACGCCACGCCTATCGCCGTGGAAATACAGATGACGAGCATGAGCATCTGCTTTGCGCTTTTGTTCGCGCCTTCTCTATCGTTTGCCCCGAGCAATTGCGATGTTACTATCGCGCCGCCCGTCGCAAACGCCGAAAAGAGCTGGATTATGAGATTGTTGATATAGTCTATATTGCCTACGGCGTTGCTCGCGTTGCTTCTCACCGCTTCGGGAGCGTTTATGTTCGAGACCATGAGCGAATCGAAAAGCCCCAGCGAAGTGGAAAAAATTTGTTCGATTACAATAGGCAGAATGAGCCACAAAAGCTGCTTGCCCGTAAACAGAGTATATTTTCTCTTTTCTTTTACCGCATTCGCCATTTTAAGCCTCTTCGGTCAAGCGCCGAAAAACTCGTCAGTTCTTTTTCGTTACGCGGAAGAATTTGAAGGTGGCATATCCCTTGGAATTTTCCGCCGAAGAACGGGCGTATATGCCGAGCTTTGCGCCCACCCATCTGCCTTTTGACGCGTAAAATTTATGCGTAAACGCGCTTCCGCCGAAAGTATAACGTATGGCAAGTTTGTGCCGTTCTTCGTAGCGCGCGCTTATCTGGAAAGTTACGTAGTCGTCGTCGTAAGGCTGACTGCGGCAGAGGGTTTCGTCCTCTTCGCCGCCTATGGAACCTTTTCTTATTTCAAGATAGTTGCGGCCCTCCGAGCGCACCACGCAGATATACGAATATTCCCTGCCGAACACCGTGAAGCCCGTTTCGTCGCCGTCGGCCGCAAGGTCGAGCCGGCATTTGCATTTCAACGAGAAATTCTCGTACTGTACTTTCTGCATTATGAGCTGGGGCACGTCTGAAAGGGCGTTCTTGCCGTAATATATGCAGTTCAACCGCAACCCGTGCCTGAATTTAAACCAATCGGGCGAGGGATTTGCGGGCGTTTGCCATACCGGCGAAAGTCTGTCTTTATCGAATTCGTCCGAAGGATTTATGCAATAGTCCGTTTTGACGTCCACGGGGTATTCGCCGCCGTCCACGGGCGAACCGCCGATGAGGTCGTCCGGCGCGTCGCCGCAGAGCGGCCAATCGTGCGCCCACGTTACGGGTTGCAGATGCACCACCCTGCCGAAGGGGCCCATGTCCTGAAAATGCATAAACGCCCAGCGTTTGCCCTCGTCGTCGAGGTCGATAAGCGCTCCCTGATGAGGGCCGTTGACGTCGGTATCGCCCTGCATCATGATTATCTTGCTCTCGTAGGGCCCGTATATCTTTTCGGAGCGCAAGGCAACCTGCCAACCGCACTGAAATCCGCCCGCCGGAGCCAAAATATAATAGTATTTGCCTATTTTATGAAATTTGGGACCTTCTATTTTCGGATTGTTGTCGTGCCCGTCATAGACGAACGCATATTTCGCGGCGGGCTCTTTAAGATATTCGTCCGTTTCGAAGACGGCGAGCTTCGAATTGAATCCCGCGCGGCTTTTCGCAAAGGCGAACACCACATAGCACTTGCCGTTCGCCCAGATGGGACAAGGATCTTCATAGCCCTTGCCTTCGAGGAGCGGCCTCAAAAGCGACCACTTGCCGTATATATCGCTCGTTTCGGAGACGTATATCCCCTCGTCCGGGAACGGAATAAGACAGTAAAACTTGCCGTCCCGATAGCGCAGCGACGGCGCCCACGCGCCGTCTCCGTGGCACACTTTATTGAATCTCTCGAAAGGTATCGTCGGCAGAACGTAGTTTATTATCTCCCATTCCACAAGGTTTTTGGAGTGCAGAACGGGCACTCCCGGCACATGGTTGAACGAAGAAGCAACCATATAAAAATCTTCGCCCACTCTTATTACGTCGGGATCGGAATAGTCCGACAATATCACCGGATTCCGGTATTTCATAAATTTCACCGCCTTTGGATATTTCGCATTATATCACTTATTTTTGCGCGTTTCAACATTCCGACGGAATATTACAGACAAAGTTCGTAAATTTTTTCCACGTCCGCCGCGGTAAGAGGGATAAATCCGTTGATGACGCCGCCGCCCGTCGCTTTCGCCGCCATCTTCGCAAAGTTTTCCCTGCCTATTTTCAGTCCGCCGAGCGTGCTTTCGAGCCCGAGCGTCCCGAAGAAAAACCGCGAAAGCTCAGAAATGCCGTATTCCGCCGCCTGCTCTTTTGTGTAAGTCGCCGGCGCGCCGAAAACGTTATATCCGAACTGCGCCGCTTTCGGAAGCGTTTTTTCGTTCAGACAGTATCCCAGCCAACGGGGCGTCAATATCGCAAGCCCGAGGCCGTGTGTGATATCGTAAAACGCCGAAAGCTCGTGCTCCATCGGATGCACGCTCCACGCATGCGTTTTCCCGCCCGTTATAAAGCCGTTTATCGCCCAGCTCGAAGCCCACATGAGGTTTGCGCGGGCCTCGTAATCGCACGGTTTTTTCATGGCGACGGGCGCGTATTTTATAACCGTCCGCATAAGCGTTTCCATTATTCCGTCGAGCATATATAAATCCGGTTCGGTCGTGAAATATGTCTCCATTATGTGCGAAAGAATGTCCGCCGAACCGGCCGCGGTCTGGAATGAGCTTACGCTGTATGTGAGCGCAGGATCCAAAAACGACGCTTGGGGGCGCAATATGTCTTCCATTCTGCCGAGTTTCTCGTTTGTGGCAAGATTTGTTATAACCCCGCCGCCATCCATCTCGGAACCCGTAGCCGAAAGCGTTAAAACCGTTACCACCGGCAACGCGCTTTCTATCGGCGCGCGCTCGGATAAAAACAACCACGGATCGAAATCAACCTTCGCGCCCGCCGCCATGTACTTGGAAGCGTCAAGCGTCGAACCGCCGCCAACGGCGAGAATGACGTCTATTCCGTGCTCCTTGCACATATTCGCGCCCTCGCGAACGCTCTCTATGCGCGGATTGGGCGCAATGCCCGAAAGCTCGTAAATTTCGAGCCCCGCCGACTTCAACTCTTTCATCACGCGGTCGTACAGCCCGGATTTTTTTATCGAGCCGCCGCCGTATGTCAAAAGCACGCGCTTGCCGTATTTTTTGAGCTCGTCGCCGAGCATGCACAGTTTGTCGCCGAAATAAATTTTTGTAGGTATATTGTAGATAAATCCGTTCATCTTTCAGTCCCCCTTTTTTTCGATTTTGAAATTTACACTAATTATAATTCTTTATCGCTTATTTGTCAAACAGCGGCGGCGTGTCGCCGTATCCGGGTATCTTTATTGCTTTATCGCTTGGCTTGCTCCCGCTCCATTCAAGCGGCGGCGTGTCGTCGCGGCCGAGTATCTGCGACGTGTCGTCGCGGCCAGGTTTCTTTATTGCTTTACTACTTGACTTGCTTCCGTTCCATTCAAGCGGCGGCGTGTCGCCGCAGCCGGGTATCTGCGACGTGTCGTCGCAGCCGTGTATCTTTATTACTTTACCGCTTGACTTGCTCCCGTTCCATTCAAACGTGTGGCGGGGCGCCGCGGCCAAGTATCTGCGACGTGTCGTCGCAGCCGAGTATCTTTATTGCTTTATCGCTTGGCTTGCTCCCGCTCCATTCAAGCGGCGGCGTGTCGTCGCAGCCGGGTTTCTTTACAGTTCGCTTTTTTGGCAATCTCCGACGCCTATATTTTCTTTCCCGTCTTTCAATTAAAAACGCCGCGCGCGGAAATTTCCGCGCGCGGCGCCCCCCAAAATAGTGAGGAAAGGGGGTAATTCGCTCTGCCTGAAGTTGAAGAAAAAAGGCAGTTTGAACTCGGAAGTATTTATTACGCCGTAAAATTATTGCCAAAAACATTCGTCCGATTTGCCACGCATACTATGCCGGGCTGTTCGGATATCATACCTTTTCCACTTTGAAAGTGAAACTTACCGTTGCCGTCTCCTCGCCGAAAAACTCGAACAACAAGTCTACGTCCGTCTTGTTTTCCTCGCTTGCCGGTACGACAAACGTGCCCTCGGTTTTATCGGAAGGAACGACTGCTTCTCCCATTTGCAGATTTGTTTCAACGGTTACGCCGCTTCCGTCCGTATATGTAAGAGTTATTCTGTAAGTTCCCTCTTCGAGCCCGAGAAGATGATATACGGTGAAATTGTCCGTGCCCGTAAGCGTTACGCTGACCTCTTCTCCGAGAGTTACAACGTGTTCGTCCGTATCGGGATTTTCCAACTCGCCCGCCGTCAACGTTACCATTGCGGCGAAGTTCTCGGAATACTCGCCCTCATACGAAGCGATGAGAATGAGCTCGACGGGGGCTTCCGCGTCATATGCGGGCAACTCTATGGTAGTTGCGTATCCGGCCGCGCCGTTCTCCATTGTGTATTCCGCTCCGTTTACCAAAGCCGTTATTACAAGGCCGTTCATTATCGCGGAATAGGGTATATCGGTTATTTCGAGAGTATACTTGCCCTCTTCATAACCGACGAGCGTTACGGGATATTCCGCTTCTTCCTCCGCCGCTACGGGAATGAGTTCCGCATTATCGGCGTCCTCGGTGCTGACGCCGAGCGTTTCCACGGTATATGCCGTAAAATCCATGTATACGGACGCGCTGTCCGCGCTTCCGCCGTCGGCAAGTCCCACAAAAGTTATTTCAATGTTGAGGGGAACGCCCGCCGAAAGATATACGGGAACGCCCGCCGAAAGCTCCTGTCCGTTCCAATAATCGTCGGTGTACGCCCATAAAGCTATGTCGGGGTTTTCGACGCTCGCGTCGCTGAAAACGGGAGTATACCAGCCGGACGTCTCTGCCGTATACACGGCGGCTACGGGTTCATAGAGAACCATATCCACTCTGCCGGGCAAAACCTGCGCGGGAGCGGGAGCTTCTTCCAGAGCAATGTTCGCCGTGTAGTCCTTTCCCGATTGGTTGGTAACCGTAACGAGCGAAACGCCCTCCTTAACTTCCGTTTCCGCCGCATACGAGAAGTCTTCGCCGTTATACGTTAACGACGAAGACTTACCGCCGCAACTTAAGCTTATGTTGACGTTTGAATCTTCTTCATATACGCCTATGTCGGCAAGGAAGAGATAATTTCCCGCAGGCACGTCTACGAGAGCAATCTCTACCGAACCCTTATCGGGAATAACCACGCCGTCGAGGGAATAATCGTAACCTACGCCGAGCGAAAGAACGGTGAGCTTCGCGTCTGCGGTAACGGTAACCGTCCTCTCGACGGTTTCGCCCTCAACCTCCACCGCTTCCGAGGCCGGAGTGGAAAGCGTTATGCTCTCGCCCTCGCCCGAAACGGTGATAACGGCTCTGTAAACGCCGCTTGCATAGCTCATATACTGCTCGCCGGCCTGCGAGCCCGTCTTTACGTACAGCGAAGCGGTGAACCACTCTGACTGCGCGTCTGTTCTGACGTTGTCGAGTTGCAGAAGATACTGTCCTTCGGAAACTCCGCTCAACGTTAAAGTCTGCGGCTGCTCTCTGTTGACAGTTACGCTCACCGCTTCTCCGCCGAGAACAAGCTCGCCGCTTTCGGCGGCTTCGGTAAGCGCGAACGCCTGAATGCCGACGGGCGCAAACGCAAAAGTCGCTACCGCCGTTGCCGAAACGCAAACGCATGAAAGCGCCGCCATCAATTTTTTGCCGAAATTCATTTTCGATGCATTCATATGCAACACTCCTTTGTTTTTCATTCTCTCCCCCGCTCTTCCCCTGATTGCGTTTGACGCTCTCCGGGAAAACAGCGGGCCTTTTTTGCGTTTTGTAATATCCGCTTCCTCATTTTTTCAAAAGAATTATCCCCTCTTTTACCTCCTTTTGTTTTTTATCGTTTTTATCGAAGTCCCCGTTTTTTGTTTTGCATATTTGAATAAACGGGCATTAAAAAATTCAATGGTATCGTTAATCGTTGTATGTTTATACACTTTTATTTTAACATACCGAACTTAAAAGTCAAGAAAACCGACGGACTTTTAAGGAAATTTCTCCCTCAATATACATAAATTTTCAGAATATTCGTAAAAAACGGCATTTAGTTCAATGGTTAACGATATCGTTGAATATTTATGCGGCGGTTTGCCCGCTGTTTTCAAGGGTGCGTTTATTGTAAATATTTTCCCAATTTGTTCATCATTGCACACTTGTGTTCGGGCAAGCTGTGCACATAGCAATTGAGAGTTATCGAGGCGTTGCGATGCCCCAGAATTTCCGAGAGCGTTTTTACGTCCATTCCGCATTCGAGAGCGCGCGTGGCGAATGTGTGCCTTAAAGAGTGCATGCCCATATGCGGCAGACCGAGTTTTTTCAAAACTATCGAGAAAGTGTTTTCGTATGAGCGCATTGAAACGACTTTGCCGTTTTTGCCCTCTACCACGAACGAAGTGCGCGAATTCTTTCTGAGTTCCCTCAGCGTCGGCATTATCTGCCGCGGAAGCGGTATTTCGCGTTGCGAGGAGCGCGTTTTAGGCGGCTCTATGAACTTCATATATCCGCCGCCGGAATAGCTGTCGTGGCAACTCTTTTTAACCGAAAGCACCTGCTTGCGGAAATCGATGTCGCTCCATTCGAGAGCGAGCAACTCGCCCACCCGAAGTCCCGTGTAAAGACAGAGCACTATTCCGTACAGTTTCGGATTTCGTTGACTGTTCACGAAGTTTTCGAGCTTTTTCTGCGCAGGAAGGGTGAGACACTCTATTTCCCGCGTGCGTCGGACTTTGAATCGCATTTTATCTGAATACTGCTTTTCCACGAATCCGAGTTCTTCCGCGCTCTGCAACGAACGTCTTACAAGCGAAATCGCTCCTTTTACGGTTGTTCCCGCATATATTGCGGCGATCTCGGCAACGAATTTCTGCAACACGGGAGCTGTGAGGTCCGCAAGCTCGCAATCGCCCAGCCGCGGGATTATCTGATTGTTTATGCAACTCAGATACCGCACGGACGTGCGTGCTTTGAGCGCGGGCAACGTCATCTCGTACCATATGTCAAGCCAATCTTTGTATTTCATTGTACTTCCCTCCTTAAAAAGTATCTTTCCGAGTCTCCCTCAATATACAAGATTGTCTTTCGATTGCCTTTATTAAGTTGTAAAAGCGCGTTCCGCGCTTTTTTTCGGCAAAACCGCTCTTCGATTGACCTTGAAAAGCCGCTTTTCGTCCCTTTTCCGCGGCGGCACAAGGCGGCGCGGGAAATAAGTTTGCCTTTAAAAGCGAAAAATTCTAACGCTTTTCATAAATCGACGGGCGTGTCGGCAAAATTGTTTCATTAACTTGTTAAAGCGACGCGATTATACAATATATGTCAATTTGCGCATATCGTCTTGACACTTCTTCATTTATACGTTAGAATAAAAACAGATAACAATTTTATATAAAGCCCCCGCTGCGGGGGCTTTGCTGTGGTAACAGCAAAAAAAATTTTGCGCGTTTTTTGCGCGTTTTACGGCAGAAGCGGGGTTCGTCCCCGAAATAATATTCAAGGGAGATTTTAACATGCGAGGTAAAAAGTTTCTCATTACTGCGGCGTTGGCGGCAGTTTTTGCCGTTGCCGCCGTTTTCGGAGGCTGTCAGCACGCGTCCAGAGGCAACCCGGAGCACGTTCACGATTTCGGCGATTGGGCAATCGCCGTCGACGCCACGTGCACGGAGCCGGGCACAATGAAACGCGAGTGCCGCGTGCCCGGGTGTGAAGAATACGAAACTTCGACGATTGCCCCGAAAAACCACGAGTACGGCGATTGGGTTGTCAGTCAGGAAGTTACGTGCACGACGGACGGCGAAAAATATCAAGAATGTACAAGACCGGGGTGCGGGCATCGGAATACGCAAACCATAGAACATCACGGGCACGAGTACGGCGAAGAAAAATACGGCTACAATTTCGATACGCACTGGCGCAAGTGCACTAAGTGCGGACAAAAGGAAACGGCCGCGCCTCACGAATACAACCCGGGCGAAACCGTTTGCAAAAAGTGCGGCTGGGACACGAGCCTTGACGTGCTCGCATTCGCGCTGAACGGAGACGGACAATCCTATAAAGTAACGGGATTCAAGGATAAAAACCAACCGTCCGCGAAAATCATAATACCGGACGAATTCAACGATATGCCCGTTACCGAGGTGGACGAATTTGCGTTCACGACGGGATATTTAGATCACTTCTCGCCGCTTTCCGAAGTGGTGTTCGGCAACAACATCAGAAAAATAGGCGTATCGGCGTTCTGGCATTGCACCAATATAACCGAATTGGTTTTGCCGGAAAGCCTCGAAACCATCGGCAAATACGCGTTTTCGAGTTGCAGCGGCATACAGAACATAACTTTCGGCAACGGTCTCAAATTAATCGACTGTCAGGGATTTTACGGCTGCACGTCTTACGAAGAATTGAATTTGCCCGATTCGCTCGAAACGCTCGGAGAATCGGCGTTCTGTTATAACACCGGCCTGAAACGCGTAAATTGCGGCGATAACCTTAAAACGGCGGATATGTTTGCGTTTTACGGTTGTTCGGAGCTTACGGACATCGACTTCGGCAACAGCCCGGTTTCCCTCTATTATCAAACGTTCGGCGAGTGCACGAATCTCAAAAATGTCATATTGAGCGACAATATCGTATCCATAGGCGATAAGCAAGTGTTCCAAAATTGCAACTCGATTGACTACAATGAGAAAGACGGAGTGAAATATCTCGGCAACGAGCACAACTTATACGTCGCGGCAATGAAGTGCGTCAACGACGCAAAGACTGATTTCGTTTCGGAGGAGGGCACTGCGGTTATAGCTGCCGCGGCGTTCGAGGAAATCGGAACTTTGCAGAGCGTCGTGCTCTCCGACAGCGTGCGTACAATAGATCCCAGCGCTTTTTCGGGCTGTTCGGGTTTGAATCACCTGACTTTAGGTTCCGGCATAAAAAATATCAACAGATCTGCCTTCTACGATTGCGAAGCTATAGAGCGCGTGGACGTAGGCTCAATCGAAACGTGGCTCGGCATAACTTTCGCGTTTAACGAAAACGATATCGGTCAGGAGAAATACCGCGGATACGTAAATCCCCTATATTACGGGGCGGAACTTTACGTTGACGGAACGAAGCTTACAAGCCTCCAAGTGCCGCTCGGCATAACGAAAATATCGTCTTTCGCGTTTGTGGGATACGACTTTATCACTTCCGTATTCATCGGCAGAGACGTAGAACAGATAGGACTTTTCGCCTTCAAAGAATGTCCGAACATCACGGAGCTCACCGTTTCGCCGGATAACGGATATTTCCGCTCGGACAACAACTGCGTCATAGAAAAATCTGCCGAAAAAATAGTTTTGGGTTGCTCGTCGAGCGATATAAACGACGTAATCGGAGTTAAGGAAATCGGAGAATATGTGTTCGAAGACATAAATTTCCAAAACAAAGACGTAACCATACCGGACAGCGTGCAGACAATAGGCGAATATGCTTTCAGCAGTGCGAAAATCAGGATTCTCAGAGTGGGCAACGGCCTCAAAAAGTGTTGCGAGAACGCGTTCTGGGGCGTGGGCGTGCGCGAAGGGCAATCATCGGTAACCAAGATACACGAAATCTACATAAGCGATATAAACAGTTGGTGCGCCATTGATTTCGAGAACGAATACGCCATGCCGATAGATTGGGAGTCCAACGCATATATTGCCGGACAAATTATAACCAACTATCAGTCGACGGGGCTCGAAATCCCGCGCACGGTAAAAGAGGTTAAACCTTACGCCTTCTTCAACACGGCCATAAATATTCTCAAAATATCGTCCGAAACGACTAAAATAGACGCAACGTCTTTCGCTAAGACATGCAACCTCGGCGACATTTCCGTCGAAGAGGAAAACCCCGTTTACAAGCTCTCTGCAACGGGCGACGGCATAATAGACGTAACCACAAAAACGCTCTTCCTCTGCAAAAACAAAACTAACGTCGACTTCACCTCGGACGATATCGAGAAAGTCGGCGCGTATGCGTTCGCTTACAGAGGCATGAAGAGCATCTTACTGCCGGACAAAATAACGGAAATAGGCGAATATGCGTTCCAGAGTTGCGATATGGAGCACATAACCATACCGACGTCGGTAACAAAGATATGCGATTACGCTTTCGAAGATTGCAGAGATCTCGTTTCGATAACCATTCCCGAAAACGTAACTTACATAGGTTATAACGCTTTCAATTGCGGCGCCTCGTACTGCAATCTTCAAAGCGCCGAGTTCGCCGATCCGAACGGTTGGGAACGCAAATATTTGGAACACGAATATGCAGCCGTCGATGTAAACAATCCGTCCCAAAACGCGAAGAATCTCATCGAGCACGGCTATGTCTGGAAAAAACAATGAACCGTTAAAATGCGTTCGGAAGAAAACTTCAACATTATAAAAACTCCCGCGGAAATATCCGCGGGAGTTTTATGTCTGTTTTACTGAGCCTCTTCCCCTTCCGGAGGTTTATCCTCGCAAACTTCCGGCGATTCGGAGAAGCGAAGTTTTTTATACAAAACCAAAAAGAATATCAGATGCGTCGCCGCGGTCAGAACCCACGAAACGGGATAGGATATCGCGAGCCACATGAGATTGTGGAAATAGGGTATCGGGAAGATAAAGAATATCCATATGAGCCTGAAAACGCACGCGCCGCATGCGGATATCACCGTCGGCAGCACCGAATAGCCTATGGAGCGCAACGCATAGGCGAACGTATCCATAAATCCGCACAGAAAATATGTGCTCAACAGCACCACGAGGCGCTGTTCTCCCCAATATACCGCCTGCGGATCGCTGACGTAAAGCCCCAGGAGCGGAATCCTCGCAAGCAGTATTACGCCGCTCAAAATAAACCATACGGCCGAAACCAGCCCGAGGACATAGAGAACCACTCTCATTATGTTCCCCTTGTTCTTTGCGCCGTAATTCGCGGAAGCGAACGTTACCGTTCCCTGCGCGCACGTATTCATTGCGGTGTACACGAAACCTTCGAGCGAAGAGGCGGCGCCGTTACCGTCGGTGATGACTGCTCCCGCCGCGTTGCTGAGCTCGTTTACGCTCGTCTGTATCATTATGTTCGAGATGGAGAATATAAAGCTCTGCAATCCCGCCGGCAGACCTATGCGCACTATTTCGAGAGTTTCTTTAAGATATATTCTGACGTTTTTGAGTCTGAATTCGAAAAAACCGCCCTTTTTGAATATAATGTACAGAACCGTCATGAGCGCGGCGAAAAATTGGGATATGGCCGTGGCTATGGCCACGCCCGGAACGTCGAGCTTTATCACCGCCACAAACAAGAGGTTCAGAAGAACGTTTATGACGCCTGAGGCCGTGAGAAAATAAAACGGTTTGCGGGTGTCGCCCACCGCCCTTAAAAGCGCCGCGACGAAATTGTATATTATCGTAAACGGCACGCCGATAAAGTATATGAAGAGATAGTCGGTGGCGAGTTCGATGACTTCTGCGTTCGTGCCCATCCATCTGAGAAAAATCCCCGAACATGCGGCGCCGAACGCGCCTACCGCCACGCCGATAATGAGCGAAAGCGACATCGCGGTGTAGGCCACTCTTTTCCCTTTCTCCGCGTCTCCCGCGCCGAAACAGCGCGACATCAACACGTTTACGCCGATAGCCAACCCCAAAAAGAGATTGACTATAAGATTTATAAGCGCGTTCGTCGACGAAATAGCGCCCACGGAGTGTTCGGAGCCGAATATCCCGCACACGATAAGGTCGCTCGCCGTGTACAGAAGCTGCAATATACCGGTGAGCATGAGCGGCGCTATGAATATGCAGAGGTTCTTTAAAAGCCCCTTTTTCGACGTCATGTCTATTTCTCTGAAAGCCATATTTCGCCTGCCGATATATTATATCACATAGTTTTATGTTTGCAAGCGCGAAAAGCATTTGTTTTTTATAAAAGTCGGCGCATATATTTGATTTTATCGGCGCACGGTGATAAAATATATCGCGGTTTCACATTTACGGAAAAAATTATGATTGCAACATTGGTTATATGCGGCGCAACCGTGGCGGCGATGATCTGCGGCGTGCTGTTCTTCCCGAAAATAAAGCTCGGCCCGTTAAAAATAGACAGTTATTGGGTGATAACTCTGCTCGGAGCCTGTATTTTGCTCGCAAGCGGGCAAGCGGACGTCGCGGCCGTGGGCAAGGCGCTCGTGGCCGACACCGCCGTAAATCCGCTCAAAATACTCGTGCTGTTCATTTCGATGACGGTGCTCTCCGTCTTTCTCGACGAGCTCGGATTTTTCAGATTTCTCGCGAGCGCCGCGCTGAGAAAAGCCGGAAGCGGACAGAAAAAACTGTTTTTATATCTGTATGCAACCGTTTCCGTTCTCACCGTGTTCACTTCCAACGACGTCATAATACTTTCGTTTACTCCGTTTATCTGCTACTTCGCAAAGACAGCAAAGATAAACCCCGTGCCCTATCTTGCGGCGGAATTTGTGGCCGCAAACACTTGGAGCATGCTGTTCATAATAGGCAATCCGACAAATATATATCTCGCCACTTCTTACGGCGAAGACTTTGCAAACTACCTCAAACTCAGTCTTTTCCCCACGATTTTTGCGGGAACGTGTGCGTTTTTCGTGCTGTATATTCTGTTCCGCAAAAAACTTTCGGCGCCCATTGTCGGCGAAGCCGAGGACGCGCGTATAGAAAACAAACCCATGCTCGCGGCGGGAATAATTCACCTTGCCGTCTGCACGGTGTTTCTCGCCGTAGGCTCGTATATCGGCGTTGAGATGTGGATAGTTTCCGCGTGCGCCGTGGGAAGTCTTGCAATCTGCGCGCTCATCATGTGCGCGGCGCAGAAAAAAAAGCCGAAAGAACTTTCGGCATGTTTTATGAGGGCGCCCTGGCAATTGGTTCCTTTCGTACTCGCCATGTTCGCGCTGATTGAAGGACTCGGGCAGAACGGCGCAACCCGCGCATTCGCAGATTTCTTAGGCAGCGATTTCGCCGTGTTGAAGTACGGCGTAAGCTCGTTTTTCGCCTCGAATCTGATAAACAATATACCTATGAGCGTGCTGTATTCATCCGTGCTCAACTATTCCGACGCCGGCTTGGGCGCAATGTTTGCAACGGTGATAGGCTCCAATCTCGGCGCGTTTTTAACGCCTGTCGGCGCGCTCGCCGGGATAATGTTTTCGGCTATTGCCGGAGAACACGGCGTCAAATTCGGATATGTCGATTTTCTGAAAACGTGCGCGATAGCGGCCGTTCCCGCGCTGTTCGCCGCGCTCGGCGGACTTTATCTCGCGCTCCTATGCTTCGGCTGACGCGCTCCGCGGGGCGTTGCGGCAAAAATTAAAATAGGCGCTAAAAACGCTTGTAATTTTTGAAAATTGCATATATAATGATTAGGTAATATTTATTGGGGTGTAGCCAAGCGGTAAGGCAACGGACTCTGACTCCGTCATTCGGGTGTTCGAATCACTTCGCCCCAGCCAATTTTGGGCGGTTTTTAGCGATTTTCAGCTAAAAACCGCCCGTTTTTTGTCTTTTGAAATTGCTTCTTTTTTGCGATTGGGGGATAATTGGGGGAAAATTGGGGGACGAGCGCGGAGTTTTCAAAACAGCACAGTGCGCTGTTTTGCCGCGCGAGATGAGTGAGCGCATCCGTCCCGCGCGAACGGTGTCCGAGTTGTCCGTTGCCCTTACGGACAACGAGAAAAATTTTCGGTCCTCGTTAAATTTTATAATTAACTTTTTCGGCTTCACTGAGGATATATTCTTCCGAATAGTCGGTATATCCCCTATCCACGCGGGAGGTTACAACTCCCGCCTCCTGCTCGTGTCCGTCCCAAAGCATTACCACTTCGGGGTTGACGCCCGCTTCCTTGCACCTTGTAATAAAGGTATATCTCAGTTCGTGCGGATGGTGATGAGGAAACAATCTCTTAACCTGTGAAGCTATCGCGTTGGGGTTGGTGTCCCTTGCCTTGTCAAAGTCAACATAGGGCAACACTCTTCTAAACACAGGCGTGAACGGTATTCTACGCTCAACGACGTTCTTGCCCATGCGCTCTTTGCTTGTGTCGCAAACAAGGTATTTACCGTCTATAATTCTGATACTTTTCAGTTCGGACTGCCGAAGTCCGAAGTAAAGCAATACCAAAAGTGCCGAGCTTGTCGCGCCGTCCGTTCTCGCCGTGCAATATTCCACAAGTTTCTTTTCTTCTTCCTTTGTGAATGCGCTTCCTTTTTTGCTTTCAAAGTGCGGCAAGACGATTTTTCTCATAGGCGACAGAATGTTGAAATCCTCAACAGCCATATCGAAAATACAGTTAAGCTGTAATTTCAACTTCTCTGCCGTTCTGCCCTTACCCTGGTCCACAAATCCGAACAGAAAATTTTGCACCATATTCCTGTCAATATCCGTTAGATGTAAATGTCCGAAAACAGGTTTTAAATTTACGTTAAACGAGCGCAGGTACTCTTTGTAGGTGGACGGTTTTGTGGTCTTTTCCTTTATTTTGAGCCATTCCTCGGCGTAGTCCGAAAAAGTCAAAGTGTCTGCCGTGCGGCAATTTTGATTGATTTTTTGTTTTTTGGTTGGCTTACCGTTGGCGTGGTCGTTTAGCTTTTCTATAAACTTCTGCTTCATAATTTCAAAGTTTGCCGAACTTACTTCTATGTTAAACCCGTTTCTGCGGTAGCGCGCCTCATACACTCCCTTATGGTAGCGATATGATACTATTTCACTGTTATAGGCAAATATGTGTCTGTATATCTGCGGCATTTTTTGAATCTCCTTTTTACTGAATTTGATTTTGCCGCAGTTTTTTACACTGTCTTTCCCTTCCCTTTGTATTCTCACGGCTTCCCGTGATACGTTTTGCCCTGCATGGGCAATAGGTTGTTCGGCAAGCATTTTGCGGTATGCTTCTGTCTGCAAATTCAAAAACCTTGCAAACAGCTCGTTCATGTCTGCCGTTGTTACCGGTTGTGATTCCTTATACTGCAATTCTCCTTATTGTTTTATTTGTGAAGCGGTATGTTCTACCGCTTGAAATACAGTTACTATGTCCTCTCACCATATTCACAAAAGTTCCTCCTTAATTTATTAAAAAGTATTCAGTTGTGATTAAGTTGTAAGATATACCGTAACAGATTGTTAATACGATATATCACAGTTCGCTTGATTTGTCAAGACCCAAAAGTAAAGTTTTTTACTTGCTCCAACCACCTCGCTTGCCGTGGAAAGGAGTGGGCGGATTTTTCTTATGACGGGCTTTTGAGAGAAGTGCCTCAAACTCGTCGGGATAGGTTTCTATTATGTCTGTTACCATTCTGTACGCTTTCTCCGACGTGCGCAACTTTCGTTCCTGTTCCTGCACAAGATTGAATAGGTCTTTTGAATCTCTATTCTTGATTTCAAGCTGTTGCTTATATGCGGCATTGTCCTTGCGCAGAGAGGTTATTTCTTCGGCAACCTCTTTTTTCTTTTTAGGCAACGGCTGGTTTTTAATGGCTTCAACTTCCTCGTGTACTCCGTCAAGATATGCCCGCGCTTGTTGTTCGGCTTGCTTTATTATCTCGGCTTTGTACTCCGCCGTAGGCTTGTGCTTTGCCGTGCTACCTTCTTTCCCTCGCTGTAATCCCCACTTCTTGCCGACGGCTTCGTGAAAGTCAGTCTGTAACTCCCGTAACGCTACTCTGTCGAATAGCTGTTTGGAACACAGTCTGCCGTCCAGCACGGGAATCAGATTGAGGTGCAAGTGCGGCGAAGTTTCATCGACGTGGACTACCGCAGAGATTATGTTTTCCTCGCCATAACGTTCGGCGAAGAACTCCGTGCAGTCCGTAAAGAATTGACGTTGTTCTTCGGGCGATAGCCCCTCGAAAAATTCCTTGTCTGAACCGAGAATAAATGAATTTATGAGTACGGCGTCGTCCTTGATTTTTCTTTTCTGTGCAAGCTCCTTTATTCGTTGGTTGATATAGGTTATGTAACTGCAACCGCGCTGAACTATGTGATAGTTGCCGCCCGTGCGCTTTAAATCTATATCGGGATTTTTTGTTGGCGTGTAATTTTTATCTCTCTCGTTCTCGCGCTCGATGCCTTTGACGTCGGCGCGTTTGTATTTATCCATATGGCATACTAAATAACTTATAATTTTGTCCTCCTTAATCTTTTAACCTTTTGCCTGCGGCGAAAGGTATAACTCACTATACCAAATCGCTATCGCGGTTTGGTGCCGTTCGCCCTTGCAGGGATGAGTTCCGCGTTCGCCAAACAGCACAGTGCGCTGTTTGGGCGGAACGAAATGAGTGAGCGCATTCGTCCCGCGCGAACGGTGACCGAACGCGGTGTTGTCCTTACGCCGCGTGAGACCTGTTTTACAATTTAGCATTATCTTCGGTGTGTAATCGGCGTTTATTCGGCGTGCAGATTCTCACGGTATTTCGCAATTACATTGTATATATGCAAGCCGTTAAGCTCGGTCTTGTTTGCCTTAATATACTCATATAACCCGCGCATATCCACGCCTTCCAATATCCTGTTGTCCGTTCGTAAGTTGCCCGTTATAAACGGGAAATCTTGGCGTATCGTTTCCAACGTAATTTGTTTGGTGGAATGTTTCGCCGCTCTGTCGGACTGACATTTGCTCTTTAAAAGAGGTACTCTGATTGCAGAGAAATAGCTCTTTACGACAGCGCACTCCTCGTCTGTAACAAGCTCCTCGCCGAACATATATCCGCAGATTTGCTTGATTAAAATACCTGCCTCGCTGTCTTTCAAACAGAAGAATATGTTTGCGTAGATTGAACGGAAAGTAAACCGCCGCTCCCTTACAATGGGCGTGTTGTTGCCCGTTAGCTCGCGGTCTTTCTCGGCTTTGAAGCCGTCCGAAAGGAGTAGGAACAGGCAAGTTACTTTGTCCGTTGCAAGCTCGTCCGGCTCCTTGTCGCGGAACATATAGTCCACAAGTTTTTTTATGTACTGACCCGCCTCGGCGTGGCTCAAACTTGCGATGTTGTCCATATAGGACTTGTAAAAGTTGAATTGTTTTATCATGCTTCCTCCTTAAATTTTTTCTTGTTTGCCGTTGTTTTACGACTGCGGCGGAAGTCAAAAGTTTTGCATTGGAATTACACCTCCTTATTTATCTTTAATGTCCCCTCACTTGGTAGGCAAGTAAGAAGCCCTTTTCACAACCATTTTTAAAAAATTTTTTATGCCTTACAATTGGTAGTCAAGTGACAAGCCGGAATTATATAGGTTGACGAAAAATTTTATTTAACATTTTTTAAGGTTTTACATAGCCTTTCACTTATTAGAGAAAAATCGGCCCACATACACCCATTTATTTAAAAACTTTTTTTCACTTTATAATTTTACAAAACCAAACAAGTAAGTTTTTATTAGTAAATTAAACCCTCCTAACAACACCAAAAAAGCCGATGACTGCTTCTCCACAAGTCACCGACTTTAACCGAATTTGGTATTTTATATTACCCTATGTTGGTTAGACATTCTATAAAGTTTTAGGTTGAGATTATCTCATATTACCCTCATATAATTAGATAAAATTATCACCGAAAATTTCAAAAATCCAAAAAATTTTTTCTAAAAAATTGTACAACAACAAAGCCCAACCTCGCACAACGAAAAAACAATAAAGTCACGTCATAGACCTTTTAAAAGTGCAAGGCAGCTCGGCAAATCTTTTTGCCGAGTGAGAAGTAGGACATACTTCTCATCATACCGCCGCTTCATTGCGGCAAGGGCACACTCCGCCCATCTGTAACTTAATTATAACACTATAATTTGCAAATCAAACAATTAAGTCACAATTTTTTGCTTTTATGTTTGGCAAAAGTTTGAATTGCACAATTAGTCCTTTTGAATTTAATATCAATGTTTCCTATCATATCAAATCAAAAAAATTCAAATGAAAATCACATCCCCAATTTATTGCCGTAAAGAGTAGTATTGGTATCCATCAAATTAGCATCGGTTTTAAGACGAGTATAGTAGCCAACTATTCCGCCCACATAACTGTTGCCTATAATTTCAGCTTCGTTTGTGCAATATGTAATTTCGAAATAGCCATAAAAATAATCTTTTCCGCCTACGCCATAATTAATTATATTATTCATACCATAAACTTCACCAAATATTCCTCCTATACGGTCATTGCCTTTTACTTTATTAATGTTTTTATTGCTTTTTACTGTATATGTAACATCTTTCTTACCTATAGGCATTGTCAAATAACCTGCTATTCCTCCAACTTGGATTTTTCCTTCTATTTCTCCATTATTTATGTTATTATCTGCTCTACCATTTGCGGAGATATTTAAATATCCGACAAGTCCACCCACATAGGAGCCATCAGTAATTTTAATATCTGCATTATTTGTACAGCTAATTATTCCAGTGCAATAGCCTGCTATTCCGCCTACATAAGATCTACTATTTCCGCTTTCAATAATAGCTGTTGTTGAAACAATTTCACCATTATTTATCGCGTTTTCAATTATTCCGCTATATCCAGCAAACCCTCCAACATATCCTTTACCTGCAATTATATTATTATTTGTTTGTCCCGTAGCCTTTATATTTGTATCTGGTGAATATCCCACAAAGCCCCCAACATAATTCCCACCACAAATATTTGCGGTATTACTACAAACATTCAATTTTGTCACTCTTGTTCCATACCCAATTAATCCACCTATATAATCTCCAACTCCAATTATTTCTGCTACATTGTCCAATATTGATATCTCAAAATAACCATAATAATAATCCTTACCGCCCACGCCATAATTAATTATTTTGTTCATACCGTAAACTTCCCCGATTATTCCTCCTATACAATTATTACCTCTTACTATGTTAGTGTTTTTATTATTTTCTACTGTATATGTAATGTTTTTCTTATCTGCGGGCATAGTTAAATATCCAGCTATGCCCCCAACTTTATCCGTGCCTACAACTTCTCCTTTATTTTCATTATTGTTAAGCATCCCATTGTTAGTTACATTAACATAGCCAACAAGCCCACCAACATAAATACCATTGTTCACCTTAATGTCGGCATTATTAACACACTGAATAAGTCCATTGCAATACCCAGCTATCCCGCCTACATATGCTCGACTATCACTGCCTTCAACAATAACCCCAGTCGAAATTATCGTACCACTATTTATTGCATTTTGTATCACACCTGTATAGCCTGCAAAACCGCCAACATAGCCTTTACCAGTTATGGTATTGTTATTTTCCGATCCTGCTGCTTGAATATTTGTACCAGACGAATAGCCTACATAGCCACCCACATAGTTACCGCCGTTGATATCTGCTTTATTTTCACAAACCGTTATTTTAGATAATGATGTTGCATATCCGACCAAGCCACCGACATAATCACTTCTACCTTGTATTTCTGCCGAATTTGAAGATTCCGATATTTCCGTGCCCCCAACACTTTTGCCTAATATACCCCCCACACAGCTATTCCCTTTCACGATATTGTTATTAATATCATTAACTATAGTTGTATTTACCGAGCAATATCCGGCTATGCCCCCAACATTATCTGTTCCTTGAATTTCACCATTATTGCTATTGTTATTTATTTTATCATTACCGCTTGCAGAAATATTTCCGGCAATTCCACCAACGTTATTTTTGCCTAAAACAGTTGCATCATTAGTGCAGTTTGATACAACAGAATTATTGTTATAACCTACAACTCCGCCGACATTGTCGTAGTACAACGGATTAATCGTGCCGGAAACAGTAACCCCGTCTATCGTCCCTTGATTCGTGCCGCACAGTATGCCTGCCGTGCTGGCATCGCCGCGAGAGGTTATATTAGCATTTTCAATTGTTAAATTCTTTACCGTGCCTTGCAATGTGCCGAATAATCCCAAATTGGAATCATTGACCGAGTTTATGGTTAAATTTTTAATCTTATAATCACCGCCAATCAATGTGCCGCTAAAGCCGCTTATAGGTGACCAATTTTCTGCTGCCAAATCAATATCAGCACCCAAAATATATTTACCAGATGCATTATTCAACGCTTTAAGTTCGTCAGCCGATGATATTTTTTTATAATATTTGAACTCGTCGCCGACGGATGATTTGTCCTCCCACTCACACACAAAGCCTTTTATAGTGCTTGAACTTGACGCAAATACATTCCATTTGCCCGTTTTAGACCACCGTGTATCCGAGTTATTTGCATAAATCCCCAAATAATTTTCATTATCCCCATGCGGCGCAGTGGGGTGCCAATTGGAATAATTAAATTCTTCCCCATGGATCCATACGAAATTTTGCCCGCTTTTATAGGCGCCCAACCAACAAGCGAAATTTACTTTTTTAACAATATTTTCAACAAAAGTTTGCTCTTCTTGACTTGTTATGGTAGCCAAGTGACCACCTAAATTTTCGCAATAGTTTTCAGCGTTCTGCCAATCCCTATGTTCTTTATATACATAATAGTAATGCCCGTTAAAAGAATACAGGTCTAAATTTAAATTATCAAAATGCTCCGTTGGGTAAGATATATTATTCTCATCGTTATTACTATTCGGGTCAGAATTATCGCCGTTATTGTTGCAAGCGGCTAATCCGAACGAAATGCAAAATGCAGACATTATTGTTAACAGAAAAATAATTACGTTCCTTTTCATAATATTTATCCCCTATTTTTTATCTTTTCTATACAAGCAATGACAGCCTTTATTACAAAAGCCAACAATACGGTTATACCGGCAAAAATTCCCGCTATTGCAAGGAAGCCTATTATTATGAACGAAAAAGACGTCATGGCACTCGTAGTTGCTTCCAACGCAGGCATAGACACGAAATACATTATTATGTCTGCAATTAGAAGTAACGCCGCTATAAATAAAAAACCTTTGAATCCGCCTTTAATATCCGACGTGCTTAACTCCATATGACTTGCAATCATAAAAGAAAGCACGATAAATACCCACCACAGAATACTTCCCGTGTTTGTAAAGCCGAAAATATCTTCGACTATATCCCAAAATATTTGCAAACTTGCAGAGTAGGTTGACGCCTCAAACAGGTTAAACGATATAAGCGGGATAAATTTAAGCTCGTCAACCACTTCCGAAAAAATACTCGGCACAAGCAAATACATTAAGAGGAATATTACTCCGCTTCCGCCCAAAATAGGTGCAATCCCTATAAAGAAGTTGCCGATTTGATGGTACAAATTTCTCGGATTATATGAATGATTGACATAACCGAGCGTACCGTCCGAATCGGGCTGATACAGCTTTATTTCAGTAACTTTATGCCCAAAAACCACGCACATAAGAGCGTGGCTTAATTCGTGAACGGGCGTACCGATTATTCCCGTGGCAATAATTATTTTTGAAGCATTTTCGCCGACTATTTTATAAAATGCCTTTCGGCAGAGGGTAATCAATAGTCCGAAAACTACGATTACCCCTACCGTAAATATAAGCTGATATAAAAAGTTATAAAGTATTTCCATTTTCGCTTACGCTTGGTATTTAACGGTTACTTCAGTCGATAAATTTGAATCGAGAAGATAATTTCCGCTTTCGTCAAATACACCGCCCAAAACCTGTACCTGAACTTTATACTCCGCATTCGGAGTTGTCATGGTGAACGTAATTGAAACTTCATCACCGCTTTCCGCATATTTATCCGTTCTTTCCAATCCGCCTATAAAGAATTTATAGCCCGTTGCGGATTCATACTTCTTTATGGTAATTTTTAATTGATTATTACCCGGTGTTGTATCTACTTTAAAGGCATTGGCATTAGTCAATTCCTCCTGTTGCTGTACGGGTTGCGTGAGGCGGTTGACCCTTTGAGTAAACGAATAAACTTCGGAATTTACAATGTCGGCATTATTACCGATTGCTCTTATGCTTATCTCGTACTCCCCCTCGGTAGTAAATTTGGGGGTGTATGAATTTGTATCAATTGAAGTCCAAGTTGCATCTCTGCTCAATTTGATTTCATACCCGACTGCTTGCGGCACTATATCCCAAGTATAATTTGCGCCTGATTTAGTTACAGAAGTTATTGCAGCTAACTTTGTAAAATTAAACTCATTCGAGCGAGGCGAATCCACGGTCTGAACATTATCACCGTTTGCAACAACCGAAACAACGTAATTCCCGGCTTCAAAATTGCTCATAGAATATGAAGTACCCGTAACCCTTACGCTTTGTTCATCGCCATTGTCTTTTCTGAAATATAACGTGTAGTCATTTGCATTTATGCTGTCAACCGACGAGGGATTCCATACAAGATTATCGCCGTTAACTTTTACGTTGGCAGGTCTGTTATACTTGCTTATCGTGCGCGTTGCGGATACATCCGAATCGATAATATCCGAACCGTTGCCGACGGCAAACACGCTAATCTGCGTACCCATTCCTTCATTTATGCTGCTTAAATATCCGAGTAAAGCAAACGAGGTTGAATCGGCATTGTATTCTTGAGTTCCGAGAATAACCCTATATGCGGTTGCATGGGGAACTTGCGCCCAAGTTAAATTGCCGCTTACTATATTGAGACTTGTGGGCGTAGCTAATTTGGTAACGGAAAGCGCATTTGAAAATCCCCCCGTAATTACTTCTTCACTGTTGCCCATAGCCTGAACGTATATAGTATGCTCGCCTGCCGCAAGGTCGGTTATCGTATAGGACGTTGTAGTTATTTCTGTTCTGTTTCCGTCTATTGTAAGAACGTATTTGCTTGTATGATTTACGTTATCCCACGATAACTGCCTGCCGCTGATTGCAAGATTTTGAGGCGTAGCAAGTTTTGTAACATTAAATTCAAGAGGAACGTTACTGTCAAGAACTGCACCGTTTGAAGTTACCTTGCCGCGCGCAACTATTTTAAAGTTTACGACCGATTCTTCCGTTTTGTTTGTCATTTTTGAAAGGTCAACGGAGAACGTAGTGCCGCTTGTAACAGTAGCAATTTCCACGTCGTCGGCAAGCAACGCATAACTTTCCGCACCTACAACGGCATTAAAGGTCACGGAAACCTGATTTTGTTCCAAAGGTCTGTTTACAATATTATGATTTTTAGGCGTTGCCAATCTCTTTACGGAATACGCAGTACTGTATTTGGATTCATACACGCCTCCCGTTCCGAGAGTTGTCGCCTTGACCTCCACAAGATAGTCGCCTGCATCCGTGAATGGATAGGAATATACAAACGTATCCTCACCGACAGAAGCCGTATGCACTACTTCCGTTCCTTTTTTAATTCTTAAAGTATATCCCGCACTGCCTGCAACTTGATTCCAACGGATCACTCCGTCACCGTAAGTTACCACGGGACTACGCAGTATAGATAATGTTATTTCTTCCGACCAATGCGAGAAATAAAAATCACTTGAACCGAGAGGTAATATCTGAATTCTGTAACTCGACCCGCTGTAAATTTCGCTGAACTCGTTGGTAGTCAAATCCTCGTTGCGGACAATGCCGTTAATCTTGATTCTGTATCTGACTGCGTTTTGCGACGCCGACCATTTAAGCACACCGTCAACAACATTCAAACCTTCAACGGGTGCAATATAGGTGTAGGATAAAGCCTCGCTGTAAACCGAATCATATACTTTTGACGTAGCGTTACCTACCGCGTACACGGAAATCTGAAAATCCTGATTACCGGCTATATAGTCATAGCTGTTTGTTGAAGTTTCAAATTCCTCGTTGCCTATTTTAATGACGTAACCCGTTGCGGAATCGACTTTATCCCATCTGAAAGTTTCGCTGTCATATGTAATGTTTTGAGGCGTAGAGAGAACAGAGCCTGTTATAGTGTCGCTCCAAACCGAAAAGTAAGGAATATTTCCGTCTGTGCTTTCGGCTTGTCCTTTTAACGCCCTGACCTTAAAAGTGAAAGAGCCGCTTTCGGAAGGGTAGCTGGTTGTTTTGGCAGAAGATATCTGTCCGTTATACATAACCTCGTAACTTTCCGCCGTATCCAAAGCCGCCCAAACAAAATTACCTTGTTCTACTTTTACTTCGGTTACTTGCCCTATATTTTCAAACCGAATAGAATATGTGGGGTTTTTATCGTCGCCCTCTTTTATTACGGCTTCTATATAGAAATCAAAATCCTCGCCCTTTGAATCATAGCGATATGAAACTTTATCGGTAGCTTGACTTACTATTGCCTCATCGCCGTTATCGATTTTAATTTTATAGTTTTTGGCGTTTTGCACGCTATCCCATGTTATTGTTTCGCCGTTATAGGTTAAATTGGTTATACTTTTCGCACCCTCATCGTTTGAACAAGCCGCGAATATAACCGCAATACCCATAATCATCAATAAACTGATAATTAAAACCACTAATTTTTTCTTCATTTTTATCCTCCTAAAAGTTAAAACTTATCAGCAGTCCATATATGGTCGGAAATTTCTTTCCATTTGTCCGCCGAACGATATTGTTCGAGAACATCGGGCGTGTTCTTGATATATATACCGTAATCGGCGTTTATTCCTTCAAAAACATTATCTCCGAGAATAGGCGGCAATCCCTCTAAAATAATCGAAGAAAGTGACGAACAGTTATAAAATGCCCTATCGCCTATTTCCTCAATGTATTGTGTGAGGGTTATCTTCTCTATGGGTGAAAACGAAAAGGCATTTGCGGAAATCTTAACAATTTTATGCGCATTCAATATTTCCGGCACAACCACTTCCGCATCCGTTCCGAAATACTGCCTTATCGCATAACCGCCTTCAACCTCCTCAACGGCGTAATCGCCGAAAATATTGCCCAAAGAGTAGATTGATTGACTGAAATCTTTCCACTTGTTTGCTATTTGAAAATTTCTGATAACTCCGCTCGGAACATATATTGAAAAGGTTTGCGCAACTCCGTCAAATACATTATCCCCTAACGTCGGCACTTTACTTATTTCGATTATCATTGCTTTCAAGTTCAAGCAATTTGCAAAAACGCTGTCTTCAAACGATATGCTCGTCGAATTTGAATTTAATTTAACGCTTACAAGATTTCTGCAATTTTCAAATGCTCCGTTTTCAATAGAAGAAATTTTTCCGCCGAGAGTTATGCTCTGTAATTTGGAACTGCTGAATGCATATTCCGAAATTCTTGTCGTTGAAGAATCTATTTCATATGTTTTTCCATCTTTATTGGCAGGATACTGAATTATATATGAGGAGTTGCCGACCTTGTAATAAAGCACCCCGTTCAAAGCTGAATACCTTTCGTTTCCTGCCCCAACGGTAAATTCTTTTAGCATTGCCATGTTTCTGAAAGCACCGTCGCCTATCGAATTGACATTATCGGGAATTTCAATTTCCTCTATCAACGAACACCCGGAAAAAGCCTCCTTGCCTATGGTTGTTACGGCGTTTGGTATAATAATTGAAGACAATTTTTCGCATCCGCTGAAAATTCTTTCGGGAAGGCTTTGGACGGATAGCGGAATGTTTACTTTTTCCAAAGCATTACAGTTTTGAAAAGCACCGGAAGATATTTGCTTTATACTTTGAGGCAAAAGTACCGTTTTTAATGTCGACGACTGTACGCTTTTCAACCGCGTAACCGGTTTACCGTAATATGAATCGGGTATAACTATCTTTTCGTCATTGCCGCTGTAAGACACTTCGTATTCTCTATCGCTTGTGAATGAAATCGTTTCAAACAGTAAAATGTTATTTGTCCCTTCAGTAAACTTTGCGTATAACGCTACCGAACTATCAAAATGTTCGGGAATTGTAAAAGGAAAACTAATCGGTGACAAATGCGTTTGGTCAAGGCACCAAGCCTCGAAACAGAAGTTATCTTTTGTGGAAACAGGTAAGCTATTTAACACCGTTCCGATAGGATACGAAACACTTTCAACTGCGCTCCCATCAGTAACAAAATTAAACATCACCGTTTTAATTCCCCAATGAGCGTATAAGGTTGAACCGTTTTCGCCTTTGGGATAAACGGAAAAATTATATACATTTGCCGATTCCGAAAAATTACCTATTGAATCTACTATTTGATTACCGTCGGTTTCGGCTGTGTACCATCCTTGAAATGAATATCCCGTCCTCAAAGGTATAGGGAAACGGTCTGTTATCTCTTCGTCATAAACAACCGAAATTTCATCAACTTCGTTTTGCGAAGTTGCGCCGCAATATTCAAATTTTATTTTATATGTGTTTGCACTCCAATGGGCATAAACGCTTGTGGAATTATTTTCTTTCCACGTTATTCCTGCACTACTTCCGGAGGAATCGGTATATGCCGAACCACCTTCGACTTCGCTATACCACCCCCAAAACGTATATCCATCTTTTTCAAGCGCATCAAATGAATATTCGTTTCCCAATATGACAGTTTCTTCTCTTAAAAACTCATCTCCGTCAAATAACGACACTTTAACCGATTTTTGATTTGTACAAGCACAAACAGTTAAAATTACCGATACAAGAATTAAGAATATGATTATCGGAAGACATATCTTCTTTCTCAACTATACTCCTCCCATATGAACAAATTTTATATTTTTTGTTCATCTATTAAAACAATAGGCGAACAGAACACGAGGGTTTGTTCGCCTATATGGTAAATTATGTAAATTGAGCTTTTACATTTACTTAAATTTCAACAATTTTCTTGACTATTCGCTTTTATAATGCTAAAATTTATATGTAGAGATACATCTATTGTTTTATTGTATGAACAAAATCGTGAGCCTCGGCTTGCGGTTTTTTTATTGTTTTACTGTAAGTTTTTGCCAAGCTTATTCATCATCGCGCACTTGCGTTCCATAAGACTGTGAACATATCTTTTCAGCGTTATCGCAGGGTCGTTGTGCCCCAAAATTTCCGATAAAGTCTTGACGTCCATTCCGCACTCTATCGCCCGCGTTGCAAATGTATGCCGCAAACTGTGAAAACCTTTATGCGGTATGTGCAAACGGTTCAGCAGTAACTCAAAAGTCCTTTGGTATGACCTTATCGAAATCTCTGCCCCGTCACTTCCGCTTATAACGTAAATGCTTTTGCTATGCCTTTTCATTTCTCTCAAATATGGAATTACCGTTCTCGGAATTGGAATTACTCTGCGTGAACTTCTTGTCTTAGGCGTGTCTGTTGTCTTTTGATACTTACCGTTTTCCCAACCGTCGTGGCAGGTTTTTGAGACGGTTATCAGACCTTTTACAAAGTCTATATCGCCCCATTCGAGGGCGAGCAGCTCGCCTATCCGCAACCCCGTGTACAGACACAGTAATATGCCGTACAGCTTGGGTTTTTTCTTGCCGATTATGAATTGCTCTATTTGCCGTTGTTCGGCTGTTGAGAAGCACTCGATTTGCTTTTCTTCGTGCTTTGGATACTGAATACTACCCGAATACTGCCTTTGCACTAATCCCATTATTTCGGCGCGTTGCAGGGAATTTTTGAGTACGGTGATTATTCCGTTGACCGTGTTTGCGGCGTATCTCTCGGTTATTTTTGCCGTGAAGTTTTGAAGAACCGAAGAAGTCAGAAGGTCCATTTCATATTCACCCAAATCTGGAATTATAAGCCGCGTTGCTATATCGCTGTATCTTTGGTATGTCCGTAATTTTTTGAGCGGCTTGACTGTTGTCATAAGCCACTCATTCAGCCATTGTTTGTATTGCATATCTTCTCCATTAAATTTATTTGTGCAAAAATTATACGCCGCTCGGAAGAGCGGCGTATAATTTATATTTACTTTCTATCCTTGCTTATATTAATTTTTATTGGTGCAAAACAAATAGTTAACCTATTTACATTAGTACATTATATTAAAAAATAACGGATATAAATCTCCGTTATTTTTCTATTTGCTTTATATGTTTAAGATTCATTAATATATCTATCTAATAAGTGCCTTATATAATATTCACTATAAAAACAAGAATCGCCCTCAGGTAAATCTTGCTTTTGTGCCGGACAACCTCCTAAACAAATAGGAAATATTTTACATTTCTTACATATTTCAAGAGGTTCATTTTTTATAAATCTCATCAAATAATCGTTGTAAAATAGACCTGTAGTTATATTTCCAATGATTTTATCTTCTTGCCCAACATGATGTTCGCATTTATATAATTCTCCATCGGGTCCTATTACTTTATTTTGCAATTTAAAAAGTCCACAAAAAGTTTTATTATATTTATATAAGCGAGGATTATATTTTCTTCCCATTAATTCGCAAATATATTTATCAAATTCAATTCTTTTATTATCAAATTCAATTTGCGATAAAAATTTTTCGCCTCTACACCCAGCATAATCAATAAGTTTGGCGAGATAAATATTAAGATTTTTATGATTACCACAAGTATCAACTAATTGCTTGGCTACTATTTTCAAATCATCATAATTATTTCCATCACAGTTAAGTCGAATCGAAACTTTAACAAAATCTAATGAATCTTTAATGTTTTTTATTAAATTATTATATTGTTTTATTGTTGCTCGTTTCCTTTTGCAGTAAACTTCTTCTGTCCCATCTACAGTTATCTGTACTCTCTTTAAACTGCATTCTTTAGATAAATATTCAACCTTTTCTTTATCTAAAAGAACACCATTAGTTATCATGCTTGCAGTATAATTGATGACTCGCTTGTTGATTAATGATTTAAAGTAATCGTTAAACTTAATAATTTGAGAATAAGCAATTAACGGCTCACCCCCAAACCATCCAATATTTACCGCTTTAATATCAGTATCAATATCTTTCTTGATATATTCAGCTACTGCTTTAATTGTTTGATCACTGATTGTCTTATTAGTTCTAAATCCATTTTCAAAACAATAATCACAATTTAGATTACATGAAAGCGTTGGTGCAATTACAAATGTTCGAGATTTTGATGATTGAGACAGTATCGTTATTTGCTCATTCAATATAATTTTATTATATTCATTTAAAGCTACTGGTTTTATTAATCCTTGATTCAATAATTCGTCAAAATAGTTACACTTGTATTTATCATCAATTTCATTTTTCAAAATTAATTCATATATTTCCTTTTCCAATTTGCATAATGCACCAGAAAACGAATTATATAAATAAACGAATCTATCAGTTTTTTTTAAAACAATATTATAGTAGGAACAATTATATTTCATAACTAATCTTGAGAACAACCCATTCCATCGCCACTGCACTCATAATCATAGTCACAGCCACAATCATCACAATCACAGGAACAGTAATCATCACAATCATTATAGCTGTTATTAAACATATTAGCCTTAATTAAAATTTCCATTTTATTTCTCCTTTTAAATAATTTTAAATTAAGCACCCATCATACAATCATCATAACGACAATCGACATCACAAGTGCAATCATCTTTTGAACAATCCCCATCACAATAAGTTTTTGAATAATAATCTTTATCACACGAACAATAGTTATCACAATCACAAGCACAATAAATATCACAATCTGGTTCAATGGACTTTAGTAAATTTGATGCAATCAATATTTCCATCCCTTTCCTCCTCAAAAATTGATATTAAGCACCTATCATACAATCATCCCCGTGATAATAATTAGCATCACATGAACAATCTTGACAGTCATTGCAATCATTATCGCAAGTTCCATTATTCATAAATTGAGTAAATGGATTTGCTGAAATCAATACTTCCATAATACACTCCTTAATTTAATAATAGGCTAATTATTGCTGACTTGCTCTAGTTATTTCTTCCAGAGAGTAGCTTATACTCAGTTGATTATTTAAAATGTTAAGATGTTTAGTACCTAAATATTTCCTTAATAAGTACACCTCATCTTTTCTCTGTCCATATTGGGCATCCGAGCTAATTTTATATAGAAAATGTTCTTCTGCTTCAGTTAAATAATCAATTCTGCATTCCATTTTATAAAAAATATCGTTTGCCAAAACCGTAGGAATAACAATCGGTCTATCTTCTACTATCGTGCCCACATTACAATCTATAATAAGCTTATTGTCAATTAAAACTTTAATTTGACAATTATTGATTTTGGATTTTTCTATGTTTTTAATAATCATACAAAAATTAGAATTGCTTAATATTGTTAGCCCATTATATAAATCTGTAAATATTCGAGCATTTTTGATAGCAGCTCGATCACTTATATTATCAGTCTTATCTAAAAACGATACTGCAGGCACTACTCTTCTGTGCTTTTTATCATAATATCTTTGAAAACCGATAGTAATTGCCAAAGTTATAATACTTGTAATTAAAGCCATTATACTTGCAATTAAAGTAAAAAAATCATCAGTTGTCATTTACTTACCTACACAGCATCGCTACACTCATAGCCGTTATCAACACAATATGCCGAACAATCATTATTGCATGTATCTGGGGATTCATACTCTTCACATATGTCTTTAGAATCAAAGTCAAAATTATTAGAATTTATTAAAATTTTCATATGTATATTCCTTACTATCTTACAATATTTGTTTGCTATACTTTATAGACGATATGAAAGTTTACTTTGTTACAGCAACTTATAAAAGAAACTATAAGTGAAAATGACACCAACTTAAAGCCAGCACTATAACCATATACTAAAAATAAAATACCATATACTCTTTAATATGTCAAGTAAAGGAGGAAGTTTGTATGGCGTCCTCCTTTACAGCATTTGTTTTTCTTTTATTTTTAGGATAATTTATGCTTATTTTAATAATTATTATTCCACACCCTCGGCAAGCTCTATATACTCTTTTAATTTCTTTTGTAATAGCTTTTTGTCAATGAGTTTGAGCTTGTACTCCGAAACCATTGTCGGCGAAAGCGAGCGGCTTAAAGCGTATTCCACAACTTCGTCGTCCTTCTTGGCGCAGAGTATTACGCCGACGCTCGGATTTTCGTTCGTTTTTTTCACGTCGCGGTCGAGAGCTTCGAGATAAAGATTCATCTTGCCGACATACTCAGGCTTAAACTCGTCAATTTTTAGTTCAAACGCCACAAGGCAAGAAAGCCCGCGGTGATAGAAAAGTAGGTCGATATAATAGTCATGCCCGCCCACCTGCAAGCGGTATTCCTCACCGATAAATGAAAAGTCCTTGCCTATTTCCAAAATAAAATTCTTCAAGTTCCGCACGATTGACTTTTGCAAATCTTTTTCGCTGACGACTTCGGGGACATCGAGAAATTCCAAAGTGTAGGTGTCGAGAAAAGCGTTCGACGTGCTTTTCTTTGCTTCGGTTATTGCAGGCGTTGTCGGCTTTTGAGAAAGCATAAACCGCTCATAATAAGCGCTGTCTATCTGACGGGCAAGCTCGCGTTTTGAATATCTTTCCTTTACGCACAACGCCATATAAAAATAACGTTCTTCGGCAGACTTGCAAGACGACATTATTTGCAAATGGTTAGTCCAACTCAATTGTGTCAACAGCGTTGACACTTTTTCATCGGAAATGCCGAATAATTGTGTCACCACTGGTGACACTTTTTCATCTTTGCCATAAAGTTCGTAGAATTGCCGCATACGGTAAAGTCCCCGACGGGTAAATCCTTTGAGTTCGGGGTAATTTTTAGCGAAAAAGTCGGCAAGACCTTCCACATAAGAATCGCCATAAGCTGCATTGCGGGAATTTTCGGACACATATTTGCCGATTTGCAAATACATGTTGATGAGTTCCTCGTTTACCTTATAGTACGCGCGCTCCCGCGCCGCCTGAATAATTTTTACGATTTCGGAATAACTGTTGTCCGGCAACATATAACTCACCTGAAAATATTTAGGAATATTTTAATACTCATAGTTTATATCAAATCCTTGATATTGTCAACCGCAATGAATTGTTGAAGGTTAAAAATGCCCCCGTTTTGCTTTAAAACAGACGACTTATTGTTTGGGGGATAATTGGGGGATTGGGAAAGACAAAATATAAAAAACTGCGATTTTTAGCCGATTTTTGCTCAAAAACGGCTCATTTTGAGGATATTTTTACTCACCGAATTTCCTCTGACTCCGTCATTCGTTGGTTCGAATCCAGCTACCCCAGCCAAATGCGCTGTTTTTCGTTCATTTTGGGTTAAATTTGAACGATTAACGGCGCGATTTTTTATTTTCAAAGCCGTTTCCAAGCGTTTTTTTCGCTGTTTTTGGGGACTTTTTGGGGACCAAACCGTCATTCAAAGGTTATAATCGTCTTTTATTTCCCCTCTCATTGCCACTTGCCGTTATTTAAAAAGCAAACTTCTTAAAAATCGGTTATTTGCCGTAAAACAACTCCGCCCGACGTTTCGGTCAACCGAAACGTCGGGCGGAAATTTAAGTCGGGCGGAAATTTAAATATTTTTATTTTTCGCATATATCCAATACTCTGTCCGAGATTAATTTAAACACCTCGTCGGTTCTGTACGCGTTTAAAACTTTTCGCTCCGCTTCCGATAAAAGACTTGTATCCGGCAGTCCGAAAAGCTCGTATAAGGTTATGCCCAACATTTCACATATCGTCGGTATATATTTTATCGGCACGCTCACTCTGCCCTCAACCCAATGCGATATCGTTCCCTCGGTCTTCCCGCACGCAACCGCAAGCTCCTTTTGCTGTATGCGCGATTGCGCCAGATATTTCTTTAAATTTTGGCCGATTGCCTTTTCGTCGAACATAAAATCACCTTAATTTTTATGTTCAATATATAGTAATTTTAAACTCAGGTAAAGTTAGCTTTAAAATTGTTATAAATTAAATCTTGACAATTTAATATTTCTAAACTATAATGTGTTCAAAGTTTAAAATTATAAAATAAAAGCGCGGCGAACGGGAAATGATTTCGTGGGAAGAAATTGACGCGGTTAAAGCGAAAGCCGTAAAAACACAATTTTCTTGACAAAATGTCGCGTCAGTGCTATATTTTATTTACCACATTTTTTTACAATTCCTATAATTTGCATCGAAATACACAATCCGGCATTGTGTATCTCTTTTGACAATTTAATTTTCGATGCAATCGAATTATTGTAAAAAGGTGTGGTAACCGTGAGAGATACCGTGCGGTGTGCTCTTTCGGGAGCACACCTTATTTTTTTGCCGCACGAAAGGAGAAAGTTTATGAAAAAGAAATTGCTTGCCGTTTTGATTGCGCTCATTTCAGTAATAACGCTCGCGTTCGCCCTTCCCGCGTGCAACGTATCGTCTGGCGGTCGTGGAAGCGCAAATAACGGCGCCAACCCCGGCGTAAATAACGATGATGATAAAGAAAATATTATTGATAAATTAAGCGATATAACTAAAACAGTAGAAACCGACTCTTATTATAGAAGTTTGGGTGAAAGATGTATGAAAAACAATAGAATTTTAGATCCCGACATGAAACCTATCCCATTTAAATTTTTAAGAAATCATGGCCATAATGTAGATGCATATTTGGATGGCACACTAGATGTGTTTGCCAGCAGTTACATTTATGATAATGATAAAAACCACATATATGTTTCAGTAAAAGCAGAAAATGTTTCAACCAGCCAATACGGAAATTACTACACCAACTATGTGCTAAAATATCCATTAGCCGATCAAGAATATTCAGATTATGTTACATTAAGTAAAAACGGCGCTATCCAAGCATTTTACTTTATTCAAGAGTTAGATAACCAAAAAACTCCTGAAATGTTATCAAAAGCAAATGTTGCTAAAAAAACTTATGATAAAATGATTGAAAAATATCCGAACACATTATTAAATCCTGAAAAATATAATTCTTTAGAGGTTGATATCTTAGCATTGAATGATAATAAAATCTCTATGAATATAAGAAATGGTAGCAAGTCAAACTATTTAAAAACTAAAATTGGTTCTCTTGATTTTAGGCAAACAGAATATACAAAATTATATAAATATGATAATGATGTTTATTATTTAGTTGACCCTGTCGAAGTTTTTGCTTTAGATTTTGATAATTATCCATATTCTTTACAAGATATAACCTCATTTAGTTATGGTGAAAAATTTACCGGAACTAATCCTTATCCATATTCTTTATTTGATAATGTAAAAAACAAATAAATATAGTTTTCAATAAAAAATCACAAAATTTCGCAAACTTTACGGATTTACAATAATTCGACGCAGGAGATTTCCGAGAAAGATAATTAAAAAAATAAGGAGCACGGACTTGCCGTGCTCTTTTTTGTTGAAATATATTGCGAAAACACGCATTTCAACGCCTTTTGAGGTTGCGCTTACCATCGGTCTGTGCGGTCGTTCTCAGGTTTTTCGCCCGAGATTTCGGCGAAATAATCTTCGCAAAGGGCCAATATTTTAAGCTGTAACGGCCCGAATCTTTTATTCTTGTGATAAATGAGCCGATATGCGCGGGAGAAATCGCAACCCTTTACCCTCAGCTCTTTCAATTGTCCGCTTTCGGTATGTTCCGTAAGCAGATTCTTCGGCAACACAGCTATTCCCACTCCTCGCTTCGCGCAAGATATCAGCGCCTCGTTGCTCGAAGATTCCACAAACGGCGCTATCGTCAACTCTTCCGCGGCAAGAACCGCGTCTATAAGATCTCTCGACGCGCTACCCTTCTCTCTGACGAGCAAGGGATATTTTATGAGTTCACCGAGAGTAATCTCTTCCGGAAGGGCAAATTCGTCCGCGGCCGCCGCGATAAGTCTGTCGTGGGAAAGTATGCGCGATACGAAGTTCTTCGATTGCACGACGCCCTCGACCATGGCGAAATCAAGTTTCCCGCCCGCAAGCTCTTCCTCTATTACGGACGTCTTGTTTATTACTGCCGACAAATTGACCTGCGGAAACTTCTCTCTTATCTCCCTTATTATCTGCGGCATATACAGTTTGCCTATCGTTAACGACGAGCCTATGCGCAGCTGCGCGTTTGCCTCGCTCGCCCCGGCAAGGCTCTCGAATTCGCCGAAAGACGCAACCGCTTCTCTCGCTTTGACAAGCAGACGCTTGCCGCAATCGGTGAGCACGAGCCTTTGGTTTATTCTTTCAAAGAGCGAAACGCCGTAATATTTTTCTATTTCGGCAACGGTTTGACTGACCGCCGGTTGCGCTATGTGCAACGTCTCCGCGGCCTTGGTTATGCCGCCGCAATCGCATACCGCTATAAACGTTTTTAAGTGCCTTATCGTCATATAATAATCTATTGCTTATATACTTTATAAGATTATACTATTTTACTTATTTGTTGTCAACAAGTATAATATACGGGCGGATATGCGAGGAGGCGGAGCGTGAAGAAGGCGATAAAACTGTTTTTTATAATGTTGAAAATAGGACTGTTCACTTTCGGCGGCGGATACGCTATGATAGCTCTGCTCGAAAACGAATTTGTATCCAAACGCAATTGGATGAGCGACGGCGAATTCGCGGAAATGGTTGCGATAGCCGAATCCACGCCGGGGCCGATAGCCATAAACGCGGCGACATATATCGGATACAGACAAAAGGGCGTTTTCGGCGCCGTTCTTTCGACGATAGCGGTGTGTATTCCGTCTTTTGCGGTTATATATGTGATATCGCTGTTTTTCAACGAGTTTTTGAAGATTGCATGGGTGGCCGCCGCGTTCAGAGGAATACAGGCGGGCGTTGTAGTTCTGATATCGCTTGCGGGAATAAAAATGTTCATAAAGATGAAGAAAAGCCTCTTCAACGTTCTCGTGGCCGCCGCGACTTTTATCTGCATGATAATGTTTTCGCTGTTTGCCGTGGACTTCTCCTCGGTGTTTTACATTCTCATAAGCGCCGTTTCGGGACTTTTGATTTTTCTCGTCAAACGCATGCGCGAACGCAAGAAAAGGAGCGAAAATAATGATATATCTTAAACTTTTCCTGACGTTTCTGAAAATCGGCGCGGTTTCGTTCGGCGGGGGATACGGAATGATATCGCTCATACGCGAAGAAGTTCTCGCCGCCGGCTGGCTCCCCGAAAAAGAACTCGTTGATTTTATCGCCGTTTCCGAAAGCACTCCCGGGCCGGTTGCCGTGAACATGGCCACTTTCATCGGCTCTTCACAAGCCGGGATGACGGGCGCGCTGACGGCGACCGCGGGCGTGGTTCTGCCGTCGTTTATAATCATACTTTTAATTGCCGCGCTCGTCAAAAAGATAGCGGAATATGCGGGAGTGAAAGCCGTTTTAGGCGCCGTTACTCCGGCAGTTACTGGGCTGATAACGGCCACGGCCGCTATTCTTTTTCTGAGTTGCGTAACGGGATTGCGGACGGTCGGCGACCGCGCGACGTGCGATTGGAAAGCTCTCATTATCACGGCGATAATTTTGCTCGTTGCGGCAGTATATCGGAAGATACGCAAAAAATCTTTCCCGCCGGCGCTGCTGTTGCTGATATCGGGCGGGTTGGGCATAGCGCTGTATCTTTAACCGCGTGTCAAAACCTCTTCAACGTTACAGTCGCTCTTCCGCGTCAAGAAAATTCGAATATATATTGAAAATCGGCCTGCGGCATTGTCTGCCGCGGGCCGAATTGCAAAGTATATTGAGTTTTCGTACCTTAACCGAAGATTTACGGCTGCTTGCCGATATATGCGAGAATTCCGCCGTCGACATAGAGTATGTGGCCGTTCACGAAATCCGAGGCTTCGGACGCGAGGAATACCGCAGGGCCCATAAGGTCCTTGGTTTCGCCCCAGCGCTCCGCGGGCGTTTTGGCGATTATGAAGCTATCGAAAGGATGGCGCGAGCCGTCGGGCTGACGTTCTCTCAAAGGCGCCGTCTGGGGAGTGGCTATATAGCCCGGGCCTATGCCGTTGCATTGGATATTGTATTTGCCGTATTCCGAGCAGATATTGCGGGTGAGCATTTTAAGGCCGCCCTTTGCCGCCGCATATGCGGAGACGGTTTCTCTGCCGAGCTCGCTCATCATCGAGCAGATATTTATGATTTTGCCGTGGCCCTTCTTTATCATGGAAGGTATAACCGCTTTGGAAACGATAAAGGGCGCGTTGAGGTCTACGTCGACCACTTTTCTGAATTCCGCGGCGCTCATTTCGGTCATGGGAATACGCCTTATTATGCCGGCGTTGTTCACGAGTATGTCGATAACTCCCACTTCTTTTTCGATTCTTGCGACAAGCGCGTTAACCGCTTGTTCGTCGGTTACGTCGCAGACATAGCCGTGCGCCTTTATTCCGGCTTCGGCATACGCCTTTACGCCCTTTTCCACCAACTCTTCGTTGATATCGTTGAATACTATCGTCGCCCCGGACTGCGCATAGGCCGAAGCGATGGCGAATCCTATTCCGTAGGACGCGCCCGTAACCCAAGCGATTTTGCCTTTAAGTGAAAAATGCTGTTCAAATCCCATTTAAGTTCTCCTTAAAAATTTATTTGCGGATACATTATACCACGCGGACGGAAATATGTAAATACCGCCGCGATTTTTTATGGCGACAATTTTTCGCGTTTTTTACGCGTCTCGCGGCTTTTCGGACGGTTATAGAAGTTTTATGAGTTTACAGCTATCCAAACCGACGCTCCAAAAATCTTTGAGGGGAATACCTTTTATTCTGCATATTATGCTTGCGTTCATGGCGCCGTGGCCGACGATGATTACGTCTTTGCCGCTTCCGACAAGCGGTTTTGCAACTTTTTCCAGAAATTCGCCCGTTCTTTCATACAGTTCAAAAAAGCTCTCCGCGCCCTCGGGCGGGATATAGCTTTCGGGGCGGTTGAAAAACGCCGCCATGGGGCCCTCGGCGGCCGGGAAACTGTCCTGCGCGCCTTCATACGCGCCGAAACTCATTTCGACGAGCCGTTCGTCGCATATTATGGGAATATTGCGGTTTTTTAAAACAATTTCCGCCGTTTCTTTCGCGCGGGAAAGCGGCGAGCAATAACAGATATCGAAATGCACGTCGGCATATTCGGCGGCCGCCCTTGCGGCCATCTGTCTGCCCTCGGTGTTCAAGGGGATATCCGTTCTCCCCTGCAAGCGGCGATTTTTGTTCCAATCGGTGGCGCCGTGGCGCATTATATACAACATATTCGGACCTCTTTTTTTGCGGGCGCGCGGAGAGCGGACCGACGCGGGCGCGAATAAAATTCTTTAGAATGAGCAAACTGTTTGAACGGAGGCAAAGATGATAGAACACGATACGATAGAGCTGTTGCGCGAGTGCGACGCCGGGATTCAGATGGGAATATCCGCCATCGACGAGGTTAAAGACCGCGTTGAAAGCGGCGATTTCAAAGGCGCTCTCGACAATTATCAGCGCGAATACGCTCTTCTGCAAAACGAAATGCAGAGCGTTCTGCACGACTACCGCGACGAAGGGAAGGATCCCAATCCCATCGCAAAAGGAATGTCGTGGATGAAAACAAATTTAACTATGGCGATGAACGGCGACGATTCCACCGTGACCGACCTCATAACCGACGGCTGCAATATGGGCATAAAGTCGATAAATAAGTATCTCAACGACTACAAAGCCGCCGACGGCAGAGCCAAGGATTTCGCGCGCCGGCTCATCGAATTACAGGACAGACAACTTAAAGAAATGCGGAAATTCCTTTGATTGTTCATAGCGCAATCTTCTGTTTTTGCCGCAAGAGATAAGAAAAGCCCATCGTTACGACGGGCTTTTTTGTCCATCGTACAGCCTTTGGCACCTTACCGTAGCTATCGGCAGGTTGCCGTGCGGTCATCGGGGCTGTCCCTCGCGCAACTCTTTATGGTTACTGTTTTTACGGATATATGATATCAGATTGGAAACAAAATGTCAATCGCAATATAGTTTGCGATTTTTGCGCGCGTTACTGTTTTGCGCGCCGGAACCCGCTGCTGTGCGTATTGAAGCATAGCAAGGCTATAAAAACGAAAAAGACCGCGCTATAACGACGAAAATGTTTTAAGTAAGTATTTAAAGAATAACAAGACTCTCAAACCATAGCGGCAATGCCTGTAAAGCCCGTAAACGTTTAACTACTTACAGAATAACAAGACTCTCAAACATTGCAGAAGTTGGGCTTCTAACTTTGCAACGTTTAACTACTTACAGAATAACAAGACTCTCAAACATGAACCCATTTTGTTTACGAGCGCGCAAAGTTTTAACTACTTACAGAATAACAAGACTCTCAAACGCGTTCGCGATGATACAAACGACCATAAGCGTTTTAACTACTTACAGAATAACAAGACTCTCAAACACAACGCTATGTGATACAATAATTTTATCAGTTTTAACTACTTACAGAATAACAAGACTCTCAAACAGGTTCAAAGTAACCTCACGTAATCAATATGTTTTAACTACTTACAGAATAACAAGACTCTCAAACCAACCGTCTTTTATTTCGCCCGTTTTGTCGGTTTTAACTACTTACAGAATAACAAGACTCTCAAACAAGGAAGGATTTTTTATTGTGGCCGACAATGTTTTAACTACTTACAGAATAACAAGACTCTCAAACACCTCATCAAGATTAAATATATAATTATTTGTTTTAACTACTTACAGAATAACAAAACTCTCAAACCTTGACGGCGACACTTTCACCACGGCTACGGTTTTAACTACTTACAGAATAACAAGACTCTCAAACTTCGCCAAGCATATTTTGGATCATTGCAAGGTTTTAACTACTTACAGAATAACAAGACTCTCAAACAAGGCGCAATTGACCAACAGCGCCGCGCGAGTTTTAACTACTTACAGAATAACAAGACTCTCAAACACCGCAAAGGCCTTTGGAGCTTTGTCAAAAGTTTTAACTACTTACAGAATAACAAGACTCTCAAACCTGACCATCCACGCGCGCCCGGTATATGGCGTTTTAACTACTTACAGAATAACAAGACTCTCAAACCGAATTGCGTCCAAAGTCGCGGCCAAAAGGGTTTTAACTACTTACAGAATAACAAGACTCTCAAACATGTCCTTGAAGATCTTAAAAAGGATCCCGGTTTTAACTACTTACAGAATAACAAGACTCTCAAACAAATAACAACGCCGTTTTTTACAAGTACCTGTTTTAACTACTTACAGAATAACAAGACTCTCAAACTAATACTTCGGCGTAAATGGTTTGATTGTGGTTTTAACTACTTACAGAATAACAAGACTCTCAAACGGATGAAAATTTACGCAAACGGAAAAATCGGTTTTAACTACTTACAGAATAACAAGACTCTCAAACTTAATTTTTTTAATATGTACACGCGCGCGGGTTTTAACTACTTACAGAATAACAAGACTCTCAAACTGCGCCGTCCGCTGTAAGTCTGACGGACTTGTTTTAACTACTTACAGAATAACAAGACTCTCAAACACTAACTACGAACAACAAGCACAAGACTTTGTTTTAACTACTTACAGAATAACAAGACTCTCAAACGTGAGCGTTATACTTCGGATCACCTTATAGGTTTTAACTACTTACAGAATAACAAGACTCTCAAACAAAAGAAGGTAAAGGTTGCGACTGAAAAAAGTTTTAACTACTTACAGAATAACAAGACTCTCAAACTGTGTTGCAATGGACGTTAGCATCACCAAGGTTTTAACTACTTACAGAATAACAAGACTCTCAAACCCGAACAGTGAGTATTACGAAAAACAACTGTTTTAACTACTTACAGAATAACAAGACTCTCAAACACTCGTGTACTTTATCGGTCATAAGTATGAGTTTTAACTACTTACAGAATAACAAGACTCTCAAACGGGATATAGATACTGGTCCTGGCTCTCTGGGTTTTAACTACTTACAGAATAACAAGACTCTCAAACTACACACGGTTGTTTTTTAGAAGTATTAGAGTTTTAACTACTTACAGAATAACAAGACTCTCAAACCATAATACTATATTATGTAAATGTGTTGCGGTTTTAACTACTTACAGAATAACAAGACTCTCAAACCCTGCGCGAGGTCAGGAAGCTTTTTATAACGTTTTAACTACTTACAGAATAACAAGACTCTCAAACATAGCCGATAAAGTAAACGAGTTCATTTTTGTTTTAACTACTTACAGAATAACAAGACTCTCAAACACAACTTTCAGATTCATAATTGCGAATACGGTTTTAACTACTTACAGAATAACAAGACTCTCAAACGTCAATTGAGAAGATGTTCTATGTTGAAGAGTTTTAACTACTTACAGAATAACAAGACTCTCAAACTGCAATTCTTGCAAACGGAATTTGACTTTAGTTTTAACTACTTACAGAATAACAAGACTCTCAAACCCAACACCAAAGTGAGGCTTTTTTATATGTGTTTTAACTACTTACAGAATAACAAGACTCTCAAACCGCGACGTGAGCAGAGAGCGCTCATCCAGAGTTTTAACTACTTACAGAATAACAAGACTCTCAAACCTCAAATTTAAAAGCGTGAAAGCGCGTATAGACAGTACGGCTATCCCGTAAGTAATGCTTATTTTAACATATTCAATCGTAATGTTCAAGAATTTCACATAAATCTTCGGTAATTATTATTGCCTTTTCCTCAGGCAAAAGAGGGCGGACTTTGCTGTTTTCTATGAGCAACAACCCAATCTTTTCAAGGGCGCAATGTCGATATAATGACATTAAATCATCGTCGCAAAGTACTGCTTTGAGATTGACGAAAACAAAAAAGTTGCAGTGTTTAAGTTCTGCCAACGCGTTAATATAGCAGATTATCTTTTCCAAAAGCGTATCATATGTTTTCTCAAAACGCACGTTGGCGCATTTGAGGAGTTCTTCTATCGTCAACTCGCCGTATGTCAACGAAAACGGCAAAGTTTCAAACAGCTCTGCAAACAGCTGTCCGACGCCGGTATTAACGGACGACAATTTAAATTGCTCTTTACCGTATCGGCATGTCTCGGCAAGATTCTTAAAGAGCAAACCGATAACTTTCTTGTCATTTAAATCAAAATGAAACGGATCGCAAATAATGCAACCCTCTTTTTCTGCGGAAACAGGCTTGCCGTTTCTTAAAAAGCTGAGTTCGCTTTCGTCCCCTCCGACACTGCAATCAAACATATCGACGAATTTATAAAATTCATGAGGATTTTCTATAATCAATAACTGTACAAACTCGCAGGAGATAGTTATCGGCGTTTCGAGCGACGTATGATAGACTACTGCAATCTCGTTCATTATTACACCTCGATTATTCTGTCGGGCGAATCAATGGTCAGTTGTTGTTCTTCTCCCACAAGATATTCTATACGCGAAAATTGGTTTTCGGTTATCTCCAATAATTCCACCACGCCGTCGGCCGGCAAATTGTTTTTAATACGCTGTTTTACAGCAAGGCTTGTAACATTATTGATAACCAGCCTCGAATAAACCGATTTTTGCATCATAATAAACCCGTTGCGCACAAGATACTTATGAAACGCAGCGTATTCTCTTCTGTCTTTATCCGTTTGCATGGGCAGATCGAAAAAAACAATCAATCGCATAAATTTATAATTCATTCATCTCCTCTTCGGGAAAAATCATATGCGAAGAATCGCCCTCGTTTAAAGCCGCTATAACGCTTCTGACATAGTCGCGTATCGCCACGTCAAGCGTCGTCCGTTTGCCGCCGGATATAATGTCCATATTGAGTATATCTGCCATTTTGCGTTTAAAATCCCCGTCTCCGTCTTCGATTAAAAGCGCACGTCTGTCAACCAACGGCCGCAAAGGTTCCATAATGTCGCAACCGAAATTAAAATCGTTGAATTCGTTTTTATGGTGTATGCCGAGTTGCGTGCAATAGCCGCAAGCAACTATCTCCCTATTGCAAGCGGAAAGAACGACGGCATAGCCATAGTTTAGACAGCCGTTTAAAAATCCTCCGAGCCGACGGGAATTGTTTCCGCCGAGTAAACAGTTAAAATATACTTTCGCCGCATGTCCTTCGCGGTTTGATGCGTCGTCCGGTTGCACCTCTTCCGCATAAGCCGACAGCATTTGCGCTTGTTGTGCGTATCCATAGGACAGCAAAACCGACATTTGCGCCAAGATTTTGCGGCGCACTATCTTTTGCCATACTTCCGATTTGATATAATCGTTCCAAGCCGACTGCGCTTTGTATTTTTTCGAAGTGTTCACCGTTCCGTAATAGGGCAACAATTCGGAACACGGATTGCATTTTTCGTCGCAGAATATCACCTTGATATTTCTTCGCATAAGCTCGCACAAAAGAGCCGCCGTGAGCGATACCGCCGTGCTTTGAATTATCAACGTATTTATTTCATCGATAAATATATGCTTTTCCTGTTCACCGCGGATTATAAGGCTGTTAAGCCGGACTTCCAGCTTGCAACGCGACTTTATCACTACAACGCGGAAGCCCACTTTATATCTTCCTTTCCCTTACGTCCAGACCGCATGCCGAAATATGCACGACGGTAAATTCGGTTTTTGTTATGTTTTTATTTATAAGCAATTTGCCGCAATTCGCTTTTTCGTCCAACAAGGTCAAATCGGAAGTCTCCGCATTGCATTTTAAAAATTTCGCAATCTGAACAAGTACTTTTGCCTGTTCAAATACGGTAAGCGCCCTGAATTTATCGGATTTGTTTTCAAGAGTATTGCGGAAATAAACGGCGCCGGAAATTCCGCCGTACATCTTTTTTGAAAGTTGGCGCAGCATATCCCGGTATAGCTCTTCGTTTTGCGGACGGTCGACTTTCAACTTTACTTCGCCGAAACGGTTGGTATGCATTATAAATTCTTCAACCGAAAGGTCTTCAATCATTCCCGATTTTTCCCGGCCGAGCAATTTGCAAAGGGCTTTTACGTATCTGTCGGTCTTTTCGTCCGTGTACCATTGAATTGCGTTATGCAGACTAATTTGCGAACCGGTAATTCCCGCTATATAGGCGGGGAAACCGTTTACTTTTACAAGCGCTTTAACGCGCAGACAAGGCACTAAAAGTTCGGGCTCCGTAAGTTTGCAGCCGTCTTTGAGATAAGCCGAAATTTTATCGCCGTCGCCGTGGGCGTTATAGTCCACAAGTACGGGAATTGCCTCTATTGTCTTTATGGGATTGCCCTTTTTATCCTTTGATTTAACTATTGCAAAATACGCGGTTTTGAGCGATTTATAGCCGCCGTATTTTTTGAAGTCGGAAACTGCGCCCTTGCCCTTTAAAGGCGTATTTACCCCGTCGTCGTCTTTACCGTATACAGTTTGGTCATAGAACGCGCCGCCTCCTATTAAGGGATACCGCGTAACCGACATACTCATGCGCGACAGCACGGAACGCACGGTCCCGAGGGAATTTTCATCCCATGCTCCCGCCACGTCGTATGTAAATAATTTGTCGAGATTTATCTGCCTCTGCGAGCCGTCGCTTTCCTTACGGCGGAAATAATCGGAAAGGCGTGTGAAACGCACGTCGTAAACGTTGCCTACGACGATATTCAGATATGCGTCGCGGGCGTGATGCAAGTCGTTTGTCTCGCGGCACTTGGGTATATTGAATTTATCCCTGAAATCGGAGACGTTCGCCGCTTTGCTGTAAACTATTTTCGTACCCTTTTCGCCGAACTTGCGCTTTAACAATTCCGCAACCGCCTTAGCCATCTGGTTGGTGTATACGAGTTGACGGTTTACAAACCCTTCGTAATCCTCGTCCGTCAAAGGCTTCCTGCGCGTAAGCCGCGCCCACTTTTCGTCGCTTATCAGTTGCTTTTCACGCAAGAGCTTCCAAAACGGCGATTGGTTGCTAAAACCGTCCGGCAGAGGATATATGTCCGTTTTTTCTCTGTTTTTTGAACGAAGAACGAGCACTTTGTTGTCAAGGCTGTCGTCCTTTACGAGCGAACGCGGGATAATATGGTCAACGTCGTATAAGTCCGATTTGAGTTGCAACAGATCTATCTGCTCCCCCGAATACATACATCTCCCGAGTTGGCGGTAATAGAGATATAATTTTTCACTTTCAAGGTCGGCGGCTTTCTCCTCCCTCAATTCGCGTTTCAAATCGTCTATGCCCGCAACCGTTTCAAATAGGGATAACAGTTGCTCCTTTCTCGAAACGGTGCGCTTTTTGAGTTCGGGCGCGGACGGCTGCCGCGTAACTTCCACAAAAATCTTGTCGGGGCAACGGTTCAGAGCTTTTACGTATTCGTCAACCATAACAAGGGATTGCCATATGCCGCGGCGAAGCTGAGGGGCGACATAGAGCTCCTGCACGTCCTTATATCCTATCTCGCTCTCCCGAACGCCGTTCTCATCTGAAATGGAATCGCGGAACGAATATTTTTCGCCGAACAATATCTCGTTAAGGTTCAGATTTGTATTATACAGCTCGGAGAGAACCGTATATTTTCTCCCGGCGGCATCTTCTCCGCCCGCGATTTCCATAAGAAACTTATACGACAGCCTGCCGAAGTCTTTGAAAAGTGTGAGCCCTTTTATCCACTTGATATTTTCGGTAATTTCGCCGTAAGCGGCGTATTTTTTGAGAAGATATTTCTCGACTATATTCTTATCCGAGCTGATCGTATGCCAAAGAATAATATCTTCGCAGATTTCCGGGTGTTCGTCCGCAAACGCGCCCAATTTGCTTTTTAGAGTTATATACGAGCGCATATTGGCTTTAAAATCCCCGTCCTTGCCCGAGAGGATGATTTTTTCGTTCTTTTGCGCATGTCCGTGGGATATTAAGTAGCTTATTATCTTTTTGTCGCCTACCTGACGATCCGCAAGGAAAAGGTTGTTAAACAGTTCTTGTTTCAGTGCTACGGATATCGGCTCGCCGTTAATACGCAGTTTGTTGAGCTGATTTAAAACGTTAAACGCCTGATAATACATCGAACACTTCGGCAAGACGTCCTCGGTGAACAGATAACTGCATTTGCCCGTCATTCTGCGTATAAAGTTCTCGTTGCTCCTTTCGAAGTCAACCTTATCTTCAAAATTCCACGGAGTGATTTTGCCCTCGCGGCGGACTATCCAACTGTTTTCGCTATGCGGATTGAGAGGGCCGACGAAATAGGGAATACGGAACAGAAAAATCGAGCGGATTTTCTTCGCGGGAGTGATTCCGTCGCCGTCTTTAACGCCGAACACGGGGAAATCACGGCAGAGATTATCGAGAATTTTATCGAGCTCTTCGAGGTTGAGCTGATGCGGGAACAGACCGTTGTCGGCGTTGAGAATTTTAGGCAAAAACGTTCCGTCGTTAAGCTCGCCCGTTATGCTCTCCCATAATATTTTCCCGTCTTCGTCTTCGGGAGGGGTGGCAAGCGCTTTTAAAAGATACTTTGTAAACTCGTCGTAAGAATTATTCTTTTTGACGTTTATTTTTTTGCGGGAAGGCTTGGTATAGCCGATATATTTGACATAATTTGCAGTTTGCGACGTGCTTTTGAATACTTCGCAGTATAAATCGTGAGAATAATATTTCGAAATAAGTTTTTTGAGATTTGCAAGATCGCGCCCGTGCTTTTCGTAAATTTTAATCATGGCCTGCGACACGTTCTCGCTTCCGCCGAGAATTTTTTCGAGACGCACGAATTTGTAAATTTTTCTCATACAATCAAAAAGGACAAATCCGTCGCCGAGGGTTTCGGCTTTGGCGTCAAACTCCTCGTCGGGAATATCGAGCGAAAAACTCTTTTCATCACAGTCTTCGAAAATATCCGAAGGTTTGCTTTTGCCGCCGAGCATAAACGTTACTATGGCTTTCATTTGGCGCGTTTCGCCGAAGAGCTTAAAAAGTTCTTTCTTCTTGTCGTTCATGCGTTCAGTCGAATCGACAGCGATACGAAGGAAATTTTCGGCGTAGTGCTCATCCAAAGACGGCGCGTCGTCGAAAAGTTGCTCCGAAACCGAGTTGAACTCCGTAAAAAGAGCCGATAGATTCCTGTTCCCCACCGAATAAGAACCGTCGAAAAGAAAGTGTCCGCGATATTTAATTATGTGATGTAGGGCGAGATAATACAGCCGCAAATCGGTCGCGCCGTTATCTATGAGTTTTTTCCGCAAATGGAAAATGGTCGGAAATTCGGCGTAAAATTGTCTGTCCGTATAGTCGTCGTCGGCAAACAGCGCAAATTTCGGCAAACCGTCGGGCTTGTCCTCCGTATGCAACGAGCTGTATTTAAGCCTTAAAAAGAATTTATCGTCCGACATATACGGCGCGAATATCTCCTGCAACAGCGTTATGCGCTCTTTGCGCCTTGCCAATCTTCTCCGTGCGGTGCGGAAAGTTCTTCGTTTGGAAGCGTCATTCGATTCGTCGAAAAGGCGAACTGCCCAAAGGTCTTTGCCCTTGGCGCGCAAAAGTTCGTAATTTTCGTCGGTGCATGCAATCCCCGCCGAATCCGTGCCTATATCCAGCCCCAAATAAAATTTTTCCATAATTTTTCTCCTTTGTACTTGACATTATTCCTCCGACGAGTTAAACTGAATGTACAGAATAACAAGACAGAGTTCAAATAAAAATTTATTCTGATCGTATTTCGCAGCGGCGAAAACCCTCTCCTTAACGGAGAGGATTTTTTTGTTCCGCCTTATTTATGATAATATAAGCCGCCGGGATTGTCAATAGCGAAAAATTGAAACCCGCCGCGCTTCAAGCATTGTATGCGCGGCGGGTTTCAGTTGGAAAAGAACGCGACGCCGACCGCGTTGGGGCCGATATGCGTTCCGATCGTGCTCCCGATCAAATGAACGGGAATCTCTTCGGGGTTGTCGACGTGATTTTCCCACAGCGCCGCACTGTCGCGCAGATATTTTTTGAGATATTCGTCGGAAAGTCCGGAATACATAAGTCCGTATGGCATGGAAAAATTTATCCCGCCGCATTTTTCCACGAGCTGCATAAGTAAATTGTTGCTCCGCTTGCTGCCTATTGCCTTGCCGGCGAGTTTCACTTCCCCTCCGACAACCGAAACGACGGGTTTCACCGAGAGCATTTCGCCCGCAAGAGCCGCCACTCCCGAGATTCTGCCGCCTTTCCTCAGATATTTCAACGTATCGACGACGGCGAGAACCTGAATTTTCTTCTTTTTTTCGTCCAATTCCATTACGACGGCTTCGGCGCTCCGCCCGTCTTTGAGAAGGCGCAACGCGTATTCGCCGAGAATCCGCTCTCCCGCGGCGGCATTGAGGCTATCCACGACAAACACTTTCCCCGCGAACCGTCTTGCCGCCTTTTTTGCGCAAGCGAAAGTGCCCGAGAGCTTCGACGAAATCGTGATGGCAATCACTTGGTCTCCGCTTTTCGTCATGTTTTCAAACGCCTCTCCCCAACGATATTCGTTGATTTGGCTGGTTTTCGGGAGAGCGTCGCTTTCAATCAACTTTTCGAAGAACTGCTCATGCGAAAGATTGACTCCGTCCAGAAAGGTTTCGCCGCCGAACCCGATCTCCATGGGAATCATTGACAGTCCCATTTTCTGCGCTTCATCGCGTTCGATATCGGAGGCGCTGTCAATCAATATTTTTATCATATTTTAAGATACTCCTTCCGTTTTGACATTTTTTCGGGTATAATTTCCGCAAATCTCTGTCAGATTTTCCGAGATAATTCCGAGCGAGCGATAGAGTTGCGCCCGTTCGTCATCCGAAATCCCCGAGCCGCCTTTTTCGAGAATAGCCGAAATCTTTTCGGCGACAATATGAGCGATATATTCGCCTTTTTCAGTGAGACGGACGGGATTTTTGTACTTCCGCTCGCTTTTTGCATCGATATAGACAAGCCCTTCATTCGCGAGTTCTTTCACGGTTCGGGACATCATCCCCTTGTCCTCGCCGCATATTTCTCCGAGCTTGGTCAAACTTGCCCCCTCAACGCAGTTGTAAAGTCCGAATAAACACTGCACTTGTTTCCCTTTCAACCCGAGTTCCGCCATCTCGACGTTTTTAATCTTTTGAACGCACCTCGAGATATTTACCAGCAGCAGAGAAAATGTCGCGTAGCGTTGTTCCATAATCACCTCACGTCCGTTATCATACTATGTTTTTGTTGTCTCGTCAACAATTTAAATGTATAAATAAAAAGTTTTCCGGACGGCAGAAAAAATCTTCCGGCACAGATATGTAAGGTTTTTTGGCAGACGTGTTGAGATTTGCAATAAAAAACGGGGCAAACCATATTGTTCGCTCCATTCTTAATAGGCTCAAATATAACGAAGCCGAACCGAATTCAGCATGCGTTATTTTTAAAAAAGGACAAGGACATAAATTATATAGTATCATTGATTTTAAACAGTTACTACGCTATAATATTTGTAACCAAGCGAAGCGGTACAAGGTCCGAGGAGAATTAACTATGGAAATACGGAATATGCAAGTCAATGACTATGATAGCGTATATGCGCTATGGCTGAGCTGTCCCGGTATGGGATTGAATAATTTGGATGATTCGCGGGAAGGCATTACGAAGTATCTCGCCCGCAATCCCGATACCTGTTTTGTCGCAGAGGAAAAAGGACATATTGTCGGCGCAATTCTTATGGGGCACGACGGGCGCCGCGGTTATATCAGTCATACGGCAGTATTGCCCGACTACCAAAGGCGCGGCATAGGCAAAACAATGGTCGAAACTGCTCTGAAAGCCTTAAAAGCGCAAGGCATAAATAAAGTCAACCTGGTTGTCTTTGCCGACAATAAAAAAGGCAACACATTTTGGGAAAAGATGGGGTTTACTCAACGGCCGGATCTGATATATCGAAATCTGACTCTTGTAGATATGATACGCATTGATATATAATTTTAAATTGCGCACGGCGGGCGCTAAAATGAATGAATATATGCGATTTTCGCGGCACTCCCGCCGCTGACCTGATATTGAAATGGGCAGCAAAAAACCTAAATCAAACCGATTATATCAATGGCTCAATTTAGGTTTTGTATGGTGCTTGTGATCGGACTTGAACCGATACGGTGTTGCCACCGAGGGATTTTAAGGCAAATCGCCCCGATTTTCGGTCGATTTTGAGTATTTGAAAAGCATCGAAAACAAGGCATTTTAAGGCAAAAAATCATTAAAAACAATCAAAAACAAGGCGTTTCCGCTTGTTCCCGTTTTCTGCAAAATTTCCGTACTTCCCAAAATTTCCCAATCATTTTCACATAAAATTATACGTTTACCAAAGGCAGAATCGCTTGCGAATCCGCGGTTCTGCCTTTAATTTTATTATTCAATTATCCCAAAATATCTCAGCAATGCCTTGTAGGCGTCCTGCCCGTCGAGGCAGGTGTCAATCAAATAAACTCTTTCGTTTTCCCATTCACGCAAACCGCGGTAGTAAAACATTTTCTTGCGGTCCTCGATGATGAATGGGATAATTTTATGCCGCAAGCACTCCTTAAAGCATATCAGCCTGCCCACCCTGCCGTTGCCGTCCTGAAAGGGGTGGATGCGCTCAAAATTGTAGTGAAATTCAACTATGTCCTCTATTTTTATTTCCGTTTTGCCGTTATAGTTATGCAATAGCTCCCTCATTTTTTCGGCGACTTTGGACGGCGCAACCGTTTCAATTCCGCCTACCACGTTGGCTCTTTTCTTGTATTCGCCGACGTTAAACCAGGCGAGATATGAATCCTTCGTGCCCGTCTTTAAAATTTTATGCAGAGTCTTGACGATGTCTTCGGTAAGGGGCTGTTCGGCGCAATCTATCACGTAGTCCACCGCACGAAAGTGGTTGGCGGTTTCGATGATGTCGTCCACGGGTACGCCTTCCTCCGCGCCTATCGTGTTTGTCTCGAATATAAGGCGGGTTTGGTCCTCGGAAAGGCGGCTTCCCTCAATGCGGTTGGAGTTATACGTCAGGCGGATTTGCGTTTCGTGATACAGCCCGCCGCTTATTTTTGCACTCTTTTCGTCGCGCAACACCTGCAAAACGGGGTTGTCGCTTATTTCGCGGCAAATATCCCCGCTTTTACAGCCGAAAAAATTGCATAGCCGTTTAATGACGTTGTCGGCAATCTTTTCGCCCTTTGAAATCTTGGCAATCGTGCGCGAAGATATGCCGGCTTTTGCCGTTAAATCGGACTTTTTCAGCCCATTCTTCTTTAAAATTTCCAAAAGCCCCGCATAGGAAATCATAATTCACCTCTTAAATCTTTACTTATTATAACATATTGTCCGCAAAAAGTAAAGATTTTTACTGTAAAATCCGTGAAATGTAAAGACAAAATACAAGCTGGCGGATAAATGGAAATATAATTCTTTTAATCAATATTTTGAAATCATTATAGTAAAAGATTATCAGTATGTTAACAATCTTTTATATAAAACATTTCAATTTAGTCTTGATTTTTGAAAAAGTTTGTGCTAAAATATTCAATGGAGGCAGATTATGGAACTCAATAATCCCGAAAATATCCTCAATTTACTGTTTTCTTACAATCCATGGTGGCAGTCGGGAGTAATGCAAAAAGAATTCAATAAGCCGATGAGGCGCTTTGCTTATTACGAGGCGATGAACACTATCGACCGTGAAGATATCAGAAGGTCGGTAATTCTTTGCGGCGCAAGGCGCACGGGCAAGACGACAATTATGTATCAGGCAATCAGCAAATTGCTTGAACGCAATGTTGCGCCGAAAAATATTCTTTTTATTTCCTTTGACCACCCATTGTTAAAACTTTGCACCATTGATAAGGTAATGGAAATATACAAGAGCAATATATCTTCCGACGAAAGCGTCTATTGTTTCTTTGATGAAATTCAGTATGCTTCGGATTGGAACAGTTGGCTGAAAATTCTCTACGACACCAATCCCCAAATCAAGATTATGGCGACGGGTTCGGCAAGTCCCGTTTTCTCGGACAAGATTACCGAAAGCGGTTTGGGTCGTTGGACTATAATTCACGTCCCCACTTTATCTTTCTATGAGTATTGCGAATTGCTCAATATCAAAGTTCCCGACTTGCCCAAAGATTTAAAGCCGACGAGAATGTATTTAAAGTCACAGCAAGAGCAGACCGAGATATTCAACAAGCTCTCTATGCTGCAAGTACATTTTATCAGGTATCTTCAAGTAGGGGGATTCCCGGAGCTGGCGTTAAGTTCAGATGATTTATACGCCCAGCGTGTTTTGAGAGAAGATATTGTAGATAAAGCGTTGAAAAGAGATTTGCCCACTATCTATGGAATACGAAATATAGGCGATATTGAAAAGATATTCCTGTATTTATGTTACACGTCCTCCAATATTATCAACGTGCAAACTCTGTCAAAAGAATTAGACGGCGTTAGCAGGAATACGGTTGAAAAATATATCGGGTATTTGGAGAGCGCAAATCTTATCTATATCAGTCCGATGGTAAACGTGGGCACAAAGCAGCTTTTAAAGGCGCAAAACAAGATTTATATTGCGGACGCGGCAATGAGAAACGCCGTTTTGATGCGGGACGATATAACAAATAATCCCGACGAATTGGGCATTATTGCGGAGACGGCAGTCTACAAACATATTAAGTCTTTCTATTATGACGCCGCCGCAAAAATCGGATATTACAGAGGCGGAAACAAGGGCAATGAAATTGATATTGTAGTGCAGTCGGATAGATTTCCACCCATTATGATTGAGGTTAAATACCGCGACCAGGCAAAGATTTCCGAATCGGACGCCATCGTGGAATTGGCGGGACAAAATTATGCCAACCTCGTTATCACCAAGCGGGCAAACGATTTCGGCGAGTATTCTTACGGGGCTAAAAAAATCTACCGTATTCCCGCGCCTGCCTTTCTCTACATGCTGGGTTTTGTGGAAAGTCAAAAAAATAAAAATAAATAATTTTTGAAATTATGACTGTTTGTGTCATATTGACGTATTATAATAGAACCGATCTTGACAGGGGCAAAACAGATGATTGTTGAGTACATAATTGACAAGGATGAATATAAGAAAAAGCTTACCGCTGTGAATTTTACTGCCTCTAACAGCAAGGAAGTAGCAAAAAGAAATTTTCGAGCGCATGGGAAAAATAATTATTTCTTAAAACTGTCATGCACAGGAAGCGATAAAAATACTGCAAGAGCACTCTCCGAAGTCAGTTTAAATGTTGAGGAGATGTTTCGCCGTAACGATGTCAACTTTCGCTTGCTTACAAATGAGGCGGCGCAATTCTTTGTTAAAGAGCTATATCCGAGCGTTTGCGAGTTTGAAACAAAACTAAGGAAGTTCGTTCATAGTACTTTGTTTGATGTAAACGAGGAAGCGAAGGTAAAAGTTGAAGCGAGAATTAAAGCGGCATTTGAGAAAAAGCAAATAAAAGAAAAGCTTCTCAATATCGACTTTTTGGAACAGGGAAGTTTAGAGGAAATCATCGCCTTCTTATTTGCTAACGATGATTTGTATGGAGATTTAAAATCCTATACCAGTGATAGGAGTAATCGTTTTTGTACTCGACAGGATTTGCTGAATTTCATTCAAAAAAGTGAGAAGCATACGATTTGGGAAACATTTTTTGCAAAAGAGTTTAGCGATAGCAAGCTACCAACAATTTTTCGGGGAATTATTGACTGCCGTAACGATGTAATGCATTTTCACAATATTAATTATGAGCGTTATCTTGAATGTAAAGACTTGTTAAAGAGCGGCATTGATGACTTAAACAAACAGATCAAGAAAGGCATAGTTATAGAAGATAGCAGTGATAATATAGCAAAGTTATCAGAAAATTTCGGTTATGTCCAAGGGATATTAAAACCTTTGATGACATTGAACTCCACGACCGAAAAGTTAATCGCATCGATTTATACTCCCGCATATCTTGACTCCATAAGCAGAATAACGGAGACACTATCAAGGTTTTCAAAGATTCAAATGCCAGATGTCTTGCAATCTTTTCAAAACTTCACATTTTCAAATACCCTATCCGAACTTAAGGCGAGTTTGGCTTCGGCAACTGAGGAAGAATCTACTTCAACTCAGAAGGTTGACAAGCAAATTACAACAGGTGAAACGAAAGACGGTGAATGAGATAAAATCTGCATGGGTCGATAAAGAAAATAAAGATGAGTTCATGTCTGAAATTTTGAAATCTTTTTTAACGTGTTATAATGGATTAATATAGGAGAATTTTATGGGAATTTTTGATTGGATTTTCGGCGCGGACGACTCCCAAGAAAGCCAACTTGAAGATATGATACTTATGGACATGGACGACGAGGAAGATAATTAAATTTAAGGAGAGTACAAATGGGATCTATAATAGACAACCGCAAAAAAACAATGTTGGAGTCGTTAAAAAATTCATTAAAACAGGCAGAACGTGTGGATATTTTAACTGCCTTCTTCTATTTTTCGGGTTTTAATGCATTGGCGGATGATTTGAAAGATAAAAAAATCCGAATATTGGTAGGAAACACTATAGACCCCGAAGCAATCGGTGATTTGTGTCGTGCGGTAAAAGATGGTGCCGATGACGCATTGGAAACGTATGCCGTAAGAGGTTATTCACGGCTGAATAACTCTCAAAAGAAAAATAGTTATATAGATAGTTTTGTGGGTTTATTTAATAAATCCACCCTTTCGGATGAGTTTGATTCTTCAGATAGCCAAGCAATTTTTAAAATGTTTTTAGCTAAAATCGAAGATGGCTCTCTTGAAATAAGGCTTACGGCAAGTCCCAATCATGCAAAGGCTTATATTTTAACTAACAAATATGAATATTCGTGCTTTGGAGACCAGAAAGGCGTAGTCTTTACTGGTTCATCTAATTTTACCTATAACGGCTTGCGTGGACAAGGCGAGATGAATGAGAGATTTAGCGATAATAGCAAGTATGACGAGTATGAAGAAAATTTTGAAAATTTGTGGAATGACAGTAAAGCGATAGATGTTTGCGTGAAGGATGGCAACAAAGATTTTGTTGAAGAAGTTAAAAAGAAGCTATGGTTATTTGCAAAGCCTTCACCTTTTCACATATTTATCCGCATTTTGTTTGAACTTTATGCTTCAATGGACGAAAGTAAAGTAGCAAGTCCCAATGAAATTACAGAAGGTAAATTTTCCAATTTAAAGTACCAGTTAGATGCAATAAAATATGGCGTTGATTGTATCAATAAAAACAATGGCGTAATTATAGCAGACGTGGTTGGTTTGGGAAAATCTGTTGTCGCTTCTGCTATTGCCTATAATTTGAATATGAGAAAGACCGTTATAATTGCACCCCCTCATTTGGTTGACCAATGGGAAGAATATCAGCAGGATTTTGGATTGAGAGGCGTAAAAGTTTGCAGTAGCGGTCGTTTGGAAGAACTTTATAACAACTATGCAAAAGACCCAAGCCCCATATTATACATTATAGACGAGGCGCACAGGTATCGCAACGAGTTAAGCGATAGTTACCAGTGGCTTCATCAGCTAACCCGTTCAAACGCCGAAAATAAAGTAATACTTTTAACCGCAACGCCGTACAATAACAGACCTCAGGATTTGTTTGCACTTATCAAGCTGTTTCAGACCCCCAGCCGCTCAACAATAAATTCAGTAGATAATTTAAGTGTTCGTTTTCACGAGTTGATTGCGCGCTATAATAGATTGGAAAAAGAAGGCAAGAAAAATCTTAAGCCGGAGATAAAATCCGAATTAGATAAATTAAGCCAAGAATTAAGAATTATAATTGCTCCTGTAGTTGTACGCCGAAGCAGATTGGATTTACAGGAAATAAAAGAGTATGCAAATGATTTAAAACTGCAAGGAATACAATTCCCGACAGTTGTAGGGCCCGAATTGGTAGAATATGATTTGGGTTCTATACGGAATCTTTATTTACATACCTTATCCTTGCTGAGTAACGATTTTATATGTGCAAGGTATAATCCCTCCGCATATTTGGATAATCCACAGGCGTTTATGGAAGAATACGGTCAGTTGTTTAGCGAAAGCGATTTACAGTTGTCGCAACGCAACTTGGCTATGTTTATTAAACGCTTACTTGTAATGCGCTTTGAAAGCTCAAAGTCGGCATTCAAATCCACTTTGGAAAGTATTCTTGCTTCCTATGAAAACATTATTAAATGGTGGGACAAAGGATATGTACCCATTAAAAAGAGAGGATTTTTGCCCGACCCCGACGATGAGGAAATTCAAGAAACGCTCGATGAAATCAACAGTATTGCCGATGAAGGAATAGATGTCGATAAAATTAAGAAAAAAGCAATTCCGTTTGAACGCAAACTGTTCAAAAATGATTTTATCGTTGCAGTTGAAAACGATATAAAGCTTTTGCGGACGATTTATAAGGAGTGGTTTGAAAATAACGAAATAGGCGAAGATCCGAAATATAACGAAATAAGTAAAAAAATAAGGATGCTTTTAAAAGAAGCTCCCGACCGCAAATTGGTTGTGTTTTCCACTTATGCAGATACGGCAGAATATGTTTATGACCGTCTTAAAAAAGACGGATTCAGAACATTGTTATATACAGGCGGAGCGACAAAAGCCGACAGAGCAGTGGTCAGACGAAATTTCGACGCATCATGTAATAAGCCGGAACAATTAAATGATTATGATATAATTATTGCCACGGATGCATTAAGTGAAGGATTTAATCTTAATCGTGCCGGCGCAATCATTAACTATGATATTCCTTACAATCCTACCCGCGTGGTTCAACGTATAGGACGTATTAACCGTATCAATAAAAAGATGTTTGAAAAGATTTTTATTTTCAACTTCTTCCCTACCGATATAGGCGAAAAGACTACGCTCATCAAAGGAATTTCCACGCTTAAAATGTTGCTTATAAATAATATCGTTGGTAGCGATACCCGTACTCTTACTCCCGATGAAACTTTGCAAAGCTATTTCAGAAAGCAATATGAAGAAGCCGACGCTAAAAACGGCGAGCGCAGTTGGGATGTGGAGTACAGAAATATTTATGACAGCGTAAAGCATAATGTCGATTTATTGAATCAGATAAAGCAGATACCGGAGAGAGTAAGAATTGTAAGAAAAGGGCAACAGGAAGAAGTCGCTATTGCATTTGCAAAACGGGGGAATAATTCGCTGTTTGCGCTTGCCGACAATAACGCGCTTGTGGCAAAGATAGTGCCGCCTGAAAAAATTCTAAACCTCTTTAAGGCGTCGATAGAAGAAAAGAGCTATGAATATGATGAAACTCTCGATAAAAAGTTTGGCATATTGAAGGATGAAATCCATAAGCCTTATCCGAAAATCAAGCTTGACAAGCGCAAAAGTGAAGCCCTTGTCAATTTGCAACAGCTACTTGCTGTTTGTCCTTCCGAAAAAGACTATATTGGCGATTTGCTTGAAATAATAAAGGCTTACGATGATTTAAGTGAGGGCGAATTAAAATTCCTCGCAGGGTTAAACATCCGAAAATCTGCTACCGCGGAAATTATAGCGGAAATAAAATTAAGAATACCCGTTCACTATATAATTCAGATTAAAACAAGAGCCGAAAGTATAGACGCGCAAGCCGAGATTATAATGTTTACGGAGGATTTAAGACATGATATCGATAACTGAAGCGGAAGAATTATTGCAGAAAGAATACTGCACCGACAACTTCATTTTCTTAGTGCAAGATATTTTATTTGCGGATTATAAACATGATAAACACAAGGTGGAATTCAGTAATTCGTTGTTTACCGAAATTGTTCAGTTGGGCGTATCCGAGTCTTGCGATATTACTGTTTATGAAGTTGGTCTTGTCAAGGGAAAAGAAAAAAAGCGTGTTGCCATTACTCAAGAGATGTTCCGTGTTTTACGCGGACAAGGTATCAATAATGCCATAGTTGCTTTTTATAATTCAGATAAGCGTAATTATCGTTTTTCGCTATTGACAAGCAAATATGAATTTGACGGCGATAAAATCGTTAAAATACTATCCAATCCCCGCCGCTTTTCTTATACTTTAGGGTACAATACTAAAACGCATACTGCCTACAAATATTTAATCGCGGGTGGACGTGTCAATAATCTTGACGAGCTGATAAATAGGTTTTCAGTTGAGGTTGTAAACAAGCAATTTTATAGCGAAATAGCAAATTGCTTTTCAGAACTTGTCGGTGGGGAGCGCGAAGGCAAAACATTTCATCGTCAATTAAGTTTATATGGCGTAACGGAACAGAATAAGTATTCGGAATTTGCTGTCCGACTTATAGGCCGCATTGTTTTCTGTTGGTTTTTGAAAGAGAAAAAGAGCGAATCGGGCTGTCCCCTAATGTCGCCCAAATTTGTTGCGCTATCAGAGATTGTCCCGAATTATTATCATTTGGTTTTAGAGCCGCTTTTCTTTGAGCTGCTTAATACCAAACAATCCCGCCGCAAGGGTAAATATGCGGAAGAAGATATATATAAACAAGTACCTTATCTGAACGGCGGGTTGTTCAGTCCGCATACCGACGACCTCTATAAATATGATAAAGTAAATCAATGCGGCACATTTGGATTGGTTACAATACCCGATGATTGGTTTATCAGACTTTATACCGTTTTGGAGCAGTATAACTTTACAGTTGATGAAAACACGTCTTATGATATAGAATTGTCCATAGACCCCGAAATGCTCGGAAGAATTTTTGAAAACCTCCTTGCCGAAATCAACCCCGAAACAGGTGAAAATGCAAAGAAAAGCACAGGAAGTTTTTATACTCCACGCGATATTGTTGACTATATGGTTGACAGTAGTCTATTGGAGTATCTTAAAGATAAAACGGGCATTGATGAAATAAGGCTGCGTGCGCTGATTAGCTATTCAAAAGAAGATGATGATTTGGCTGTTTTTAACAGCCCGGAAAAGAAAGCAATTATAAATGCGTTATATACCGTAACTATACTTGACCCTGCTTGCGGTTCGGGAGCTTTCCCTATTGGTATGCTTCAAAAGGTAGTTTATATCTTGCAGGAAATAGACCCTGACGCGCATTTGTGGTTTGATAAAGCTACCGAAAACGTAAGTATACTGATTAAAAAAGAGTTTGAAAAGAAATTTAATGCGGGCTCCTTAGATTATATCCGCAAATTAAGCGTTATTCAAAATTCTATTTTCGGTGTAGATATTCAACCTATTGCCGTTGAAATTGCCCGTTTAAGGTGTTTCCTTTCGTTGATTATTGAAGAAACCGTAGATGATAGTAAACCTAATCGCGGTGTAAATCCTTTGCCTAACTTGGATTTTAAATTTGTAATTGCGAATAGTCTTATTGAGTTGGAAGGTAGCATAGGTGATTATCAAACAACTGTCTTTGAAAATCAAGACCACATTAAAAAGCTTCAAGATGTGCGTGATTTGTATTTCCGCGCTGAGGATGCGGATGAGAAAAAAGACCTTAAGGATGAATTTAAAGATATTCAACAAGCGATGCTTTTAACAACTATATCAAACTATAATAAGCAAGCGTCAAAATTATATCAGAGCCTGTCCGGATGGAAACCCTTTAATAATGAGCCTACGTCTTGGTTTGACCCCGAATGGATGTTTGGAGTAAAAAACGGGTTTGACATTGTAATAGGCAATCCCCCTTATATTCAATTGCAAAAAAGTATAGATTTGTCACATAAAAACAAAGTCGGCGATATGTATGAAAAGCGCGGCTTTAAGACTTTTGCCAAAACGGGGGATATCTATTGTTTGTTCTATGAGAAGGGCCTCAATCTTTTAAAGGATAATGGAATTTTAACTTATATCACAAGTAATAAATGGATGAGAGCCGCTTATGGCGAAAAATTAAGGAAATTTTTAGCTCAGTATAATCCGATAAATTTAATTGATTTTGCTGGACAAAAAGTATTCGAGAGTGCAACCGTTGATGTGAATATTTTGATTTGTCAAAAATCTAAAAATCAAGGA
>CANRAD010000003.1 GCA_947628505.1 uncultured Clostridia bacterium
ATCCTCTACTTGAAGGGCGACGAGCTTAAATCCTCGCAATTCAACGCCGACGGACACGTTCCCACGGGCACGACGAAATACGAAAAACGCGGCGTTGCCGTTCTCGTTCCCGAAATCGACCTTGCAAAGTGCATACAGTGCGGCACATGTTCGTTTGTATGTCCTCACGCATGTCTCCGTCCCGCACTCGTCAAAGAGGGCGCGGAAAAGCCCGCCACTTTGGAAACAAAGAAAGCCATCGGTCTTGCCGGATACGAATACAAGATGCAGGTATCCCCTCTCGACTGCATGGGTTGCGGCGTGTGCGCTACCGTTTGCCCCGTAAAGGACGGCGGAGCTATCAAGATGATACCTCTTGCGGACTCGCTTGCAAAGGGCGAGGACAAGAATTGGGAGTATGCGGTTGAACTTCCCGACGTCGACACTTCCAAATTCAAGAAAGACACCGTTAAGGGTTGCCAATTCGCAACGCCTTTGTTCGAGTTCTCGGGCGCATGCGCAGGCTGCGGCGAAACTCCTTACGTTAAGGTTGTAACCCAGCTCTTCGGCGAGGATATGGTAATAGCCAACGCCACCGGCTGCTCCTCCATTTACGGCGGCTCCTCTCCCACATGCCCTTACACCACCAACAAACAAGGTCGCGGACCGGCGTGGGCGAACTCGCTCTTCGAGGACAACGCGGAATTCGGCTACGGCATAAATCTTGCTTATACCGCAAGGCGCAACGCCGTTAAGGCAAAGGTTGAAAAGCTCGCCGCTATCGCATGCGGAGAGGGCAAGGCGGCTTGCGAAGAATATCTCGCGGCGTTCAACGACAGAGAGCCCTCCAAGAAGGCTTCCGCCGCTTTGGTTGCCGCTCTTGAAAACTGCCACAAGCTCGAAGGCGAAGCCGGAACGCTTGTAAAGGAAATTCTTGCGGACAAAGACTGCCTCGCCAAGAAGTCCATCTGGATCTTCGGCGGCGACGGTTGGGCTTACGATATCGGTTACGGCGGCCTTGACCACGTGCTTGCCTCGGGCGAGGATGTGAACGTGCTCGTTCTCGACACCGAAGTTTACTCCAACACCGGCGGTCAGGCAAGTAAGTCCACCAACATAGGCGCGGTTGCCAAGTTTGCTTCCGCGGGCAAGAGAGTAAAGAAAAAGGATTTGGGCATGATTGCAAAGACTTACGGTTACGTTTACGTTGCACAGTGCGCCATGGGCTCCAACCCCGCACAGCTTCTTAAAGCGCTTACCGAAGCCGAAGCATATCACGGACCTTCGCTCATAATCTGCTACGCTCCTTGCATTAACCACGGTATCAACATGACAAAGAGCCAGCTCGAAGAGAAAGCGGCTGTTGACTGCGGTTATTGGCAGCTTTACAGATACAATCCCGAAGGCGAAGTATTCACCCTCGACTCCAAGGAGCCTACGGGCGATTACCAGGCGTTCCTTGCCGGCGAGACGAGATATACCTCCCTTGCCAAGACTCAAGGTCCCGAAGTTGCGAACGAATTGTTCAAGAAGACCGAAGAGGCCGCAAAGGAAAGGCTCGAAGGATACAAAAAGCTCGCAGGAAAAGAATAAAACTTTTAAATAAAGTTTTGCACAAATGACAAAGCGGCGGCGCGAATTTTCGCGCCGCCGTTGATTTTTTACAAACCTTAAACGAAGTTGAATTCAATAGGTTAAAGGTTGTTCGTAAATGTTTTCGTGATTTTGGGAAAGAAGACTTTGATTAAATTCGGCTTCGGCGGTAAGTTTATACGGAAAAACCCACAAAAGCAAAATACCGAAAGTCAAAAAACTTAACAGAAACCAACCGATAAAACTAAATCTCAGACAGAACAGCCTCCACTTATTGCCCCTCATCATCTCCATAGACGCACGGCGCGCGGAGCTTGCGGACATTTGCGGATTGTCGCGGAGAATAAAGAAGCTCATCGAATGCCCGCACGACGCGCAGAGAAATTTCGGCTATCCCCAGCGCAATGGGGCCCGAAATAACCAAATCGACCACCCAGCCGATATAAATATAGCTCAAAGCGGAAACGACTATATTTATCAGAAAGTATACAAGCATAATTACGGCGAATTTGCTCCAATAACCGCATGTCCATTTCCCGCCGAGATGTTGGCAGGCGCTATCACGAAAATCTTTTGCATACATCATATATTTATCCTCCTCTTTTGCTAATGCATTTGATTATAGTACGTTATTAACGTACTTTTTGCATATAATTTTTGTATGGAAAAAGTAACTAAATTCAAAGAGCGATTTAATGAAGTTTTAGGATATTCCTATATAAAACAGACAGAGCTTGCAAATGCGGCGAATGTTTCTAAGCAGTGCATATCCGACTATAAATCGGGGAAAAGCGTGCCGAGCATAGATAATTATATCTGATATGCAAATATCCGGACGTTTCGGCGGACTATCTTTTGGGTTTGGAAAAATAATATCATTTTTACGCCGATTGGAACGGCACGGTAGCAATGCGGAATGAAAAGCGGGGGCTGATTGAACAGCTCCCGCTCGTTTTGTTATATAAAATTTATTTTTTTGCGATGTCTTTGTACATCAACGGACGTCTGTCGCGGAACAAGCCCCATTCGAGGCGCTGTTTTTGAAGTTCGTCCAAATCAAATTCCGCCGTGATTATCCCCTCTTCTTCTCTGCCGAGCGACGCTACCGTCTCGCCCGTGCCGTCGGTTATGAACGACGAGCCGTAAAACGTCAATGACGAATTCTGATTGCCGTTTGCCTCAGTCGGCAAAACAATCTCTTGCCCCACTCTGTTCGCGGCCGCAACGGGCATTAAGTTTGCGGCGGCATGACCGCACATTACGCGTTGCCAATGCCTCGCGCTGTCGGCGCCCAAAATGGGTTCTGAGCCTATAGCCGTGGGGAACAGCAGAATTTCCGCGCCGTTCAAAGCGAGCGAACGCGCCGTTTCGGGAAACCATTGGTCCCAACATATGCCCGCGCCAATCGTGCCGTAAGTAGTTTTGAAAGTTTTAAAGCCCGTGTCGCCCGGAGTGAAATAGAATTTTTCCTGATAATAATGGTCGTCGGGGATATGCGTTTTGCGATACACGCCTTTGAGCTTGCCGCAGTCTATTATCTCAACCGAATTGAACAGCAGATTGCCGCACTTTTCGTAAAAGCTCACGGGGATTACCAAACCGAGCTCTTTGGAAAGGGGCATAAAAGCCTTTATAGCCGCGTTGAAACGAGGCTCTTCCGCATAGGCGTAATATTCATAGTTGCGCTCCTGACAAAAATAGGGGCGCTCGAACAATTCGGGAAGAAGGACAATGTTTGCGCCTTGCGCGGCGCAGTCTTCCGTCAGCTTTATTGCCTTTTCGATATTCTCCGTGCGGGATGAGGAACACCGCATCTGCACGGCGGCTATTTTCACTTTGCGCATATGTTCACCTGTGAGTTTAAAAAATTTTCTTCGTTTTATTCGGGTATCTGTTGCGTAAGGCAATGTATGTTTCCGCCGCCGACGATTATATCCCGAGAGTAGATAGGTATGATTTTCTTGCCGCGGAACGCCTTGGACAGTATCCGAACGGCTTTCCTGTCGTTTTTGTCGCCGAATTGGGGGACGATAACGCCAGCATTGCAAATATAAAAATTTACATAGCTTGCGGCAAGGTTATCCTCGGCCGAACGCGTTATCTCGCCCTCTTCATAAGTAAAGCCGCTCAGCTCTTCGGCGGTAAAGCGGACGGGCTTTGCCGGAAAAGGAAGTTTAATTACCTTGATTTTTGCCTTTTTCAGAACTTTGAGATTGCTTTTACAGCGTTTCAACTGAGATTTCGTTCCTCCCCAACCGAGCAGAACGGAGTTCTCCGAACAAAACGCGCATATATTATCGACGTGGCCGTCGGTTTCGTCGTCCTCTACTCCCCACGGCAGCCAAATCACGCGCTCGGCGCCGAGAAACTTCTTCAATCCGAGCTCTATTTCAGACTTGGTCAAAGACGGGTTCCTTCCGCGCGAAAGCAGACATTCTTCGGTGGTTATCAGAACTCCCGCGCCGTTTGAATGGACGGAGCCTCCTTCGAGGACAAAGGGTTTGGCGTCGATATGTCCCAAAGACAATCGGGAGCAACAAAATCCGGCGAAAGCGTCGTCGGCGGCGTAATCGCGGTATAAGCCGTTATAATCTCCGCCCCATGCATTGAAGCTCCAATCCACGCCCGAGAGCTTGCCGTCGGAATATACGAATGTGGGCGCGGTGTCGCGCGCCCAACTGTCGTTGCAAGCGTAATTCCAGAGCTCAACCTTTCCGCTCTCTATTTCGCGGGCAAAGGCGTTTTTCGCCTCCTCATATGCCGAAGGAGATACGGCCACGTAAACCCGTTCCCCGGCGGAGACGGCTTTTACGATTTCGGCAAAAGCCTTTTTTGCCGCCGCGCCGCCGTTGCACCAACTGCCCGGGCGCTCCGGAAAAATCATAACCGTTGCCGAGTGCCGCTCCCATTCAGCCGGCATTCTCAAAGTAGTCAAGAAAGCCTCCCTTTGAAATCGCCGTATCCGAATTGTCTTATAACGGCGTATTCGTCGCCGTTTTTCTCGGCTATCGACGGCAACGGCATTCCGTTGAAAGTATTGTTCTTTACCATCGTGTATATCGCCATATCGTCAAAACGCAACATATCTCCGCATTTAAGCGGCTCCTTGAACGAATAGTCGCCTATTACGTCCCCCGAAAGGCACGTTCTTGAAGACAGTCTGTAAGTGTGCGGATAAATTCCCGCCTTATCCGAACCGTACAGCGGCGGGCGATAGGGCATTTCGAGAACGTCCGGCATATGACATTCGGCGGAACAATCCAAAATTGCGATATCAACGCCGTTGCGCACGATTTCGAGCACTCTTGCGTACAGATATCCCGCGTCGAGAGCGACGGCTTCGCCCGGTTCGAGATAAATTTCCGCGCCGTATTTATCTTGAAGCCGTTTTATTATACTCTCCAAAAGCCCGACGTTATAGTCTTTACGGGTTATATGATGTCCGCCCCCGAGATTGAGCCATTCAGCCCTTCTGAAATACTCCCCAAACTGCTTTTCGGCCGCTTCAACGGTATCGCGGAGCGGCTCCGAGCCCTGTTCGCAGAGCGTGTGCATATGAAAACCTTCTATATAATCCAAAACGCTCTCGTCCAATTCGGACTTGACGACGCCGAGGCGCGAACCGACGGCGCAAGGATCGTATATGGGAGTTTTCTGCGTGGAATACATGGGATTTATACGCAGTCCGAGGCTTGCGTTTTCGGCATGCGGAGCAAATTTCTTTACCTGCGCGCAAGAATTGAAAACTATATGGTCGCAGATTTCTGCGATTTCGGTAAATTCGCTTTCGAGATATGCCGGACAGAAAACGTGATTTTCGCCGCCCATTTCTTCGTGCGCCAATCTCGCTTCGTACAGTCCGCTGGACGAAGCGCCCGCAAGATATTTTTTTATGAGCGGATAAAAATAAAAGCACGAAAAAGCCTTTTGCGCAAGCAAAATTTTACAGCCCGTTCTGTTCTGTATCCCCGCGAGAATTTCGAGATTTTGCGTTAATTTTTCCCTGTCTATCACGTACACGGGAGTGGGAAGTTCGGAAAGTTTCATATTCAATCCACGAGAACGGGATTCTCTTCCACTTTCCAAGGCAGCCCGTATTTGTTGAGCGCTTCCATATAAGGATCGGGATCGAATTCCTCGGCGTTAAATACGCCCGCCTTTCTCCATACGCCTTTCGCGACGAGCATTGCCCCTATCATCGCGGGCACTCCCGTGGTATACGATATCGCCTGAGAGCCCACTTCTCTGTAACACTCCTGATGATCGCAGATATTGTAGATATATATCGACTTTTTTACGCCGTCTTTGCAGCCCGTAAAGATACAGCCTATATTTGTTTTTCCCTTCGTCCGCGCTCCGAGCGTAGCCGGATCGGGAAGCAACGCTTTCAAAAACTGAATGGGCACGATTTCCCTGTCCTCGTATTTTACCGGAACCGTTGAAAGCATTCCCACGTCTTTAAGACAATTCATATGGTCTATATAACTCTTGCCGAACGTCATGAAAAAGCGTATTCTCTTTACGCCTTTTATGTTCTTCGCGAGGCTCTCTATTTCCTCGTGATGCAAAAGATACATATCTTTGACGCCCACGCCGTCGAAATTATATTCTCTCTTTATTTCCAAAGGTTCGGTTTCAATCCATTTGCCGTTCTCCCAATATGAGCCGTTGGCGGAAACTTCCCTCAGATTTATCTCGGGATTGAAGTTCGTGGCAAACGCGTAACCGTGGTCGCCGCCGTTGCAGTCGAGAATATCTATTGTTTCTATGCTGTCGAAATAATGTTTGAGAGCGTATGCCGAAAATACCTGCGTAACGCCCGGATCGAAGCCCGTTCCGAGGAGAGCGCAGATGCCGGCCTTTTTGTACTTCTCGTGATACGCCCACTGCCACGAATAATCGAAATATGCGGTGAAACCCTTTTCTTTTACGCGTTTTTCGTATATTTTACGCCACTCGGGATTTTCGGTGTCCTCACATTCGTAATTCGCCGTATCGATATAGTGCACTTTGCATCTGAGGCAAGCCTCCATTATCGAGAGGTCCTGATATGGAAGCGCAACGTTAAGAACGGCAACCGGCCCGAAACCCTCTATAAGTTTTACCATATCGTCCACGTTGCCGGCGTCAACCGTTGCCGTTGTCAGTTTCGCGCGGGTTTTCCCCTGCATTTCCGCCGCTACGGCGTCGCATTTAGACTTCGTGCGGCTCGCAATCAGAATTTCCGAAAACACGTCGTCCGCCTGACAGCATTTTTTTATGGCGACCTGCGCCACGCCGCCGCAACCGATTATGAGCAATTTCATCTTTCTTCCTCCGCAAGAATAAGAATATCTTCCACGTACTTAGGCAACATAAACGCCCCGAGATGAAGGTTTGTCGTATAATATTGCGTGGGAATTTTACGCGCGTTCCATTTGTCCGCGTCGAAATCTTTCAACGGATGATATTTTTTGCTGGCAAAGCCGAAAAGCCAATATCCGGACGAACATGTGGGTATATGCGCCTGATAAACCTTGGAAACGGGGAAACACTTGAAAACTTTCCGATGCATTTTTCTGCACTCTTCTTCATCCTCGTCGTAAAAAGGACTTCCGTGCTGATAAACCATAATTCCGGTATCGTTTAAGGCCTGATAGCAACTGCCGTAAAACTCCTTGGTAAACAAGCCTTCGGTAGGTCCGAACGGATCGGTGGAATCGTTTATTATAAGGTCGTATTCGCCCTTTTTGCCGCGGATAAATTTCAAGCCGTCCTGAATATATAAATTAACGCGCGGATCTTCCAGCCCGGCCGCCGTCTCCGGGAAAAACTTTTTCGATACATAAACGAACATCTCGTCTTCTTCGACGACGTCTATGCGCTCTATTTCGGGATATCGGCAGAGCTCTTTCGCGACGCCGCCGTCGCCGCCGCCGATGACAAGCACGTTCTTTACGTGCGGATGTACGGCCATGGGGACGTGCGCGACCATTTCGTCATAGATAAATTCGTCCGCTTCCGAAAAAACCACTTCGCCGTCGAGAGATATGAACTTGCCGAGATCGGCGCTGTCGAACACGTCGACCTGCTGAATATCGCTCTTCTCCGAAAACAGCTGTTTTTTGACTCTTATATTGAGCTTGATGTTGGGAGTATGGACATCGGAAAACCACATTTCCATAAATATTTTCCTCACTGTACAGATATTTCAAATCCAACGGAAAGCCGCGCATAAGCGGCGAAAGCCGAACGATTATTTGAGAACGTTAATGCGCTCTACCGCAAAATCCTCGGTGCCCTGCAAATTGCATCCCTTTGCCTTGGCATAGCCGATATATTCTATAATCTCCGCCGTTACCAGCTCGCCGGGGGCGAGAATGGGTATTCCCGGCGGATAGCACATTACGAATTCCGTGCATATCCTGCCCTCCGCGGCCGAAAGCGGCAACGAAACTTTTTCGGAATAGAAGGCCTTTCTCGGCGGAACGGACACCTTCGGAGAGACGTATTCCGCGGACAACATTCCCGATTTGTCCCGCTTGAACAATCTGCGCATATCGTCCAACGCGCCCACGAGCCTCTCTATATCCTGCAACCTGTCGCCTATGGACACATATGCAAGTATATTGGAAATATCCCCGAACTCGATCTGGATATTGTATTCGTCGCGGAGAATGTCGTAAACTTCTATTCCCGCAAGCCCGACGTCGCGTGTGTATACGGCCAATTTCGTTACGTCGAAATCGTAGACGGAAGCGCCGTTTATGAGCTCTTTGCCGAACGCATACCAATCACCGAGCGCGTTTATCTCGCCTCTGGCGTAGTCGGCCATCTCTATTACGTTTTTAAAGGCCTGTTCGCCGTTAAGCGCAAGATTTCTGCGCGATATATCGAGGCTCGCCATTAAAAGATAGCTTGCGCTCGTGGTCTGAGTTAAATTTATTATCTGACGCACGTAATCCGCGTTTACCGAATCGCCGAGCAACAAAAGCGAACTCTGCGTAAGGCTTCCTCCGGATTTATGCATCGAAACCGCCGACATATCCGCGCCCGCCGCCATTGCGGAAACGGGCAAATCGTCGTTAAACGAAAAATGCGTGCCGTGCGCTTCGTCCGCAAGCACTTTCATGCCGTGTCTGTGCGCTATCGCAACTATCGAACGCAGATCGGAGCATATTCCGTAGTATGTGGGATTATTGACCAAGACCGCTACGGCGTCCGGATTGTCCTTGACGGCCTGTTCGAGCTTTTGCGGCTCCATTCCGAGAGATATTCCGAGTTTGACGTCCACTTCCGGATTGACGTAAACGGGTATCGCTCCGCACAAAATCAAGGCGTTTATTACCGATTTATGGACGTTTCTCGGCATTATTATCTTATCGCCCTCTTTGCAGACGGATAAAATCATGCTCTGAACGGCGGAAGTAGTGCCGCCGACCATGAAAAAAGCGTGCGCGGCGCCGAATACTTCGGCGGCGAGGGCCTCGGCCTCCTTTATCACCGAAGCCGGATGGCATAAGTCGTCGAGCGGCTTCATTGAGTTTACGTCTATTCCGACGCATTTTTCGCCGAGAAGTTCTACAAGCTCGGGGTTTCCTCTACCGCGCTTGTGTCCCGGCACGTCAAAAGGCACTACTCTCTGTTTTCGGAAGCGCTCCAAGGCCTCGTAAAGCGGCGCGCGTCTCTGATCTCTCATTCAAGTTCCTCGCAAAGTAAATTAAAAGCGACCTGAAAAGGTCGCTAAAAACTACCGAATATGCGATTATACGCGTTCCGAGCTTTTATTTTCTTGGTTAGGACTTTTTTACAGAGTCTATATAGCAAATACTTTTACTACTCTTATTGACCGTTTCACAAGCGACCTTTCCGGATTTGATTATAAAGTAATCAACTTAAAAAACCGAGTTTTAACTCAATCAATAATGCGGCTCTTCGCCGCCGAATATTTGCATGGACTCTTAAAACGCCATACTTTGGGTAAAGTATATACTACTTGAATATTTTTGTCAATTGTTTTATCGGCTAATTTCCCGACAAAAACCGCGAGATTTCGCCCATTACGGCGACGTCCTCTTCGGTTGCGGCGCTGAAATCAAAGTTCTCAAAATACTCTTTCGGAACGTCGCCCGAACCAACTCTGCGGAGATTTCCCGTCAGTTCTTTCAACCGCGCTTCCGCCGCAACGGTATTGTAGGGATTGTGCGCGCGGTCTTTTACGAGAAGTTTTTTTATGTTTTCGCCCTCGGCTTTATAAAACGCGGCGTTCCCGCGGGGAACATCTTCGTCGTTTTCGCCGTGGACGAGCAATACGGGCGCGCCGCTCTTTTCTGCGCATGCGGCGGAGGACTTGCCACCGCATACCATACTCACGAACGGATATAAAAGCTTTGCCAAGAATTTATTTGTGCGCGAAGAAAGTGCGGAATATATGACTTTTGCCGGCTTATCGGGCGCGGACATTGCCACAACTTTATCCGCTTTAACCTGCGAAGAGGCGACAAGTGCGGAATACGCCCCCCAACTGTGGCCGACGAGATATACTTTTTCCGCTTTCAATTCGCGGCGCGCAAATTTTACGGCCGCCTCCGCGGCGACAACGCCGCTTTTCAAGCTCTTTATGCTCTTGCCGTCGGACAGATTGCAACCCTCGTAATCGGGGGCGAGCACCGCATATCCGAGCGAGCAGAAATAAGCTATTTCGGTGGTATAGGCAATATGCCCCGGTCCCATGCCGTGGCAGAAAATCACGAGCGCGTCCCGTGAGGGTTCGCCTTTTTTATACAGCGCCGCGCGTATTCGGCAAGTTTTGCCGACGGAAGCTATTTCGTATATTTCTTCCGAAAGTCCGAAATCCGCTCCCGTAAAATACCTGAGCAACGTGTTTTTATCGCAACGCGAGCCGAAAGCCGCTCTCTTTATGAACAGCGCAAAGACAAAAAGCGCAACCCCAAACAGCAAGATTGCGCCCGCAACGCATATTATTGCAATCAAGTACGGTTCCATAAAATTTATAAGCGGGGCGGTTGTTACCGCCCCGCTTCCTCTTTGAATTTTAAACGATATATTTATCGTCGAGCGCGGGAGCGGCGTCGATTTCCGCCTTCTTCTCCTCGTAACCCTTTTTGCCGAGCAAAGCGAACGTCGCTTTCTTGCCGTTTTCAACGCCGGGCTGATTGAACGTATTGATATTCAGAAGCGCGCCCGTATACGCCGTTTGCAGTTCGAGAAGGAACATAAGCTGACCTAACGTAAACGCATTTACTTCGGGCATATTTATCGTGTAATTCATTCTGCCCGCTTTCATGAGCGCATAAGCCGTGGCTTTATTCTCCGCCTGTATAAGCTCCTGCATGGAGTGTCCGCCGAGGAAACCTACGTCGGGGATATCTTCGCAACCGTGAGCGATAGGCATTTCCGTGGCGTACTTCTCAACGGATATAAACGTTATTACCTTGTCGTAAGGGCCTTCGATATAGAGCTGAACCTGCGAATGTTGATCGGTTACGCCGAGGCTCTTGACGGGCGTAGTGCCTGCGTTGACGGTGTTCCCGGCATAGTCGACGGCTTTTCCGAGCGATTCCGCCCAGAGCTGGCAATACCAATCGGCCATGAGTTTGAGATTGTCGGAATAGGGCATGAGCACGTTTATGTTCTTGCCTTGACGCATAGTTATGTATTGAATGGCCGCGACCGCGAGAGCGGGATTCTTGGAAATGTTGGGCTTTTTGCACAAACTATCCATATAAGCGGCGCCCGCCAACATACCCTTGATATCTATTCCGAGAACGGCCGCCGGAAGAAGGCCTACCGGGCAGAGCTCGGAAAATCTTCCGCCCACGCCGTCGGGAAGAACGTATTTTTTGAATTTGCCGCCGAAGCTCTGGTCTATCTTTATGAGATTTCCGCGGCTTGCGTCGGTTGTGAATATCATATTCTCGGGAAGATTTACGCCCTTCTTTTTCAGTATGTCCGATATTATAAGGAACTGCGTCATCGTTTCGCTCGTCGCGCCCGACTTCGATATGACGTTAAAGCATGTTTTTTCGGGTTCGATTACGTCGAGCAGAGCCTGCATTCTGACGGGATCGACGTTGTCCTCGACATAGAACTTGGGACCGCCGCGCATCTTCTGAGGCAGTTCGTTATAATGAAGATGTTTGAGCGCGTTGAACGCCATTATGGGGCCGAGAGCGCTTCCGCCTATTCCCAGAACGACGAAATATTTAAACTTTTTCCGCACTTCTTTCGCAGTTGCGAGAATATCGGCAACTATCTCGTCCTGATTATAGGGAAGCTCTGTCCAACCCATATACAAATCGTCTCTTCCGCGATTTGCTTCCACGTATTCATAGGCTTCCTGCGCTTTATCCTTAACAGCGCGCAACTCCGCGTCGGTAATACCTTTATCTCCGAGGTATTTGGACATCATATAATTGTAGTCCACCGTTACGCGCATGGAATTGCGCCATTCTCTTGTTTTATAGCTCATATTATTCCTCCGTTATTATTTGCTCGTAAGCAAAATTTTTCCACTGATTATTATATCGCAATCCAAGGCGGTAGTCAATAGCCATATCGAAATTTAAACGGCCGAACGGCAATTTTTTTGACAAGAAAAGCGGCAAACGCTTGCAAATTGCTTTTTACAAGGGATATAATCTTTATATGGTTTCTGCTTTGACCGAAGATCAGTTTCGCGCATATAAGTTGATAACGGATTGGTTTTACCGCTCCGACAGACAAATTTTCGTTCTGGCGGGCTATGCCGGAACGGGAAAGACTACTCTTATAAAAACCGTGGTCGAGGACGCTTTGAAACTCGAACCGGACGTAAGCTGCGCGTTCGTAACCCCGACGGGAAAGGCCGCAACCGTGCTCATAAGGTCCGGAATACCCGCTTCCACTCTTCACAGACTTATATATCAATCCAAAACAGAAGAAAAAGAAATTGAATTGAACGGAAAAAAAATAAAAGTCGAGCAATTGAGCTTCAAAAGGCGCGACAGCATAGACAAAGCCATAAAACTTATCGTGCTGGACGAAGCCTCGATGGTCTCAGACGAAGTTTTATGGGACCTTGCCCAATTCGGCGTAAAGCTCCTTCTCTGCGGAGACAGCGCGCAATTGCCGCCCGTGGAAGGCATGAACAGCTATCTCTCTTCCCCGGACTACACTCTCTCGGAAATAGTCAGACAACAGCTCGGCAATCCCATAATCGCGCTTTCTAAAATGGCGCGCGAAGGTTCGTTTATTCCATACGGAAATTACGGAGATTGCGCGGCCGTCGTAAACAGACGGTACTTTTCGGGGGAAAGGCGTAAAACAACGCTTTTAAACGCAAGTCAGATTATCTGCGGTATAAACAAAACGCGGGCGCAGATAAACGACGAAGTGCGCGCTTATCTCGGCTTCAAAGACCTGCCGCAGACCGGAGACAAGCTCATATGCACTCAGAACAATTGGGAGACGTATATCGACGCAGAAGGGCGTTTCAATCTCGTCAACGGCATAATGGGTTGGGCATACGAGCCGTTTTACGATTACTCGAAAAATATAGGATTTCTGCAATTCAAGCCGGATTTTCTGGAAGATTTCTGTCCGGAAGCGCTGCCGTTCGATACGGGAATTTTCACGGATGGCAATTATACATACCGGCGAGGCGATTATTTCGAAAAAACAGACGAAAACGGCGAGGCGGTCGGCGCGTTTACGCTCAACCGATTCGAATACGGATATTGCATCTCCTGCCACAAAGCGCAAGGCTCTGAATTCGACAACGCGGTTGTGTTCGACGAGAGCTACGCTTTCAAGGAAGACAGAGCAAGGTGGCTCTACACCGCCATAACGAGAGCAAAGAAAAAACTTATCATAGTAAGGTAAACATAATATCCGAACGGCGCGCGGCAACTGCCGCGCGCCGTTTCTTTTCACTTGAATTTTATCTCTTTCGGATCGGAATAGCTCTTTTTAGTGCGCTTCCTCTCCACTATATAATAGACCGGTTCGGGCGCTTTCTTCTCAACGGGTTTGGGCTTTTCCGCCGGCTTTTTCAAGGATTGAAAACCGAGATATGCGAGTTTTATTACGTGCACGAGAATAAAACAAAAGAGAAAAGTTAAAAACAAATACAGAATTCCGATGAACATATCAATATCATAACGGCGTTTTAAAACTGAAAATTGATATTTACTGCGGAAATTTGGGAGATATGGTAAATTTTATGAGCGAAAAAGAATTCAAGGACTTTACCGATAACGAAAAAGCGCTTTTCGAAGAATTCAAGCATAAGATAAACTTGCAGGCGGCGAGAGCGCAAATAAAGAAAATCGAATATAATTTATCGGACGTTACGACAGGTCTCTCCGCACTGAAAGCGGCGTGCGCGGACGCCTCCTCTCTTCGGCTGGGCGGAATATGCGTGGCTCCGTGCTTCGTGAAGCCGTGCTCCACCTATCTCGGCGCGCCCGCAAAAAGAGAAAGCTCGCTCATTGCCTGCATAGGATATCCGGACGGCGGAGATACGACTTATATCAAGGCAAAGGCCGTCAAAAGGGCAATAAAGGACGGCGCGGACGAAGTGGAAGTTACCGTGCCCATAGCGCACATACGCGACGGGAATTTCCCCTACGTCAAACGCGAATTCAAAAAACTCCGCTCTGCGGCCAAAAATCATTCTTTGCGCATTTCGGCGGAGTGCGATCTGCTGACAAAAAACGAAATAATAAGGCTGTGCATGCTCGCCGCGGAATGCAAGGTCAATTCCGTGAAAACGATATCCGGAGAATACGGCGGCGACGGAATGCAGACCATAGCGGAAATGCGGGGAGCTCTCAAAGACAGATGCACGATAAAAGCCGAGGGCGTTTCGAGCGTATCGGAGATGAGCGCCGCCGTGGATATGGGCGCCGGCGTGATAGGGAGCAAGAACGCGCCCGCCGTGGCGAGATATATTCTCGCCGCCGCGGAAAACGAGGCGCTGTAAAATTTAATACAATCAAAAAAGCGGGCTTCCGAAAGCCCGCTTTTCTATTCTTCGTAGCGCACGATATTTTCGCCGTCTTCCCAAAGGCGTTCGAGGTTATAAAAATCCCTCTCCTCGTCCCCGAATATGTGAACTATGACGTCGGCGTAATCGAGCACCGCCCAACGGCCTTCTTTTACGCCCTCGAAACGGCGCGGAACTTCGCCGTGCTCTTTTTCGAGTTTTTCTTCGAGATTTTCTGCGAGCGACTTTACCTGAGTTTTGGAAGAGCCGCCGCAAATGACGAAATAATCGCAAAGACTTGTTTTGCTCTCCACGGCGAGATAAACTATTCCCTTCGCCTTTTTCGAAGAGAGAATCTTACATATCAACAACGTTTTTTCAAGACTTGTCATAAAAACCTCAATATATCAATATTTTTGCTCTTTCAGATATCTATAAGCTCTCTCCGTGAGAGGATATATCGGCTTGGAGTTGCCTTTGAGATAGGCAATCTGATGTTCGAGCGCCGCGAGAAGACAGACGTCCAAATCCTTCTCGAACAGCTTGCGAAGTTCATCTACGCCCTCGAAATCGCGCCCCTCTTCGAGCATGTCCGACAAAAATATGAGCTTTTCGAGCGGGCTCATATTCTCTCTGCCGCTGGTGTGATAGCGCACCGCGTTCAGAACGTTTTTATCCTTTATTCCGAATGTGTGCTCCGCCACATATGCACCCGTATACTGATGCATTACCGGAGACGGCACGTTTTCGGGAAATGCGAAGCCTTTCAATTCCGACGCGTCCGAGCCGAGATACTTTGCGCAATCGTGCAGAGCCGCCGCCATCAGAGCGTCATACTCGTATACGCCGGCAAGTCTCGCGTGCGACGCCGCGCAGACCGCGACGCGCACTGTATGCCGCCAACGCTCCGCAGTAAGATATTTTTTCACTCCCCGCGCTTCCGGCAATAAATACAGTCCTTTGGACAATATATATTTGGCCGTCGGCTCCGGAACATAATCCGAAATATCCTCGCCGAGAGCGGCGAGAGCCCGCACTTTCGTGGAACTCACGTCTTTGCCGACGTATCCGAAATCCACAACGCTCTTTTTGAAATAAGACGAAAACGAACGCACGGACGAAGATATATCCTTTGCGTTTTCCCTCGCGCATACGGCAAGGGTTACGCACTTCAAAATCTCCTCCGGCTCTTTCCAATAGCGGAACGAAGAAAGCATATCTCCGCCGATTATGAAATACAGTTCGTCGTTCGGATATAATTTTCTGAATCGGCGGCACGTAACGTAAGAATAGCTTATTCCGCCGCGCTTTATTTCGCAATCGCTTATCTCCGTCCTTTTATCGGTAAAAGCGAGACGGCACATTTCGAGCCTGTCTCTGCCGCGCACCGACAATTCTCCGCCTTTGTGCGGAGAGACGTTTGTAGGCACAATTATCACTTTGTCGAGGCCCAAAGCGTCAATCGCCGCGTTTACGATATTCACGTGCTCGTTGTGAACCGGATTGAAAGCTCCGCCGTAGATTGCAATTTTCATTTTGTTTAGATATCCGAATTTAAGTTAATAATCCGATTTATGAAACGATTGAATCTGCCGCTCATATCGGACACTCTGTTCACCGCGCTGTGCGCGTTTTTGCTCTTTTTTACCGCCGTAAGATTTTATACCAAAAGCCCCGCAACGGGACTTGTATTCGGTATTCTCGCCTGTCTGCTGTTCGGAACGCTGAGCTTTTTGTACATCGGCGGAAAACAGGACAAAAAACTGTTGCTTTCCAAAGACGAAAAGAACAAAAAGCTCCTTTCGATGCACCTCTCGCTCTCGTCGGACGCATATATAAAAAAACTTTTCAAAAGCGCGGCCGGCGAAGGAGCCGTTATACGCGGAAACGCCGTTATAAAGGGCGATTGCGCCTCTTATTTCAATTTTAAAATGAGCCCTCTCGACGAGGACGATATAGCCGCGGTGATAAAATCGCGCTTCGACGGAAAAAAGAAGATATATTGCTCGTCGGTTTCGCCTGCCGCCGAAAATCTCGCGGAAAATTTCGCTGTTGAAACAATCTCGATAAACGAGGTATATTCCCTTCTCAAAGAAAAAAATCTGTTGCCCGAAAAGTACATTTACGAAGAGGCGAAAAAGATAAGTATAATAAAAAGAATCAAGGCGAGATTTTCACGTAAGCTAAGGGCGCCGCTCTTCTGGTCCGGAACGGCTCTTATAGCGATGAGCTATATTACTTTTTACCCCGTCTACTATATTGTGAGCGGCTCGTTGCTTTTAATACTCGCGGCCGCGTCGCTCGTCGTAAATCAGAGTTGAATGTGCTCGACGTCTTTCCTCAAAGACCGACGATACAACACCGCCTTTCTTCCGATGACGATAACGCACTCGGCGTTCAAAAGCCTTGCCAATTCGCGGCCGATTTCCTCGGGAGCGCCTTCGGCGTTTTCGAGAATGTGAATTTTTATGAGTTCGCGCTTGTCGAGGCACTCAGAAAAACTTTTAAGCATGTTTTCCCCTATGCCGTCCTTGCCCAACTGCCCCACGGGTTGCAGATTTGCGGCAAGGCTTTTCAATTTGCCGCGCTGTTTCGATGTTAACATATTTTCTCCTTTTTAAGGCACAAAGTCGAATTCGACTTCGCCTATGCTCACCGTGTCGCCCTCTTTTATACCCATCTCGGAAAGTTTTGAAATAACTCCCTTTTCACGCAAAATCTTCTGAAAATAGGCCATTGAATCGGGATCGTTCAAAACGACGTTGCGGCACAGCATATCCACGAGACTGCCCACCACTACGTAAACGCCGTCGTCGAGATAAATCTCGAAGCCGAGGTTGCCGCTCACGGTGTAGGTAAAATTCTCGTCCGCCTCCACTCTTTTTACGGGCGGGAGCTCTTTCAAGGCGTTGAAAATGCCCTTCAACAGCTCTTCCGTTCCCGCGCCGTCGATTGCGGAAATCGCATATATGTCGTATTTTTTGCCGTATTTCTTCCTGAATACGGCTATATTTTCATCCGCGCCGCATATGTCGCGTTTGTTGAGCGCAACTATTTGAGGAAGCGCGGCGAGAGTTTCGGAATAGTTTTCAAGTTCCGCGTTTATCTTTATGAAATCGTCGACCGGATTTCTGCCTTCCACCCCCGATATATCCACAACGTGCAAGAGCAATCTCGTGCGCTCTATATGCCGCAAAAAATCGTGGCCGAGCCCCACGCCGTCCGCCGCGCCCTCTATAAGTCCCGGAATATCCGCGGCGACAAAGGAATTGTCGTAATAATTCACTACGCCGAGATTGGGGGACAATGTCGTAAAGTGATAATTGGCTATCTTGGGCCTGGCCGCGGAAATTTTCGAGAGAAGGGTGGATTTGCCAACGTTTGGAAAGCCTATTATGCCCACGTCGGCAATGACTTTGAGTTCGAAAATAACGACGTGCGGCTGAGTTTTTTCGCCTTTTTGAGCAAAATTGGGGGCGTGCCGGGTGGATGTAGTGAAACGGACGTTGCCCTTTCCGCCTCTGCCGCCCTCAACGAGCAGTTTTTTCTCTCCGTCCGAAAACATATCGGCTATGACTGCGCCGCTCTCCTCGTCCCTTATAACCGTTCCGACGGGAACTTTTAAAACCACGTCGTCTCCCGACTTCCCGGAACATTTGTTAGAGCCGCCGCGTTCGCCGTCTCCGGCAAAATATTTGGATATATATCTGTAAGCCAGCAAATCGTTGATTCCGGAATCGGCCGTAACCCATACGTCTCCGCCCTTTCCGCCGTCGCCGCCGTCGGGGCCGCACGCGGGCTTGCCTTTGTACGACTTGAAAGAGTTCATTCCGTCGCCGCCGTCGCCGGATTTCACGGTTATTCTGACTTTATCGGTAAAAGCGTTTTTATCTGCCATTATTTATACCTTTCCACTATCTCGCCGACGCTCGCCGCCGAGGAAAAAACTTTTGCTATTTCCGATTCCGGCGTTCCGTTTTCAACGGCCGACGTTATATTTCGGGCGGCCGATTCTTCGTCCGGCGACCAAAGTCCGGAATCGAGCGAATAACTTTCAGAAACGTTTAAATTTCCGGCGTTATCCACCGTTATCACTGCGTTCGCCGCGGCCGAAAGTTCAGAAAGAACTTCGCTCTCGACGCCTTCGCCTCTCCGGACAAGCGCCATTACCGTCAACGAGCCGCCCTCTTCGGCGCAGCGGGCGAGCGAAAAGAGCTTTTTGTATCCCGAGCGGTCGCCCTCTTCCCTGCACGCTCTAAAGAGCGAAGCGAGGCCTTCGACTATAAGCACCGTGCCAAGGCCGCATTCCGATCTGCGCTTCAAATATTCGGCGACAAATTCGCAAGCCGACACATGCTCTCCGTCGCTATCGGCAAACGACGTGCAGAAATAGCCGTCGGACACAACGCGTTTCAATAAGGTTATGTCCTCCGGCCGAGCGGCTATCGTGAAAACCACAGTTTTGGCGGAAGGGCAATTCGCGGCGACGGCTTCCGAAAGGAGGCCTATAAAGTCCTTGCTCTTTATCGTGCGGGGCAAGGAAAAAACTATTCTCTGCCCCATGGCGAGCGGAACCAACAAATCGCACATCTTGCCGAACGCGCCGCTTCCGGCAGTGGAAATTTTCAGACGTTCGGAAGGATAAACCGCCGTAAGTTCGCCGAAATTCTTCCTCTTTATGCCGTCCGGCGAGAAGCCGTTCACCGAAGTTACGGCGACAAGCCCCGGCGCCTCGGACGGATTGCGGCTCATTGCGAGCCCAACTATCTCGTCGCCCTCGCGCAAATCGAAGCGATTGACGAACGAATCGTGGACAAACACGTCGTTGCGCGAAGGAGAACAGCCTTCGACGCGAAGAAAATAGCGTTTATCGCATTTTTTGAGAATACCACGGCAATCCGTTCCGCTTTGTCCGTCGGAAACGCACGCATAACGCTCGCCGACTATGCCCGTGCCCAATTTTTCGGCGAGATAATATTCCCTGCAAGCCTCTATATCGGCCACGAGGCCCTTATCGTATTCGCATGCCTTGGGCGGCGCGCCGCGCGAAGTGCGGGGCGCCGGTTCGAGGCGACACGTCATTATGTTGGTTATATCTTCGACGAGCCTCTCCTTTTTACCGTCGGCGGGATGCGCTACGCCCACGAGTCTCGCTATCTGCCTCAACTCGTGAATTGTCTTTTTCATTATGCGCTCCCTTATGTCGGAGATAACAATGTTATCAGGCATTTCAAGCCCTCCTGAGCACCAATATGCGCGTTTCGTCGCCGAGATCGCTGCGCGTCAACTCAACCTCGCTCTCGTCGCTTTCCGTTACGTACTCGTCGTCGAAGAGTTTGAGAAATTCGTCCACTTTGTCTATATCTATCTGACAGTCCTTAGTGCGGTAATGCATGGGAATAACTATGTCCGGCATTATTCTGTCGACATACTCTTTGGCCATTTCCGCGTCTATCGTGTAATTCCCTCCGACGGGAACCAACAATACGTTTACCGGCAGAATGAGCTCAATGAGCTCGGGAGAGCACGCTTCGCCGAGATCGCCGAGATGACAGACGTCTATCCCGTCCATTCTGAACTTGAAAATGACGTTTTCGCCGCGCTTTTTGCCGCGCACGCCGTCATGAAAACTCTTTACGGCGTTTATCTCCACGCCGGGAAGATTATAGCTGCACTCCCTGTCTATAACGACGGGATTGCCGCCTACCGCAGCAACGTTGTCGTGGTCGAAATGATGATGCGAAACCGTTACCGCGTCGGCCTTTGTGCTTTTCATTTTGAAACCGACGGCTTCGGCATACGGATCGCACACAACGGACGTGCCCGTGCTCTCTTCAAGTCTGAAACACGAATGTCCCAAATATTCTATTTTCATTTATTCTCCTTGCCGCGGCGTTGAATTCCGCTCCGCGGTCAATTTCAGATTTATTTCTTCTTCCGCAAGAACATAATCTATTTCAAGCGACAAAAAATCCGCGCTTGAAAAAAGGTCTATCGAACGGGTAAACAGCGGTATTTCGCCGCTCATACCGTTCCCGCCGACGACGCACGCGGTTTCGCGGCCGGGCGTAAACAGCATTTCCGTATAAAACGAACCTTTTCTTATCTGTCTGACGCAATCCCCGTTCCCGGAGAGCGTGCACATATCTTTTTCAATGCGATACGAGAGCGAAAATCCGCCGTCTTTTATTCGGAGTTCGCCCGCGCTTACGACCTCTACGCCGCCCGCGCCCGAAAGTTTAACCGTGCATTTCATAAATCACCCGTATAAATACCGCGCTTTAAACGACGTTTCATATCCGCGGACTGCCGGTTTTGCGGCTCGGCCGACGGCCGTATTTTCTTATTTATTCCGAAATACGCGGCTTTTCCGGCGCGATTTTGTCGCTATCCATATCCATTATAGCATAAGGTCCGGCAAAACGCCACGTTTTACCGAACCATAATCAAAAATTTATTTCAGATTTTTTACAAAAATGCCGTCGTCTCCGCCGATATTCTCCCTGCCGGCTTCGAACAACTCCCTGCCGCTTTTGAGCACCTTTTCGAGCAGAGCTCTGTCGCCCTTTGAAATGGCGGCGGAAATTTCGTTTAAAGACGAGACGAGAGAAGAAATCTTTTCGGTTAAATTCCCGGCGTTGAGCATATAGAGCGACGCCCATACTCTTTCGTCCACGCCCGCAATCCTCGTCATATCCTGAAAACTTCCGCCCGTAAAACCGAAGCAGTTCTCGATTTCGGCGTCTTTGACGTATGCGTTGGAAAGCACGTGGGCAAGCTGGGAAGTGTAGGCGATTTTTCTGTCGTGCACTTCGGCGGAGCACTCGACTATGCGGGCGAACCCCATAGCCTTCGTGAGTTCGCGGATTACGTCGAGAGCGGCGGCGTCGGTAACGGCGGAGCTCGTTATGACCATACTTGCGCGGTCGAAGAGATCTGCGCAAGCGTTTTTGATTCCCGACACCTCTTTGCCTGCCATGGGATGACAGCCGACATATCTGAAAGAGCGAGGCGCGGAATAAACGCGCTCCTCCACCCAGCTTTTAACGCCGCATATATCCGAAACTATCGTGCCCTCGGAAAAATCCGCGGAGCACATAAATTCAACCGCCGCTTCCGGCGGGAGCGCAACAAACACCGCGTCGTATCCGCGGAAATTCTCCGCAACGCCGTCAATTATTTCGTTTTTCAAGGCATAGTTCAACGCCTCGGGCGAGCGGTTCCAACCGTAAACTTTAAAGCCGGCGCGGCGAAGCGCCATGCACATGGAGCCGCCTATAAGGCCGAGCCCCGCAACGCAAACTTTCATATATGCGCACCTGTACGTATTTTGAGAGATTATAACATATTACCGTCCGCAACACAAACGTTTTCGCGGCTTTATACGCTTTTGATTTTCCGGGCGCGGAAAAGTCGGGGCGCAAACCCGCAAAACTTTTTCCGGGCGGGCGCATATGTAATTTAATTGACAGCAAAAAATTTTTTATTTATAATAAAAAAGTACAAAATTTTAAGGAGTAAGATTGCTATGAACAAGATGTCCGTTAAGGATCTCAAAGACCTCAAAGGCAAAAAAGTGCTCGTGCGTTGCGATTTCAACGTGCCCATGAAAGACGGAGTTATAACCGACGAAAACAGAATCGTAGGCGCGCTCCCCACAATAAAATACCTGCTTGAAAAGGGCGCGCGCGTAACTCTTTGCTCGCATATGGGCAAGCCCCACTCCATTTTCTCGGCAGAGGTCAAACTCAATAAAAAAGATTTGAAAAAAGTAGAGGCCGGCGAAACTACCGCCGAAGCTCTCGTGGAAAAGGCAAAAAAAGACGAGCCTAAAAAATTGACGCTCGAACCCGTTGCAAAGAGACTCAACGAATTGCTCGGCGGCAAAGTAGCGTTCGCAAAGGACGTAATAGGCCCTGACGCCACCGCAAAGCGCGACGCATTGAAGGACGGCGAGGCCGTGCTGTTGGAAAATCTCCGCTTCCATTGGGAAGAGGAAAAGAAAGACGAAGCGTTCTGCAAGGCGCTCGCTTACGACGCGGAAATTTACGTCAACGACGCTTTCGGAACCGCTCACCGCTCTCACGCTTCCACCGCCGCGATTGTCGAATACGGCATCATAAAGACCGCCGTTTGCGGCTTCCTTATTGAAAAAGAGCTGACGGTTATGGCCGATACGCTTGAAAATCCCAAACGTCCTTTCGTGGCGATATTGGGCGGAGCAAAGGTTGCCGACAAGCTCAACGTCATCTCAAATCTTCTCGAAAAATGCGATACGCTCATTATCGGCGGCGGAATGGCATATACTTTCCTCAAAGCCAAGGGCTATGAAGTGGGAACTTCGCTTCTTGACGAAGAGAAAATAGGCTACTGCAAGGAAATGATGGATAAGGCCGAAAAACTCGGCAAAGAGCTCGTTCTGCCCGTGGATACCGTGGTTACCTCCTCTTTCCCCGAGCCCATCGACGCCGATATAGCCGTTGAAACCGTGCCCGCGGACAAAATCCCCGCGGATAAAATGGGTATGGACATAGGCGAAAAAACGCGCGCGCTGTACGCAAGCAAGATTGCAAAGGCGAAGTCGGTAATCTGGAACGGACCTATGGGCGTGTTCGAAAATCCCACGCTTGCAAAGGGCACGATAGCCGTTGCTCAGGCGCTTGCCGACGTTTACGGAAAGTGCACCACCATTATCGGCGGCGGAGATTCGGCGGCGGCCGTTCAGCAACTCGGTTTTGCCGATAAAGTTACTCATATCTCCACCGGCGGCGGCGCTTCCCTCGAACTATTCGAAGGCAAAACTCTTCCCGGCATCGCGTGCCTCAACGAGAAAAAGTAAATAACTCAAAAATACAATTCCCCGCGGGATATCCCGCGGGGAATTTTTATACTCGTTTTTTTGAAGTCGGCTTAAATTCAACGCGTAAGGCGGAAATTTTTTCGCTCCGTAATACGTGCTGCGGTAGCGCCGAACCTCTTACCTTCGCGATAAATTCAAACATCCGGATAAGTTATTATTGTGCTGTCGCTGTCAAAGTCGTATAAATAGATGTCATATATGGTATGATAGGAATCGTCTATCTGAACTTGAAGATACGCGGGTTTACCGTTGACGATTTTTACTTTTGCAAGATAGTAATTCGCGTTCCAATTTTCAAAAATCGAATTTGTCTCCAACCCTTCCAGCTTGGTTTCATCGTAATAACTATATGCGCCCGTGCTTTCGTCATACGTAAATCGGTCGAAATATTCGGAAAAATCGGGGCACACCAAAGTATATTTAAGCTCCCACAACGCGTTATCTCGTTGTTCTTCGGACAATTTCCCCAAAGACACAGTTAGTTTTTTCCAAGCGGCGTTCTCATCTTTTTCATAGACAAATACATTTTCGCCATCTGTGCCGAGATAACAATACATATCATCGTCTCCGTCCATACGTGCACAACGTTTTGTCTCTCCGGACGTTTTTTGTGTATAGATATAGCGTGTTTCCGTCTCGGCAGAATGTTCGACCAATTTAATCGTATATGTTCCGAAACCGTCGTCCGCGAATGCCGCGCGCCAGCCGGTCTCGTTCACCACTTCCGACACAAGCGCCGAGAAATCGGTGTTTTCCGTAACGTTTACGTGAGGAGTTTTTCCGCCGCCCTGACCGTCGTCTCCGGCACAGGCGGGAAACGCCAATAAGCATGCGGATATTACGATAGGCAAAGCAAGTTTTGAGAGAAATTTCATATCGGTCTCCTTTGTTTTACTGTTCTTTATTTGTAGTATTTGGTAGTATTTTATCCTACTTTATGCTATTTGTCAAGAACAAAAGTGATATTTAGTAAAATTATTTAAAGGAGTGGAATTATGAAACCTTTAAAAGAAAAAATCAGTATTACAATAGATTCCGATTTGCTTGCCGAGCTTAAAGCCGAGGCCGACAAAGACGACCGATCGCTTTCGCAATTCATAAATCTGATCTTACGCAAATTTATAAAGTCAAAAAAGGACGACTGAACGGACGGCGCATATTTTGTGCCGCTTTTTTTATTTTCTTCATTCAGTCAATTGCAATTACCGCCGAAAGGTGATATAATATTCAAGATTAAAACACAGGAGTGATTTATGGGCAGAAAACCTTTTATAGCCGGAAATTGGAAGATGAATATGACGGCGGCGAGCGGCGCAAAACTTATCGGGGAACTTAAACCGCTCGTTAAAGACGCGAATTGCGACGTGGCTCTGTGCGTTCCGGCCATTCTGATACCCGAAATGGTTAAAGCGGCCGCCGGAAGCAACATAAAAATCGGCGCGGAGAACGTGCATTGGGCTCCCTCCGGAGCGTATACGGGCGAAATTTCCGCAGAGATGCTCAAAGAATACGGCGTGGAATACGTTATAATCGGCCACAGCGAAAGGCGGCAATACTTCGGCGAGACGGACGAGAGCGTAAATATGAGACTGCACGCCGCGTTGAAAGCGGGGCTTACTCCCATCGTTTGCGTCGGAGAAATGCTTGCGGAGCGCGAAACGGGCAAAACCGAAAAAGTGCTTTCGAGACAGCTCACCGTAGGTTTAAGCGGCATTGAGGACGTTACGAAAATCGTCATAGCTTACGAACCCGTATGGGCGATAGGCACGGGCAAGACGGCCACCGACGAACAAGCGCAAGAGACTATTTCATTTATAAGAAATAAAATAGGCGAACTGTTCTGCCCCATGTGCGCCCAAAAGGTGATAATCCAATACGGCGGCTCGATGAACGCGGGCAACTGCAAGGGGCTTATGGCTCAGCCGGATATCGACGGCGGGCTTATAGGCGGCGCTTCGTTGAAGCTCGACTTCGCCACTATTGTAAATTACGATAAATAATCGGTTCACGAAAAAACAGACATCCGAAGATGTCTGTTTTTTATTAGACGGGTTTCCTTACGCCGTGTGAAAGCGGGCGCAAGGATAGCTTGTTTGCAAATATAAAAAATATTGAAGAAATTTAAAACATTACGCCGCCGCGGAAATCCGCGGCGGCGTTGATTTTGATTATTTTGTTTTGATTTGATTATTTTGTTTATCTTCGGCAGGGGGGAACTTCTTCCGACTTCTTTGCGGGAGATAAGTCCTCATTAAACCGCTTGCTCCAAAAATAATATATGGCGTAAATCAGGGGCATTCCCAAATTCGTTTCGAGGCAGGAGTTGACTATAAGCGTGCGGATACTCGCCTCATTCATGGGGCGTATTCCGTTGACAAGCAGCGAAAACTCCCATCCGAATTGTACGGCTATGCCTATTACGCACAGTCTGAGCACGTTGACGAACGCCGCCTTGGGAGATTTTCTCATGAGCAAGATTATGAGAACGAGATAGCTTACCACGAGGGCAACGCCCATCCAACCGTGATACGCGCCCGTGGTTCTCGAAGTGGTTATCGTCGCCTCTCCTCCGAGTTCGCTTATCGAAGGACATATCATCCACCACATAACTATCAGAAAAATCCAATATTTCGCGTAACCGTCCTTGGCAACCAAAACCCATATAAAGGCAAAGTTGGTAAAGCCGTAGCTCATCGACATCCACAAAAGCACCCAAAAAGTGCCCCACGCCTCTTGAAGTTCGCCGTTTATAAAAACCGTGCGGGTGTGGCTTAAAAGATAAAATCCGCCGAAATCCACGACAGTGTAGAGTATTCCTCCGAAAAGGGCGAATATAAGCGTGGAAAAACGGCGTTTCCATATCAAAAGACCTATAAATATCGCCAAAAAAACGCAATCCAGAATTATATATAAAAGATTGAGATTGCGGGTGGGAACTATATCGGCGGCCAAAAACGCTTCTAACATAAAATCTTCTCCTTCAAAAATCAGTTTAAAAAGAGCGAGGCGCGTTGTCAAGTAAATTAAATCAAAAATCGCACGCGTTTACTTGTAAAATATGTGGGTTTGTAGTATAATTAAAAAAAATTTCAGAGGGCGCAAATATGAAAAAAATTCCCTATGCGATAATAATCATGGACGGTTACGGGCTTGCGCCCGCCTCCGACGGCAATGCGGTGTGCCTTAACGGCAGTAAGAACGTGTGCAGGCTTATGGAGGAATATCCCTCTTCGAAACTCGGCGCAAGCGGGTTAAGCGTCGGCTTGCCCGACGGTCAGATGGGCAATTCCGAAGTAGGGCACCTCAATATGGGCGCGGGCAGAATAGTTTACCAGGATTTGACGAAAATTTCCAAGGCAATCAAGGACGGGGATTTTTTCGAAAATCCCGCGCTTATCAAGGCTATGGACGCCGCAAAAAACGGCGGAAAGAAATTGCATTTGTACGGTCTTATAGGCCCCGGCGGAGTTCACAGTCATTCAGAGCACCTGTACGCGCTTTTGAAAATGGCAAAAGCGCGCGGGCTCGATACGGCGTTCGTTCACTGCTTTATGGACGGCAGAGACACCTCTCCCACCTCCGGCGAGGATTTCGTAAGGCAGTTGCAAGCGGAGATAGATGAGCTCGGCTTCGGCAAAATAGCTTCCGTTGTGGGAAGATATTACGCAATGGACAGAGACAACAATTGGGACAGAGTGGAAAAGGCTTACGATATGCTCACTCTCGGAACGGGAACGCGGGCTTGCAATGCGGTCGACGCGCTCAAAGAGAGCTATGCCGCGGGAGTTACCGACGAATTCGTTCTGCCCACGAAAATTTACGAGGACGGCAAGCCTTTGGGGCTTATCGAAAAAGGCGACAGCATAATATGCTTTAACTTCCGCCCCGACAGAGCGCGCGAGATTACGAGAGCTTTCTCGCAGAAAAATTTCATTGTGCCCAAGGGCACGGCGTTCGAGAGAAAGACCGGCTTTATAGAACCCGTTTACGTGTGCTTCACCGTGTACGACGCGGAGTTCGAGGGCGTGGAAATCGCGTTCCCCAAGACGACTCTCGAAAACACTCTCGGCGAGTATCTTGCCAAGATGGGGAAAACGCAATTGAGAATTGCCGAAACGGAAAAATACGCGCACGTAACTTTCTTTTTCAACGGCGGAGTGGAAGCGCCGAATATAGGCGAAACGAGGGATCTGATACCCTCGCCGAAAGTTGCCACTTACGATCTCAAACCCGAGATGAGCGCTTACGAAGTTTGCGACAAGGCGCTCGAAGAGCTTGACAGCGGAAAGTTCGACGTAATGATTCTGAACTTCGCAAACTGCGATATGGTAGGGCATACCGGAGTTATCCCCGCCGCCGTAAAAGCCGTGGGAACGGTGGACGAGTGCGTCAAAAAGATAACCGATAAAATACTCGACATGGGCGGCGCGGCTCTGCTTACGGCGGACCACGGAAACGCCGATAAACTTCTTTCGGACGACGGTTCGCCCTTTACGGCGCACACGACTAATCCCGTACCCGTCGTGCTCGTCTCCGAAAAATACAAAAACGCAAAACTGCGCGACGACGGTATTTTAGCCGACCTCGCCCCCACTCTTTTAACGGTTATGGGCTTGCCCGTTCCCAAAGAGATGACGGGAAAATGCCTTATTAAGTAATTATGTTTTTTTGCGCCCGACGCGGAAATTTGACGCGTCGGGCGCTTTTTGTTTGCGTAATCCGATATTTTAAAATATAATGATAACGTGAACCCGTTCAAAGAACCCGAAAAATTTTTCTCCAAACCCGTTGTGGTTTGTCTGTGCGCGATTTTCTGCTGTATTTTATGGGGCAGCGCCTTTCCGTGCGTAAAAATAGGCTATAAGCTGTTCAGACTTGATACCTCTTCCTCGCCCGATCTGATACTGTTTGCGGGCATACGCTTCACGCTTGCGGGAATGTTGGTAGTTGCGTTCGGAAGCGTCGCGAACAGAAAATTTTTAGTTCCGAAAGCTAAAAATCTATGGCGAGTGGGGTTTGTCGCGCTGTTTCAAACGGTTCTGCAATATACGTTTTTCTACATAGGTCTCGCAAATTGCGCGGGCGTTAAATCTTCTGTTTTAAACGGCCTCGGCGTGTTCTTTACGATTTTGGCCGCTTGCTTTCTGTTCAGAACGGAAAAGTTCAATATAGTTAAACTTCTCGGCTGTATTCTGGGATTCGGCGGAGTTATTCTGATAAATCTCGGCGAGGACTTTTCGTTTTCGTTCAAACTCACAGGCGAGGGCTTCATAATATTTTCCGGGCTCTCTTCGGCGATAGCCGCCGGACTCGTAAAAATCTTTTCGAAAAAGGAAAATACCGCCGCGCTGTGCGGCTGGCAGTTCTTTTTCGGCGGGCTCCTCCTCATAGTAATCGGTCTTTGCTCGGGAGGCAGAATCGACTACATGGACGCAGGCGCGGCGTTTATGCTTTTATATCTTGCGTTTCTCTCGGCGTGCGCGTTTACTCTGCAAGGGTTTCTTCTCAAATACAATCCCGTCTCGAAGGTCGCGGTGTATAAAAGCACTAATCCCCTCTTCGGCGCGCTGTTCTCCGCGGCGATTTTGGGCGAGAGCGGACAGCTTTTGAGTTATTTCACGCTTTTGGCGCTGTTTTTGGTGTGCGCCGGCATATTTATCATAAATAAATTCGGCGAAAAATCATTCAAAATAAAAAAATCGGATTAAATTTTTCAAAAGCCGCGCGTTTTTGATTGTAAAATGCTTTTGCGTGTGTTATAATTTTCCAAGTAAAATTCTTTCAGAGGTCAAAAAATGGTTGCTCTGTTGGCCGCAGGCATGAACGATACGTTATATACCGTGTATTGGGTTGTGCTGATAACATGCCTTGTACTTATTTTTCTCACCGCTTTGGTTACGGTGTTTATTGTGCTCTTCCAGAAGAGCAATTCCGACGGAATTCAGGGTATAACCGCTTCGAGCGAAACTTTCTTCGGCAAGCATCGCGGAAACAGCATCGAAGCCAAACTCAAAAAATGGACGTGGATCGCTCTTGCGGTTATGTCCGTACTCTCCATCGTAGTTTATATCGTGCAGATAATCGCACCCTGACAATGTTTTTACCGAGGCGGCTGAAATTGGCCGCCTTTTTTATTAACCGCAACGGGTTTTCCGGCGCGCAGACGCGAAAGGCTAAACGGCTTTGTATTCTCCGTCTTTAAAGCGAGTTTTATCTGCGCTTTGAAAGAAAGCGCGTTTATTTAAGCTCTTAAAGTAGCTTACGGCGTGAAAATCATTTTACTATCGACGGATTTGTGATATAATGAAAAGGAAATCTTTATGAAGAGTATCGCATACAACAAGTACGCTACTTACGAATACTTCATTATCGAGAAGTACGAAGCGGGAATAGCGCTCGAAGGCGCGGAGGTTAAAGCGCTCAGAAAGGGAAACTGCAATCTCAAAGACAGTTTCTGTTTTCTGCGCGGCAACGACCTCACTCTCAAAAATATGCATATTCCTCTGTACGATAAAGCGGGAGCGTTCTCGTCAAAAGATTCGAAGAGAGACAGAAAACTGCTTATGCACAAAGACGAGCTCGCCAGAATAGCCGGTAAAATAAACGAAAAAGGCTTTACTCTCATTCCTCTTTCGCTGTATTTTTCCGGAAGCCTCGTAAAAGTGGAATTGGCGCTGTGCAAGGGCAAACAAAATTACGACAAAAAAAGAACTATTGCCGAGAGAGACGCCAAGCGAGACCTCGACAGACAAATCAAACAATATAAATAAGCGCTTTAAACGGCGCGGGAGCTACGTTATGAAAGAAAACTATAAACCCGACACTCTTTGCGTACAGGCCGGATACTCCCCGAAAAGCGGCGAGGCAAGAATACCGCCGATCGTGCAATCCACAACGTTTTTTTACGGAAAGACGCAGGATATGGCCGACCTTTTCGACCTTAAATCCGACGGTTACTTCTATTCGAGACTCGCCAACCCCACGGTTGCGGCGTTCGAGGAGAAAGTTACCGCTCTCGAAGGCGGCGTCTGCGGCATAGCATGTTCTTCGGGAATGTCCGCTACGGCGCTTGCCGTTATGACGGTGGCCGGCGCGGGAGACAATATTCTTTCGTCCGCCGCGGTTTACGGAGGAACTTATAACCTCTTTTCCACCACTTTGCCGAAGCTCGGGATAGAATGTAGGTTTTTCGATCCCGACGCGCCCAAAGAGGAAATCGAAAAGCTCATAGACGAGAGGACGAAACTAATATTCACGGAGACCGTGGCCAATCCTTCCATAGTTGTTCTCGACTTCGAAAAGATAGCCTCGATATCTCGAAAATACGGCGTGCTGTTCGCCGTGGACAACACTCTCGCGACGCCGATTTTATGCAATCCGTTCAAGTGGGGCGCGAACCTCATAGTGCACTCCTCTTCAAAATATCTCGACGGCCATGCAGCCGCCCTCGGCGGGGTTATTGTAGACGGCGGAAACTTCGACTTCAAAGGCAATAAAAGATACCTCTCTTTCAACGTTCCCGACGAAAGCTACCACGGTCTCGTATATTCCGAACTGCCCGTGGCGTTCGGCACGAAGTGCAGAGCGCAGATGATAAGGGATTTCGGCGCGATTATGAGCCCTCAAAACGCATTCTTATCGTATATAGGCTGCGATACGCTCGCGCTGAGAATGGAGAGACACTCCTCGAATGCGGCGAAAGTTGCGGCGTATCTTGAAAAGCATCCTAAAATAGAATGGATAAACCATCCGTCGCTCGCGGGCAACAAATATCATGAACTCGCCGCAAAATATATGCCTTGCGGACAGGGCGGAATGATGAGTTTCGGTATAAAGGGAAGCGTTTCCAAATGCGCGACGTTTATGGAATCGCTCAAACTCATAACTCAGGAAACGCACGTTGCGGACGTCAGAAGCTGCGTTCTGCACCCCGCTTCCACCACGCACAGACAACTTTCGGAAGAAGATCTGAAAGCGGCGGGCGTGCCCCACAATCTCGTAAGGCTCTCCGTCGGGATTGAAAACGCGGAGGACATAATCGCCGATTTGGAGCAAGCGCTCGGAAAAGTTTGATTTATAGACGAGGTTACAATGCCCATAGTTATTGATAAAGATCTGCCGGCCTACAAAATTCTGACGGGCGAACGCATTTTCGTTATGGATAAGGAGCGTGCGTGCGGACAAGACATAAGGCCGATAGAGATTGCGATTTTAAATCTTATGCCCACAAAAGAGACGACCGAAACGCAGTTCATGCGGCTTTTGTCGAACTCTCCTTTGCAGGTGAACATAACGCTTGTAAAAACCTCTTCTTACTGCGCAACACACGTAGACCAAGGTCATCTCGAAAAATTTTATAAGTCTTTCGCCGAAATCGAAAACAGCAAGTTCGACGGCATGATAATCACCGGCGCGCCCGTCGAAAACATGCCTTTCGAAAAAGTTGCGTATTGGAAGGAGCTCGAAGAAATCCTCGAATGGACGAAATCGAACGTTACTTCCACTCTCTTCATATGCTGGGGCGCGCAAGCGGCTCTCCACTATTTTTACGGCATAAAAAAACACCCTCTTAAAGAGAAGTGTTTCGGTATTTTTGCCCATCAACGAATAAGAGACGGCGTTGCGGAACCGCTGATGAGAGGTATTTCGGACGAGTTCCATATGCCACATTCGAGGCATACGATAATCTACGCAAAGGACATACTGCACGTAAAGGAACTTAAAATCCTCGCCTATTCGAAACGCGCGGGGGCCTCGATAATCAAAAGCTCGGACAACAGACAAGTTTTCGTTACGGGGCATATGGAATATGACAGATACACTCTCAAAAACGAGTATGAACGGGACAAGGCCAAGGGCCTCGACATAAAACCGCCCGTCAACTACTTTGCGGACGGCGATATGAAAGAAGTCAAGATGAATTGGTCCTCAACCGCCAATCTCTTTTACATAAATTGGCTGAATTACTACGTATATCAGGCCACTCCCTACGATATAAACGAAATAGAAAAATAAAAAGCATGCAAAACGGCTCCGCGAATAAAATCGCGGAGCCGTTTGTCTTTTTAAGTGCAATATCTGAAATTGGGCAGAGTTTCTACCTCTATATCTTCCCCGCCGCGACTGACGGTGTAGACTACCGTGCTCGTCATTCTCGCAGACAGCAGCACGTCGTCAAGAAGATAATATCTGTCCGTCGCGACGTCTTCGACCACTTTGCCGCCGTCTTTTATCTTTATGTTTTTAATCACATCGCCTTTGTGAAGATCGCCGACGGTATAGGTAACCACGATTTTGTCCTTTATTCTCGTTACTCCGGCGTCGACGTCGAAATAAGCCGAACTCGTATACTCGTAATTAGTGGGGAATACGGCTTTTCGCACTCCGTATAAGCCGTTCGTCGATCCATAGCCGTCCAGCATAAGTTTATAAAGCCTTTTTACATAGCTTCCGCAGAGCGCATATCCGATGCCCTGCGTATTGTCGTCGCTGTTGCGCGAATTGACTATTCCCATTATCTCGCCCGAAAGGTTGAACAGCGCGCCCCCGGAATTGCCGCTGTTGACGGAAGCGTCCGTTCTCATAACTCTGTAATATTTCTGATTGTTATAAAGCGACGACAGATTTATCGCTATCGTTTCGCTCTCCTTGGTTATTATTCCGGAAGTAACCGAAAAACCTTCGAGTTCGGGATTGCCTATAGTGTATACCGCCTCGCCCGCAAACACCTCGTCCGAGGAAGAAAATTCGGCCGCGCGAACGTCGCTGTTTCTGATAAGTTCGCTGTCCGTTATTTTAAGCAACGCCATATCGTACGATACCGAAGCGCCGACAAGCTCCGCCGGCACTCTGTAATCTTCGTTTTGGGGACTTTCCATGCCGTATAAAAGCACGAACACATCCCTCGAATACGTGTACAGCGAAGAATCGTCGTAAACTATATGACAATTTGTCAATACGTATGCGGAGCCCTGCGCTTTATCGACTTCCACGATAACTCCGCCGCCCACCTGATAGTATGACGAGCCGTCGGAGTATTCGAGCACGGCGTAAACGCTGACGCTCGAAAGCAACGAGCGGTTTATCGCGGTTTTAAGTGAAGACGCTTTTTCGAGGTCTCCGCCGTCGTAATTCATATATTCTTTGAGAAATTCAAGGAGAGAGAGCTTTGCCTTGCCCTCTTTTTCGAGTTCCTCATTTGCCGCTGCGTAAATATCGTAAATATCCAGATCCCGACCGGCTCTGCCGTCAACGCCGTCGGCTCCGGCGGCGCAGCCCGCAAATACGCAAAGGCCTATGCATACGGCAAGAATGGACGCCAATATTTTTTTCAACAGAAACCTCCTGACAAGCGGTGTATCGTTAATTTCAAAGATTTATCCCGTTTTTCCTTAAAAGTTCGCGCGCCGTGTCCACGCTGTCGGTGCCGGTGGAATTTTTTACGGGCGCAAATTCTCTTTCCCTCTCCACTTCGTAGGCGAGACAGCTTCCCATGAGTTTCACCATATCTACGACAAGCGTTTCGAACTTATAACCGCAAGGCTCTTCCGGCTTTACTTTGACGCCGTTTTCGATGTGCGCTATGGACTTTTCGGCAAGATGATAGGGAAGTTTTCCGGACAACGTGGCGTTCAAATCGTGCACGTTGAAGAGATAATTCAAAGTTACGCCGTATCTGAAAACGAGCTCGCCCTTCTTCTTTTTGTTTTTGAGCTTTTCGGGCATTTCGTAGTATTCGACTATGGCGGGCTTGCCGTTTTCGGTGCACAAAACGCCCACCTTTTCGTCCGCGCTGACCTTTTTGACCACTTTCGCGCCGCAACGGCACTGCTTCAAAACCGTTGCGCCTATAAAGGCGGGATCGCATATGCGTTGAAGCACATTGTCAACCGAATATACGTTGAGCCATTCGATATTTTCGCGCTCGATGACTTTATTGAGACCGCTGTTTATCAAAGATGAATACCACCCGCCGTTGCCGTTGGGCGCAAGAGATACGCGGTATTTTTCGTCGAGGAAAATCTTGCCGTCGAAATCGCAAGTGGGCGCAACGTCCTGTATGAAAAAGTGCACTCTGTCCTTCGGATATCCGAAAAACTCGTGTTCTTCGAAAAAAGCCACCGTTTCGGCGTTGTTGGTTACGCTCGTCATTATGAACAGCGGGAAGTTTCTGCCCGTTATCTTGGTTACTTCCTTTATGTTGTTCATCTGCTGTTCGAAAATCGAGAGCTCGCGCGTTACGCCTATATTGAACATTCCCTTGGGCTTATTGAAACCGAGGCGGGTTCCCTGTCCGCCGGCAAGAAGAACGGCGCCTATTTTTCCCTCCGAAAGGAGATTTAACCCGACCGTTTCGAACTGCATTCTTCTGCGGGCTATTTCCTGCACGGTTACGGCGTTTATCGGCGCCAACTTCCCGAGCACTCTCGTCTCGTTCTTTTTTATGTTTTTGAGAATGGAAAAATTCGTGTTTTCTATATCGTTCAAAAGCGCGGTTTTTTGCTCCTGAGTGAGTTCTTCGAAATATTCGAGAAGCTGTTCCTGACCGCGTATTTTCAAAATTTCTTTGGCTCTGGCGTAATTCATTACCCTTCCTCTCATACGGCGCACGCGCTTTACGGACGCCTTTATACTCTGTTTATTATATAATATTGTTAAAATTATGTCAATAAAAATATGAAAATAGCCGCAAGGTATTGAAATTTAAAAATAGTTGGTATATAATGATATAAGGAAAATTTTTAGGGTAATCCCCTCGAGGTAAAATATGTTCAGTTATTGCCCGGAATGCGGAGAAAAACTCATAGTCAAATACGCCGAAGGAGAAGGCATCGTGCCTTTTTGCAAAAATTGCGGCGTTTTCAGATTTCCCCAATACGCCGTGGCCGTAAGCATGGTCGTTACGAACAGAGCGAAAGATAAAATTCTGCTCGCGAAGCACTGCGGTCAGGACGAATATATTCTGTTTGCCGGATACGTCAAAAAAGGCGAAACCGCCGAAAAAGCCGTAACGCGCGAATTCAAGGAAGAGACAAAACTCAATACCGTTAAATACAAGTATATGTCTTCAAGGTATCATGAGCCCAAGAACGTTCTTATGTTCAACTTCCTCATAATTGCGGAAAACGGCGAACCAGTTATTGACGAAAAGGAAATCGAAGAAGTAAAATGGTTCGATTTCGACGACGCGCTCGCCGCCGTAAAGAAAGATTCGACCGCGGAGGCGTTTTTGAAAAACGCTCTCGGCGAAATAAAAAAATTCAACTGAAAGGAGATATGTTAAAATGTTACTTGCAGACAACAATCTGCCGCTTATCGTAGGGCTTTCCGTGGGCGGAGGCGTTCTGTTGCTCTTAATCATAGCAATAGTCGCGTGGTATTTTTCGACGCACAACAGATTTATTCAACTGAGAAATTCGGTTGAAGAGGCCTACTCCACCATGGACGTTTACCTCAAAAAGCGTTTCGATATGATTCCCAACTTAGTGGAGACCGTAAAAGGTTACGCGAAACACGAAAGCGACGTGCTTACGGGCATTACGAAAGCGCGCGCAAACGTTGAAGCGGCAACGACGACGGCGGAAAAACTCGAAGCCAACGCAGAACTTACGAGGGCATTGAGAAACATGAACTTAGTCGTGGAAAATTATCCCGACCTGAAAGCAAACACGAATTTCCTCGATTTGCAAAACGCTTTGCGGGCGACCGAGGGCGAAATAGCCAATGCCCGCAAATATTACAACGCCGTTACGAAGGCTTTCAACACGAAGAGAGAAACCATTCCTTCGAGCATCGTGGCAAAACGTATGAAGCTCGAAAAACAGCCCTACTTCGAAGTTGAAGACGTAGCGGAAAGGAAAAACGTTACTGTCAAATTCTGATTTTTGCCGGGCGTGCGTATAGTTCCGCACGCCCGGACATAACGGAGAGATTAGATGAAAAAACTCAGAAGAGCGCCGCTTTATTTTGCGGCGGCGTTTATCCTCGCGCTGTTGACGGTTGCCGTCCTCTTTATCTGCCCGCAAACCAAAAACGTCTCCGCGGCGACAAACGATTCGTATTTTACGCACATATCCCGCTATGACGTTACCATGGACGTGGACGCTTCGAGAAAGATAAACATAACAGAGGACATAACGGTAGACTTCCACAGAAACGCCGCCATGATAAGGGATATTCCCGTCAACGCCGGTGAATCGGTTAAAAATCTCAGCATAAACGAGATAACCGAAACGGGCGAGCTTACGGACGTGGAATACAACGTATATTACGAAAACTACGAGGTGCTTCGTCTCGATATCGGCGGCGACGATTTGAAATTCGAAGAGCATACTTACCGCATTAAATACGATTACATACTCTCGTCTTCGCCCGAAGGCGAAAACACGATAGCGCTTGCTCCGATAGGCGCGGGGAATGTGCGGACCGTATACGACGTCAACGTTAAAATTCTTCTGCCGGACGGCTACAAAGACTGTATTGCGTTCACGCAGAAAAACGGTCAGAAAATCGATAGTTTCACGCCCGAGTCGACTACCGAAAGCGGCAGAACCGTTCTGACTCTTCACGTGGACGAGATAGACGCCGGCACAGCTTTGAGATGGGATCTGAACTTCAACGCCGGTGTTTTGGGATATTCTTTCGATATTACTCCCTATTATTTCGTTATCGCAATCGGCGTGCTGTTCATAATAATTATCCTCATAAAGCTGCTCTTCTTCAACAAGAGCATATTGACTCCCGTCGTCAATTTCGAGGCCCCGGACAAGATGGATCCGCTCATCATGGGCAAACTGATAGACAACAAAGTCAACAGCGAGGACATAACTTCCCTCATCTTCTATTGGGCGGACAAAGGATATGTTAAAATCGCTCTGCCGGACATAAAGGAAAATCCCGGAGCCGAGCCTACGATAATCAGAATAGCGAAAGAATTGCCGGCAATGAGCCCCGACTACGAACAGGCGATGTATAAAGGGTTGTTTACTCAGGGAGACAGCGTTTCGCCCTCGAATATGGCGGGATATTTCGCCGGAACTTCCCTTCGCGTAACCAAAATGGTAAACGAGCGCGCCAAAGGCCTTTACAGCAGCATGAGCATAGGCATTTCGGTGATATTCGCCTTGCTCGGAAGCATTATATTGGGGCTTGCTCCTCTTCTCATTGGGTTTACGGTCAATTCCGCGCTTGTATATTTTTACAGTTTCATAGCAGTTATACCCGCTCTCGTTCTATACGGGCTGTGCGAGACGGTGGCCTACAACAAACTTAAAAACAAGAAATCGAAAAGCATACTTTATTACTGTCTGCTCGGTCTTGCGGTGGCGGCGTGCGCCGGACTTTATACGCTTCTTATACCCAACGCGCTTATCCCGCTTGTTCCCAAAATCATATTGAGCGGTTTGGGATTTGCCGTTTCGGCGTTCTCCGTGATAATTGTCAGCCGCACTCCCGACTACACGAAGAAACTCAATGATATTTTGGGTTTCAGAAATTTCATAATGCTTGCGGAAAAGGACAGATTGGAGGCGTTGATAGACGAAAATCCGCAAATCTACTACCACGTTCTTCCTTATGCGCAAGTGCTCGGGGTTTCGGACAAATGGGAAGACAAGTTCAAGGACCTCACAATTCCGCCTCCGAGTTGGGCAGTCAACGATTTTTACAGCTCTTACTTCGAGTTTACACTCATAAATTCAATGATAAGGCACTCGATTTCGAAAATAAACACAAGGCTCGTTATGAAGCCGTCGTCTTCCGGACTGAGCGGCGGAAGCGGCTCCGGCGGAAGGTTCGGAGGCTTCTCCGGCGGAGGACACGGCGGAGGCGGCGTTTCATTCAGATAAAAATAAGGACGGGTTCCCCGTCCTTTTACTTTGCAGTCAAGTTGTTATTCAGCTTTGACGTCCACCTTTATCTTGGCGGAAACGCCTTCCATGAGTTTGAGTTCGATATCGTAAACGCCCACGTTCTTTATCGGCTGGGGCACGACGATCTTCTTTTTATCGACCGCATATCCCGCCGCCGCAAGCGCATCGGATATGTTTGACGAAGTTACGGAGCCGAACACTTTTCCGCCTTGCCCCGCCTTTATGCTCACGACGAAAGTTTTTCCGCCGATAGTTGCGGCAAGCTCGCGAATGGCCTTTGCCTCCTCCGCTTTGTGATATTCCGAAGCCGATTTCTTCATGGATATATCGTTGAGTTTGGAAGCGGTGGCCGCTTCCGCAAATCCCTTTTTTATGAGAAAGTTTCTGGCATAGCCCTCGTTTACTTCGACTACGTCGCCTTTCTTGCCCTGTCCTTTTACGTCCTGAATAAGTATTACTTTCATAGCGTTTTCTCCTACGTTTATTTTATTGCATCGAACGCGTTTTGTCAAGGCATTGGTATAATCCGAAACCCGCCTGCTCAAAATAACTTGGGAGGTGTTTATGGAAAACATTAATTACGATATCGCATGCAACGTTTCAAGTTGCAGACACAATTATAAGGGTTGCAACTGCACGCTCGATAAAATAACCGTGGGTTGCGCCTGCCACGAAGACGACTGCACCTGCTGCAAGAGCTATTCGGAAACCCTTTAAAAGGAATTTTCCGAAATTCTTATCGTCAGACAAAGTCCCCGCCGCGACGGCGGGGCGAACGAAGCAAAAAAGTCTCCCCGTTATGAAATCGGGGAGACTTTTATTTTATTGCGCCGTGCCGGAGGTAAATCAGCAAAAACGCTTTATGTAGCTATGCCGCGCCTTGTGCGGCGAACCGTATTCAATCGAAATAGCGCTTGCCCGGCTCGCATGCATACTCGCAGGAGACGGACGAAACTTCCTCTTCGCCGTCAACCCAAATATCTATTATAAGCGGGAAAGAAGAACTTTCGCTTGCTCCATTCGGATTTATACCGAACACAATCTTGCCGCCGATAAGCGACGCGGACACTTCGACTTCAAACCAGCGACAGTCCGTGCCCGTTTTTACACCGGATACCACTTCGCCCGTTATGGTACAAAGCGCAGTGCCGCCGCTTTGAACCACACCTCTACTCGGTCCATTGTAACTTGCCGCCGCTTTCTGTGCCGAACTGTCATAAACACGCACAAAGTTACTTCCGATATTAAGTCCTCTGGTTGCGTCGCAGTTTATAAACTCCACGCGGTATTTCCCCGCTTTGGTTATGGGAATGGAAAAGAAACGGTTACCGCTTTCTTTTGCGTTAACATAATATATGCCGGCGTTTTCCACGGAAACGGGCGAGGTATAAGCTGTTCCCGTCCATTCAAGCGTGCCTACATACTCTATATTTTGTTCTTCACTGCACCCGGAGCATTGTATTTTTATATTGCCGCCTGACGGTTCGGGATCTCCGATATCCCCCGAACTTACAAAACTATGCCCTTTGGCGGGAATAACTTTATTTATCGAAGTTTTCGACATTACGTTATCGTCTGAGGCAAATGCGAGGTGGCAAACTTCGCACTCGTAATAGGCCGGATTGCCGGGCTCCGTGCATGTTGCATCTTGCGCGGACACGAGGCTGCCGAAGCGATGGCCGGTAGGCTGAACCGTCCAGCCGTTGTAATCATCGACAGGCTCCATGTCTTTATTGAAATCTTGGTTGCAAGAAGTGCAATGATAATGCTCGTCTTCCCAAGGATCCGTGCACGAATAATTTGCAGCCGGAGTTTGTACGCAATTTTCCTTAGTGTGCTGTTTTTGGGGAATTACCCACTCCTCGTCTTCTTCATAGGGAATTTTGTATTCGTCGAACGCTTTTGAGCACTTATTGCAAGTGTAGTATTTTACGTTGCCGGCATGCTGACAAGTGGCCGGACTTGCGGGATGCTCTACGTATTCGTGGCTTTCGGGGATAACAATATCGTCTATTTCCTCCTCCGCGCGATCGTCGGAGAAATAATGGTGGCAAACTTCGCACTCGTAATAGGCCGGATTGCCTTTTTCCGTGCACGTTGCTTCCTTACTCTCGTGGAGCGCGCCGAGCTTGTGGCCCTTTGCCTCGGACTGCACGATGAAAATAACTTCTTCGCCATCGATATCGACCGAATATGTGGCTTCGCCGCCATTCGTGCAATCGGCCGTATCGCTCTTCAATACGTATCCTTCTGCTGAAAGCGCGGGCAGAGGTTTGGTTTGCTCGTGTTCCGAAACGCCTACATCACAGTCTTTACATTCGCGCTTAACTTCGCCGGCAGACTGTTTGGAAGGCAATTGAGATACCGTCCATTTGCCGTAATTGTGGCCCTTGGCCGCGGTGGAAGCGCTGAAAGAAATTTCATCGCCTTCAACCGTGATGGTATACGTACCTTCGCCGCCGTCCGTGCAATTAGCCGTATCGTCCGTTATTGAGTACGCCGAATCGGAAAGCGCGGGCAGCGGGCGCGTCTGGGCGTGTCCCTCTTCGCCTTCGCCGCATTTGCCACATTCGCGCTTGACTTCGCCGCCCGAACTCTGCGTAGGCATTTGGGATATCGTCCAATTGCCGTAACTGTGGGTGTGTGCGCCTTTACCTTCGGGAGCGCATGCCACACAGCAAAGCGCCGCAACGCTCACGCAAGCAGACGCAAGCGCCGCGACAATGATCTTCTTTGCGTTGATTTTCATTTTTACAACCTCACTATTAATTTAAAAATCTTGCGGAAAATCAATTTCTTCCTCAACTTCTATATCGACATTATACTTGCCCCCCCCCACGGGTTGTCAAGCGTTTTATCCACATTTTTTGAATTTTTATGAAAAATTTTAAAAAAATTCGGCGCTCATATTTGAAAGAGCGCAGATTTTATATTTTTATTCAAAAATTATGAATATTCAATAGGCGCGCACGAAGAAAACCGAGGAGGAAACCGCTTCGGACTATATACTCTCTGCCTTTATACCATATTTATATAATCTGGTTTGAAGCTATGTGTCCGCACATAGCGAAGCCTGTTCATGCTATGCGATAAGTCCTCGTTAGGGGATATTTCAAAGGCTCGGGCAGTTTCAAGAAATACAAAAGCGCCCGGCTTTTCAAAGCCGGGCGCTTTATTGCGCCGCATTTTATGCCGCAGAAGGCACAAGCCAATCGCGGAGGGGAATTATGGTCGGCATACCGTATGCGAGCAAAATGTTCTTGCCGTAGAAGAACACCGCCACGAAACTGTTTTCGAAATATGCGTTCAGAGAGCTCATGAAAGGTTGGTCGCTCAGCGGCTGTATAATGCTTGCAAGCACGAGCAAAATGCCGACGAGAATGAGCCACGATACGATTGCGCCGAATATTCCGTCCGCAATGTAGAAGGAATTGCCGAACCGTGCAAAATTTATGAACTTCGGAACGAGCACGGCTATGATTATCACAACCACGAGCATTACGAGGAACAATCCGGCCGTGAGAATCCATCTCGCGATGTCGAGAGTGGTTATTTTGATACTCTCCAATATCGAGGACATTCCCGACAGCCAGCCAGATATCGTATTCTCGATGCCTGCGGCCGCGGAATCGAACGCGGCAACGTGGAACGCAAGGTTATATGCGGCGAAGCCTATGCCTATAACCATACCAAGGACAATGAGGCTCCAAAGCGACGAGACTATTCCGCTCGCAAAACCGCTCTTTATTCCCATATACATAATGCCTATGACAAAGAGGTCGACGGTAAGCGTTCTCAATATCGGCCACATGGGCCCCGCATAGATATCCGATACGGAGTCTTTTATGGGTTGATAACTTATTATGTCGATAGCGGCGAGAACGGCGAGGGAAAATATGAGAGCTATCGTAAAGCCTTTTAACGCGAGCGTACCTCCGCCCAACAGTCGGTTGACCGCGTTTAAGCCCTTTGAGGGATTGCCCTCCTCAATGCGCTTTTTCATCGCCTTGTCAAGAGCCTTTTTTATAAGTCCCGAAAGCCCTATCAAAAGCAATATGAAAACGGCCGTGAGTATGAGCATCACCGTACCGGGAATGGCCGGACTGCCTTTCACGTTTTTTAAAATCGCGCCGAATACGAACGCCAACAAGTAGGTCAGCCAGAGCTCGTTCGCCCATGTTTTGGCCGCGCCGAAGCCCTTAAAGAGCCCTACCGCAAGCCCAATCAAGGCAAAGAGCACAAGGCATACAACGATTATCACGCTTGCTATACTCAAAAAACTACCTCCGCTTATTTCGGATTTTTTTATTTATTGAAGTTATCTTTTAAAGAAACTATCTCTGTGAGAAGAAGGTTTTCACCCGCGCATTTCTTGTAATAACCGGTGCGCATGAGTTGGAAAGGCGTATCCGCGCAACTTTCGTAAAGATAGGGCTCCGCCTTGCCGTAAACTATTTTTTCGCTGTTTTTGTTGAGACGCTCGGCGTAGTCCTGATCGGGATACAGTTCGTCCGTCAAAAGCGACTCGTACTGTCTGAATTCGGCGTCTTTGCCGTACTTCGCGTCAACCCACTGTATTACGCCCTTGGCCTTTATATCCGTGGGCAAATTGCTTCCGCTGCGCGTTTCGGGGAAATATGTGCACAGCAATTCTTGAACCTCGCCGTTTTCATCGAGCTTTACGTCGTCGCAACGCACGATGTACGCGCCTTTGAGGCGCACAAACCCGCCCTTTTGCAATCTTTTGTATTTTGGAGGCGGATCGAGAGAAAAATCGTCTCTGTCTATATATACCGTACCCGTGAACTTTATAGTGCGCGAACCGACGTTTTTTACCGGATTTTTTTCAAATTCAAGCTCTTCTTCGCCGGAATAGTTGGTTACGGTCAATTTTACGGGATTGAGTACGGCCATAGCCCTTTCTGCGTTTTCGTTCAGATTATCGCGTATGCAACTGTCGAGTTGGGCGGAGCTGACCACGGAATAATTCTTTGCCACTCCCACGTCGGCGCAGAATTTTTTGAGTGCCTCCGGCGGAACGCCGCGGTTTTTCAAGCCCATTATCGTGGGCATTCTCGGATCGTCCCAACCGCGCACGAAGCCCTCGTCCACGAGTTTTTTCAGATACCTCTTCGACATAAGCGTATTAGTTATGTTCAAGCGGGCAAATTCTATCTGTCTGGGAACGGGCGCGGGAAAACCGGCCTTTTCTATTACCCAATCGTACAGCGGGCGGTGATTTTCGAATTCGAGGGAGCAGAGCGAATGAGTTATGCCCTCTATTGCGTCTGAAAGCGGGTGCGCGAAATCGTACATGGGATATATGCACCATTTGTCTCCCGTTCTGTAATGACTGACGTGCGCTATCCTGTAAATCACCGGATCGCGCATGTTGAGATTAGGCGAGGCCATATCTATTTTTGCGCGCAAAACGCGCGAACCGTCCGGATACAGTCCCTCTTTCATTTCGCGGAAAAGTTTCAAATTTTCTTCTACGCTTCTGTTCCTGTAAGGAGACGGCGTGCCGGGCTCCGTCAAAGTGCCGCGCGTCGCGGTTATTTCCTCTGCGGAGAGGTCGCACACGTAAGCGTTGCCGTCGAGAATGTATTTTTCGGCAATTTCATACAGTTTGTCGTAATAATCGGAGGCGAATACCAACCTGTCGGGCTCGAATCCCAGCCATTTGACGGCGTCTACGATTGAATTGACGTATTCGTAATCCTCTTTGGCCGGATTGGTATCGTCCATGCGCAGATTGAGTTCGCCGCCGTAACGCGCCTTTACTCCGAAGTTTATGCACATTGCCTTTATATGGCCTATGTGCAGATATCCGTTGGGTTCGGGAGGAAAGCGCACTTTGATATTATTGCCGACGGGTTCGAATTTACCCGCTTCGAGCTCTTCGTTTATAAATTGTTCTATAAAATTCGTTGCCTCGGGAAGTTGCATTTGTTGCCTCGGAAAATTTGTTTAAGCTCTTTGCCTGTTTTCGCGAATATATCACGAAAGACCTGTGATAACTCCGTTTTCGTCTATGTCTATGCGCTCGGCGCAAGGTGTTTTCGAAAGACCGGGCATAAGCATTATTTCTCCGGCCACGGCAACTATAAATCCCGCGCCGCCTTTATAGATTATGTCCTTTACGTATATTCTGAAACCCGTGGGACGCGCAAGTTTTTTTGCGTCGTCGGAGAGAGAATATTGGGTTTTTGCGATTATCACCGGCAAGCCCTTTATGCCGTTTTCGGAGAGAATTTTTATTTTAGAGAGAGCCGCGTCCGAAAAATCCGCGCCATCGCCGCCGTATACGGAAGTTACTATATCGTTTACTTTCTTCTCGACGGAATCGTTCAAATCGTAAGCGAAATGCAGTTCGGACGGCTTATCGCACTCGGCGATAACAGCCTCGGCGAGTTCCTTTCCGCCCTCGCCGCCTTTGAGGAACACGTCGGTAAACACCGCCTTTGCGCCGACGGCTTCACAAGATTTCAGAACCGTATTTATTTCCGCCTCGGTGTCGGTTGCAAAGCGGTTCATTGCAACTACTACGGGCTTTTTATATACGTTTACGATATTTTCTATATGTTTCAAAAGATTGGGCAGACCGGCTTCAAGCGCGTTCAGGTTTTCTTCGGAGAGCATATTCTTATCCGCTCCTCCGTGAAGTTTGAGCGCCTTTACCGTTGCGACAATCACAACGCAATCGGGCTCTATACCGGCTATGCGGCATTTCGTATCGAGAAATTTTTCCGCGCCGAGGTCCGCGCCGAAACCGGCTTCCGTAACCGTGTAATCCGCGAGCGTCATCGCCGTGTAAGTGGCGCGCACAGAATTGCAACCGTGCGCGATGTTGGCGAAAGGTCCGCCGTGGACTATCGCGGGAGTGCCTTCGAGCGTCTGCACGAGATTAGGCTTTATCGCGTCTTTCAAAAGCGTTGCCATAGCCCCGTCGGCCTTCAACTGCCGCGCGCGGACGAATTTTCCGTCTTCGGAAACACCCACTACTATATTGCCTATTCTCTTTTTGAGATCGGCAAGGTCGGTTGCAAGGCAGAGAATGGCCATAACCTCGCTCGCCGCGGTTATTTCGAAGCCCTCTTCTCTCTCGTAACCCGAACAACCTTTCATGGCGCCCGCTTCGTTTCTGAGCGTGAACTTTCTGAGCGCGCGGTCGTTCATATCCATGCAACGTTTGAAATATACCTCTTTTATTTTAAGCTCGTTGCCCCTGAGAATATGATTGTCTATCATGGCGCAAAGGAGATTGTTCGCCGCGGTTATGGCGTGCAAATCGCCCGTGAAGTGAAGATTGATATCCGCCATAGGCACGACCTGCGCATAGCCGCCTCCGGCGGCGCCGCCCTTTATGCCGAATACCGGGCCGAGCGAGGGTTCTCTCAACGCAAGGCAGACTTTTTTGCCGAGGCGCGCCATGCCGTCGGCAAGGCCTATCGAAACGGTCGTCTTACCCTCGCCGCTCGCCGTGGGATTTATGGCCGTTACAAGCACGAGCTTGGAGCGCGGCTTTATTTCTTTAACGTTTATCTTGGCCTTGTATTTGCCGTACAATTCGAGGTCGTCCTCGCAAAGTCCGAGTTTTGCGGCTATTTCACGAATGTCGCGAAGTTTGCAACTCTCGGCTATCTCTATATCGGAAAGCATATTAACTCCCTTAATAAATCATTTGATTTATTATAACATACCGCGCGGGCAAAAGTATATCTTTTTAACGCGTTTTTTCAAAAATTAGTGCAACAGGCACATATCGCCGCCGACAAGGGTTAATCCGGGCAGACTCAAAGCCGCTTGCCGCGGGCGGAAGCAAAAAAATATTCAAACGAAAAATCAATGCGGATTTTTTTATTTGCCGCGTTTAGAAGTCGCAAATTTACGTTATAATATAAGTGAACAAAGGAAGACGGTAGGCACAGGATTCCCGGACACCGCAGCCTCCCCAAGTTATATAAAAATATAATTTTAAGGAGATTTTGTTTATGAAACACTATTTACAGACCAGAAACAATAATTTGGACACGTTCGACGTTTTCGACGATTTCTTTAAGCCGATGTTCTTCGACGAAACGAGCGAAATGAGGACGAATATCAAGGAAAACGAAAAGGACTACGAGCTCGACCTCGAATTGCCCGGATACGATAAAAACGACATACGTATAAGCCTTGACGACGGATATCTCACCGTAAGCGCCTCGAAAAAGAAAGAAGAGGGCAAAAAATATCTGAGAAGGGAAATTTCCGAAAACGTTTCGAGAAGTTATTACGTTGGCTCGAACATTACGAGAGAACAGGTAAAAGCGAAATACTCAAACGGTATTCTCACTTTGAACGTTCCCAAAGACGCGCCTCAAAAACCCGAAACGAATAAGTTTATTCCCATAGAGTAAACTTTAAAAAGGCGCCCGCGGAAATCCGCGGGCGCCTCATTATTTTTATATTACGTCTGCTATTACCCCCTCTTTTGAGTTGACTTGAAAGGACAAATAACATAAAATAACATGGTAGCTTGAAGCTACTCTCGATTTTTCCGACGCACTAAACCAAGTGCGTTCAAAAGGAGTTTTTTATGGCAGAAGAAAAAAGAGCCGTAACGATGGACAAACTCGTAAATTTGTGCAAGGCGCGCGGAATCATATTCCCCGGCAGCGAAATTTACGGAGGCATGGGCAACACGTGGGACTACGGCCCCATCGGCGTGGAAATCAAAAACAATATCAAAAGAGCTTGGTGGAAACGCTTCGTTCAGGAGAGCGACAATTCATACGGAATAGACGCCGCAATACTTATGAATTCGCGCGTGTGGGAAGCGAGCGGACACACTACCTCCTTTTCCGATCCGAAAATGGACTGCAAAGAATGTAAGAGCCGCCACCGCGCCGACAATCTCATAGAAGCGCACTCGAAGGGAAAAGTCAATCCCGACGTTATGACAAACGAGGAAATGGAAGCATATATCCGCGAACACCGCGTATGCTGCCCCATATGCGGTAAATTCAATTGGACGAATATCCGCACGTTCAATCTGATGTTCGAAACGTCGCGCGGAGTTACAGACGAAAGTCAGAACAAGATATACCTCCGCCCCGAAACCGCGCAGGGAGAATTCGTCAATTTTATGAACGTACAGCGCACTACGCGCGCGAAAGTGCCGTTCGGCATAGCACAGATAGGCAAGGCGTTCAGAAACGAGATAACACCCGGAAACTTCATATTCCGTACAATAGAATTCGAACAGATGGAGCATCAGTGGTTCTGCAAAGAGGGAACCGACGTGCAATATTACGGAGAATTCAAGCAAAAAGCGTGGAAATTTTTGACGGACCTCAACTTCTCGGAAGAGCATCTGCGCTTTAAAGACCACGACAAGCTCGCCCATTACGCAAAGTGCGCGTGCGACATACAGTATCTCTTCCCCATGGGTTGGTCGGAACTCAACGGTATTCACAACCGCACGGATTACGACCTCTCCCGCCATCAGGAATTTTCCGGCAAGACGATGCAATATATCGATCCCGTTACGAACGAGAAATATATACCCTACGTTGTGGAATACTCGATAGGCGCCGACAGATTGATGCTCGCCGTGCTCACCGAGGCCTACGACGAAGAGACTTTAAGCGACGGCGAGACGAGAGTTGTTCTGCATTTGCACCCCGCGCTCGCGGCATATAAGGCGGCCGTTCTGCCCTTGCAGAAAAACCTCTCCGAAAAGGCCGAGGAGATATTCAAGGAACTCAGAAAACATTTCCCCGTAACATACGACGCCGCCGGCTCGATAGGCAAACGTTACAGACGTCAGGACGAAATCGGAACGCCTTATTGCATAACGATAGACTTCGACACTCTCAACGACGGCACCGTTACCGTTCGCGACAGAGATACTATGGAACAAGTGCGCATACACTCAGACGAACTCGCCGCTTATATATCTCAAAAGATAATATTCTGAAAACTCGAATAATAAAACAATCCGCTAATAAAACAATCCGCCGTCCGAAGCTATGCCCCGGACGGCGGATTTTTATCAAGGAAGTACTTTTCGGTTATTTATTTGTTATCCGACTTGCCTGCCGCCATCGCCGCCGCAATTTCCGCGGCCTGGGCTCTGCGCGCCTCTTCGGCATGTTGCTCGATTGTGGAGTTTACCGTATTTTTGAATTCGTCGGCGTTTATCACTCCGGGGAACGCGATGGGTTCGCCTTCGCCGCTTCCCTTGACGGAGAGCTTGGCGTATCCCAACAATCTTCCTATAACGCTGTATTCGGTTTTTATAGTGTCTACTTTATCGATATGAAGGTCGATTGACTTAACCTTTATTATGCCCGTTTTGCCTATAACGCGTTTGTTGGTTACCGCAATGCTCGTGCAAAGCAATCTCACAATTAAAATAGTAAGCGAAACAACCGGAACAACTATACATAATGAACCAAATGAGTTAAACGCAGTGTTCATTGAATTATAGAGGCTTACTCCGGGGACAACCGACGCCGCCTCTGCCGGCAGTTCATTGAGCGCCCTGATAGTTGCGTCGACGCCAGCCGCTTTAACCTCTTCAGGAAAAGCTATCTGGACGGCAAAAATCTTTCCGCACGCCAACAGTACTATACCTATCACGATGAAAATCAATGCGGCAACCGCCGGCCCGATAATGGCGAGATAGGTGATTTTTGCTTTGAGCACTATTTGCTCGTCTTTTTGCAAGTTGTTTTCTACATAGTTTCCCATTTTTTCTACAAATTCTCCTTTTGTATGATATTAAATTAAGAAATATTTTTCTTAACCTGCTTTATTATATAAGTAATTTATTTCTTTGTCAAGCGTTATTAAGAAATAAATTTCTATAATTCGTGTTATGAATAAATTCAAAGACAGAGTTAAAGCGCTGAGGCTTGAAAACAATCTGAGCCAGAGCGCTCTTGCGGAAAAAATCAAATCGAGTCAGAAAATCATCGACTATTGGGAAAAGGGTTCGAGCGAGCCGAAGGCTTCGTTTATAACGGCGCTCGCCGATACTTTCGGATGCACGTCGGATTTTCTGCTGGGGCGGGAGGACGACTTCGGAAACGTGAATATAGACAGCGATTTGACCGAAGACGAAAAACTGCTCGTGCACGCCTATCGGAAGTCCGAGGGCGAGGATAAAACGGCGTTTATCGGATTCGCGAAATATCTCGCGGACAAATATTAAAGACAAAAAAAACGCCGGGGCGCGAATATATCGCGCCCCGGCGAATGTCGTTTATCGGAACCGCCGCTCCATATAGTAGAAACAGCCGCTCCTTATTATAAGAAATTTTTTTACTCTTCCTCCGTACTTCCCGTTATGTATTTATCGAGAGCGGATTTGCCGAGTTTGATCCCCACGCCGAAAAGTCTTTCCTTTATCGTTTTGCGCGGCTTTTTTTCTATATCGCCCTCGAAACTGAGATCGCGGCACGGATCGAACGCCACGTAACCGCACTCCGCGGCATAGGCGAAAACGCTCTTCAAAACTCCCTCCGCAAGGAATTTGTCCTCTTCGGGCACGCCGTCGACGTATTCGAGAATACGCGCCGGCTTTATCTTGAACACATACTCCTGCCCCAACGCGGGAAGCAAAGACTTATCGAGCAGTTCGCCCACCTTATCGCGATATTTTCTGTGCACTCTATGCCCTTTCGAGGGCTTTTCTTTTTTATCGGATTTCTTGTCGGATTTTTCCGAGGAAAGCTCGTACCATTCGAGCGCGACTACGGAAAAGCGATGTTTTATTTTAACGGGCGAGAGCAGCCAGCGCACAAATTTGGCAAGGCCGCCGAAAATCAGCGGGAAAAGCTGCATAACGAGGGTAAACACCGAAAGCAGAACAATTATTATATCCACCGCTATGTTGGCGGCGGCGTATGAACCGCCGATTACCGTTAAAGCTATCGCGAGGACGGACACGACTACCGAGATAAGGCGCGTAAGCAGCCTGAACACGGCGAGCGCGCGGGAAAATCTGCGCACGTTTTTGGCCTTGGCGCGGAAACTGCAAATAAAGATTATCAAAAGTATAAGCGCAAACGCCGCATATGCGCTCATAAGAACGATTGCCGTTATGCCGAGGTCGAGCGAAAGTTTGCTGTACAGCCCCGAAAATATGAGATACGCGCAGTATAATAGGGTGAATACGGCGCTTATGCTCAAAGTTATAACGTTCACCCGGCGGGCGATAACCGCTCTGTTGGCATACACGTTTTTTATAAAACAGCGTATGTCGAACACGTCCTTTGCCAAAGTGAAGGTCTCTTCGGCGTTTATAGTATGCCGTATTTTGTTCTTTTCCTCGTTTTCTTCCATAATTTCACCTTTTAAAGCAATTCGCCGTATTCGGCGTAGAGCTCTTCCGACCTTTTCCCGAGAAATCCCAGCCGCTCGTAGAGCGCGGCCGTCTTTTTGTAGTCGGAAAGCACTGAGCCTTCCGCGAGCTCGGCGTTTATGCTTTTTTCTTCCTCCTCTATTTCAGACAAAAGTTTCTCTATAACCGCCATTCGCTCTTTGCGCTTTGTCTCGGCGGAGCGCTCCTCCCTGGTGCGATGAAACGCGCTTTTGGAGTTGACTGCGGGCAAGGGCGGCTGTTCGGCGGCGGCTTCGCGGTTCTTTATGTTTATGTATTCGTCGTAACCGCAGTCGTAAATTTTCAGTTGACCGCCGTCGATTTCGGCAACCTTTTCGGCGACTGCCGAGAGAAAATATCTGTCGTGCGAGACGAACAGCAACGTGCCGCCGAACTCTTTCAGAGCGTTTTCGAGGCTCTCCCTCGCGGGGAGGTCGAGATGGTTCGTCGGTTCGTCCAGAACCAGAAAGTTGCCTCTCTCCGCTTCGAGCACGGCAAGCGCGAATTTGGCGCGTTCGCCTCCCGACAGCGATTTGACCTGCTTTTGCATATCCTCTTCGAAAAGTCCGGCGCGGGCGAGCAAAGCGCGAACCTCGGTTTGCGAAGCTCCCGTGTGCCTGCCGCGAAACTCGGAAAGCACGGTCTCCTCGCCGTTGAGATTCAAGCCCTCCTGATCGTAAAACGCCGGCTTTACGAATCTGCCCCGCACGACAGCTCTGTTCCCCCGCATTATCTCGCGCAAAAACGTCGTTTTGCCCGCTCCGTTTTCACCGACGAGCGCGACTTTCGCGCCGCGGGTTATGCGGAAATCAACATTTTTCAAGAGCGTTTTGCCGCCGGCGGAGAGCGTAAGGTCTTTGACCGTCAGCACGTTTTCATAAGGTTTTTCTTCAAACGAAAATCCGAAAACGGGAGGCTTGGGCGGCATATAGGGTTTTTCCGGCATATCCATTTTTGCCAGCTTTTTTACTCTGCTCTGCGCGGATTTCGCGGTTGTTGCGCGCACGATATTCCTGTCCACGTAATCCTGCAAGCGCGCACGCTCCTTTTGCAACGCTTCGTATTCCTTTAAAAGGCGGGCGCGCCTTTGTTCCGCCAGAATTTTATAAGCCGAATAATTGCCCGGATACGATACGAGCGCGCGGTTTTCGATTTCGAGCGTGCGGGAAACGGTTTTGTCGAGGAAATATCTGTCGTGCGAAACGACGAGAATCGCGCCCTTGAACGTTTTAAGATAATCTTCGAGCCAGAAAAGCGTTCGCATATCGAGATGATTAGTAGGTTCGTCCAATACGAGCAAATCCGGCTCTTCGAGCAAAAGTCTGCAAAGTTTCAGACGGGTTTTTTCTCCTCCCGACATAGTGTCGATTACCTGAGAATATCGCGAGGAAAAGCCCATGCCGTTTAAGACGGTCTTTATTTTAACGTCGACGCCGTAGCTGTCGCGCGAAGAGACGAACTTTTCGAGATTTTCTATTTTCGAGGCGACGGCGGCGTATTCCGCGCTGCCGTATTCGAGAGCCGAAAGGCGTTCGGAAAGCCGCGAAAGATTTTCCAGAGCCTCATAATCGGCGGAGAACACCTTGCGCATTTCTCCGTAAGCCGTATTGTCCCCCGCATAGCCGCCGTTCTGTTCGAGATAGCCTATGCGCACGCCGTTTTTTACATATATATCGCCTTTTTCGGGGATAAGGCCTCCGGTAAGCAATTCAAGAAGGGTTGTTTTTCCCTCGCCGTTCGCGCCTATCAGACCTATGCGCTCGCCCTCGTTCACCGAAAACGATACGTCGGAAAGTATTACGTTGTCGCCGTAGCCGAAAGTTACATTGTCAAACGAAACGAGCATATCAATAATCCCAAGATGGTATAAATTTCTCTCCCGAACTCGAAAAATCCTGAATATATACGTTTTTCAGTCCGTATTCCTCTATCGCCGCGAGCACTTTTCCGTATTCGCGGCGGGTTATCCCGCGCCTCAGCTCGGGGAATTTCCCGGCCTCTCCGTAAGGGGTGTATTGGCTCATGAGCGAAAAATAAACTTCCGGAAGAGTTGAGACGAACTTTACCACGTTCACTCCGTCGTAAGCCGCCTGCGGAAGAACCAGATGACGGATGATACAGCCGGAAAGCATTTTGCCGTCGGACATGACAAGCGGTTTTTCCGCCATAAATTCGACCGCGGGAAGGGCGAAATCGGGGTAATCGGCGCGCTCGGTATACCTCTTCGCAAGCAGCGGATCGGTAAATTTCAAGTCGGTGAGCCACACGTCGACGAAGGCGGACGCCTCTTTGAGCGCCTGCAAACTTTCATAGCCGTGAGTGTTGTACACTATGGGGATTTTCGGCCTGTAAATAGCGAGAGCTTCGGATATATCCTTTAAATAATGCGTGGGATTGACGAGATTTATGTTGTCGGCGCCCATATCTTCGAGCTGTCTGAAAATATCGGCAAGCTCCGCGCGCGTTATGTCCTTGCCGCGCACCGCGCGCGAAACTTCGTAATTCTGACAGAATACGCATTTCAACGAACAGCCACAGAAAAATATGCAGCCGCTGCCGTTTTTATATGATATACAAGGCTCTTCGAACGGATGCAGATAATATTTCGCTATCTTCAAGCCCTTGACGAGGCACGCGCCCGCGCTTTTATCGCGATCGGCGCCGCATGCTATCGGGCACTGTGCGCATTTCATATTTACATTATAAAATAAATTTTCGATAAACGCAACATTTGTTTGACAATATGAGAGCTAAATGATACAATACTTTCAAACCTATAAAGAGTGTGCGAGAGAACGGCTCTTAGACCACACAGCAACCTGCTTTACGCAAGGTGCTAATGCCGTATCGATGGGGACATAGAAAACTTTCCCCTGCGATTTACCGCGGGGGTTTTATTTTAAGAGGTATTTGTGAAGAGATTTTTTACAAGCGAAAGCGTTACCGAAGGACACCCGGATAAACTCTGCGATCAGATTTCAGACGGAATTCTCGACGAAATTCTAAAAAACGACAGCGAAGCGAGATGCGCCGTCGAATGTTGCGCGGCATACGACAGAATGCTTATTATGGGCGAAGTCGCCACTTCCCGGAAAGTGAATTACGAGCGTATAGCGCGCTCTATAATCAAAAAAATAGGATATATTCACGGCTCTTTCGCATACGACAAGTGCAAAATAGACGTGGCCATACACGAGCAAAGCCCGGATATCGCCATGGGCGTGGTCGGCGGAAGCGATATAGGCGCGGGCGACCAAGGAATGATGTTCGGATACGCTTGCCGCGAAACCGAAGAGCTGATGCCGCTTCCCATATCGCTCTCGCATAAGCTCGCCAAAAAACTTGCCGACGTGAGAAAAGACGGCGTTCTCCCCTATCTGCGCCCCGACGGGAAAACTCAGGTAACCGTTGAATACGAGGATAAAAAACCCGTGAGAGTGGACACCGTTGTCGTATCCGCCCAGCATAACACGAAAGTTTCGCAGGAACAGCTCAAAGAAGACGTTAAAAAATACGTCATATCCGAAATTCCCGAAGAGCTTTTGGACGACGAAACGAAATACATTATAAATCCTACCGGACGTTTCGAAATAGGCGGTCCCGAAGGCGACAGCGGACTTACGGGCAGAAAAATCATCGTTGACACCTACGGCGGAAGATGCGCCCACGGCGGCGGGGCTTTTTCGGGCAAGGACGCCACGAAAGTAGACCGTTCCGCGGCGTATATGGCAAGATATATCTGCAAAAATCTGGTTGCGGCGGGGCTGTGCGACGAAGTCGAAGTGCAGATAGCCTATGCAATAGGCGTTGCCGAGCCCGTTTCGGTGTTTGCAGATACGTTCGGCTCCGGCAAATTACGCGACGACAAACTTGCGGATATAATTAAAAAAGAATTCGATTTGCGCCCCGCGGCAATAATAAAAACGCTCGGGTTGCGGGCGCCGATATACTCGCAAACGGCGGCTTACGGACACTTCGGCAAGGCGGGTTTGCCTTGGGAGAGCACACTCAAAGCGGTCGAACTTAAAAAATATTTGAAATAACTCCGAAACCGAAAAAAGAGATGCGGCCGGGCGGAAAAATTCCGCCGGCCGTACATTTTTATTGTTTTATGTAAGTAAAAATATTCATGCTTTAAGTAATACTCTTCGTTTGTTGTAACAATGTTCACGGCGTTGCATACCGGCAGTATATATCGACGGTTTGAAAACAAACAGCAAAAAATCAAAGGCGGCCTTTTCGGTCGCCCTTATTTTTTAATATCCGATATTGTTATAATCGCGGAAGCCGCCAAAAAGTTTAGTATGCGCGGGCAAAAATTATGACATGTTCCGCTTTTTTGCCGCATATGGCGCATGTTTCGGCGGTTTCGCCCTCCGCAAACACGCGGGCGGTGGCGGCGGTTTCGGCTTTGACTTTGTCTTCACATTCGCGGCAACCGCACCAACCGGCTTTCACGAAATTGCCGCCCTCCACGCCGTCCAAAATGCCTTTCATGTCTTTCGCGTATACAATGCGGCCGTCGCGACGCGCACGCGCCGCTTCCAGCATATCTTTCTGAACGACGTCCAAAAGTCCTTTGACGGTATCCGCGATGCCGTCCAGAGAATATTCCTCTTTATTGCATGTATCGCGGCGGAAAATCACGGCCTTGCCGTTTTCAATATCGCGGGGGCCGACCTCTATTCTCAAAGGCACGCCCTTCATCTCCCACTCGTTGAATTTCCAACCGGGGCTCGCGTCGGAATCGTCAAACTCAACACGTATCGACATTTTTTCGAGTTCCGCCTTGATTTCGAGGCATTTTTCGATAACTCCGTCCTTCTTTGCGGCAATGGGAATTATGACCGCCTGCACCGGAGCGACTTTGGGGGGAAGCACAAGTCCGCGCCGGTCGCCGTGCGCCATTATTATTGCGCCTATCAATCGCGTGGAAACGCCCCAGCTCGAAGTATAGGCGTATTTCTGCGAGCCGTCTTTATCGAGAAATTTTATATCGAACGATTTTGCAAAATTCTGGCCGAGATAATGGGACGTGCCGGCTTGCAGACTCTTGCCGTCTTTCATCATGGCCTCCATTCCGAAAGTGGCAACCGCGCCCGCAAATTTTTCCTTTTCGGTTTTTCTGCCGCATATGACGGGGATTGCGAGAACGTTTTCCGCAAACTCCTTGTACACCCCGAGCATTTTCATCGTCTCGCCGAGGGCCTCTTCTTCGGTGGCGTGAGCCGTGTGCCCTTCCTGCCATAAAAATTCGGAAGTGCGCAAAAACGGTCTCGTGGTTTTTTCCCAACGCATGACGTTACACCACTGATTTATCATAATGGGCAAATCGCGGTACGACTGCAACCATTTGGAATACATGCTGCCGAAAATCGTTTCGGACGTGGGGCGTATGGCGAGGGGTTCGGACAGCTCTTCGCCGCCGGCGTGAGTTACAACGGCGACTTCCGGAGCAAAGCCCTCCACGTGCTCCGCCTCCTTCGTGAAAAAGCTCATGGGAATGAGAAGAGGGAAATAGGCGTTTTTGTGCCCCGTCGCTTTAAAGCGCGCGTCGAGCTCCGCCTGTATATTCTCCCAAACGGCATAGCCGTAAGGCCTTATTACCATAGTGCCTTTTACGGGACCGTAATCCACAAGTTCGGTCTTTAAAACCACGTCGGTATACCACTGCGGAAAGTCCGCGTCTATATCGGCTATCTGTTCTACGAAATTTTCCTTGCCCATTTCCATCCTCTATGAGTGATATTTACCAGATTATAGCATATTACGCGCGGCAAAATCAAATTTTTTTGCGGGCTTGAAGAATTTTAACGACATATTATCCTTCAAAAAATTTATCGGCAACGCTCGGCAAAATACTTGTAATCAACAACTAAATATTGTATAATCTTGTTGATGGATTTTTCCGAGTTGAAAAAACTTAAAAGCGGCACCGATATACGCGGATTCGCTTCCGGGGAAAACATTACGCTGACGGACGAAGCCGTCCGTTTATTCGTAAAGGCGTTCTGCGCGGAGCTAATGGCGAGCGGGATTGAAAAACCGAGAATCGCGCTCGGACACGATCCGAGAATTTCTTCTTTGCATATCGCAGAGCTCGCGGCAAACGCCGCTTTGTCGTGCGGGGCGGACGTCGTGTATACGGGGCTCTCTTCAACGCCGTCGATGTTCATACTCTTAAAGGAGAGCGACTTCGGCTGCGACGCCTCTTTGATGATAACCGCTTCCCACCTTCCGGCGAACAGAAACGGCCTGAAATTCTTCACCCGCGAGGGCGGCTATTCCTCAAAAGACATCGACAAACTCATAGAGACGGCCGCAAAGGGAATTTTCCCGAACGGCCGCGGAGAATACTGCGAGCGCTCGTTCATGGACGAATATTCGCGTATTCTCGTAAAAAAAGTAGAATCCGAATGTGGAAAAACGCCCTTGAAAGGCAAGAAAATCATAGTTGACGCCGGCAACGGCGCGGGCGGTTTTTTCACGGATAAAGTGCTTAAACCTCTCGGCGCGGACACGGAAGGCAGTCTGTATCTCGAACCGGACGGGAACTTTCCCAATCATATACCCAATCCCGAGGACAAGGGCGCGATAGACTGCCTCTCCTCCGCCGTTTTGAAAAACGGCGCGGACCTCGGAATAATCTTCGACACGGACGTGGACAGAGCCGCGTGCGTCGACAAGGACGGCGACGAAATAAACAGAAACAAACTCATCGCTTTGCTTTCGGCGATAATTCTTCCGGCGCGGGGCGGAGTTGTTGTAACGGATTCTGTTACGAGCGCGCATCTCACGGAGTTTATAAAAAACTGCGGCGGCGAGCATCTCAGATTCAAACGCGGATACAAAAACGTGATAGACAAGTGCGCCGAACTCAACAAAAACGGCGTGTATTCCCCTTTGGCGATAGAGACTTCGGGGCACGCCGCTTTCCCCGAAAACTATTACCTTGACGACGGCGCCTACCTCATAACCAAAGTCCTCGCATGCATGGCCGCGCAGTCGAAGAACGGCAAAACGCTTTCGGACCTCATCGCCGGACTTAAATCGCCCGCGGAAGAAAGCGAAATAAGAATAGGCTTTTCAAAGTCGAGCACGGATTTCGCAAGCGAAGGCAACGCCGTTATAGACGTGCTCAAAAACGAAGCGGAAAAAAGAGCGGATATGCGGCTTGCCGACGACAATTACGAAGGCGTGAGGATATTTTTCGACAATGGGCTCGCACTCGTAAGAATGAGCGTGCACGATCCCGTTATGCCGATAAACATCGAAAGCGACGAAAAAGGCGGTTGCGGCGAAATAGCAGAAAAACTTTACGACGTTTTAACGCGTTTCGGATTCCTCGACCTCGAAAATCTCGAAAAATATATTTCCCGACAAGGAGAATAAAATATGTCTTTGACGACAAAATGCGTAGACACAATAAGGATATTATCCGCGGAAGCAATTCAGCGGGCAAACTCGGGACACCCCGGCATGTGCATGGGCGCGGCGCCGATAGGCTACGAGCTGTTCGCGGAACACCTTAAATTCAGCTACAAGAACCCGCAATGGGATAATAGGGACAGGTTCGTTCTTTCGGCCGGACACGGGAGCATGCTCCTCTATTCCCTTCTTCATCTTTTCGGTTACGACGTTAGCATAGAAGACATAAAGAATTTCAGACAGCTCGGTTCGAAAACGCCCGGGCACCCCGAATACGGCAAGACCTGCGGAGTTGAGACCTCTACCGGGCCTTTGGGACAAGGAATAGGCAACGCAGTCGGCTTTGCGCTCGCAGAGGCGCACCTCGCCGCCGTTTTCAACCGCCCGGATTATCCGATAGTGGACCACTACACCTACGTTTTATGCGGCGACGGCTGTCTCGAAGAGGGCATGACTTACGAAGCCTGCTCCTTTGCCGGCACGCAGAAACTCGGCAAACTCATTCTATTTTACGATAAAAACGATATAACCATTGAGGGAAATATAAACGCGACTTTCACGGAGGACGTGGCGACGCGGTTCATAGCGCAAGGCTGGCAAGTTATAAGAGTTCAGAACGCCAATCAGCTTTCGGCGCTTAACAAAGCCATAGAGCTCGCAAAAAGCGACCTTACGCGGCCTTCGATAATAATATGCAAGACGTCGATAGGCTACGGCTCGCCCCTCGAAAACACCGCCGACGTGCACGGCGCGCCCATGGGCGAGGAAAATCTTCAAAAGACGAAAGAACGTCTGAAATGGACGTACGATCCGTTCGAAGTGCCCGAGGACGTCAAAGAACATTGCGCGGAAATCGCGGAAGAAAAACTTGCGGCCGAGAAAGAATGGAACGAGATGTTTGCCGATTACGAAGCCGAATATCCCGAACTCGCTTTGAGATACAAGAGTTATATGCACGGTTTCGAACCGGACTTCCGGAAAATTTCCGAAAATCTCGACTTCTCCAAACCGGAAGCGACGCGCGTAAGCAGCGGAAAAATACTCAACGAAATCGCCAAAGAAATGCCCAACCTCTTATCCGGCTCGGCCGATCTCGCGCCCTCCACTAAAACCGAAATAAAGGGCGCCGGATATTTTTCTCCCGAAAACAGATACGGCAGAAACATACATTTCGGCATACGCGAGCACGCCATGGCGGCGATATGCAACGGCATACAGCTTCACGGCGGATTGAGAATTCTGTGCTCGACGTTCTTCTCGTTTTCGGATTATATGAAGGGCGGCATAAGAATGAGCGCGCTCATGAACATACCCGTCATATACGTTATGACGCACGACTCGATAGGCGTAGGCGAGGACGGGCCAACTCATCAACCCATGGAACAGCTCATAGCCCTTCGCTCTATTCCCGGCTTGAAGGTATTCCGCCCCTGCGACGGCAAGGAGACGGTTGCCGCATACGTCGAAGCATTTACGCAGAACGCGCCCACCGCAATGATACTTTCGAGACAAAACCTCAATCAATACGAAAATTCCGGGCTCAAAGCGCTCACGGGCGGTTACGTGCTCGCCGATTCGCCGAAACCCGAGGTCATACTCATAGGCACCGGCTCCGAGATAGACTTGTGCATGGGCGCAAAAGAGCTGTTGGAGGCCGAAGGCATAGGAACGAGAGTGGTTTCGATGCCCTGCATGGAAGAATTCGAAAGACAGACCGCGGAATACCGCGAATCCGTTCTTCCCAAATCCGTAAAAGCGCGCGTGTGCGTTGAAGCGGCTTCGCACTTCGCCTGGTACAAGTATTGCGGAGATTACGGCGAGGTTGTAGCCATGCGCACGTTCGGCGTTTCCGCGCCGGCGAAAGAGCTCTTCGAATACTTCGGATTTACCAAAGAAAACATAGCCCAAACGGCTAAAAATTGTCTCAAAAATTATAAATCGAAAAAATAAATCATGCGGCGACGCGTTCTGCGTCGCCGCAAATAATGTATTAAAAAGGAAAATAATATATATGGAACTCGAAAAACTCTTTTTAAAAAGGCAGAGCACGCGCGAATACTGCGAAAAACCCGTATCCGACGACGAGCTCAGAGAAATATGCAGACTTGCCGTCCTCGCTCCCTCCGCCGTCAACTCTCAACCCTATAAGCTCTATGCCGTAAACGGCGAAAAAGCAAGGGAATTTTCGAAATTCGTTCAAGTTCTCGGAGGAAACAAATGGGCGGCGGCGTGCCCCTCTTTCATAGTTATCGAGGAGGGAAAGCCCGGCATAGTGGAGCGCGCCGGTCAACGTTTTCTCAAAACCGAATTCGTGCCGATAGATATTGGTATTCTGAGCGCATATATCGTGCTCGCCGCGGAAAATATGGGGTTGCAGACCTGCATAATCGGGCTCAGAGACGAAAAGGCGATCGCCGCCTTCCTCGGAGCAAAAGAAAACACGAAATATCCGCTCGTAATAGCCGTTGGATACGCGCCCGAAGGTTATCCCGTGCGCGAGAAAAAACGCAATCCTCTCGACGAAACTTTTACGCTCGTCAAATAGGTGAAATATGGGGAAAGCCATTCTTTTTATAGACGGAGACAACGTAAACAACACCGATTACGTAGACAGCGTTATAAGCGAGGCGTATAAATTCGGAGAACTCTCTGAAAAACACATCTATGCAAATTTCAAATCGGTGAGCGACGCGTGGAGTCAGGCGATATACAAATACGCAATCACCGCGCATCATTGTCCCGTTATAACCAAACGCAAGAACTCCACCGACATTGCGCTCGCCATAGACGTCGTTCAACACACTTACGAAAACGAGGACGTCGACACGTATATAATTGCGACGAACGATAAGGATTTCATGCAACTCGCCCTCTACCTTCGCCGCATAGGCAAAAAAAGCGTTTGCCTCTATGTAGACGCCGACTGCAAGGCGTGTCTGGCGTTCGACGAGGCGCACATCCTGTCGCCCTCGAAAGCCGCCGCAACCACAAAAAAGACGGCCGGCGCGACGAAAGAGGAAGCCGTGAAAGCGGCGGCGCAAGCGACTAAGGCCAAGCAATCGAAAAAAGCGCCCAAACCCGAAGAGACAGAGGAAACGCAAGCCAATTGCTACGAAATAGTTTCCTCACTTTCCGATACAATAAAAGCTAAAACGGGCGCCGGCAAGCTCTACTTTGTTTCCGACCTCAGAGAGGAAAGACGCGAAGAGATAAAATCTTATATGAAAATCACAAAACAGACTTTCATAATAAACGCCGTCCGCAAGATGCTCAAAACATATCCCGAACTGCTTACCGGCGTAAAGCTCAAATCGCTCACCGAAAACGGCAAGCAAAATTATTATCTCGAAAGGGAATGATTTTAAAAGACGACAAAAATAAATACGGTTCGCGCAACTACGAACCGTATTTTTCATTCAAAGATTTTTTATGACGCTTCTTCCTCTTTTTCGGCCTCCCTTGCGGTGGCGAGCATGAGCTTGATGCGGTTTTCCTGATTGACTCTCGTTGCCGACGGATCATAGTCCACGGCGACGATATTTTCGTTCCTGTACATATTTTTAAGCGTTCTTATGGCGCCTTTGCCGGCTATATGATTGGGGAGACAGCCGAACGGCTGAGCGCAGACTATATTGGGAACGCCCGATTCCGCAAGCGCCGCCATTTCCGCCGGAATGAGCCACCCCTCTCCCATTTTCACGCCCTGATTGAGTACTTTGTCGGCGCACGCGCGCAGATGTTCGAAATCGTGCAAAGGCGTGAAGTTCCCGTCTTTTTCGAAAATCTTTATTATGTTCTTCTGCATGCGGTGAACGAGCTTGTACACTAAGCCGTATATGAACGCAACGAACTTGTTATGTCCGTAAAACTTGCCGTCGTTGACGACGTTTACTATGCAGTACATGACGAAATCTATGAGCGCCGGCACAACGGGCTCGCAATTTTCGGAAAGCAAAAATTTTTCGAGATTGTTGTTGCCCAAATAGGAATATTTGACGTATATCTCGCCGACTATTCCGACCTTTGTCTTCTTTATGTTCTTTCGCTTTACGGCGGCGAAAATCTCAATTATCCTGCGGTTTATCTTTTTATATTTCTTATACCCGCCTTCGGCGAATTTTTCAACGACGTATTCGACCGCTTCCTCGCGCGCTCTTTCGGAAGAACCCGCCTCCTCTTCATACGGCTTCGTCTGATTGAAACACCACATTATGGTATCGCCGTAGAAAATCGAATAGGCAAGTTTCAGAAACAGTTTTACGGATATCTCGAACGCGCTGTCCTTTTCGAGTCCGGAAAAGTTTATCGAAACCACGGGTACGGTGGGGAATTCGGCTTTAATGGCCTTTCTTATGAGAGGCATATAGTTGGAAGCCCGACAGCCGCCGCCCGTCTGGGTTATCATGAGAGCGGTTTTATTGAGATCGTATTTGCCGCTTTTCAACGCGTCGATATACTGTCCTACCACGCAAAGGCACGGATAACACGTGTCGTTATGCACGTGTTTAAGTCCCTCGTCTATGACCGAGCGGGAATCGTTTTTAAGAACTTCGATATCGTAACCTTCGAGTTTCAGAACGCGTTCTATGATGAGAAAGTGCCAAGGAAGCATATCCGGCACCAGAATCTTATGCGTTTTTTTCATGGACTTGTCCCATTTGGGATAGTCGTTTGTATAATCGCGTATCTTCTCTTCCATCTGTTATTTCCCAGCCGTCTCTTCTATTGCCGCAAGCATGCTTCTCAAACGTATCCTGACAACGCCGAGGTTGTTTATCTCGTCTATCTTTATCTGCGTATACAGTTTGCCGTTCTTCTCCATTATGGAGCGGACTTCGTCGGTAGTGATTGCGTCGAGCCCGCAACCGAACGAAACGAGTTGAACAAGGTTGACGTTCTTTCTCTCGCAAGCAAAGTTTGCCGCTCTGTAAAGGCGGGCATGATACGTCCATTGATTGAGGACGTTGACCTTGACGGGCTCGCTCATCTCGAACACGCTGTCCTCCGAGAGCACGGCAAGATTCAAAGAAGTGAGCAACTTGTTGACGCCGTGATTAATCTCGTTGTCGAGATGATAAGGTCTACCGGCAAGCACTATTATCTGTTTGCCCTCTTTCTCCGCGCGTTCGAGTATTCTCTTGCCCTCGTTCTTTATATCCCTGTGATAATCTTCAAGCCTTTTGAAGCCCTCGTCAAGCGCCGCCGCTATCCTGCCCTTAGAAAAACGGTACTCCGAGAGTTCGCGGCGTAACTTTTTGACGGCGTTTTGGCGCATATTCAAGTCGATATACGGCATTTTGAAATTCTTTTCGTTGAGCCGTTCGTTGTTTGCCTTCAAAAGTTCGGGATAATACGCGACGACCGGACAATTATAGTGGTTTGTGGAGTAATGCTCGTCGATATTGTAGCTCTCGCAAGGCATAAAGATAAAATCGACGCCCTTATCCAACAAACTCTCTATATGCCCGTGCATGAGTTTCGCGGGATAGCAAGCCGTATCGGAAGCGACGGTGTGCTGTCCTTTGAAATAGAGGTTCCTCGACGACTTATCCGAAAGAACGACTTCGAAGCCGAGGCTCTCGAAAAAGCCCGCCCAAACGGGCAACTGTTCGTACATTCCGAGTTGCAGAGGAAGGCCTACTCTCCCGAGTTTCCCCTTCGTTCCGGCAACGCATTTCAAAAGGCGTTCCTGCTTATATGAATATATGTCCAACTCGCCCGAAACGGGTTTGAGCCCCGCTCCGCGCTCGCATTTGTTGCCGGAGACGTATTTTCGGCCGTCTCCGAAATTTATTATGTTTATATTGCAGTTGGACGTACAGCCATGACAATTGGCGGATTTGGAAACGTATGTGAAGTTTTCGAGTTCGGCGCCCTTTATCGTGCTGCTTTCGCCTTTTATGTTTTCCTTTGCATAGAGAGCCGCGCCGAAAGCGCCCATCAAGCCCGCAATGCCCGGGCGTATTACGTTTTTGCCTGTTTCGATTTCGAACGAACGCAATACCGCGTCGTTCAGAAAAGTTCCGCCCTGAACTACTATGTTTTCGCCGAGTTCATCCGCGCTCGACGCCCTTATTACTTTATATATTGCGTTTTTGACTATGGAGGAGGAAAGCCCGGCGGATATATCTTCCACGGAAGCTCCCTCTTTCTGGGCCTGCTTTACGGCGCTGTTCATAAATACCGTACAGCGCGAACCGAGTTCCACGGGATGGCGGGCATATAATCCCTGTTGAGAAAATTTGTCTATCTCCATGCCCATTGCGCGGGCGAAAGTCTGAATAAACGAGCCGCATCCGGACGAACATGCTTCGTTGAGCATTATGGAGTCTATCGCCCCGTTTTTTATTTTAAAGCATTTTATATCCTGTCCGCCGATATCTATAATAAAGTCCACTTTGGGATTGAAATGGAGCGCCGCCTTGAAGTGCGCAACCGTTTCGACTATTCCGAAATCGGCTTTTATGGCGCTCTTTATAAGGTCCTCGCCATAGCCCGTAACCGCGCTTCCGGCAATTCGCGCTCTGCCGCCGCTCTCTTTCAAAAATTCTTTAAGGCGATTTATCACTATATCGAGCGGTTGACCGTTGTTCGATTGGTAATGCGACCACAGTATCTTGCAGTCGGGAGTTATGACCATCAGTTTCGTTGTCGTCGAACCGGAATCGACGCCGAGGTAACAATCTCCCTCATAGCCCGATATATCGGCAAATTGCAAATCGGTTGCTCTGTGCCTTTTTACGAATTCGGCGTATTCTTCCTTGTCGGAAAACAGCGGCTTGCCCGTTACTATATCGTCGCTTCCCTTTGCCGACGAAATCTTTTCTATTATCGAATCGAGACTTTCCGGTTGTACGGATTGAGCGTAGAGCGCCGCGCCGACAGACATAAAACAAGGCGCGTTGTCCGGAAAAATCGCCTCTTCGTCGGTAAGTTTCAAAGTTGTTTTAAACGCTTTTTTAAGGCCTTCGAGGAAATGCAAAGGTCCGCCCAAAAACAGCACTTTCCCCTTTATTCTTCTGCCTTGCGCCAAGCCCGAGACGGTTTGGTCGACCACCGCCTGAAAAATCGAAGCCGAAATATCTTCTTTGCTCGCGCCCTGATTGAGAAGCGGCTGGATATCGGATTTTGCAAACACTCCGCAGCGCGAGGCGATAGGATAAGTTTTCTGTGCGCGCAGAGCGTATTCGTCCATCTCTTTGACGGTTATGTTCAGAAGAGTTGCCATCTGGTCGATAAAGGCGCCCGTGCCGCCGGCGCAACTGCCGTTCATGCGCTGTTCCGTGCCGCCGGTTACGAAGATTATCTTTGCGTCCTCGCCGCCCAATTCCACGGCCACGTCCGTCTGCGGATAAAATTTGCGTATGGCAATAAACGCAGCCTGCACTTCCTGCACGAAGGCCACGCCGCTGCGCTGTGAAAGCCCCAATCCGGCGCTGCCCGTTATCGCCGCGCCGTATTCGTCGGGATAAAGCTCTTTTATCTTTCCGAGTTCGGAAAGCACCGTTTCCTTTACCTTTGAAAAATGGCGCACGTAAGAGCTGTATAAAATTTTTTCGCCGTCGATAACGGCCGCTTTCACGGTGGTCGAACCGACGTCTATGCCCAACAATTTAGACATTATTTTATCCGTTGCTATGATACTTTTTATGATTATATCATAAACCGCGGGCAATTTACAAATTTATAGGCGCATATTTTTCAAATTACTTTTATTATCGGGCGGAAACGCTTTTATATTTGTTTTTCGTGGCTAAGCCGCCACGTATATGGCGCTCGGAGAGGTTTTTATCGAGCACTTTCCTTACGTCTTTATAAAGTTCCGCGTCTATCAAACGCAACCTCTCGGTTACGTCTTTATGCACGGTGGATTTGCTTATGGAGAAATACTCCGCCGCCGCACGGACGGTACTGCGCGTTTCCATTATATAAATGCCCTCTTTTACCGCGCGCTCGGATATGTAATCCTGCATTTTGCCTCCCCTCGCTTTCAAAAGTAATATTATTTTATGTCGCAAGATGTCGGTATATGACGGTTTTGAGTTCTGACGCGGTCAGATCGCAACGTTACAGAAAAGCCGCCCCGCGCAAAGATAATACTTTGCGCGGGGCGGCTGTATTTTGCCGTCGAAATTTCGCCACAGTGCAAAAATCGGGCAAACGGCAATAAAAAACTCCGACAGAACGCAAGGCGTTGCCGGAGATCTCGTTTTGTTCTTATTTACAACAGATGCTTTCTTATCGCTTTTATCGCCGTATCCGCAATGAGCCGCGAGCCGCGATGCGTGGGATGCACACCGTCAAGAGAGTATTCGGTATACGGAATGGAAACGGAAAGCCCGTTGAACATCTCGTCGTAAGCGACGAACTCGTCGCAGAGCTTTAAACAAACGTCGCTTATAACGGCGAGCTCTTCGTCGAACAACTTGCGCATCCTGAGTTTATCGGGAGCGGGCATGAGAAAAGGTTCCAGAAAAATTACGACTATACCAGCCTCTTTCAGCCTCTTTATAAGTTCGGTCAAATCGCTTTTGAATTGATTTAAGTTAAGTTCCTTGCCGTACTTGAATTTATGGAGCGTGTTGTTTATGCCTATCATTATTACTACGGCGTCCGGCTTCAAATCGATGACGTCTTGTTGAACGCGCGCGAGAAGATCGCACACTTCGTTTCCGGAAACACCTTTATTTATAAGCGAAATATCGGTATCCGGATAAATAGGCAAAAGTTTATCTGCGAGAATTTTAACATAGCCGTTGCCGAGCGATTTTTCGTCGGAGCGGTCTCTCTCGCAATCGGTAATCGAATCGCCGAAAAATACGATTTTCATCTTTTATCCCCTTCTTTAAACTATTCTAAAATATGCGCGTTGAGTTGTCAAGCATTGCCGACAAATTTGTTGCGCGCTTTTTTCCAAAAGACTTGATAATGTTTTGACAAACACACAAAATTATGATATATTTATTTAGCTTTAAAACATATTTCAGCAATGAACGGCGATATTTGCCGTCATTGAAAATCAAACCGCGAGAAGCGGTATTTAAAGAATTGAGCGGACGTACCCAAGTGGCTCAAGGGGCTCCCCTGCTAAGGGAGTAGTGCGGGAAACTGCAGCGAGGGTTCAAATCCCTCCATCCGCGCCACAAAAAGGACGTAAGTTGAACAAACTTGCGTTCTTTTTGTATGTTTCGGTTTTATTGACTTTACCCTGCTCTTATGGTAAAATCGAGCAAGTCATTTAACGGAGAGATAACACTATGAATTTACTTGAAAATATAGATGTTTTAAAAGCTGTGCAATGTTTGAAAAACAATAAAATTAAAGATATTGAAAGATATGATTGGCTGATCAAAAATTTACATACCACAAATGTGGAATACAATCGAGAATATCAAAGAATCTATAATCGTTTTTACATAGTTCGCCGCAACACGTCGTGGCAACAAATATACTATCCTTTATTTGAAAAGGAAAAAAATTGCGAGCCGTCTTTCGAAAGTATTATTCTTGAAATATGGAATAAAACTGGCAGAATTGAAGCGTCTTTTTCGAGTAAAATGGTTGCAACGATAAATACGAATATGCCTGTTTGGGATAAATATGTTTTGCAAAATCTTCATCTTAAATTGGTCGGGTATGAAAAAGAACAACGCTTAAATAATGCTATTATGCTCTATGATAAAATTACTCAGTATTATCGTGAGTTTTTGCAGACGGCAGAGGCCTATAAAGCTATCGACATATTCGATCAATTTTTAAGCGCATATAAATGGTTTACTCCGACCAAAAAAATTGATTTAATCCTCTGGCAATCAAGAGAAAAGCAATTACAGTAATTACATTATAAAAGAGCTTAAACGTTCAAGCGAAACTCCGCGCGCAAAAAGCGACTGCATTTTATGCGGTCGCTTTTTTATTGGTTCTATGTAAAATTCAAACGCGAGGCGATTTGGAGAACAAACGATATCAATAGCCGTATTTCTTTTTATAGGCGATGACGAATATGCACGTTACGGCAAGAGACGCAAGTTCCGAAAAGCATACCGACGACCAAACGCCGTCAAGTCCCCACAACAGCGGAAATATATAGACAGCCGCAACCCTGAAAACGAGCGTGCGCGAAAAAGAAATCAATGCCGAAACAAGTCCGTTGTTCAAGGCCGTGAAAAGCGCGGAACCGAACACGCCGAAACCGCTTATGAGATAGCTCAGAGAAAATATGTAATGCCCTCGCAACGTCATTGCGTACACCTCGTCTCCGAGGCCGAAAATTTTCACGAGAGGCACCGCCAGCGCTTCGGCGGAAGTCGTCATCAAAACGCCCGTTACGCCGACGGCAACCATGCATTTTAAAAACAGACTTTTAAGTTCCGCTCTGTTCTGCGCGCCGAAATTAAAGCCGATCAGCGGCGTTGCACCGACGGCAAATCCCATGTATACGGAAAAGAATATCATCGACACATAACCTATGGCGCTGTATGCCGCCACGCCGTTTTCGCCCGCAAATCTGAAAATCTGCTCGTTGTACAGCATTATTATTATCGACGACGAGACGTTCGACATAAATTCGGAAGAGCCGTTCGCGGCCGATTTGGCTATTGCGCGGAAGTAGAATTTCGTGCGCGTGAAGCGCAGAAGTCCGCCGTTTTTGAACGAAAAATAAAATATCGGAACTATTCCGCCGAAAACCTGACTCGAAAACGTTGCCCAAGCCGCGCCGGATAAGCCGAGTCTGAAACCCGCCACCAATATAGCGTCGAGCACAACGTTCATCAAGCCCGCGCCAACCGTTACGGCGAGCCCCAAGCGCGGCTTTTCCGCCGTTACGAAAAAACTTTGAAATATATTCTGCAATATAAAAAACGGCTGGCCGGCAAGCAGTATTCTGCCGTATAACACGCAGTAATCATACAGCTCGCCTTCGCTCGTATGTGAAAGCATTTCCGCGCACCATGGCACGGCGAACTGACCGGCAATCATTATGATAACGCCTGCCGCCGCGGTAAAATATACGAGCAACGAGAAGTATTCGTTCGCCCTCTTGGCGTCTCCCTCGCCGAGAACTTTGGAGACAAGCGCGCTTCCGCCGGAGCCCAACATAAAGCCTATCGAGCCCAAAACCATAATCATAGGGAATATGAAGTTTATCGCCGCAAGCGCCTTCTCTCCCGCATAGTTGGAAACGAATAAGCCGTCGACAATGGAATACACGCTCGTAAACACCATCATGACGACGGACGGCGCCACAAATACAAGCAGTTTTTTATATGTGAAATGATCCGAAAGACGTATTCTCATATAACTCCGAAAAATAAAAAAAGCGCGGCGGAAAAACTGTTTTCCGGGCGCACCCGACATCTTATCAACGCCGGCCGTTGCGACGGCGCGTTCTCCGATGACCTTTATCTGTTACGGGCGACATTATACCTTACGCGCATATGTCTGTCAAGCAAAACTGTGCCACAGCAGATATTTAAATAAGTTGACGGCAAAAAAGGCTTATGATATAATTTTTTTATGACTTACAAAGACGTTATTAGAGGACAAAAACTTGACGGCGAACGCGCGCTTTACAATACAAAACACGCGCTCATAGCCGATTGTTCGTTCGAAGGTCCGGCCGACGGAGAATCCGCGCTCAAAGAATGTTCCGATTTCGGAGTGGAAAACTGCTTTTTCGCGCTGAGATATCCCCTTTGGCACGCTTCGGATTTCCGCGTTTCCGGCAGCGAAATGACCGAAAATGCGCGCGCGGCCGTGTGGTATTCGAAAAACGGAGAATTCTCCGATTGCCGACTTAACGGGATAAAAGTTTTCAGAGAATGCGATAATATCGTCATAAAGGATTGCCTTATCGATTCGCCAGAATCATGCTGGCGTTGCCGGCGCATGGATATGTCGGACACGAAAGTCGTTTCGGAATATCTTTTTTTCGGCTCGTCGGACCTGCATATAAAAAACTGCGCGCTCGACGGAAAATATCCTCTTCAATACGTTGAAAACGCGCTCATCGAAAACTGTGAAATCAACTTCAAAGACGCCCTCTGGCACGCGAAAAACGCGACCTTGAAAAACTGCGTTCTTCACGGCGAGTACCTCGGGTGGTATTCGGAAAATCTCGTTCTCGAAAACTGCGTGATAGACGGAACGCAACCGCTTTGCTACTGCAAAAATCTCACGCTCGTAAACTGCCGCATGCCGAACTGCGACTTGGCTTTCGAACTCTCCGACGTGCACGCCGACGTCAATGGCGAAATTCTCTCGGTGCGCTCGCCGCTCTCCGGCGAAGTAATCTGCGACGGCGCGGGCGAAATCGTAAACGACGTTACATGCCAAAATTGCACGGGCAAAATCCGCATAAGGAACAAATCTTAACGCCGCGTCCGCAATTTTTTCGGTGGATAAACGGGTTATTTATCCACAAAAAGTTATCCACATGCCCGGCGTTTTATGCAGTCCGAAGATAAATATTCATAAAAGTTATCCACAATTTATCAACGCATTTTTAAAAAAAGCAACATATACGACATTTTACGACATTTAAACGGATGATTATTTTAAAAATTATCCACATTCCCACTTTCGGCACGCAATTATGCATAAAAAGGCCCGTCTTTATAAGGACGGGCCGTATTTTTTACTGTTTGTCGATTTTCTTGCCGTATATGGCAGATATGTCGTTTGCGAATTTTTGCATTTTGTCGAGAGACTTCAACGATATGCTGTCCTCGTATGCTTCGAGTTTACGCTCCTGCTCTTTGGACAATCTCGAAGGAACTTCTATTTCCACCGTAACATAGAGATTGCCCGTGCCGTTGACCGTTTTAACGCCTCTGCCTCTGAGACAGAACCGCGTGCCCGAAGAAGTGCCGGCCGGAACGTTCAACTCCAACGTGTCCTCTATGCCGGGAACTTGTATCCTGCCGCCGAGAACGGCCGTCTGATACGATATGGGAACAGACACGAATAAATCTCTGTCTTCGCGTTGGAGGAGCTTATGCGGTTCTATTCTGAAATTGATATAGAGGTCGCCGTTTTCTCCGCCGCTTCCGGCCGCCTGACCGTAGCCGCGCTTTATCATGCTGCTGTCTTTATCCACGCCGGCGGGTATGTTGATATTGAATGAGGTTTCTCCGCGGACGAAACCCTTGCCTTTACATTCGGGACACCTGTCGAGAACTTTTTTGCCCGTGCCGCCGCAATCGGGGCATGCGCCAACCTGAATAGTTCTGCCGAAAAGAGTATCCTGCTGATACTTGATTCGGCCGGAACCACCGCAGCGCGAACATTTCTGAAAAGCCGTTCCGCTTTTGGCGCCCGTGCCGCCGCATGCCTTGCAAGGTTCGTTGCGTGTATACCTTACCGTTTTGGTACAGCCCTTTATGGCGTCGAGGAAAGAAAGATTTATGGTCTGGCGGATATCCGCGCCTCTGGGAACGGTTGTGCGCTGGGAACCGCCGAAACCGCCGCCGAACATGGAATTTATTATATCCTCGAAACCGCCGAAACCGCCGCCGCCCGCATACGGATTTCCGCCCGCAAACGGGTTGCCGCCCATCGAGGGATGGTCGAGTTCGTAATCGTACTGCTTGCGCTTATTTTCGTCGGAGAGCACCTCGTTCGCCTCGTTTATCTCCTTGAATTTCTCCGCCGCGGCGGCGTCGCCGGGGTGGAAATCGGGGTGATATTGCTTAGCGAGCTTGCGATAAGCCGATTTTATTTCGTCTTGCGAGGCGCTTTTTTTTACGCCGAGAACATCATAATAATTCTTTTTGTCCGCCATATTTTTACCGTTTGTTTTATTCTGTTATAAAGCCGTTGAGGGGGTGCTGCGCACCCCCTTCGTTATTACGTTTGTTTATCTTCGTCAATGCTGATGGAATTCCGTGTCTCCGTCGCTTCCGGAACCGCCGGGATTTCCTCCGCCCATATCGCCGCCGCCGGGATTTCCGCCGGACTGCTGATACATCTTCGCTATCACGGGCTGAATCTCCTGCGAGAGCGCGTCGATTTCGGCTTTAATCTGCTCCGCGTCGCCCGATTCGAGCGTCGACTTGGCCTTTGTTATAGCGTCTTCGACGGTCTGCTTATCCTCTACGGAAAGTTTGTCGCCCGCTTCTTTCATTGTCTTTTCGAGGCTGTCTATCATGCCTTCGAGATTGTTTTTGTTATCCACCGCTTCCTTGCGTTTCTTGTCCTCTTCGGCATATTTTTCGGCGTCTTTGACGGCCTTTTCGATATCCGCGTCGGAGAGGTTTGTGGAAGCCGTTATCGTTATATTCGTGCTCTTGCCCGTGCCGAGGTCTCTCGCCGTTACGTTTACTATGCCGTTTGCGTCCACGTCGAAGGTAACCTCAATCTGAGGAACGCCGCGGGGCGCGGGAGGGATATCCGTGAGCATGAATTTGCCGAGTGATTTATTGTCGCGGGCAAATTTTCTTTCGCCCTGCAAAACGTTTATCTCTACGCCGGGCTGATTATCCGCCGCGGTGGAGAATATCTGGCTCTTCTTTACGGGAATGGTGGTATTTCTCTCTATGAGAGGGGTTGAAACGCCGCCGAGAGTTTCTATGCCGAGAGTCAAGGGCATTACGTCCAAAAGGAGAACGTCCTTTACTTCGCCCGAGAGAACGCCGCCCTGAATTGCCGCGCCTATCGCCACGCACTCGTCGGGGTTGATGCCCTTGAAGGGCTCCTTGCCCGTTATGCTCTTTACCTTTTCGACTACTGCGGGAATACGCGTCGAACCGCCTACCAAAATGACTTTCGAAATATCGCCGTAGGAAAGGCCTGCGTCCTGCATGGCTTTTTTCATGGGCTCTACCGTGCGCTCCACGAGGTCGGAAGTAAGCGAATCGAATTTCTGCTTGGAAAGGTCTATATCGAGATGCTGGGGAGCTCCGTCCACAACGGTTATGAAAGGAAGATTGATATTTGTCGTGCTCATGCCGGAGAGCTCGATTTTGGCCTTTTCCGCCGCTTCTTTGAGCCTCTGCATGGCCATCTTATCCTTTGAAAGGTCTACGCCCGTATCCTTTTTGAAGTTTTCGACAAGGTAATTTATAATCTTGTTGTCGAAATCGTCGCCGCCGAGATGAGTATCGCCGTTGGTGGCGAGAACTTCGAACACGCCGTCGCCTATTTCGAGAATGGAAACGTCGAACGTGCCGCCGCCCAAATCGTAAATCATTACTTTCTGACTGCCTTCCTGCTTATCGAGGCCGTAAGCGAGCGCCGCCGCCGTGGGTTCGTTTATTATTCTCAAAACGTTGAGCCCGGCTATTTTGCCCGCGTCCTTGGTGGCCTGACGCTGGGAATCGTTGAAATATGCGGGGCAAGTGATAACCGCGTCGGTTATCTTTGTGCCGAGGTAGCTCTCCGCGTCGGTTTTCAACTTGGAAAGTATCATGGCGGATATTTCCTGAGGAGAATATCCCTTTTCTATATTTACCTTATAGGCTTCGCCCATATGACGCTTTATCGAAATTACGGTTTTATCGGGCTGAGCCACCGCAAGACGTTTTGCCGCCTGACCTACGATACGCGAGCCGTCCGCCTTGAATGAAACTACCGAAGGCGTCGTTCTGTTGCCTTCGCTGTTGGCGATAACTACGGGCTCGCCGCCCTCCATTACCGCTACGCACGAATTGGTTGTTCCCAAATCTATTCCTATTACTTTTCCCATACTTTACTCCTGTGCCGCGCATGACTGCGGCTATTTATATCTGTTTTTATGTTTTTATATTCAAACGGTTACCGATACCTGAGCGTATCTTATGACTTTATCTCCCGAACGATAACCTTTTTTAAGCACAATCTTCACGGTGTTGGGCTTTTCGCCTTCCCCGCAAGGAACGTTCATCACGGCTTCCGCCACACTCTCGTCAAAAGCGTCGCCCGGGGTTATCTTTATCTCCTCTATTCCGAGCGATTGAAGAATGGTGGCAAAGCTCTTGACGATTTTATCTATACCGGCCTTTGTCTTTTCGTCGCTCGCGGAATCATATGCGTAACCGAAATTATCGGCCACGGGGAGAAGTTTCAGAACCGCGTCCGAGGCGCCGTCGCGATATGCCGCGGAAACGGCCGAGGCGTTGCGTTTGCGGAAATTTTCGTATTCGGCGGTTACCGTGTACCACTTTCTCTTATAATCTTCCGCAAGCGCTTCGGCTTTTTTCAGATCTTCGGACTTTTCCGAAACGCTTTCTTCGGGCGCCGAAGAAGTCTCTTTCTCTTTGATTTCTTCGGTCTCTTCTTTGTTCTCTTTCAGAGTGTTGCTCTTTTTGCTCATGTTTACTCCGTTTTTAACTTGTTCTTTTATTATATAAAACAAATCCGCGGCGATTAAACAGCCGCGGACCAAAAAGTTACATGTTTTTGTGGATTTTCCGTTAAATTTTTTTGCGTCGGAACCGAAAACGGGCAAAATCGCCCAAAAAGAGAAAACTTTTAACCTTGGCTGTCGGCGTATTCTCCCGTTCCGCATATGAAATCTAGCTTTGAGAACACCTCTTCGAGCCCCGTCCTTTTCAACGACGACGTTATGAGAACGTCTTGCGGGCCGCACTTCAAGGCCGCGGCTATCTTTCTCGCGGACAGAGCGCACGCGGATTTCGAAAGTTTATCCGCCTTTGTGGCTATAACGGTAAACGGCAGCGTCCTGTAATAAAGGAAATTTATCATATTGACGTCGTCCGCCGTCGGCTCGTGCCTTATGTCCACGAGTGCGAAAACGTGCGCCACCGCATGCGAACCGTCGAAAAAGTCCTCCATAAGTTTCGCCCAGCGCGCCTTTTCGTCTTTCCCGACTTTGGCAAATCCGTAGCCCGGAAGGTCGGCGAGGATAAACCCGCCGAAATCGAAATAGTTTATAAGCCGCGTTCTGCCCGGATCTTTGGATACCTTTGCAAGTTTTTTCCTGTTGGCGAGCAAGTTTATAAAGCTCGATTTGCCGACGTTGGATTTGCCGCAGACGGCTATTATCGGTTTATCGCCGACTATGAACTGCGCCTTGGTCGCGGCGCTCGTGATAAACTTCGCCTCTTTTATTACCATAGTTTCAAATGCCTATTATGGCCGTTCTGAAAACGGCGTCGACTTCCGATACCGGAATGAAATTAAGTTTTTCCCTGATGTTTTCGGGAATCTCTTCGAGATCCTTTTTGTTGTCGGCCGGAATTATCACGTCTGTTACTCCCACGCGGTAAGCGGCGAGAGCTTTTTCTTTGAGTCCGCCTATGGGCAGAACCTTTCCGCGCAACGTTATCTCGCCCGTCATTGCAACGTTCTTTTTGACCGGCTTTTTGGTAAAAGCGGAGAGAATGGCCGTGGCCATTGTTATGCCCGCGCTCGGCCCGTCTTTCGGCGTGGCGCCCTCCGGAACGTGGATATGAATATCGGTCGTCTCGAACAGCGAGCCGTCTATGCCGTAAGTCGCGCTGTTGGAACGGATATAGCTTATTGCCGCTCGCGCGCTCTCTTTCATAACGTCGCCCAGCTTGCCCGTCAAAAGAATTTCGCCCTTGCCTTGCATTGCCGAGACTTCTATTGTGAGCGTCGCTCCGCCGACGGCCGTCCACGCGAGCCCCGTGGCCGCGCCCACTTCGTCCTTGCCGAGCATCTCCTCTTTTTCGAATTTGCGGGCGCCGAGAAGTTTCGGGACGTTAGCCGCGGTTATCCGCGCTCTTTTTATCTCGCCTTCGGCTATTTTTACCGCAACCTTGCGGCAGACGGCGTCTATGGTCCTTTCGAGATTTCTCACGCCTGCTTCAAGGGTGTATCCGTCGATAATCTCGTCTATTGCCTCCGCGGTTACGGTTATCTGAGAACTCTTCAATCCGTTGGCCGTTCTGCGTTTGGGAACGAGATAGCGCTCGGCTATTTCTCTCTTCTCTTCCTGCGTGTAACCGTTTATCTCTATTGTCTCCATTCTGTCGAGAAGGGGGCGCGGAATTCCGTCGAGCCCGTTTGCCGTGGTTATGAACAGCACTTTCGAGAGGTCGTAAGGCACTTCGAGATATCTGTCGCGGAAAGTGCAGTTCTGGGCGGGATCGAGCACTTCGAGGAGCGCGCTCGCGGGATCGCCGCGCATATCCGAGGCGAGCTTGTCTATTTCGTCGAGCAAAAATACGGGATTTACCGTGCCGGCGTTCTTCATTCCGGCTATTATCCTTCCGGGAAGCGCGCCGACGTATGTTTTTCTGTGTCCGCGTATCTCGGACTCATCCTTCACCCCGCCGAGGCTCATTCTCACGAATTTCCTGCCCAGCGCGCGGGCTATGGAGCTCGCTATCGACGTCTTGCCTACGCCCGGAGGGCCTACGAGGCATAAAATGGGCGCGTTGAGCCCGTCGGTAAGTTTCATGACGGCGAGATATTCGGTTATCCTCTCCTTTACCTTTTCAAGCCCGTAATGGTCGTCGTTGAGCACTTTCACCGCGTCCTGCAACTTGGCGGTATCCTCCGTCTTTTCCGTCCACGGGATATCCGTCAACCAATCGAGATACATTCTCAGAACATTGTAATCGGGCGAGGAAGTCTGCATTTTGTCCATGCGGGAAAGCTCTTTTAAGGCCTTGTTCTCCACTTCCTCCGGCATGTGTTTTTCGAGTATTTTGGCTTTTATCTCTTCCAACTCGCCTTCGTCGTCGCCGAGTTCGGTGTGTATGGCTCTGAGCTGTTCGCGCAAATAGTATTCTTTTTGATTTTTATCTATGTTCTGACGAACCATCGCATTTATCTTGCGTTCCAAACGGAAAATTTCGAGTTCGTCGTTGAGCGCTTTATCCAAAAGTCTGAGCCTGTCCACTACCCGCGTACATTCGAGAATGTTCTGCTTTACATCCGTGCCGGCATTGAGAGCGTCGGCGGCGAAATTGACGAACTGGTCCGGTTCGGGGCAGTTTTCGAACTTTGATATCTTCTCCTTGCCCATTCTCGAATCGCCCTCGGACAATTCGTGAATTATGTCTTTCGTCGTTCTAAAATAGGCCTCTTCGAGGCTCGCGTCGCCGCGGACGGCTTTGAGCTCCGAAACGCGCGCGACAAAACAGCCGCTTTCGATATCCACGGAGTTTATCGCCGCTCTGTATTGCGCTTCAACGGTTACCCTTATATTCGCGCCGCCTATGCGGCTTATCTGTTTAAGGCGCGCAACGCTTCCCACAAGATAAAAATCTTCTATCGTAATGTCCGTTTTCGACGCGTCTTTCTGGGCGACGAGCATTATCAGAGACGACTCGTCGGTCGCACGTTTTACGGCCGCGAGCGAAGTAAGCCGGCCGACGTCGAAACTCAGCGACGTGCCCGGGAAAACCACTCTGCCGCGGAGAGCTATGAGCGGCAGTTTTTCAACTTGTTGCCTTGCCATTTTATCTCCTTTTTAAAAATGCGCAATTTCTCTTTTCCGGAAGAAATTGCGCGAAAGTTTTGAGTGAAAAATGCATATATATTGCACTTTTTTTGTTATGCCGTCTTTTTGTAAATAATTCTCGGTTCCGCCTTGTCGGTTACGCACTCTTTTGTTACGATAACTTCTTCCACGTTTTTTTCCGAAGGAAGTTTGTACATAACCGAGGTCATGAAGCCCTCGATAATCGTTCTCAGACCTCTTGCGCCCGTTTTAAGACGTATGGCGGTATTGGCTATCTCGCGCACGGCGGAATCCTCCACCGTAAGTTTAACACCGTCCATTGCAATAAGTTTCTGATACTGCTTTATAATGGCGTTTTTGGGTTGCGTCAATATATTTACGAGAGCGTCCTCGTTCAAAGGATGAAGGCTTACCACTATCGGCACTCTGCCCACAAATTCGGGAATAAGGCCGAACTGCGTCAAATCCTGCGGCTTGACGTCGGACAGCATCTCATAGACGTTTTCCTCGCCCGTTTTAACGCTTCCGCCGAAGCCCAGAGAAGTGTTATCCTTGCGCTTTTGGATTATCTTGTCGAGGCCGACGAACGCGCCGCCGCAGATGAACAGAATGTTCGTGGTGTCTATTCTCAGACATTCCTGCTGGGGATGCTTTCTTCCGCCCTGCGGGGGAACGTTTGCCACGGTGCTTTCTATTATCTTCAAAAGCGCCTGCTGAACGCCCTCGCCCGACACGTCGCGCGTTATGGAAACGTTTTCGCTCTTTCTCGCAATCTTGTCTATTTCGTCAATATAGATTATTCCGTGCTGAGCTTTCTGGATATCGTAATCTGCGTTCTGAATGAGTTTCAGAAGTATATTTTCGACGTCTTCTCCCACATAACCCGCCTCGGTGAGCGTGGTCGCGTCCGCCGCGGCGAAAGGAACGTTGAGAATTTTCGCAAGCGTTCTCGCGAGCAACGTTTTTCCGCAACCCGTGGGGCCGAGGAGAAGGATATTGCTCTTTTCGATTTCCACGTCCTCTTCCGTACTCTTATCGGACATGGAATTTATTCTCTTGTAATGGTTGTATACGGCAACCGAAAGAACCCTCTTCGCCTCGTGCTGACCTACGATATATTTATCGAGTTCTTCTTTGATTTCGGCGGGAGTTTTCAAGGGAACGGGCTCGGCGGCCGTATCGTCGAGTTCGGCTACCATATCGCGGCATATTTCAACACATTCGTCGCATATGCACGCTCCGTTTCTGCCCGTTATGAGCCTTTTTACCATATCTTCGGTTTTTCCGCAAAACGAACAAAATTTCTGATCTTTCATAGCTCTTAATGACGCGCGAACGCGCGTTTTACTGAGACGGTTTTAATTCCGTCGGTTTACAAGGGCTCGCGCCCACAAAAGTTTCAATCTGCCTTGAATATGCGTTTATCTTTTGTAGAACACTTTGTCGATAAGCCCGTAATCGAGAGCTTCCTGAGCCGAGAGATAGTTGTCGCGGTCGGTATCTTTTTCTATAACTTCGATGGGTTTACCGGAATTGGCGGAGAGAATTTCGTTGAGTTTCTTTCTCGTTTTGAGTATGTGCTCCGCGGCGATTTTTATATCGCTCGCCTGTCCCTGAGCGCCGCCAAGGGGCTGGTGAATCATTATTTCGCTGTTGGGAAGAGCATATCTCTTGCCCTTCTGCCCGCTCGACAGAAGGAACGCGCCCATACTCGCCGCCATGCCTATGCAGATGGTGGAGACGTCGCACTTTATATAGTTCATCGTATCGTATATGGCGAGGCCGGCGGAAACCGAACCCCCCGGACTGTTGATGTAGAGAGAAATATCCTTGGAGGGATCCTTGGCTTCAAGGTAGATGAGCTGCGCCACTACCGTGTTGGCAACCGCGTCGTCTATCTCGCCGCTGAGAAATATAATTCTGTCTTCAAGCAGTCTGCTGTATATATCGTAAGAACGTTCGCCGCGCGAAGTCTGCTCCACTATATAAGGAACAAGCGCGCTCTTTTCTTTATAATACATTCTCATTCTCCTTTCCCGGTCTTTTTAGCCGCGGATTTCTTTGCGGCCGGCTTCTTGTCCGCCGGTTTTTCGTCGGATTTTTCCTCTTCGACGTACATCTCGTTATTGCTTTTGAGATAATCGAAGAGTTTGGTTATTATTATGTCGTTGGTAATGTACTCGACCTGTCTGGGATCTATGTTCTTCTTGTATTCCTCCGCGGTCTTGCCAACCGATTTTGCCTGTTCTTCTATCTTTGCGTCGACTTCGGAAGGCTCTGCGGAGAACTTCTGTTCCCTAACTATTTTATCTACCACGAGTTGGCTCAAAACGCGCTTTTTGGCCTCGGTGGTATATTGCGAGCGGAACTCCTCCATGCTTACGCCCATATACTTGACGTAATCTTCGAGCTTTATACCCTGATACATAAGGCGGTAGGAAAAATCCTGTACCATTCTGTCGATCTCGCTCTCTACCATTGCGTCGGGAATTTCGGCCGTAGCGTGCGCGCTGATCTCGTTGACGATACTGTTTTCCGTGTCGTCTCTGCCGCGGTTTGCGGCATTCTTTTCAAGTCTTTCGCGCACGGTTTTGTAATAATCCGCAACCGTTTCGGCGCCCGCGTGGGCTTTGACAAATTCGTCGGTGAGTTCGGGATACTGCTTTTCGGTTATCTTGTTGAGTTTGATGGCGAATACGGCGTCTTTGCCGCGAAGATTATCGGCCTGATAGTCTTCGGGGAATTTGACGTTTATATCTCTGTTTTCGCCCGTCTTCATTCCCTCGACGGCCTCTTCGAAACCGGGAATGAAACTGCCGCTTCCCAATTCGAGGTTATAGTCGCTCGCGGTGCCGCCGGCAAACTTTTCGCCGTCGACCGTTCCCGAGAAATCTATATTGACAACGTCGCCTTTTTTGCACGCTCTGTCGGTTACCTCGACGTTTTTGGCGCTCGATTCGAGTATTCTCTTCGCGTCCTTTTCAACGTCTTCGTCCGTAACATTATACTCATACTTTCTGATTTTTAAACCGGTGTAACGCTCTATGGTTACGTCGGGCTTTACGGGTACGACGGCCGAAAGGGTTACGCCCTTGCCTTCCTCCATCTCTTCCACGTTCAACATAGGCTCGCCGACGGCGGTGAAGTTCGCCTTTTCTTTTTCGAGAATTTCAAAATAATGCTCGCGATACAGATTGTTGAACGCCTCCTCGAAGAAAACGCCTTTGCCGTAATAATTTTCGAGTACGGGCTTGGGAGCCTTGCCCTTTCTGAATCCGGGAACGGAATACTTGCCGCGCGTCTTCAAGTATGCCGCCGTTATCGCGGACTGCCATTCCTCCTCGGTGTACTTTATTGTAAGTTTAACCGTGCTTTTTTCGCCTGCTGCCTGTGTATAATTCATTTCAAACTCCTGATATTTCCATAATATTGTTTTTCGTGTAGAAAATATTTTAACACAATACTTTTATTTTGAAAAGCGTTTTGCCGTGGGCTAATCAATTTACTTTTGAATTTTTTTGGGTTATAATTTACCCGTAACATTTGATTTACGGGAGCAAGGCTATGCCTCAGGACGCTTTTACAATCAAATACGTACTCCGCGAATTGAACGAAGCCTTAGTCGGAGGCCGGATTTCGAAAATCACACAGCCCGACCGCGACACGCTTATGTTTATTATATACACCGCGAAAGGCACTCTTAAACTCGAAACCTCGCTCTCGGCAAGATATTGCCGTCTCTCGCTGACGGATGCCGACAAGGCGGCGCCGAAAGTCGCGCCCGGATTTTGCATGCTTTTGAGAAAATATCTTCAAAACGCGCTCATATGCGACGTGCATCCCATAAAGGACGAGCGGATTGCCGTCCTCGAATTCGAGAGCGTTTCCGAATTCGAAACCGAAAAGCTGTTTTTGTACGTCGAAATCATGGGGAAATATTCAAACGCGGTATTGGTTAAAGACGGCGTTATCCTTGGAGCGCTCAAAACCACTGCGATAGGCGAAAACACAAAACGTGTGCTGTTTCCGGGAGTTAAATACGCTCTTCCCCAAGCGCAGACGAAGATTTCGCCCGACGACGTCGACGCTCTGAAAAGCGCCGTTTCGGCGGAAATTTCCGACGCGGCCGGATTTATCGCGGACAACGTAAAAGGCGTGGCCTATTCCACCGCCGCCGAAATGGCGGAAAAATTCGGCAGAATGCCGACGGCGGAGGAGATAAAGGCATATCTTTGTTCCGACGAGCCGGCGCCGTGCGTCGTTTATGCGGACGGGGAACCGATAGATTTCAAAGTGCGCTCGGAATTTGCCGAAAAAAAAGTTTATCCCTCCGTTCTCGAAGCGCAAAAGGCGTTTTACGATTATATTTACGTCAGAAACTCCCTGTGCGACGCCAAGAAAAAGCTGAATTCCGCCATGGCGGCAACTGACAAAAAGCTGAGAAAACGGCTTGCGCTCGCCGAGGATAAACTCGAAGAATGTGCCGGAGCCGAAGAAATCAAATTGAAAGGCGAACTCATAACCGCAAATATCTACGCCTTGAAAAAGGGCGACGCATTCCTCGAAGCCGTGAACTACTACGACGAGGACGGCAAGACTGTCAAAATAGCCCTCGACAAATCGCTCACGCCGGCCCAAAACGCTCAGAAATATTACTCGAAATACGCAAAACTGAAAAGAACGCAGACGGCCGCAAGCGCGCAGAGAGCGGAAGCGCTCTCTTCGATATCCTATCTCGACAGCATAAAGGCGCACGTGAACGCCGCGGAGAACGAGGAGGACCTCGTTGAAATTTCCGAAGAACTTACGGCATGCGGAATTCTAAAAGAAGCGCCGACGAGAAAAAAACAAGCGAAAATCACGCCGTTCAGAATTTACGAAAAGGACGGATTTACCGTACTCGCCGGCAGAAACAATATGCAGAACGACAGACTGCTCAAAGAGCTTTCGCCCGACGATACGTGGCTCCATACGCAAGGTTACCACTCCTCTCACGTTGCAATAACGGGCGGAACGCCCACCGACGACGCGCTGCTTTTCGCCGCGGAGATATGCGCTTATTACTCCGACGGACGGAACGGCGGAAAAATCCCCGTAGACTACACTCTGAAAAAGCACGTCAAAAAACCGCGCGGAGCTAATCCCGGATTCGTAACGTATACCGACTACAAGACGTTGCTCGTCGAGCCACGTCCGCACGCCGAAAATCAAAAAGGTAATTTATGAACGAAAACAGCAAGATATATTTCTATATTTCGATAGCGGCGCTTGTCTTGGCGGTCATCTCGTTCGGCCTCGCATTCTCGCCGCTCGGCATTTACGCGCTCATAGCGAGCGTTCTGTTCTGCCTGTGCTCGCTGTCGTTCCTCGCCACGCAGAAAAAGAAGAACTGCTTCAAAGGCGTAAAGGCAATGACGGTTGCAGCTTACGTCGTGCTCGCCGTTTGCGCGGGCTGGTTCGTCGGCGGACTTGTTTTCAACGCCGTCGTTAAAAAATAGAGGTATAAATTAAACGAAAATCACCCAATACTTAGAGTAAATGGATGTTATTTGTTGCGCCGTACTCGATAAAATATGCGCCCTTGGCAATCTCGGGCGCTATATTATCGTCTCTACCGACGAAATTCTCGAATGTATCCCGGACGGCGCCGAAAAGAGCGAAAACGAGATAAAAAAAGCTATTCGCCAGCTCTCCTCGGAGGGCTATATCGACGTTAAATATTCCGGCGGAAATATGTATTGCGTGGCGCCGTTAAAGCGATACGTAAATCCGAACGCACCCGCTCAAACCGACGAAGAAAGGCCGAAATTCAACAATATATTGATATTTTTGGCGGCATGCGCCGGCGGAGCCATAGGCAGCGCCGCCGTAACGCTCGCACTCAGTCTCGTCTGATATGCTCAACAGATCGGAAGACGAAGTTATGCGCGCCGTTTATCTTTTATGCGACGGAACGGAAGGCTGCCTCGTTTCGCCGGCAGAAATTTTATCCGTTCTTTCCCGCAACGAAAAACTCGGAGAGGACGAACTCGACGATATCCTCGGTGCGCTTCAATGCGACGGATATTTCGACCTCATCCGCTCGGAGCGGAAGGGCGAAAAAATGTACGTTATAAATCTCAAAGAGGCCGGATTCGCGTACAGACGCACCTCGAAACAGAAACAGCGCGACATATCTTTCAAAATATTTCTCGCGTTGCTCGGCGCCCTCGCAACGTTCGTCTTCGGGCTGATTTTAAAAGGTCTTTTCGGTTGAAAACCGCGGCGCGGCTGCGCGCCGCGGTTTTTTAACGCTCTCCTTCCGACTCTTCCTCTCCCGGCGTTATGAATTTTGCGTATCCGCCGCTCCCGTGCGTGAGACTTCGCGAAATCCTGCTGAGCGTGGCGCTCGACAATTCGGTTTCCGCCGTTATGACGGAATACGTCTTTCCTTCGAGAAACAACTTGGCCGCACGGGCGCGCAACGCCATCTGTTCGAGTTCCTTGAACGTGCACAAATCGTATAAAAGCATGGCGCATTCCTCGCGCGTTTTGGGTTTGAGCACAAGATCGTACAGTTCGTTTTTCAGTTTTTCGAATCTTTCGGGTTTCATTTTCTCTTCCTCCGTTTGGGGACGTTTTGGAAATTATACTTTATTACGCTAAATAAGTAAAGCAATTAAGCGGATTTTTCCGCCGCGGTTTAACAACTTAAAAAGCGCGCAAACGCAGACCGGAAGAATATGCGGCGTTTGCTGCGGCGGAAAGCCGGCGTATTCTTTGCCGTCCGCGCGGGCGTTCGGAAGCGTTCGGGAATATTTTATCCGATTATACGTCGGCAATTTGAAAATCGAGCCTATAAAATTTGCTTTTTTGACGCGGTTTTGTTAAAATACAATAAAAGGCGGCGCGCCGAGGCGCGAAATACGTTTCCGAAGGTTCGAAGTTATATGAAACACAAAAAACTTTTTATAACTTTTATAGTGTTTTTCAGCATTATCGTGGTACTCGCCACTTTCCTCATGATATGGTTCTGGGGGGATTCTTACGAGGACTTCAAGGATTTCAGACAGGAACTTGAAATACCGGGACTCGACGACGGCGCGGTGCCGCAGGGCATTGCGAATTATTCGGCGGATTATACCTATACCGACGAGGACGGGAACAAGAAAACCGTAAAGCAGGAATACATATTCATAAGCGCATACATGAAAAGCGGTCCTTCGAGAATATACGTTACCGGCAAAGAAAGCGGATATATCGGATATGTTACGATGAGCGAGCCCGACGGGAAGACTTACAGCGGACACTGCGGCGGCATAGCGATAAACGGCTACACCCTCTGGGTTACGTCCGATGACACTGTGTTTGTGGCAAAACGTTCGAGCGACAGATATACCAATATCGCCGCGGAGATAATCGCAAAAGCGCCCGACAAAGGCTCCGTAAAATTCACCGCGTCGTTCAATGCCAACTGCAACGCTTCGTTCTGCTTCTATTACGACGCACCCTCCTCTTCCTCCGACAAACTCTACGTGGGCGAATTTTATCGCCCCGGGGACTATGAAACCTCTTCGACGCATCACGTAACCGCTCCCGACGGAAATATTAACAGGGCGTTTATGTACGAATACTCGGTAAATACCGGCTCTTCCAACACATACGGTCTGAACACGCTCGCCGACACGGATATCAACGTCTCCGTTCCGAAAATAGATAAGATTTACAGCATGCCGGACGAAATTCAGGGATTTGCGCGCACTTCGGCGGGCGCGGTGCTCTCGCAGAGCTGGGGGCTCGCAAATTCAAACATCTACTATTACGATTGGGAAGCGATAGCAGACACGAGCTCTTCTTATAAATCGTTGACGGGCTCGAACTTCAAATACGAAGGCGTTTCGAAAAACGGTATACCTTATACGGCGACGACAATGAACGTATATTTCATAGACGATACCAAACTTTGGAGGAGTTATTCCATTCCGTCGATGTCGGAGGGCCTTTGCACGATAGGCGACAGAGTGTACGTGCTTTTCGAATCCGCAAGCTATAAATACAAACTCTTCGTTCGCCAGCAACTTGAAAACATTTACAGTTTCATCCCGAGAAAAAGATAACAAAAGTGCGGGTTCAACACCCGCACTTTTCGCCATACAATAAAACGAGAGCCGCGGCTTAGCCGCGGCTCTCTTATTTTTTACTGTTTATTTGCAGAAAGCGAGACAGGCTTTATACAGCGAATAGACGTCCGCTTTGGATATGAGTTCGCAAGGCGCGTGCATGGAAAGCACGGGAACGCCCACGTCGATAGTGTCTATTCCGAGGTTGGCTACGTATTTTGCCACCGTTCCGCCGCCGCCCACGTCGACCGCGCCGAGTTCGCCCGTCTGCCAGATGACGCCCTCTCCGTCGAATACGTCCCTTATCCAGCCGGCATATTCCGCGGGAGCGTCATTGGTCGAAACCTTGCCGCGCGAGCCGGTGTATTTCGAAACCGCCGCGCCGCAATGAACGTAAGTAGAGTTGCGCTTTTCATAGGCCGAAGCGTATGCGGGATCGTATGCGCCCGTAACGTCCGCGGAAATACACTTCGAATTATAGCGAACAACTACGGGATTGGCTCCGAAAGACGCGGAGACCGTTTCGAGTATATCGGAAATTATCTTGCTCTGCATGCCGGTAGTGCCGTCGGAACCGACTTCTTCCTTGTCGGCGAACACGGTTATTATGGTATGAGGGCTGTTTTCGCTGTCTAAAATGGCGCGCATTTCGGGATATGCGCAAACCTTATCGTCGTGGCCGTAAGCGGCTATAAGCGAACTGTCGAAGCCCACGTCGCGCGCTTTGCCGGCGGGAACGAAGCAGAGTTCGGAACATTGGAGATCGTATTCCGTCATGCCGTACTTTTTGTTGAGGAGTTTGAGAACCGCGGCTTTCACGGCTTCTTTTTCATCCTCGTCGTCTACCGCGGGAAGCCCGCCGACGACGGCGTTCAGACTCTCGCCGTCAATGAATTTGGCGGCGGATTTGGACGATTGCTCGGCGCCGAGATGAGGCAGAAGGTCGGTGATATAGAACACGGGATCTCCCTCGTCCTCGCCTACGCATATTTCCCGTCTTTCGCCGCCCGGCAGCATGATTACGCCGTGCAACGCCAGAGGAATTGTGGTCCATTGATATTTCTTTATACCGCCGTAATAGTGCGTTTTGAAATAGCAAAGACCGTTTTCTTCGTACATGGGGTTGGGTTTAAGGTCCAACCGGGGAGAATCGACGTGCGCAACGAGTATTCTCACTCCGTTTTCCTCTATATTCTCGGTGCCTGCCTTTATGAAAAATACGTTTTTGAATCTGTTTATAAAATAGCGCTTATCGCCCGCTTTGAGCTTTTCGGAGAAGGAAAAAGGCGCGTAACCGTGCTTTTTCGCAAGCTCCTCGGCGACATGCGCTGCGTCGCGCTCGGTTTTCGAAGCGTTTAAAAACTCTTTGTAGTCCTCGGCGAAGGAGTATATTTTTTCAAGCTCTTTGCCGTCCGCCTCTTTGAAGACGTTTCTGCGCGTATATTTCAATTCCATAGTAGATTTCTCCTTTCCGTTAAAGATTATACTTAACAACAAAAAACAAAGTCAAGGAAAAATTTATAATTTTATACAAATTTTTTTTGAATTTCACATTAAAATTTTCGGTAGGGGTATTTACTAATAATATAATTTGTTGTATAATGTAGTTATTATGAGCAAAGGCAAAAAGGCGGCGAAAAAGATAGCCGTGCTCGGGCTTTTAACGGGGCTCGGGCTCGTGGCGTTCATTATAGAAAGTTTGCTCCCTCCCATGTTCGTTCCGGGAGCCAAGCCCGGACTTGCGAATATATTTTCGCTGGCCGCGCTCATCATCTATTCGCCCGTCGAAGGCTTCATAGTGGTTGCGGCGAGAACGGCGCTCGGCGCCATATACGCGGGAAACGTATCCGCACTTATGTACTCGTTTACCGGCGGCGTGGTTTCCATGGCCGTATCTTCGGCGCTAATCTACCTCGTATATCCGAAAATTTCGATTATGGCGGTTTCCGTCGCCGGCGCGGTGGCGCACAACATAACTCAGAATCTCGTATATGTGTTCTTGTCGGGCTCGTATCTTATGTTCGGATATATGCCGTATCTTGCGTTGATAGGCGTACTTTCCGGCACGGTTGTAGGCGCAATAGTTCTTCTGCTGTTCCGCGGCGTGCCGAGAAGCGCGTTTTTGAGAATAGCCGACGTCAAAACGGCGGAAAAGGATAAAATCAAGGGAAAACACGGTTAAAACCGTTTTTACGTATCAAAAATCGGAGGTTATATGAAAGCAGTAAGAGGAAAATACTTCTTCGGCGGCGTGCACCCGCACGACGAAAAGGCGCTCTCCAAGGCTTTGCCGACAGAGATTATGCCCCTTCCCGAAGTCGTTGCAATCTCCACCTCGCAATCGCTCGGCAAACCAGCCGTACCCGTTGTGGAAAAGGGCGCGGAAGTCAAATGCGGCGAGCTCATAGCAAAAGCGGACGGACCGATTTCGTCCGACGTTTTTGCGAGTATTTGCGGAACTGTGGAAGACATACGCGACGAAAAGGGCGTCGGCGGGGCGACAGAGAAGTTTATTTTCATCAGAACAAACGGCAAGAAGGAAAACGCCTTTTTACCCCCTCTCGCCGATCCCTCGCCCGAAGAAATCGTTCAGAGAATCAAGGACGCGGGAATTGTAGGCTTAGGCGGAGCGGGCTTCCCCACCGCCGTCAAAGCGGCGCCGAGAACGCCGGTGGACACGCTTATTCTCAACGGCGCGGAATGCGAGCCGTATCTGACTTGCGATTACCGGCTGATGTTGGAAAAGACCGATGAGATAGCGCGCGGCGCGAGATATCTCGCCAAGGCGCTCAAAGTGGACAAGATAATCATAGGCATCGAGGCAAACAAACCCGATTGCATAAAAAAATTCGAGGCTTACGAAGATATCTTGCCGGTAATTCTCAAAAAGAAGTATCCGATGGGCGGCGAAAAACAACTCATTTACGTTGCCACCGGCAGAAAAGTCGGGCTCGGGAAACTTCCCGCGGACAGCGGCGTAGTAGTTCAGAACGTGGCGACGGCCTTTGCGGTGTGCGAGGCGATTGAAAAGGGCAAACCGCTCATAGAGAGAATAATAACCGTCTCGGGCAGAGCCGTAAAAACTCCCAAAAACGTCTGGGTGCGCCTCGGAACAAAAACAGAAAGCGTTATAGAATTCTGCGGCGGCGAAATACATCGCCCCGTAAAAGCCGTTCAAGGCGGACCTATGACGGGCGTCGCTCTCGCGAATTACGAAGCGTACACCCATAAGACGACTTCGGGAATTCTGCTTATGACCGAGGACGAAGCGGCGGCAGACGAGCCTACGCCCTGCCTCAACTGCGGCAAGTGCGCTGACGTGTGCCCCATGCATCTTATGCCGATGAACACGGCGTTCTATTCGGCGGCGGGCGACTATGAGGCGGCCGCGAAATACGGCAACACTCTCGCCTGCATCGAATGCGGGGCATGCGAATACATTTGCCCGGCCAAACGGCCGCTCATACAAGCGATAAGAAAAACCAAAGCTGAAATGCGGAAACTTCAACAAGGAGGACAGAAGAAATGATTGACAATACAGTTGTAATCTCCACTCCTCCCCACGTTAAATCCAAACGCACTACGCGCGGCATAATGTGCGACGTGGCGATAGCTCTGCTTCCCTGCGCGATAGCCGGAATAGTTTATTTCGGCTGGCAAGCCTTCGTGCTCGAAATAACGAGCGTGCTCGGCTGTATCGCAACGGAATTCGTGTATTACTTCATCGCCAAGGGCGGTTTCGCGAAAAAGTGCAAAAACGCCGGCAAAGTATGCAAAAAGTGGTTCTGCCAATTCGATATGACGTCGGTGGTTACGGGACTTATATTAGCACTTATAATTCCCTCCACAACCCGGTGGTACGAAGTGCTCGTCGGCTCGATATTCTCCATAGCAATAGTCAAGATGTTCTTCGGCGGCACGGGCAAAAACCTCGTCAACCCCGCGGCGGCCGGGCGCGTGTTCATGTTTCTGAGCTTCGCGCTCACTACATACGTTGCGGCAAACATCGGCCCCACGATGCTCGAAAGCGAACTCTTTACCGGAGCCACGAACTTATCCGGGCTTTTGCCCAAGGTAACCGAGGGCGCGGCAAGCGCGCCTTACAGCGCGATGACGAACCTCGACCTCTTCCTCGGAACGGGCGTGGCCGGCTGCATAGGCGAAACTTGCAAGCTCGCAATACTCATAGGCTATGTGTATCTCTGCGTGCGTAAAGTTATAAAGTGGTGGCAACCCGCGCTGTTTATCGCAGTGTTCGGGTTTGTCTCCGTGCTCGCGATGGGCGGTCTTTTTTACGACGGCTCCGCAGTCGTATACAAGTTCGACATTGAGCTCTTCCTTCCCTCCGTTCTCTCCGGCGGCGTGCTGTTTGCGGCAGTGTTCATGTTCACCGATTACGTAACCTCCCCGAAAGGCGTTTGGGGACAACTCGTCTATTACGTGATCGGCGCGGCGCTGCTCGCCGTTCTCAGAGTTCTGACGCACCTCGAAGTGGCGTCGTTCATAATCCTCATAATGAATATATTCGTGCCTCTTATCGACAGATTTATAATGAGGAAACCCTTCGGCTACATCAAACAGAAAAAAACAAAGGAGGGCAAGTAAATGACTGCTAAACAGTTTTTCAAAAGCACTGCGTTCAAGTGTATAGTAACTCTGTTCTCCATATTGCTCGTCTGCGGCGTATTTCTGACTATAATGTACGGGTTCCTCGAAGTTACGGACGAGGAGAAGTTTGCGCGCGCCGTGCAAAAGATTTACGGCAAATCCGTCAAAACGGAAGAAATAAAGCTCGACGGACTGAAAACTTCCTTCGACTACTCCTCGGTGGACGAAGCCTATAAAGTGCTCGACGACGGCAACTACCTCGTAAAGGTTACCGGCAAAGAGGGCTTCGGCGGCTCGGTAACCTGCTGGGTTGTGGTTATAATGGGCGAGGACGGGGACAGCAATCCCTCAATAGACGGAATAATGAAAATAGTCATCGACTCGGCGCCCGGCGAATCCTACATAAGCAAGATTTCGCAAGGAGCTCTGGACTCGCTCGCTTCGAAAGCCGAATACGGCAAAGAACTCGAAGGCGGATATAAGCACGGTTCTCAGCAAAAAGGCGACGACTATATCTCCACGGGCGCTTCCTACTCAATGCGCGCGATTTCAAACTGCGTGAACGGGGCCATGGAATTTGTGGCCGGTTACGCTCTCGGAATAGTCAACGCCGACTTCTTTGCCGACAACGGGTTCGAATATCTCGAAATGATAAACAACAAGAAAACGTCTTACACGACAAGCGACAATGTTGTTACTTACAGCATCGAAACTACCGGAAATTCGCCCGCGGGCGCGTTTACGATAACCGTAAAGGTCGGCGAGGACGGCGTTATAACGGAATACACAATAACCGAGGACGGTTCCACGGCTACCGATTACAGCGATAAAGTATTCAAAGATTACGTGGGCAAAAACGCGGATTGGTTCAAATCCGTAATAGGCGCCGACGGCACGGACAACAGCAACGCCAACTATGGCGGCAACGGCATACAGACGGGCGCGACGCGTTCAAATTACCTTTGCCTGTACGCCGGACTGTTCGCGACGGCAAACTACCAAAAGGCGCTCGAAACTCCGTATACGGGAGGTAACGCATAATGAATAAGTATAAGAAAATCACGTTAGACGGACTTATTTTCCAAAACCCGACGTTTATGTTGGTATTGGGCACCTGCCCCACTCTCGGACTTATCTCTTCGGCGACAAGCGCCGCGGGCATGGGCCTGACCGTTGTGGTAATCCTCACTCTGTCGAACATTATAATTTCGGCGCTCAAAAAACTTATTCCGAACGAAGTGCGCATACCGTGCTATATCGTGGTAATCGCAACGCTCGTAACGTTCGCGAGAATGTTGCTCGAAAAATTCGTTCCGGACCTGTATGAGAGCCTCGGCGGGTTCCTCGCGTTAATCGTTGTTAACTGCATTATCCTCGGCAGAGCCGAAGCGTTCGCCAACAAGCACACCGTGCTCGAATCGGCCGTGGACGGCATAGCCAACGGACTCGGATTTACATGCGCGTTGACCATAATGGGAATTATATGCGAATTCATAGGCAACGGCTCGGTATTCGGGCTTCACGTTATGGACTTCAAAATAGGAATGTTCGCAACTCCCGCCGGTTCGTTCCTCGTATACGGCATCTCAATAGCCGTGTTCGTATACGTTATCAACCTCTTCGAAAGAGCGAAGAGAGTGAAAGTCAACAGACTTGCGCGCGAAAATCTTCTGGATAAGGAGGTTGCATAATGGGAACATTTATCGCGATAGTTCTTGCCGCCGTACTGACAAACAACTTCATAACGGTTAAAACTTACGGCATCTGCCCGTTCCTGGGCGTTTCCAAAAAGACCTCTTCCGCGTTGGGAATGGGCGTTGCGGTTACCGTAGTAATGGTGCTCGCAACACTCGTAACGTATCCCGTATACGAATACGTTATGAAACCGCTCAAATTCGACTTCCTCGAAATTATCTTCTTCATATTCATCATCGCAGCGCTCGTGCAGATGCTCGAAAAGATAATTCAGAAACTTTCGCCCTCGCTCTACAACACTATGGGCATATACCTTCCGCTCATAACTACCAACTGCGCCGTTTTGGGCGTTGCCGAACTCGTTATAAACGACGGCACTATGGAACAGTTCCTCAGCGGAGCGTCGATGAACATAGGCTGGGCGGTATTGTATTCGTTCTTCGCCGGCCTCGGCTTCACACTTGTTATGATAATAATGAGCGGCATGCGCGAGAGACTGAACTACTATAAGACGCCTAAGGCGCTTGCAGGCTTCCCCACCGCTATGGTTACGGCAAGTTTTATATGCATGGCGTTTATGGTGTTCACCTACATTCAGATTTAAGGAGGCGGGTTTATGAATTTACTTGAATTTACCACTCAAACGTGGATTACGGTAGGCATAGTCGCCGCGATATTCGCAGGTTCCGCCCTCGTTATCGGCGCGCTCATACTCGTCGTAAGCAAAGTTTTCAAAGTCGACGTGGACGAAAAAATAACCAAAATTCTCGAAAACCTCGCGGGCGCGAACTGCGGCGGTTGCGGCTGTTCCGGCTGTTCCGGATTTGCCACAAAACTTGCAAGCGGCGCCGGAGATATTTCAGACTGCCACGTTACTTCACCCGAGAAAAAGGCCGAAATAGCCAAAATCTTAGGCATAGAGCTTCGGGACGAAGAACGCACGGTGGCCGTTGTAAAATGCAACGGCGGAGCGACGAACTGCGCCGAAAAATTCGAATACAACGGCAACCCCACCTGCGCCTCCTGCGCCTCGCTTTTGGGCGGCAACAAGATGTGCGCCACGGCCTGTCTCGGCTGCGGGGATTGCAAAGAAGTTTGCCCCGAAAACGCCATAGAGATTACCGACAAACTTTCGGAAGTAAATCCCGACCTCTGCATAAGCTGCGGAGCGTGTATGTCGGCCTGCCCCAAGCAGATAATAGAGCGCATACCCGCCTCCGCGCCGGTATACGTCGCCTGCTCTTCGAAATGCAAGGGCAAAGACGTTATGAGCGTATGCAAAGTGGGCTGTATCGCTTGCGGACTATGCGCAAAGAGTTGCCCGCACGGGGCCATAACGATGGTCGACAACCTTCCCTCCATCGATTATTCCAAGTGCACGGGATGCCTTACATGCGTTTCAAAGTGCCCGAGAAAGATAATCATAAAGCGGGACGTCGCAAAGACCGAAGAACAAAAAACGGCTTAAAGCAAAATAGAAGCGCCGTTGCCATATGGCAACGGCGCTTTATTATTTACATCGGAATATATTGGTTCAAAGCGTTGAAATCGAAAGGCTCTATTCGCACTCCGTGCGGCGAGCAGTATATTATGCCGTTGTTATCGGTTATTGCCGGAGTGTATATGCAATCGCGCTTGACGCAATCGGCCTCAACCATTTTGACGGATCGCTTGTCGGCGTCGATTTCAAAGATATTGTAGCCGTTGTCTACGTTTATTCTGACCTTCAAAGGCGAGCCGTCGATAACTTCCACTTCGCCCTCGGCGGCGCTGAGCACAGAGGCCTTGCCCGACTCAAAATCGTATTCGAACACGGCTCTGCCGGCAACGTAAGCCCTTATCCCCTGAAACGAATCCCTGTTCCTCGTCAGAAACACGCTCAAAAATATTGCGGCGATAATGAGAGCGATAACGCCGTAAACTATGAGATCGGGCCATCGGAACGCCTTATCACTTTTTAAATCTTCTATCTTTTTAAGCGACATTCTGCCCCGCGACATACGGCGAATACTTTGAGGGATTTACTACTTTGTATCCGCCTTCTTCGATATTTGTGTAATAAAAGTATTTTTTGCTTTCGGGCTCTTGCGGAAGTGTTCCTTCGTAACTGAACACGACCTGCCTGTCCGAAAGTTTCGTCTCTATGAATTCAATAGCTTTTTCGGCTCCCATTACCATAATCGCCGTAGTATACGCGTCGTTTTCCGCCGCGGAGCCGCCTATGACTGTGGCCGTCATTATGCCGTTCTGCACCGGTTTGCCCGTGAACGGATCTATTATATGACAATATCTGACGTCGCCGATTGAATAAAACTGTTCGTAATCTCCGCTTGTGGAAACGCATGTATCGCTGACGTTCATCTCAAAATAGGAACTCCCGTAATATCCTCCGCGCGGATCGGTGAAACCCATAGTGAAGAACCCCGAATCCGGTTTGAAACGCTTTAACGCTATACTGCTCGAACCGAAATTGAAATAACCGTATTCAAAGCCGTATCGGTCAATCAACTCGTTGACCTTGTCCGCGGCGTATCCTTTGCCTATGCCGCCGAGGTCAATCTTCATAGCGAGAGTTTTTCCGTCGACAACGCACACGGCATCGGGCTTCGTTGCGTAATATTTAACGCCTTCTTGGGTAAGTTCTGTTTCTTTAAAGTGCGAAGCGAGTTCGGCGTATGCGCCGACTTCCTCATCGCCCGGCAACTCCTCTTCGCTGTCGGGATACGGGAGACTGCCGCCGAAACCGTAAGCGCGCACGCTGTAATAAACCGCGGGATTATACGCGCCGTCGGTTAACTCGCATATATCGAGAGCCGATTTCAGTACTTCGTAGGAGGTTTTATCCATCTCCACTTTTTCGCCGGGCGACGCTTCGTTGAAACGATATACGGGAGACGAAGAATCGGTTGCGCTGAGCGATTTATCTATGCTTTCAAGCAACTCGCCCGTTTCGTCGCACAGACGTCCGAAACGCTCTGCGGCGTCGCCGACGTTGAAATAGTCGTTTATACTCAAAACAGCTTCTGCGCGCATAATATAATACGAACAATAGCGGTTGCCGAAAATCCGCTTATCCTCTTGTGCGCAACCGCAAAAAAACGATATTGCAAAAAGCGCCGCAAAGGCGCAGAAAAACTTCTTCACGGGTGTATTATAATATAAACCTCTGTAAAAATCAAGCGGCGCGGACGTTTTAAGTCCGCGCCGCACCGTTTATCTTTAATCTTCGCCGTTAGCCGCGCTTATCTGCGCGCTTTCGTCGGAAGGAGCCGCTTGCTTCGGAAGAAAGGGATTTTTCATATGTTTTTGAAGCACGAACGCTTGAAGGAAAATATAACCTATCCCCGCAATCGCCATTACGAGCGACCATATCTGCGAAGGTGAAAGCGCGGAACCTATAAATTCTCCGCGCTCGTCGCCGCGCACGAATTCTATGAAAAATCTCCAAACTCCGTATGCGAACGCGTATAGCGCAAAGTTATAATTGAATCTGAATCTGAAATAGAGCACGGCCATAATTACGCCGAGTATGACGAGGAAAATACATTCGTATAATTGCGTGGGAACGACGAGGTTGTCGGAATGTACTCCGTTGGGAGCGGAAACGGGCAAGCCCCAGACATGACCGGGAAAATCGGAAACGGACTTACCGTAACAGCATCCCGCAAAAAGACAGCCGAGTCTGCCGAACGCGTGAGCTATAACTATGCCTATCGGAATGAAAGGCAGAGCGTCGGTAAGCGTTGCGTTCATGTTGTTTTTGAAAAGTTTTATCTTCGTGCGCGGAGCGATTACGTAGATATACAGCCAATAGACGATGAGGAAACTTGCCACTCCGCCTATAAGCCCGCCTATGAACGTCATACTGCCGCCGAGATTGAAACCGGCTTGGGGATTGTCTATGTAGTTATAGATTGCCTGAAATATCATTGCCGAAAAAATACCGAAGCCGGTGCCCAAAACTCCGATTACAAGTATTTTATTCGTGGCGTCTTCGTTGAACTTCTGTTTCCACATAGTGAACAGAAGAAAGCCGAAACACGCCAGAATTCCCACCGCCATGCATATGCCGTAAGCGTATATGCCGTGGCCGGCAATTGTGAATAAAGGCTGAGGATGCATAACATATTCCTCTTTTTTTTCTATAATATATCACCGCGCAGAGGGTTTGTCAAACGATTGCGCTTTTAAGCAAGAAGGTTGTTGACCGCCGAGACGAGGGCTTTATAGCTCGATTTTATTATGTCGTCGTCTATTCCCGCGCCCCAGAAAGCGGAGCCGCCGCTTTCCACGCCGACATACGATATAGCCTTTGCGCTCGAACTGTCGGAAAGCGCATGCTGCTCATAGCCAGTGAGCAAGTAATTTACGGAAAAGAACTTCTTCAAGGCGTTGGAAACCGCGTCGAGTCTGCCGTTGCCGTTTGCTCTGACGACGTGTTCGGCGCCGTCAGAAAATATCGTTACGATAGCCTCTATGCCGTTGACCTGTCTGAAATGGCACTCCCTTATATCGAATTTCGACCTGTTGCGCAGAAAATTATCCTCGAAAATTCTGTACAGTTCGTCGGCGCGGAGCTCTTTATGGAGTACGTCCGAGACTTTTTTGGCCTTATAGCCCATATCCTCTTTCATTCTTCTCGGCAAATCTATGCCGTAATTGGATTTGAGAACGTAACCGACGCCGCCCTTTCCCGATTGGGAATTTATGCGGATGACGTCGGAATCGTACTGTCTGCCGACGTCCTTAGGATCTATGGGAAGATAGGGAACCGTCCATTTCCCGCCATCTTTTCTGAGTTCCATACCCTTTGCGATGGCGTCCTGATGGGAACCGGAAAAGGCCGCGAACACGAGTTCTCCCGCATACGGCTGACGCGCGGATACGTTCATGCCCGTGAAATTTTTATACATCGAGCAGACGTATGGCATATTTTCGAGATTGAGCTTCGGATCCACGCCCTGAGAGAACATATTTCCGGCAAGCGTTACGATGTCGACGTTGCCCGTTCTCTCGCCGTTCCCGAACAGCGTGCCCTCCACCCTGTCGGCTCCGGCAAGCAGTCCGAGCTCCGCCGCGGCAACGCCGCAGCCCCTGTCGTTATGCGGATGAAGAGAAATGAGAATGTTGTCTCTGTATTTGACGTTTTTATGGATATATTCCACCTGCTGAGCGTATACGTGCGGCGAGGCGTTTTCGACAGTGGCCGGAAGATTTATTATGTGTTTTCTGCGTTTATCGGGCTTCCACACGTCGAGAACGGCGTTTATTACTTCCAGCGCATATTCCGGTTCGGTTCCCGTGAACGACTCGGGAGAATATTCGAAAATATAATCCGCGCCCTCGTCGTCGGAGAGCTTTTTGAGAAGTTTCGCGCCGTCTACGGCTATCTTTTTTATCTCTTCCCTGTTCTTTCTGAACACCTGCTCCCTTTGGGCGAGCGAAGTGGAATTATACACGTGAACTATGACGTTCGCTGCGCCGCGAACGGCTTCGAACGTCTTTTTTATTATATGTTCGCGCGCCTGAGTAAGCACCTGCACGGTTACGTCGTCCGGAATGAGATTCTTCTCTATCAATGTGCGCATGAACGAATACTCGGTGTCGGAGGCCGCGGGAAAGCCGACCTCGATATGCTTGAAACCGAGCTCTACGAGCAATTTGAAGAATTCAACCTTAGTGGCCTCGTCCATTGGCTCGATAAGGCTTTGATTGCCGTCGCGGAGGTCTACCGAGCACCAGACGGGAGCGCGCTCTATTCTGTCGCGCTCCGCCCAATCCATACACCTTTGGGGCGGCAAAAAGTATTGCGGGGCATATTTCTCGAAATTTTTCATCTCTGCTCCTTTGAATAGCTATAAAAATACGCCTCTTTGCACAAAGAGGCGTATTAAACGCGGTACCACTCTTCTTCGCGGCAATAAGCCGCCTCACGGGATTAACCCTTTCCATTTTACGGCGGAAAACCGTTTCGGACTACTCCGTTCGCCCGAACCGCTCCGCGGCGAGTTCGCGCCCTCAATACCGTTTGCCTCGCACCGTGCGGCAAATCTCTGAACCGTTGATGAGCGTTACTGCTCCGCTTCGTCGCGTTTATAACCGCGCCGTCTTGCGCGGTTTTTTGAAATTATATATATTTTATCACGCCGCCGTTGTTTCGTCAAGGGTTTTTTCCGAAAAGGTTTTCACTCCGCGAACGCATTTTGTCAGACGCCAGAAAGTGAGCGCGACGAACATGCTTACGGACCAGCCTATGGCCCATGCCCAGCATACGCCCGAAAAACCCCAGCCGCAATATATTAAAATATATACGAGCGAAACTCTCAATATGAGATCGGTGAACGTGCTTATGGTAAATCCGAGGTTTCCGCCGCAACCGCGCACCGCGCCGTCGGCGACTATCTTAACGCACACGGCCGGCAAAAACGACGAAACTATTATGAGAAACCGCGCGGAATACGCCAAGGCTTCGTCGGTGAGTTTTTCGCTCTGAACGAACAGCCGCGTCAACGGGTACGGAATACTTACGAACAGAACGAGGAAAACGCAAGTGGTTACGAGCGCAAAAGCGAGAACGGCCCAAAAGCCCTGCTTTATCCGCCTGTATTCGCCCGCGGCCTTGTTTTGCGCGCAGAAATTGGCAAGTCCGTTCGTCATGCTTCCCACGCCCATATTCGACATACTGATGAGTTTGAACGCCGTCGTGAAGCCCGTGGTGGCGTCCTCGCCCAAGAGATTTATCTGCTTCATTATGAAGAAGTTTCCCACGGAGACGAAGCTCTGCTGCAAAATTATGGGAACGGACGTCGCGGTGAGATCCTTTAAAATCGCGCCGTTGAATACGCGAGGTTTGACTTCGGACTTTACGGCGGAAAGTTTACGGATGAGAACTATAACCGTAAGAACGCACGATATCGCCTGCGATATAAACGTGGCCCATGCCGCTCCGGCCACGTCGAGATGAAGCGCGGGCACAAACAAAAAGTCGAGCCCGACGTTGAGCACGGAAGATATCACGAGGAATATGAAGGGCGTTTTGCTGTCGCCGAGCGCAGAACATACTCCGCATCCGAGGTTATATAAAAAGACGAACGGCATCGAGCCGGCGTATATATAAAGATATGTAAGGCAATCGTCGAAATAGGAGCCGTGAACGCTCAACGCGCGCAAGAAAAACGGAGCGAAGCCCATTCCCACGGACATCACCGCCGCACACAACACCGCAAAGGATATCAAAGATGTGTTCACAGTCTCTCTGACGCCCTTGTTGTCGTGCGCGCCGAAATGTTTGGCGATTATAACGGCGCATCCGCCGTTTGCGCCAAGCGCAAACGCAAGAAGAATATTTATGACGTTTGTGGCGTTGCCTATCGCGTCCACGGAGAGCGCGCCCTCCGCCGCGAAATTGCCCACGACAAGCAAGTCCACGAGCGAATACAACTGCTGAACCATAGCGCTGCCGAAAAGGGGCAACGAATATTTCAGTAAAGTAATAAAAACTTTGCCGTGCGTCAGATCAACCGTCTTTGCCGATTTCATACCACGGCTATTATAATTTCAAACGCCGGAAAAATCAACTCAAAAAAGCGCGCAAAGTAATTTTGCGCGCTTTTTTTCAATCGTTGGCTTCGTATGCCCGCGGAGACGAATAGAGATCGAATTCCTCGTCTATGTCGAATTCGGAATCGTCGTCGAACGCGGCGAGTTTCGAAATGGAAACTTCGTAAGCCGTCATGGTAACGAAACTGTCGTCCGGCTGTTTTTTCTGATACTCTCTGCTCTGTATTCTGCCCGAGAGCGCAACCCTGTCTCCTACCGTCAAATTGCGCACGAAGCGCGCGTTTCTCCCCCACGCTATCGCCGGAATATAGTCCGACTTGTTATAACTGCGGTTCACGGCTATCAGAAGGTCTGCGATTTCGCGGTTGAACGGCGTCGTCCTGTACACCGGCGGTTTGCATATATAGCCGGAAAGCACTATCGAATTGGGATTTTTGCCAGGCTGGCTATCGAGGAGTTCCCTTATGAAAACCGTGAGCATGAGCCGTGATTTTCCGCCTTCGAGCTTGTTATAACTTCTGAACTGACCGAGAGCGCAAATGGCGTCGCCGACTTTCATATCCGGCGTCATAATCCTCTCGGAAACGGTTACGGGCAATATGTCCGCCTGACCTGAAAGCCTCATCACCTTTACGAAAAATTCGTAAAAACCCTCTCCGTATACTTCGTGGGAAAATTTCGCCTCCGAAGCTATCTCTCCGTATAAGTAAACTTTGTTGTTTTTCTCCGTACTGTAATTCATATATGCCTCCATAATTTGTATTTCTTTTCTGCGTTTTTATGCCGCGGGCCTCTGTCTGCCCGTGCCGTCTATGGTGAAATTTTCCCTGTAAATGAGTTCGCCCACGGGAACGAAGGTATAGCCCTTGTTTTTCAGAGTTTCGAGTATTATGGGCACGGCTTCCGCGGTGTGCAAACCGTTGTTGTGCATAAGTATTATCGAGCCGCTCTTTACTCCGTTTATCACGCGCATGGCTATATCGGTTGCTGAAAGGTCCTTCCAATCGAGGCTGTCTACATCCCACTGTATCGTATAGTAGCCGAGTTCCGAAGCCGTTCTTATGAGTTCGTCGTCGTAATCTCCGTAAGGCGCGCGGAAAAGCTCGACATCTTTGCCCGTAACGTTTTTTATCGCTTCGGAAGAGGAATTAAGCTCCAACTTTATTTCCTCGGAATTCTGCTTGGACATATATGAGTGAGTGGCAGAGTGCGTGCCTATTTCACAGCCCGCTTCGTCTATCTTTTTCACGAATTCCGGATATTTCTCCGTCCAGAATTCAACCATGAAAAACGTCGCTCGCACGCCGGACGTTTTCAGAGCCTGCAATATTTTGTCGGTGTAATCCGTTCCCCACGCGCAATCGAACGTTATCGATACCAATTTGTCGTCTCTTTCCACGCTGTAAATGGGCACGAGCCGGGGCGTCATATTATAATAGACGGAATACGCGCCCGTAAAGCGCGTTGAAACGGAAAGCGCCGTAACCGTTAAAAGCGCGGCCATGCAAGCCAGAATCGTTTTTAATCTGAAAACTTTTATCAATACGCTTTCTCCTATATAATATCCGCGATATAAATGCAAATTTTGGTTTTTATTGGTTTATTTTTTGATTATTTGTAAAATATCGTTTAAAAGGGCTTGTCAAGATTATAATATTACGCGCTCGCCGTCGTTAGAACGGCGGGCGAAAATCCGCTCGGGAAATTTGACGCACGGCAAAATGAAAAGAGCGGAAACAAAGTTCCGCTCTCTTTTAAAACATATTACGGCCGTCGGCCGCAAATGCCGGAGTTTATGTATCTGCCGGAAACCCGACGTTCTCAAATAAGCCGTTTTATAACGGCGTCGGCCTTTTTTATGTCCGCCTTGCCCTGCGTGGCGCGTTTTACATAGCCGTACAGCGCGGATATTGCCTTTTCCTTGCCGGCTTTGAAATCCGCGACGGCCCGAGGGTTATTTTTGACGGCTTCGGCGCATATCCTTTCAAGTTCGCCGTCGTCCACGCCCTTCATATCCTCCGCCGCTATATATTCGGACAGCGGCAAGCCGCTTGCGAGCATCTTCGAAAGCGCGCTCTGCGCCACCGTTACGTTAACGGCTCCGCTCTCCGTGAGCCTGACGAGTTCGGCGAGCTCTTCCGGACTTACCTTAATAGAAAGCTCGTCCTTTTCCTCTTCCGTCGAAAGGGTGGAATAAACTACTCCGACAATGAAATTCGCCGCGCGGGACGCCGCGGCTCCCGCTTTTACCGCTTTTTCGAAGTAATCGGCAACCTTCCTATGCTTTGTTATGAGCGCCGCAACCGACGGACTTATTCCCAAAACGTTTATATATCTTGTTGTTTTTTCAAGCGGCAACTCGGGGAGCGCCTCTTTTTCTCTTGCCACGACTTCATCGGGAATTATTATATCGAATATATCGGGTTCGGGGAAATAGCGATAGTCCTGCGCGTCCTCTTTCGTGCGCATTACGTAAGTTTCACCCGTTTTTTCGTCGAAACGGAGAGTGGCCTGTTCTATTTCGCCGCCATCTTTCAAGACGTCGACCTGGCGCGCGAATTCGTACTCCATGGCCCTCTCTATGAAATTCAACGAGTTCATATTCTTTATTTCCGTGCGCGTACCGAGCGCGGTCGAGCCCTCGGGGCGGACGGAGACGTTGACGTCGCAGCGCATGCTACCCTCCTGCATTTTGCAGTCGGAAACGCCGATATAGCGCATAATCTGCCTGAGCTGTTCAACGTATTCCCGAGCTTCCGTCGGAGAGGAAATATCCGGTTCGGAAACTATTTCAATTAAAGGCACGCCGCCGCGGTTGTAGTCTATAAAGGTAAAGCCGCGTTCGTGCACGAGTTTGCCCGCGTCCTCCTCTATATGGATACGGGTTATTCCTATCTTCTTCCCGCCGGGAAGCTCCACGTAGCCGCCCTCGCACAAGGGTTTATCGTATTGTGATATCTGATAGGCCTTGGGAAGGTCCGGATAACAGTAGTTCTTTCTGTCGAGATGGGTTACTGTATTTATCTTGCAGTGAAGAGCGAGGCCTGCTCTTACGGCAAAATCCACGACTTTTTTGTTGAGAACGGGCAAAGCCCCCGGCTGTCCCGTGCATACCGGACAGCAATGCGTGTTGGGGGCGCCGCCGAAAGCCGTAGTGCAGCCGCAGAAAATTTTGGTGGACGTTGCAAGTTCGACGTGAGTTTCAAAACCCGAAACAAGTTCGTATTTCATTTTACGCCTCCTCCGACGGAATTTTTTCGGCGGGTTATGCCGGAGAGGTCGGCAAAATGAGCGGCCGACAGCGTAGGATAATCTTTGAACCTGTCGCCTATAATCTGCAAGCCCACGGGCAGACCTTCGGCGTCCTCTCCGCACGGAACGGACACGGCCGGCAAGCCCGCTATGTTGGCGGGAACCGTGCACACGTCCGAAAGATACATATCTATCGGATTGCGCTCCGTAAAACCGAGCGGGAAGGCGGTTTGGGGAACGGTGGGCGCCATGATGACGTCGAACGTCCCGAACAGTTTTTTGAACTCCTCTTTGACGCGCTCACGCAATATGCGCGCTTTTTTGTAATAGGCGTCGTAATATCCGCTCGAAAGCACATATGTGCCGAGCATTATTCGTTTTTGCACTTCTTTGCCGAAACCTTCGGTGCGGGTTTTTATTATCATTTCATCCACGGAAGAGTAGTTTTCGGCGCGATATCCGTAGCGTATGCCGTCATATCTGCCGAGGTTTGACGACGCTTCGGCGCAAGCTATGATGTAGTATACCGGAAGCACGTCGCCGAGAGACGGCAACGAGACTTCACCGACTTGCGCGCCCGCCTTTTCATACTCTTCTATCGCGGACAGCACGGCCTTTTTTATATCCGCGCCGAGGCCTTCGAAAAATTCCTTTACGACGGCTATTCTCAGTCCTCCGACTTCGCCGCTCAAAGGCGTTTTCTCGATATCGGACGACGTCATATCCATACCGTCCGCTCCTCTTACGGCGTCGAAAACGAAGGCCGCGTCCTTGACGGTAAGCGTGAGCGTTCCTATCTGGTCGAGCGACGAGCCGTAAGCTATAAGTCCGTATCTCGAAACGGCGCCGTAGGAGGGTTTGAAGCCGACCACGCCGCAGAAAGACGCCGGTTGACGGACGGAACCGCCCGTATCGGAGCCGAGTGCGTAAGGCGCGAGCCCGGCGCGCACGGCGGCGGCCGAACCGCCGGACGAACCTCCGGCAACGCGCGATAAATCAACGGGATTCAACGGCGCGCCGTAAACGGAAGTTTCGGAGGCCGAACCCATGGCAAATTCGTCCATATTGGTTTTGCCGAGGAGCACAGCCCCCTCGGCTTTCAGCTTGGAGTAGGCCGTTGCGTCGTAACACGGTCTGAAACCCGAAAGAATTTTCGAGCAACACGTCGTGGGCACGCCTTCCGTGCAGATATTGTCTTTGAGCGCGAAAGGTATGCCCGTAAGCATAGATCCTTTCCCCTCTTTTATGCGCTTATCCGCTCTCTTCGCGCTTTCGAGCGCATTTCCGAAATCGGTATACACAAAAGAATTGAGAACGGGATTGGATTTCTCTATTTCGGAGATATAAAAACGCGTGAGCTCTTCCGAACTTACGTCGCCGGAATAAAGCATTGCGTGAAGCGTCTGGATATCGTTCATTTCACCACTCTCCTGACAGTGAAATAACCGTTCTGCGCTTCGGCGCCGGAGGTTATCTTTTCGGGCGGCAAACTCTCGCGTTCTTCGTCCTCGCGAAGTTCCGCGTACTGCGTTTCTTCGCCGACTATTTCGCGTATATCGGACGAATTGCCGACGATCGCGCCGTTTATCTTTCCGGCAAATTCTATTATTTCGTTGAATTCTTCTTTGAACGTTTCACAGCGTTCGTCGTCGAACTCGAGCTTTGCAAGGCGGGCAAGCGCCTTTATCTCGTCGGTTGAAATGGCCATTTTTTACCTCAGTTTTATGTGTACTTCTCTCAACTGCTCTTCGCTGACTTCGGACGGAGCTCCGCAGAGGAGATCCTGCCCGGACGAGCTCATGGGGAAAGCTATTACTTCTCTTATGTTTTCCTCGCCGGACAACAGCATAAGTATCCTCTCTATGCCCGGCGCCATGCCCGCGTGCGGGGGCGCGCCGAAGCGGAAAGCGGAATAAAGCGCGCCGAAACGGCTTTCAAGCTCCTTTTCGGAATAGCCGGCAATGTCAAACGCCTTTTTCATTATTTCGGTATCGTGGTTTCTGACGGCTCCCGACGAAAGTTCGACGCCGTTGCAGACAATATCGTATTGGTAGGCGAGCACTTTGTAAGGATCGCCTTCGAGCGCCTCCAAACCTCCCTGAGGCATTGAAAACGGATTGTGAGTAAACGCGGGGTTGCCGTTCTCGTCCGGCTCGAACATGGGGAAGTCGTTTACGAAGCAGAACCTGAAAGCGTTCTCCTCGCATATCCCCAGCCTCTTGCCGAGTTCCGAGCGTATTTTGCCCGCCAACACGGCCGTTTCCACGCCGCCGGCTATAAAGAAAACGGTATCGCCGGCTTCGAGCCCCGCAAGAGCGGCGAGTTCGCCCTTCAATTCCGCCGGAATGAATTTATCTATCGGCCCCTTATAAGCGAGGCTCTCGGTTACTTCGAGATATCCGAGCCCTTCCATTCCTATCGAAAGGGCGTATTTAAGCAATTCCTCGTGGAATTTTTTGCTCATATCCGCATGCACTTTTATCGCGCGAACCGTGCGGCCTATGAAAGGCGCGAAGAGACACTTTGAGAAAAATTCGGAAAGGTCGATTATTCTGAGCGGGTTGCGCAAGTCGGGTTTATCCGTTCCGAATTCGAGCATGGCGCGGGCGTATGAATATACGGGAAACGGAAGTTTTCCGACGTCTGCGTCCGGCGCAAACTTTTTAAAGGTGTTGTACAGCACTTCTTCGCCGACTTTGAACACGTCCTCCTGCGTTGCGAAAGCCATCTCGAAATCGAGTTGGTAAAATTCGCCCGGCGAACGGTCTGCGCGGGCGTCCTCGTCGCGGAAACAAGGCGCTATCTGAAAATATTTATCTATTCCGGAGACCATGAGAAGCTGTTTATACTGTTGCGGCGCCTGCGGCAGAGCGTAAAACTTGCCCTTATAGCGGCGCGAAGGAACTATATAATCCCTCGCTCCTTCCGGCGAGCTGGCGCACAGAATAGGAGTCTGCACTTCGAGAAAGCCGCGTTCCTCCATCTGCGCGCGCAGAAATTTTATGACTTCGGAGCGGAAAACAAGCATATTTTTTACTTTTCTGTTCCTTATGTCGAGAAAGCGATATTTCAAGCGGACGTCTTCGCGCGTCTCTCTGGAAGAAATTATCTCGAACGGCAAGCTCTCGCGCACTTTGCCGAGAACGGTTACGCTTTTGCAGTTCAGCTCGACTGTACCCGCCGGTATTTTGGGGTTGTACGTGTCCTCGTCCCTATGCTCTATTTCGCCGCGGACGGATATGCAATCTTCGCGGGAGAGACCTTTAAGAAGCGCCGTATCGCGCATTACTATCTGAACCACGCCGTAAAAATCTCTAAGATCGATAAAAGAAACTCCGCCGTGGTCGCGTATATTCTCTATCCATCCGGCTAAAATAACCTCTTCGCCTACACAGCTCTCGCCTATCATGTCGGCCGTTTTAGTACGATACATATTCGTTTCCCTCCGTTTTAAGGAATCTTTATGCGGTGTCCGCAGAATTTTTCGGTTATCGCAAAGCGTTTTGCAATATATGCGGAAAATCCATAAAAAAGAACCCGCCCTGAAAGTTATGTCTCAGGACGGAGTATTCCCCGCGGTGCCACCTTGATTATTGCAATAAAGCAATCACTTTATCTGCCCCTGACGCGGGCGGTTCGGCGCGCCCTACCGAGCTCTGCGCTTTTCGGGTTGCGGCTCGCAAGTGTTATTCGCGCGATATCTTTCTGCGGATTTTCCAGCGACTACCGCTCTCTGTAAGCGATCTTTCGCGCTACTTCTCTTGTTCACAGCCTTTGAAATATTATAAAAATATTTAATTTTTATGCCATTATAATGTATTAATATCCGTTTGTCAATGATTTTGGACGGGCAATAAACTTTAATTGCGCGAAAATGCGCAGTTTTATTTGAGTTTGCCTTTGTTTTTACGGTTTTCCTTGACAACGCGCTCGTATCCGTAATCCGACGGAGTGTAATATATCCTGTCTTTGAGTTTATCGGGGAGGTATTGCTGATTCACCCAGCCGCCGGAATAGTCGTGAGGATATTTGTAATCCGCGCTGTGCGCTTTGGTCTCTTTGTCGCCGAACGTGTTGTCTCTGAGATAGGGCGGAACGCCCTCGTCGTCGCGGACTTCGGAAGCGTCGCGGCGGGCGGCGTTCATTGCGAGGACGACGGTGTTGCTCTTCGGCGCTTCGCAGACGTATATTATCGCGTTCGACAGCGGAATGAGGCCTTCGGGATAGCCCGTCTTTTCAAGCACGTACATTGCGGAAGAAGCTACGACAAGCGCGTTGGGATCGGACATACCCACGTCTTCGGAGGAATGTATGACGAGCCTGCGGGCGATTATCATCGGATCGCAACCGCCCTCAATAAGGCGCATGGCGTAATAGAGCGCGGCGTTGGCGTCGCTGCCGCGCAGAGACTTGCAAAACGCCGAAAGATAATCGTAATACGCGTCCTCGTTATAAGAAAGCGCCTTTCTCTGTATGGACTGTTCGGCGTCGGACAAGGTTACCTTGACGGCGCCGTCGGCCGTAGGAGGCGTTGTCAGAACGGCGAGTTCGAGAGCGTTGTAAGCCGTGCGCAGATCGCCGCCGGAAAGACGGGCGATATGGTCGAGCGCGGCGGCCTCCACTTGCGCGTTATATTCGCCGAGACCTTTTCTCTTGTCTTTGAGGGCGCGTTCCAGTGCGCCGCGAATCTCTTCGGTTGTAAGATTTTTAAATTCAAACACCCTGCACCGCGATACGATGGCCGGCGTCATAGAGGCGTAAGGATTTTCGGTTGTGGAACCGATGAATATAATCGTTCCCTGCTCTATTGCCGGCAAAAGGCTATCCGACTGAGTTTTATTGAATCTGTGGCATTCGTCGAGCATGAGATACGTGCGCTTGCCGTACATTTTAAGGCTTTCGCGCGCGGTTTCAACGGCCTTTTTAACGTCCGCAACGCCCGCTTGCACGGCGTTCAGTTTTATAAAATCGCCGTGCGTCGTCTGAGCTATGATATTGGCGAGAGTAGTTTTCCCCGTGCCCGGCGGCCCCCAGAAAATACAGCTTCCGAGTCTGTCGAGGGATATTGCGCGCCGCAACAAACTGCCCTCGGAAACTATGTGTTTCTGGCCTATGAAATCGTTGAGATTGTTTGCGCGCATGCGCTCGGCAAGAGGCTTTGCGTTGTTCTCGTTGCCGTTCAGATCGAATAAATCCATATACTTTCGCTTACGCCGCGCGGGCGGCTCTTTTATTAATCAAGAAGTTCTTTTATCTTTTCGATGTTTGCCTTGCCTGTTTCGTAACCCTCGTTATAGGCGATATCCAATCCCTTTATCTCGTACTGACTGAGGCCCTCCATCTCCGGTTCCAGAAGCAAATCGCACAAATCGCCCTCGATAATGCGCTGTAACGAGGTGTTGTGGCTGTCCATAACGTCGAAAACTCTCAAAAGAAGGGAAACGAGATTGCCGACCTTTTCCGTGGGTTTGGAAGCGTTTATAAGCACGTCGACGGCCACGACGACGTCGGCGCCCATTTCCTTTACCTGTTTTACCGGCACGCGACAAAGACAGCCGCCGTCGACGAGAAACATACCGTCTGTCTTGACGGGGCGGAAAACACCGGGAATTGCGCTCGACGCGCGTATCGCCAGCGCCGCGTCCCCGCTCTCGAAAACGTGCAGTTTACTGTTGTATAAATCGGTGGCGACGCATCTGAAAGGTATTTGCATATCCTCGATTTTCACGTCTCCGATATTGTCGGTCAGAAGCACTTCTATTTTTTTACTGCGCAACAACGACATACGGGTTATAAAACCCGGAGTAAAATCAATGATATCGCGCGTGCGAAGACCGAGCGCAAGTTCTTTTATGCGGCTTACGGACATTCCGGAGGCATAACAGCCGCCTATTACCGCGCCCATAGAACAGCCGGCTATATAGTCCGGCTTTATTCCGGCCTCTTCGAGAGCCGCCAAAAAACCTATGTGGGCAACGCCGCGAGCGCCGCCGCTGCCGAGGGCGAGCCCCAATGTTTTACGCTTTTCCGCACTCATATTCCGTCTCCCGTATTAATACTCTTTAATATAATGAAACCTTCGCGCGTTAAATATACGCTCCTTTGTATTGCTCTCGCACTCATCGCCGCCGCAATAATAGTTTATCCCGAAAGATACGTGCATAAGTGTCTCGAAGGATTTGCACTCTGGGCGGAATGTGTTCTGCCGTCGCTGTTTCCGTTTATGGTTATAGCCTTGCTGTTCGTCAAATCCGGATTGGCGGAAAAGGCGTCTCTGCCGCTCAAAAAAGCCGCCCGTGCCGTTAATCTGCCCGCAAACGGCGCGGCGTGCTTTATTATAAGTATATGCTCCGGATATCCGGCCGGCAGCAGAATACTCTGCGAATTTTACGAAAGCGGAACGATAAGCGCAAGCGACTGCAAAAAACTCGCGCCTCTGTGTTCGACTTCCGGTCCACTGTTTATTATAGGCTCAGTGGGCTTCGGAATGTTCTCGGACAAAACGGTTGGTTTGAAAATTCTCGTCGCGCACATAGTCTCGGTCGTGGCGGTATCGCTCGTTTACAGTCTTTTTTCGGAACGCCGCGACGAAAGACCTTCCAAAAAACTTCCCGGAACGCAAAATCTTATATACGATTGCTTTTACGGCGCGGTAATCTCCGTGGCCGTTGCGGGAGGTTTTATAGCTTTTTTCAACGTTCTGGTTTCGATAGCCCGGGACTTTAAGCTCTTTTATCCCGTGTGCGCCGTTCTCTCTCCCTTACTCGGGGAAAATACCGCCGAAGCCGTTTGCGCCGGTCTTGTCGAAGCGACTAACGGTTGCCGTATATTATCGGCTGCGGGAAGCGCGGCCGCCGTGCCGCTCGCAGGATTTATAATAACTTTCGGCGGGATTTCGATTTTGCTTCAACAGCTGGCGTATCTCGTAAAAACGGGCGTTAAGCCGATACCTTTCGCTCTGATGAAACTCGTGCAGGCGGCGATATGCGCGCTCATTCTCTTAATGTTTCAATAACAGCCGAGCAATCTGAACGAGTTGGAGCGTTTTTTTATGTTTTCGAGCATAGACGCCGCGCGTTCTTCGAAACAGTCGCCCTCCACTTCTATAAAAAATCTGTATTCTCCCGCTTTCTCCTTTATGGGACGGGCTTCCAATTTGGTTATGTTGAAACCGCCGTCTTTTATCGGCAAAAGAATATTGCAGAGCGCCCCCGTTTCATGCTTGCAAGTAACGGAAAAAAATATTTTATCCGACTTTCCGGACGGCGAGCCGCCGCGGACTATGAGCAGAAAATGGGTTAAATTTACGCTTCCGTCGGCTATGTTCTCCTCGGACAGACAATATCCGTCCGCCCTGAAATGTTTGCCGACTATTCCCGCCTCTTCCGGCGAAGTGAGCATGGCAAGACCGGCGGTCGTCGAAGGACATGCCACGAGTTCTGCGTCCGGAAAATTCTTTGCGAGATACTCTCCGCACTGCGCGAGCGCCTGCTGATGAGAATAAATCCGCTTTATCTTTTTTATGTCGGCGCCCTCCATTGTAACGAGGCGATGATCGACGGGCAACACACATTCCGCAACCGCAAAGACGTCTTCAAACGACTGAAACAAATCGAGATTCTGTATCACCGCACCGTTGAGGCTGTTTTCTATGGGTATAACTATCGAATCGCATTCGCCCTTTTCAAGCGCGGAAAAGAGATCGCGGAAAGTTTTATATTCCTTTTTCGGAGCGTCGCCGCAGAGTTTCGCCGCCGCGAGAGAACTGTAACTGCCGTCGGGGCCGAGATAACCTGTAACCATGTCAGACCTTCTCCGCAATATCGAGAAGCAATCTCTCGGTGTCGTTCCAGCCGAGACAAGGATCGGTTATCGATTTGCCGTATACTATGTCTTCGCTCTGATTTCCCTCTTCGATGAAGCTCTCTATCATAAAGCCCTTGACTATCTTTTTGAAGTCCTTGTCATAAAGTCTGTTTTGCATGACTTCTTCGCATATTCTTATCTGCTGTTTGAACTTCTTGCTGCTGTTGGAATGATTTGCGTCGATAATTATGGCGGGGTTTTTAAGCTCGGATTTCGCATAGCCCTCGGCTACGCGCATGACCGTTTCATAGTGGAAATTGGGGATATCGTTGCCGTATCCGTCGGAAGCGCCTCTCAAAATCGCGTGCGCCAAAGGATTTCCGTTCGTCTTGACCTGCCAGCCGTTGAGCTTGAACACCTGTCCGCTCTGCGCGGCATAAATCGAATTAAGCAACACCAAAATCGAACCGCTCGTGGGATTTTTAACGCCCACGGGCACGTCTATGCCGCTTGCCACAAGTCTGTGAAGCTGATTTTCGCTCGAACGCGCGCCGACGGCTATATATGAGAGAAGGTCCTCTACATAATGAATGTTTGCGGGATAGAGCATTTCGTCCGCGGCGGCGAGGCCGCTCGCCTCTATGGCCTTTATGTTGAGACGGCGAATAGCGTATATTCCCTTCAAAATGTCCTCGGATTTCGTGGGATCGGGCTGAGAAAACATACCTTTATAGCCCACGCCTCTCGTGCGGGGTTTGTTTGTGTAAATCCTCGGAACGAGCACGAGTTTTTCACTGACTCTGAGATTGAGTTTGCCGAGCCTTTCCACATAGTCGAGCACGGGTTTTTCTTCGTGTGCGGAGCAAGGGCCGACTATAACCACAAGTTTATCGCTCTCGCCTCTTATCACTTCCGAGACGAGTTTATCGCGTTCCGCCTTTACGGCTTTGAGATTTTCCGGCAAGGGATATGTTGCCAAAATCTCTTCCGGTTCGGGAATTTTTATCTGTTTTTCAAACATCTTTATCCTCCAACATGGCAAGAAAATCTTTCATTATACTCTCCGGCACATATTCCGCAAAGTCCTTGCCGAATTTGACGGAGTTCTTTACGAGAGTCGAGCTCACCTGCAAGCTGTCCTGATCTGCCGGAATATACAATGTGATTATTTTATCGTCGAGTTTTTTGTTCGCAAAGTAATTTGCGTTTTCATATTCCAAATCGAGAGTATTTCTTATCCCGCGCACATAAAATCTTGTGTTTTCCGCGGCGAGAATATCCACCGCCGCGCCGTCGAAGATTACCGCGCGCACGCGGCTGTCGCCGGCATAAAGTTTTTCTATAAGGCGCTTCCTCTCCTCTTTCGTCAACAGCGGCTTTTTATCGGAATTTATCATTATCGCCACGACGACTTCGTCGAATAATTCGAGGCAAGCGTCTATTATTTTCTTATGCCCTACCGTGGGTGGATCGAATGTGCCGGAAAACACGCATTTTTTCATGCTTTCAACCTCAGAAAATCAAGATATGTTATGCCGTAACGGCGTTCGTCGAAAAGTTCCGCTCCCGCAATCTCTTCCGTAAACGCCCTGTCCCGCTCGAATACGCAGACGCCGTTTTCCGTTAAAAGCCTTTTCAAAGCTATCACTTCGAGCGCTCTTATTCCCGCGTCCGATTTGTACGGCGGATCGAGAAAAATAATATCGAATTTTTCGCCGCGGGAAAGGCAAACGGAAAAATCCGAACACGTTACGTCGTAATTGCTTTCGTTTTTCAATTTCGAAAGATTTTTCGAAAGAACCGCAAGGCTCTTCGGGGAAGAATCGTTAAAGCGCACGAACGCCGCGCCGCGGGAAATACATTCTATGCCGAGACTGCCGCTCCCGCAAAACAAATCGAGAACGCGGGCGCCGCGCACGACGTCGGAAAGAATATTGAAAAGACTTTCTTTAACCCTGTCCGCAGTGGGGCGTATTTCCGAGCCGCCGAATTCAACGAGTTTCAAAGAACGGTATTTTCCGCTTATAACTCTCATTTGCCCTTTTTGTCTCCGTTCTGCATCTCGAACACTTTGCGCTGTTTATCCCATTCCTTGTGCGCTCCGAATATATATGCGCCGCCGTGCACGCCTATCGGGAACACTATAAGAACAAGATTTATCCAGCCGGCGAGGCCTGTGAAGTACAGAGGATAAAATGCCCAACCGAACAAATATACGAGCATAAACTCGCAGACCTTATTAGGCACGGAACAGTAAATTATCTGAACTATTATATAGGGCACGCAACTTATGAGCCCCATTACAAAGCCCTTGTAGGCCGAATATTCGCCCACTCCCAAAAGCGCGGACTTGTCCTTTGTGCCTATCTGACGTTTTTTGGTATTCTGAACAAGTCTCCTCACCGACGTTATGCCGCTCTGTCTGCCGAATATGAAATACGAAGCGAGCAGAAGTATTTCTCCGACTGCGACGATTACTATATACAGCGCGATATCGCCGCTCGAACCGGCAAAACTCAATATAGAGGCGCTGAGAATGAGCATAAGCATAAACGGAAACGCCGCGCCCGCGAACATATCCTTGACTTCATACCAAAACGCCGTTCTCTTCTGCGCCGAAGTAAGATTATTTTCCAAAAGTATATATCCCCCTTTCGCTTAAATAGAGGTCGAGAGGCTCGTCCCACTCGTCCTCGGTAAAATCTTCAATCTGGAAATCGTAGCCGTAGCCGACTTTCAAAGTTTTTCTGCCCTTTAAAAACCTATCGTAATAGCCCTTGCCGTAACCTATCCGATAACCTCTTTCGTTGACCGCGAGCAAAGGAACGACTGTTACGTCTATTTCGCCTTTATACTCCTCTCCGACAGGCTCGTTGATGCCGAACGCGCCCTTTTTGAGTTCGCCGTATAATACGGGCGCAAGCCGTTCGCCTTCAACCCGCGGAAGATATACGCGTTTCCCCTCGCTCAACAGCCGTTCTATCAGAAGATCCGTGCGCGCTTCCGTGGAAAACGACGAATAAACAAGAAAGCTGTTATAGCACGAAAACGCGGCCTCGAACGTTTCGAGCATGGCTCTGTCCGCTTCGAGACGCACTATTTCTCCCAGATATCTGCGTTTTACGGTCATTTTTTTGCGGATTTCACTCTTCATAAATTCTCAACGCACGACGGGTAACCGAACACAGCACCTCGTAAGGAATGGTGTCGAGTTTCGCCGCATATTCGGAAGCGTCCGTCATTACGGGCGCGATATCGCCTTTATAATCGCCGACGAAAGCGTCCATGCACAGATTGTTTACGCCGAGCGGACAAGTTCTCGAAAAACCGTCGGCATAGCCGAGGCGATAAGTTGAAAACTCCTTATACTCCCGCGGAGCCGGGGCATAGCCCGCTCCTCCGCCGACGCGCTCGGTTCGTTGGACGAGGCGGGCGTAAACTTTCATGACCGGAGACGTTATTTTATCGAAACCGTCGGGGGAATAGCCGTACAGCAATATACCGCAACGCACGGCGTCTTTCAAAAATCTTCCGCCGCGCATAATTCCGCCGCTCGCCGCAATGTGTGCCGTCGCAGAAGGGTTTACGGCTTTTACGATTTTTTCCGCCTCTTCGAAAAGTTCGAGCTGTCCGAGCGACGCCCGCTCGCTGCGGGGATCATAGAGATGGGAATAAACTCCCTTGACCTGCCCGGACGGCAAAATTTTCAATATATCTTCGAGTTCCGCAATCGAACAGCCGTATCGGTTCATCCCCGTGTTGACTTTAATATGGC
>CANRAD010000004.1 GCA_947628505.1 uncultured Clostridia bacterium
ATTGGTATGCAACATATTCAATTTTTCCCCTTTATTTTATCAAAAATTTTACTGAGTGTCAACACTATTGTATATGCGTTTCATCTCGGCGGCGTCCTCGACTTGAGTGCCTGCGGACTCGCTTACTATATACGGTTCCAAACCGAGCTTCTTCAACGCCACGGCAAGCGGAGCGAATTCCGGGCCGTATACGTCGTCTTCGAACGTGAGATGCTTTATCTCGCCTTTATCTCCGTACATTATCTTTGAAAAATGCACATGGAAATTTTTTGAGCGTTCGAAACCTATTTCCGATATCATATATTCGAGCCGCGACATATAGTCTTCAACCGTTTTCAGACTGCCGTGTTCTCTCGCATTGATATGCCCGAAATCAACGGCCGGCACAAAACATTTATCGATTTTACAAAATTCCATTATCTCTTCAAGCGTTCCGATCTGCGCAAATTTACCCATTGTTTCCGGACAGAACTTCATATCTTCAAGTCCGTTAAGATAAATTTGTTCGCACAGAACTTCAAGTCTTTCGCGCGTCCTTTCAACCGCCTCTTTACGCGTCGCTTTACCTTGTGCGGCCGGGTGAAAAACTATCCTCTCGCCGCCCATAAGTTTTATATATTTTGCGGAATTGAGCACATAATTAAGCGAATTCTGCGCCGCCATGTCGTCGGGATTGGCAAAGTTGATAAAGTAAGGCGCATGTACGCTCAACTCGATATTTTCGGCTTTGAACGCCTCGCCTATTTCAACCGCTTTCGGCTCGGAAAGAGTAATTCCTCTCCCGAACGAATACTCATAGCAATCAAGTCCGAATAATTTGCAATATCCGGCAGCCTCGGTTGTATGCTTATGCCCTGCGGCGTAAAAACTTTCGCCGTTGCCGCTCGGTCCGAATTTAATCATCTTTAACTCCGCTAAGGTCCTCTTTCAGTTGCTCCGCAAGTTCCTCGGCAGACTCGAATTTAACGATATCGCGTATATAACGTTTGAATTTTACCGTTACGCTCTCGCCGTAATTCTCACCCTCGTAACCCAACAAATGCACTTCCAAAATCACGTTGTCTTCGCCGAACGTGGGGCGACAACCGTAGTTCGCTATGCCCTTGTATGAATTGTCTCCGACAATGCACTCGACCTCGTAAACCCCTTCTTTTACTTTTACCTTTTTTTCGGGATAAACTATGTTCATAGTGGGGAAACCGAGTTCTTTGCCGCGCGAGGCGCCCTCGGTTACCGTGCCCGTAACAGAATACTCTCTGCCCAGCAAATTATCGGCCGTTCCGATATCGCCGCTTTCGATAAGCCCCTTTATAAGCGTAGTGCTGATTTTTTCATCATTATAGGTTACGTCTTTAACCGACTGATACCAAACGCCGTTTTCTTCATCTTCCGCATAATTTTTAAGCGTTGAAGATTTGCCTTTGGCTCCGGCCCCGAAACGGAAATCTTTGCCGCTCATCAAACCCTTTACATTTATGCGCTCTTCGAGAGTTTTGAGAAAATCAGTGGCCGATATCTGCTTGAATTCCTCGGTAAAATCTATGGCGAGCACAAATTTGACCTTGTATTTTTCAAGCATTTCGAGCTTTTCTTCGAAAGTATATACCTGATCGCCGCCCTTGCCGTCTATAAACATCATTACGCCGAGATCGAGCCCGTTTATTTTAGCCTGCAACGCCGCCTTTTTAAGAAGTTCGGTATGTCCTATATGCAAGGCGTCAAAGCATCCCAACGCCACAAGCGCGGGAAATCCGTATTCGTCTTCGCCGTATTTTACAATTTTCAACATAATTTGGTCCTGACCTTTATATTCGAATTAACAGCTTCGCATAGCCCGTAAAATTCGCCGTCGGCATCGAAAATTTTATAAATTCCGTCTTTTAAATCTCTTTTTACCGTCAAACCGTTAAAAAGTTTCTTAGCCTCTTCTTCCGTAGCATATAAACAGCCGTAAGGCAACACGTCCTGCGTTTTGATTATATAATCGTTAATATTGGTTTTATCCAAGCACTCGGTTTTCACGGCGTTCTCGATGTTAAAAACGCCGCTTGCCGTTCTTGTAAGCGAACTCATAACCGCATAGGTTTCAAGCGCTTTCGCGATGTCGCGAGCCAAAGACCTTATATAGGTTCCGCCGCCGCATTCTATTTCGAACGCAAACTCGTCGTCGGAAATCTTTTCTTTGAGTTTCAGAGAAAATATCGTTACTCTTTTGGGGGGAAGTTCGAAAATCGCCCCCTCCCTTGCAAGTTGATAACTTCTTCTGCCTCCGACGTTCTTTGCGCTGTATATCGGAGGAATTTGATCTGTTTCGCCTATAAACCGCGGCAAAACGCTTACGATTTCTTTTTCCGCGGGAACCGTGCCGCACTTTGTCAAATTCCCCGTCGTATCAAGCGTGTCGCTCGTATAACCGAAACGGAAAACTGCCGAATATTTTTTCTTTTTGCCGAGAAAATATTCGAAAAGGCGGGTTGCGTTGCCTATCGCAACAGGCAATACTCCGGAGGCCATAGGATCCAAAGTGCCCATATGCCCGCACGATATTCCGGTAAGTTTTTTGATTTTTGCCACTTCGACGGCGGACGATACGTTTACTGATTTGTTGACATTTATAAAACCCGTCATAGACTGCGTTCGACCGCCTCTGTAAGCGTGGCAATGACCTCTTCGAGTTCACCGAACAGCATACAACCGCTCGCGAGAATATGTCCGCCGCCGCCGAAAGAAGTGGCAATTTCGTTGACGTTTACTCTGCCTTTGCTCCTGAGCGACGCTTTATACTGCCCTTTCTTATGCTCCATAAGCGCAACCGCGACTTCCACGCCGTCCACTGTAAGAGGGAAATCGACAAAGCCTTCCGTAAGCGACCTGTCGGCTCCGCATTCCGCCAAATCGGCCATAGTAATAACGATTATTGAAAGTTTGCTGTCGAGCGCAAATCTCATATCGTTCATTACTCTTCCGTATAATACTGCTCTGCTCTTGGGCTGACGCAAAAACATATTGTAATTTATTGCATTTACGTCCGCGCCTCTGCCGCGCAAAAACGCGGCGGTTTCGAACGTTTTCGGACTTACGTCCATATGCGCAAAATTCCCGCTGTCCGTAACCAAACCGAGCATAAGAAGGTCGGCTATCTCTTTGTTAACGTCATAATGAGCCTCGATAAGAATATCGGTCAAAATTTCACAGCTTGCGGGACATTCGATTACGTAATTATATTTCGCAAATCCGCTGTTTGAAATGTGATGGTCGATATTTATCGTTGTTTTCCCAAACCGTGAAAAGGCTTTCCCGAAAATTCCCATACGGTTAATATCGGCGCAATCCACGCTTATGAAAGTATCGAAATTGTCGCCGGGAAGAGCATTGCGGACAGATTTCATAGCCGGAAGAAAAGAAAACTTTTCGGGAGGCGCGTCCTCGCACATCAAATACGCTTTTTTACCGTTATTTATAAGCGCGAGGCACAGCGCAAGCCCGCTTCCGAGCGCATCTCCGTCCGGACGGGCGTGGCAAAAAATCGCAACGATTTTACTTGAATTCAGTTTTTCTACTATCACTCCGATATTATTATTCATCTTCTTTTTCAAGTGAAGAAAGTATCTTATCTATTTTTTCGCCGTACTCCATACTGCCGTCAAGCACAAATCTAAGTTCCGGAACAGTTCTTATATGCATAACTTTCGACAATTCATGACGGATAACCCCTGCGCTCTCTTTTATGATATCGAAAGATCTCGTCCGCCTGTCGTTGTCGGGATCGTAAATACTCACGTAAATTCGCGCGCTTTTCAAATCCGGCGACACATCTGCGGCAGTAACGCTGATTATGGCCGAGAGCTCCGGATATTTACTGCGTAACTTCGAAGAAATAACGCCGTAGATTTCTTTGCGGAATTCGCCGGCAAGGCGTTCACCTCTTATTCCCTTCATAATTAACCCGCCGCTATTTCCTCAATCATATAACATTCGATAATGTCGCCTATCTTTATATCGTTGAACCCTTCTATGGCGCAACCGCATTCAAAGCCCGCGGCGACTTCTTTAACGTCGTCTTTAAATCTTTTCAATTGTTTTACATTGCCTTCAACAACGAGCACGTCGTCGCGATATATTCTGAGCTTGCCGCCGCGCACGATTTTGCCGTCGAGCACATAACAACCGGCAATATTGCCGACGCCTGTAATTTTGAAAGTCTGACGGACTTCGCATTTGCCGAGGAAAACTTCCTGATATTTGGGCGAAAGCATACCTTTAAGCGCCGCCTCGATATCATCGAGCAAATCGTATATTATGCGATAACTTCTTATATCTACCTTGCTCCTTTCGGCAAGCGCTTTCGCTTTCGAATCGGGGCGAACGTTAAATCCGAGAATTACGGCACCGGAGGAATCCGCAAGCATTACGTCCGATTCCGTAACGGCGCCTGCGCCGCTGTGGATAACCTTAACCTGAACTTCGTCGTTCGAAAGTTTTACAACCGACTGCTTTACGGCCTCTACGGAACCCTGTACGTCGCCTTTTATTATCAGATTAAGCGTCTTCATATTGCCTTCGGCAATCTTTCCGAAAACGTCGTCAAGAGAAATCTTGGCCGCGGATTTAATCATCGATTCGCTTTCTTTACGCTTTCTCTCGTCCATAACCTGCTTCATAAGTTCCTGAGAAACAGCGTATATCTGGTCTCCGGAATTGGGAACTTCTTCAAGTCCGAGTACGTTCACCGCCATAGAAGGGCCCGCTTCTTTGACGGTTTTGCCCTTGTCGTCTATCATCGCTCTTACGCGACCTGTTACGGTGCCCGAAATAATATTGTCGCCGGTGCGCAAAGTTCCGTTCTGAATGAGCACAGTCGCAACGGGGCCCTTGCCTTTATCGAGCCTGGCTTCGATTATTATGCCCCTTGCTTCTCTCGCGGGATTTGCAAGCAATTCTTTCATTTCCGCAACGAGAAGGAGATTTTCAAGCAAAGCGTCTATGCCTTCGCCGGTTTTGCACGATATGGGACAAACGACGGTATCGCCGCCCCATTCCTCGGGAACGAGCCCCTGCGCAGTAAGATCCTGCTTCACTTTATCTACGTTGGCGCCCGGCTTATCAATCTTGTTTACCGCAACGATTATGGTTACGTTCGCCGCCTTTGCATGATTTATCGCCTCTATAGTCTGAGGCATAACTCCGTCGTCCGCGGCGACGACAAGTATAACTATATCGGTTACCTGCGCTCCGCGGGCGCGCATGGCGGTGAACGCCTCATGTCCGGGCGTATCGATGAATGTTATGCCTTTGCCGTTTACCGTTACCGTATAAGCGCCGATATGTTGCGTTATGCCGCCAGCCTCTCCCGCCGCGGCGTTTGTTTTTCTGATATAATCCAAAAGCGAAGTCTTGCCGTGGTCGACATGTCCCATAACCGTAACGACCGGCGCGCGCGGAACAAGGCTTTCGATTTCTTCGACGGTATCCGCCTGCTTCTCGAAAAGCACTTCCTCCGCCGTTTTCTCGGGTTTATATTCGAGCTCTATTCCCAATCCTGCGGCAAGCAACGCGGCGGTATCGTAGTCAATGGATTCGTTGACGGTTTTCATAACGCCCTCTTTGAAAAGGCGTTTCGTTATCTCTACCGCCGAAATGCCGAGTTTTTCCGACAACATTTTAAGAGGAATGTCGTCGGTTGTAACTACCGCATGCTCTATCTTTATGACTTGCGCGTTTTGCTGATGTTTATCCTTTTTAACTCTTAATTTTCTGTATCCGCTTTTATTTTCGTCGAAATCCTCTATGCTTGCCCCCTGTTGCTTCTGTAAAGCGCGCTTTGACGGGGCGCGGCGTTCCTTCTCGACGTATGTCTTATCATATCCCTTTTTCTTATCCGGTCCGAAATTCTTTTTTGCCGCAACCGGAGACGGCGCAGCCGAAGGCGTGAATTTTTGACCGTTCTGAATACGCTGACCTTGTTGTTGCCCTTGCTGAGCGCGCCCGGGATAATTTGATTGCGGGCGTGTTTTATCGGATTTCTGAGGACGGTCGTCTCTGTTTATAAAAGTTTTGTTCTCCGGGCGTTTCGCCTGAGGTTTGACGGGCGACACGGAAGGTTTGGCGGGCGTTTGCGCGCTTTCGGATTCCGAATTTTCAACCTTTGGAGTTTCTTTCGTCTCTTCCGCCTGCGACTTTTTCTCTTCAAGCAAACGCGCGGCCTCTTCCTCGGCGGCTTTTTCCGCGGACAATCTCTCCTCTTCGAGTTTTGCCGCAAGCCTTGCCGCTTCGAGATCGTTGAGTTTTTTGAGAATATCCGAAACTATTTTATCTGCTTCGGAGACCTTCTTCAAAAGATCCGAAGTTCCCCCGTCGGAAATCAATTTTGAGAGTAATCTGATATTCTGATATTTCTCTGTTTTATCTGCCATTCTTATACGTTGCCTCCGGCATATAATTCGTAATTACTGTTAAGGCTCCCCAAAATTGCTTCCGAAAGCCCTTTATCGCGGATTGCCGCGATCTTGCATCCCGGTTTATTGACTACTCTGTCGAAATCCGATTTGCATATCAATAAGGGGCAAGAAAATCTGTTTTTGAATTTAATCGCTGATTTTTTTGTATTTTTTGCCGCGTCTGCGCTCAATATAAGCAAATATACTTTGTCTCTAAGACAATCAACAGCTCCCGCGCCCAATGTAATCCGACGCGTTTTTACACAGAAACCTATAAAGGTTTCAATTCTTTCTGCCAAAATATTCCTCCTCGATTGCCGTGTAAACATCGTCGTCAACCGCACAGGAAAAAACTTTATTCAAAAGTCGGCCTTTTTTGAGTTTGGAAACACACTCCGGATTATTGCAGATATAAGCGCCTCTCCCGGCCGCCTTCCACGAAAAATCAAGAAAAATTTTGCCTTCGGCATTTTTGACTACGCGAAGCATTTCTCTTTTCTCTTTCAATTCGCGACAAGCTATACACATTCTGAGCGGAATTTTTCTCGCTTTGAGCATTATTCCTCTCCGCCTTTAACGCTATCCGCATCTTCGACAACGCCTATGCCGAGTTTTGCAGCGGCGGACTGGCTCTTAACGTCTATCTTCCAACCAGTGAGCCTTACCGCCAAGCGCGCGTTTTGACCGTCTTTGCCTATGGCCAAAGAAAGTTTATCGTCGGGCACTACGGCCATAGCCGTCTTATCGCCGTCAAGTTGCGTAACCGAAATAACCTTTGCCGGCGAAAGAGCTTTCGCTATGAATTCGAGAGGATTTTCGCTCCAAGGAATGATATCTATCTTTTCTCCTCTCAATTCCTCTACTACGGCGTTTACCCTTACTCCTTTGTTGCCGACGCATGCGCCTATGGCGTCAACGCGCTCGTCCTCGGAGTAAATAGCCATTTTCGTTCTCGCACCCGCTTCGCGGCTTATTTCTTTTATGATGACGGTACCTTGCTTGATTTCCGGAACTTCTTCCTCAAACAGCTTCCTTACAAGCCCCGTCGCAGAACGGCTTACGAGCACCTGCGCGCCGTGATAGCCGCTTTTTACGCGTTTGACAAACACCTTTATTTTATCGTTGACGTTATATTTTTCTCCCGGCACTTGATCGGAGGGAAGCATAAGCCCTTCGACCTGACCTTTGCCGAGCTCGATATAAACGTTTTTGGCGTCTATTTTTCTTATGACGCCAACCATGAGTTCGCCCTCTTTATTCGAAAACTCGTTCATTGCGGCGTCGCGCTCGGTTTCGTGAATCTTTTGCAGAATAACCTGTTTGGCGGTTTGCGCCGCTATGCGGCTGAAATCCTTAGGCACGAACTTTTCGGCGACCTTATCTCCTAATTTATAGCTCTTCTTGATTGCCTGAGCGTCTTCAAGAGATATTTCCGTTTCGCTGTCCGTTACCTCTTCGACGACGGTTCTGACGATGAAAAAGTCTATAGTGCCTTTTTCCGGATTAAGGCGAATATCCACGGCTCCCGCAACTCCCGCATATTGCTTTTTGCAAGCGGACGCAAGTGCGTTTGAAAGCGCCTCTATAAATACTTCCTGAGGTATTCCTTTTTCCTTTTCCAAATCCGCAAGTGCGACAAAAAAATCTTTATTTGTCATTTTAAATCTCCTGGCTTTCCGTAAAGTATTTGATTTATTCGAATTTAATCGCTTTGTTTATTTTTGCTATCTTGTTGCGATTGAGCTTAACGGTCTCTCCCGCAATATCAACTGACACGGTATTCTCATCGAAAGCCGTTAAAACGCCTTCGAGATACTTCTTGCCCTTTAACGGCGCAAAAAGTTTGATTTCGACTTCTTTCCCGATGTTCCTTTCAAAATCGCGAGCGGTTTTAAAAGGTCTGTCAAGCCCCGGGCTCGATACGTTCAGAGTATACGGCTTATCGTAAGTGGGATCGAGCTCGTCTATGGGATCCATTATGGCATTGTGGAATTTTTCGCAAGTATCGAGATCCACTCCGTTTTCGGTTTCGATATATACTATAAGCGTGGCAGATTTATCATTCCACTCGATATCCACTATTTCTATATCCATAGGAGTTGCGATTTTTACGAGAAATTCCCGTATCTCGCTCAAAGGTTTTATTTGCATATACCCTCATATACAAGTATTGAGTGCCTCGCAAGGCACTCAATCTTAACATTTCTATTAAGGTTAATTTAATTTTAACACATAACTACGCAAAAAGCAAACGATTTGTAAAATTTTATTGCAATTTGGGCAAAGATTTTTTGAGTTTGATAAGTTCTATAAAGATTTTTGCCGTCGCAAGAGCGTCGTCGGTGGCTCTGTGATGGTTGAAACTTATATTAAATTTGTCGGCGATTGTGTTTAATTTATAATTGGACAAAAACAGCAACTCCTGCGAAAGAGGAATCGTATCGATTATTTTCCTGTCGAGAATATATCCGAGACGGGCGCAATAATAATCCACGAATTTAAAGTCAAATCCGGCGATGTTATGACCGACGAGAATACTGCCGTTTGCAAACTTGTAAAAATCCGGCATAGCTTCTTCATATGTAGGCGCGCCCTGCAACATCTGTTCGGTTATGCCCGTTAAATTAACAATCTCTTCCGAAAGCCTTTTACCCGGATTGACGAAAGTGGAAAAACTCTCTTTTATCGCGCCGCCTATGATTTTATACGCGCCTATCTCTATTATGGAATCCATATTCCCCGAGACCGGGGAAGAATTCAAACCCGTCGTTTCGAGGTCGAAAACGACGAATGTGTTTTCCGTAAGACATTTGGGCAGAAATTCCTGCGAAAACAAATCGGTTTGCTCGATATCGTTAAAAACTTGCGGCATTACTTTGCGGTAATATCCAGGCACGGGTTTGGACTGCTTTTTTTCGGGAACGAAATGCTCCGGGATTTTACCAAAATCAATAATGTTTGCGGTATATCGCAAATTGCCTTTATACGCTTCGTTCTTACCGAAACAAACTATGCTGTCTCCGATTTTCAGATTTTTAATCCTGTCTCTGCTCTTCTGCCTTATGAAATACGTAATTATCGTCGTGGCCGTGGTATCGCCGATAACTATCGAGAGATATGTTTTTTCGACGCCTTGCTTATTCGTATACTTTCTCTCGCGTATATCCTCTATCGTTCCGCATATGACGACCTCGTCGCCGGCGAAATTCAAGTCGGCTATGTATACGGCGCTGTCGCGCTTTTCCGTACCTTCCAGAAATTCAAAGTCTCTTATTTTAAACGTGCGGATCGGCACCTCGAATTCCACTTCGTCCGGCTTGTCGTCAACGACGATATCCTCTGCGCTTTTACCGCTTGCAATCACCGAACCGCGAAAAGAGCCGCAGAAATAATTTTCGAGTTTCGAAGTTATTGTGTCGCAGAAATTTTCCGTATTCTGCATGTAAGACATAAGCGCAACGGTATATTCGAACCCGCCGTCCGTAGCCCTTACGTTCACGTCATCCTCGCCGAGAGTTGCGAAAACCGCCTTGAAGTTATCGGATATTATCGAGATTATTTTATCCCTGACCATTTTGCAATCCGGAGTGAGTTTTAAAATTTCAACTTCGCAATCAAACGCCGCCGGCACAAATTTTCTTATCGCTTTCAGAGCGCAAACCCTGTCGCTTTCCGAAAAGACGCAGTCGCATACAATCTCCGTTTTTACGGTGTTTTCCGATGTGAAAAGAGTAACGGAACGCAATATCGAATTTTTGAAGCACGGCGCGCTTTTACGCACCGCTTCCAACACTTCCGTTTTCATCTTATGAGTCCGTCGAGCTCCTTAAAAAATTCTTTTTCGGCGTTTTCAACCGAAACTCTCTTTATTATTTCCCCGTTTTTGAATATCACGCAATAATCATGCGTGCCCGCTATGCCCAAATCGCAGTCTTTGGCCTCGCCCGGGCCGTTAACGACGCAACCCATAACCGCAATTTTCAAAGGTTTCGCGCAACCGGAAACATATTCGCCGACTTTTTCCGCAAGCGCCATTGACTGCCATTGGCATCTCCCACATGTGGGACACGATATTACATTGACGTAATCATTGTCTTTCCCTACAGCGCGCAGAATGTTTTTTGCCGCCGTTACTTCCTTTACCGGATCGCCGGTTATGGAAACGCGCAAAGTATCGCCTATGCCGTCAAGCAAAAGCGCCCCGAGCGCGGCGGACGATTTCACCACCGCCATTTGTTCGGTGCCGGCTTCCGTTACCCCGATATGCAAAGGATAGCAAGTTTTTCGGGAAAGCAACCTATACGCTTTGACGGTAAGCGGAACATCAGAGGCTTTGACGGAAATAACGATATCGTTAACGCCGAAATTTTCCAGCAGCGCGACGCTTTTGAGCGCGCTTTCCACAAGCGATATTTCATTTTTACCGTATTTTTCAAGAAACTCTTTCTCAATACTTCCCGTGTTGACTCCGACGCGCACGCTGATTTTATGTGCTTTAATACAATCGGCAACTTTTTTTACGTTGTCGGCGCCGCCTATATTTCCCGGATTTATCCTTATCTTGTCGCACCCGTTCTCAATTGCCGATACGGCAAGAGACGCCGAAAAATGTATATCGGCGACAAGAGGTAATTTTATCTTGCTTTTAATTTGTTTTATAGCCGCCGCGTCGGCCTCGTCAAGCACAGAAACGCGCACGATATCGCAGCCCGCCTTTTCAAGTTCGCTTATCTGCGAGCATGTTTTATCGATATCGGAAGTTTTTGCGGTACACATAGACTGCACGGCTATCTTTTCGCCGCCGCCTATATAAAGCGCGCCGATTTTAACTTTAACTGTTTTGTTGTATGACATATTCTGTCGCAAAAATTCAGACAGTGTTTCCACTGCCTGAAACCTTTCATTTTTTGTTTTCTTTGCTTTCCATCAGTTTTTTGAGTTCATCCATAAAGCTCGGTATATCTTTGAAGGACCGATACACGCTGGCATATCTTACGTAAGCCACTTCGTCGACTTTTTTGAGCTCCTCCATCACCATTTCGCCTATCTGTTTGGAGGAAATTTCCTGCTCCATGGAATTATATATTTTCTTTGTTATCGACGCAACCATATCGTCTATTACGGCTATGGGAACGGGACGTTTTTCGCATGACTTGATTATCCCGTTCTTAATTTTCTGCGCGTCGAAAGTTTGGCGCAATCCGCTCGATTTAACGACTAAAACAGGCGTATCTTCTATGGTCTCGTAAGTCGTAAACCGCTTGCCGCATTTAACGCACTCTCTTCTACGTCTTATTGTTCTGCCTTCGTCCGCAGAACGGCTGTCTATTACCTTACTGTCTTCACAGCCGCAAAACATACATTTCATAATCCACCCTCGGCACAGATGTTGTATTTATGCAATAAGTATACCACAATATACTAAGATTGTAAAGCATTTGTCCGAACTTGGCGATAACGCCGATATCTTTTCGATATCAAAGGAATGACTTGCATGTTCGCAAGTCATTACCGATATCTTATTTGAAATATTTAACTCCGCTTTCGAAAATCTTCATATCGAAATTACCCGAATAGTTTTTATAAAGATTTTCGCCTTTTCTTTCGCTATGTCCCATCTTGCCGAATACTCTGCCGTCCGGCGAGGTTATTCCCTCTATCGCCCACATGCTTCCGTTGGGGTTATAAGGACTTTCCATAGTGGGTTTGCCGCATATGTCTACATATTGCGTTGCAATCTGTCCGTTTAAGCGCATGCGTTCGAGTTCTTCCGCGTTGGCCACGATTTTCCCTTCGCCATGAGATACGGGAACGGAATATACCTCTCCTACTTTGCAACCGCTGAGCCAAGGGCTGAGCGTTGACGCAACGCGTATATTGACCATAGTTGAAACGTGTCTGGAAATATTGTTGTACGTAAGCGTCGGAGAATTTTCGGTGAGCGGCACGACTTTGCCGTAAGGCACGAGCCCGAGTTTTATAAGCGCCTGAAAACCGTTACATATGCCGAGAACCAAACCGTCTCTCGAATTTAGCAATTCCATTATCCTTTCCGAAACCGCCGGGTTCTTGAAAGTGGTAGCTATAAATTTTCCCGAACCGTCCGGCTCGTCGCCGCCCGAAAAACCGCCTGGAAAAGCGATAATATTCGCCCTGTCGATTGCCTTTATGATTGCTTTTACGCTATCCTCTATATCCGAAGCGGTACGGTTTTTTATTACGAGAATTTCGGTATCGGCTCCGGCCATATTGAAAGCGCGAGCCGTGTCGAGTTCGCAGTTCGTACCCGGGAAAGCAGGTATAAATACGCGAGGTTTCGCAACTTTGACGGCTATGCCGGAATATTTTCCGGAAACATTCCCGTCGCAATCCGGAATCTCTCCATCCGCGGGCGCGGTCATGGGGAAAACGCCGTTAAGTCTTTGAGTATATGCTTTTACGGCTTCATCGTACTTATAAGTTTGTCCGTCGGCGGACTTTATAGATTTTTCTTTATTTGCGGAACCCAACAAAACTACGTCAAGTCCGTCATATGCGGAAATATCTTCCGCCGAAACGATTATTTCGCCGTAATGCTCGGCAAATACGGTATCGTAATCCGCAGAAAATTCAAACGAAAAACCGTTGCCGAAACAGCTCTTCATCACCGCGGCGAAAACGCCGCCTTTTTCTATCACCGTAGCGAAAGACGTATTCCCGCTCAATATATTTTTATTGACGACGCCGTAAAGTTTTTTAAGATACTCAAAATCCGGGATATGGTTTTCATTTTTTCTGAACGGAAGGAAATACAACTTCTGTCCGTCTTTTTCAATAACGTTCGTAATCAACTTCGAGGCTTTTGCCGGCGCGAGCGCAAAAGATATCAACGTGGGCGGAACATCTATATTTTCAAACGTGCCGCTCATGCTGTCCTTGCCGCCGATAGCGCCCAATCCGAGCCCCATCTGCGCGTACAAAGCGCCCAGCAAAGCCGCCAAAGGAACGCCCCAACGCTTTTTATCGTCGCGCAGACGCATGAAAAATTCCTGCAAGGAAAGTCTGATATCTTCGTACTTGGCTCCGGCGGCAACTACTTTCGAAACAGACGTTACTATCGAATAAATTGCGCCGGTAAACGGTGAACTCGACATAAGCTCGGGGTTATAACCGTATGCGGAAACCGTGCAGTCATCCGTTTCTCCGCCCGTAAACTTCGCCGCCATCGCAATTACCGGAGTAAGCTGATATTTTCCGCCGAACGGCATATATACCGATTTTGCGCCTATCGTCGAATCAAACATCTCCGCAAGTCCTTTTTTGGAGCACACGTTCAATTCGGAGAGAACTTCCTCTGCCTTTTCGGCAAAGATTTTTCCTTTCGGGGCGTCAAAAAACGGGGTTACGTATTCGTTTATTTCGGCGTCGGTAATCTGTTTTACTCCGTTCGTATCGAGAAAATCGCGCGAAATGTCCACCACGGTTTTGCCGCGATAGAACATCTTCATTCTTCTGTCGTCGGTAACGATTGCAACCGGCGTTGCCGCAAGATTCTCTTCATTGGCAAGTCCGATAAATTTCCCGACGTTTTCACGCGCAACCACAACCGCCATTCTTTCCTGAGATTCGGATATGGCAAGTTCCGTGCCTGAAAGTCCCTCGTATTTTTTGGGAACTTTATCGAGCATGATTTCAAGGCCGTCCGCAAGTTCGCCTATCGCAACGGAAACTCCTCCGGCGCCGAAATCGTTACACTTTTTAATCATGGTGGTTGCCGCTTTATTCAGAAATAATCTCTGCAACTTCCTCTCTGTAAGCGCATTGCCCTTCTGAACCTCCGCGCCGCAAGTCTGCACGGATTTTTTATCATGCGCTTTGGAAGAACCTGTGGCGCCTCCGCAGCCGTCTCTTCCCGTTTCGCCGCCGAGCAAAATTATAATATCGCCCTTTGTCGGTTTTTCGCGGTAAATCATATCGGATTTCGCGCCGCCGACAACAAAGCCCGTTTCAAGCCTCTTGGCTTTATATCCCGGATGATACACCTCTTCGACCTGACCGGTAGCAAGCCCGATTTGGTTGCCGTATGACGAGAAGCCCGCCGCCGCCGTTTTTGTTATAATCCTCTGCGGCAATTTGCCGGCAAGCGTTTTATCTATCGGTTCGGTGGGATCGGCGCAACCTGTAACGCGCATTGATTGAAGCACGTAAGTTCTGCCGGAAAGCGGATCGCGAATCGCGCCGCCGAGACAAGTGGCCGCGCCGCCGAAAGGCTCGATTTCGGTGGGATGATTATGCGTTTCGTTTTTGAACATAATCGTATATTTCTGTTTTACGCCGTCGAGCTCGGCGTCTACTTTAATCGAACAAGCGTTGATTTCGTCCGACTCGTCGAGATTATCGAGTTTACCTTCCTTTTTTAGCTTTTTAACGGCTATAGTGGCTATATCCATAAGACACGGATATTTTTCCGGACGGTTCTTATAGAGCTCTGCGAATAAATTTTTATAAAGCCCAAGCGCTTTCTGCACATCGGAGTTGTTGCCGTTAACCGTAATATCCTTGATTTCCGTGGCAAAAGTGGTATGGCGGCAATGATCGGACCAATAGGTATCTATAACTTTTATTTCCGTTTCCGTCGGATTTCTTTTTTCGCTTTTATAATAATCCTGCACAAATCTGAGGTCTTCAACCGACATGGCGAGCCCCATTTTTGAATGATAGTTTTTGATTTCCCGCTCGTCGAAGTTTATAAATCCGTCGACCTCTTTTACGTCCTCCGTTTCGATAGCTTCATGCGCGAGAGACGTAGGCATATCCAAAGAAACCTCTTCGCTCTCTACGGGGTTAATAAGATGTTTTTTTATTCTCTCTATTTCTTCAACGGTCGCGCCCTTGACGGCATATACTTTGGCGCATTTGACAAGCGGTTTCTCCTCTTGCGTCAACAACTGCACGCACTGCGCCGCGCTGTCCGCGCGTTGGTCGTACTGCCCGGTAAGATACGCGATTGCAAATACAGAATATCCCGTTAAATCGACGTCGCCGAAATAGACGTTATCTACCGGCGGCTCGGAGAAAACGCAAGGAACGGCGGCTTTGAACTGTTCCTCGGATATCCCCTCCACGTCGTAACGCAACAATTGACGAACTTCCTTAACCGAAATTTTCAAAAGATTGCGGATATCGCTTATCGTCTGTTTTGCCTGCAAATTATTTTTCTTTTCAACAAATACTCTGTATATCATAATTCCTTAATCCGAACCCTCAACCTTTACGATACTTTATACCTATATCGCTCCGATACTGCATATTTTCCCAATTTATATTGCTTACGGCATTATACGCTTTGGCGCGTGCCTCTTCAATATCCGAGCCTTTGGCCACCACGTCAAGCACTCTTCCGCCGTTCGTTACAAGTTTGCCGTCTTTTATAGCCGTGCCGGCATGGACGAGAATTGCGTCTTTCGTGTCGCCGATAGTTATTTCTTTGCCCTTTGTATATGAAAGAGGATAGCCTCCGCTCGCCAGCACAACGCAAACGCATGCACCCTTATCCCACTCTATTTTGATTTCCGAAAGTCTTTCGTCGGTTACAGCCTCGAAAATTTCCATGAGGTCGGTTTTCAGCATTGGCAGAATGACCTGTGTTTCGGGATCTCCGAAACGCGAATTGTATTCTACCACTTTCATGCCTTTATCCGTGCGCATCAGACCGAAATAGAGGCAACCTTTAAAAGTTCTGCCCTCGGCGTTCATGGCGTTCATGGTCGGAATCATTATGGTTTCCAACACCTCTTTTTCAAGAGCCTCCGTCCAGAAGGGGCAAGGCGAAAAAGTGCCCATACCGCCCGTATTGAGGCCTTTGTCGCCGTCGAACGCACGTTTATGGTCGCATGCGCTTATCATGGGCAATATTGTTTTGCCGTCTGTAAAGGCAAGCACCGAAACTTCCTCGCCGGGAACGTATTTCAACCCGCGAAGGCACTCTTCAACGACTATTACGTTGCCGGCCGCGCCGAACGCTTTATCGAGCATTATCTCTTTCAAGCCCTCTTCGGCTTCTTTCAACGTTTCGCATACGAGAACGCCTTTGCCCAAGGCGAGGCCGTCGGCTTTAAGAACTATTGGCGCGCCCTTAAGGCGGACGTATTCAAGCGCCTTATCATAGCTATCGAAAGTTTCGGCCTCCGCAGTCGGAATACCGTATTTTTTCATAAGCGATTTCGAAAACGCCTTGCTCGATTCTATTATAGCCGCATTTTTGCGCGGTCCGAAGCAACGTTTGCCTATACCTTCAAGGGCGTCGACAAGTCCTATTGCAAGCGGATCGTCCGGAGCGACGACATAATAATCTATATCGGGATGCTCCTCGGCAAAACTCAACACGGCGTCTATATTCATATAATCGACGTTTACGTTTTCCGCTATCTGAGCAGTGCCGGCATTGCCTTTCATGCAATAGAGTTTATCGACTTTGGGGCTTTTTTTCAAAGCCAACAAAATTGCGTGCTCCCTTCCTCCGTTACCTATGACAAGAACGTTCATATCAAAACCTCTTATGTGCTTTAATTCGATTACCTGTGCAAATGTCAGTGTTTAAAATGTCTGTCCCCGACAAAGACCATCGCAATGCCCGCGGCATTGCATGCCGCGACGGAAGCCTCGTCCTGAATGGAGCCGCCCGGCTGAATTATAGCGGTGATTCCCGCCTTAACACATTCTTCTACGCAATCGGGGAACGGGAAAAACGCGTCCGAAGCCATAACCGAACCCTTTGCTTCGGCGCCGGCGTGCGCAATAGCTTGTTGCGCCGCCCATATACGATTGGTCTGCCCCATACCTATTCCCGTCGTTCTGCCTGCTTTACCTATTACGATGGCATTGGATTTGGTATGCTTTACGACTTTCCAATTGAACACCAGAGCCTCTATTTCTTCACGGTCAGGCGCACGCTCGGTTACAACGCCGAGCCCGTAAACCGTTCTTTGTTTCCCGCTCGTCGTTGTTATAACTTCCTGAGTCGCCTTGTTGACGAAGAGATTCATATCCTCTCCGTGGAGAAGGCTCTCGTCGTATTGCTGAACAAGCAATCCGCCGTAAACTTTTTTCATATCGAACGCCGATTTGTCGCGTTTTGCAGATATGTCGCTTATTTGAAGGAGCCTTATATTCTTCTTCCCTTGAAGAATTCCCAAAGCCTCGGGCGTGTAATCGGGCGCCATAACAATCTCGATGAATATTTTGTTTATTTCGGTTGCCGTGGCCGCGTCCACCGTACCGTTTATGGCAAGTATTCCGCCGAATACCGATACGGGATCGGAATTATAGGCGCGCATATATGCTTCATAGATATCCTTACCGGTGCCCACGCCGCAAGGATTTGCGTGTTTGCATGCAACCACTGCGGGCGTATCGCCGAATTCTTTCAGAAGTTCAAGCGCGCCGTTGGCGTCGTTTATGTTGTTATACGAAAGTTCTTTGCCCCAAAGCTGTTTTGCGGAAGAAAGCGAACCTTTGCGTATAAATTCCTCGTTATAGAAAACCGCTTGCTGTTGAGGATTTTCACCGTAACGCATGTCCTGCGCTTTTTCATAAGCGAAAGTTACCTGCTCGGGGAAAACTATGCCCAACTGCGAAGCCAGATAATTTGAAATCAAGCTGTCGTATACGGCGGTATGCGCAAAAACTTTATATTGAAGATATTTTTTTGTTTCGAGTTTTACGCCGCCTTCTTTAAGTTCGTCGAGTACTTTTCTGTAATCCCGGGGATCGACTATTACCGCAACGTCCTGATAGTTTTTTGCCGCGGCTCTTATCATGGTGGGACCGCCTATATCTATGTTTTCAATACATTCCGCAAAGTCCGCGCCTTTTTGCAAAGTAGCTTTAAAAGGATATAAGTTTACGCAGACGATATCTATGGTGTTTATGTTCAGTTTTTCGAGCTGCGCCATATGTTCCGGGTTGGAACGCATGGCAAGCAACCCCGCGTGAACATTGGGATGCAATGTTTTGACTCTGCCGTCAAGGCACTCGGGGAAACCCGTTATTTCGGAAATACCGATAACCTTTAACCCGGCATCTTTCAATACTTTTGCCGTACCGCCCGTGGATATTATCTCAAATCCGTTTTCCGCAAGTCCTTTACAGAAATCGACGATGCCCGCTTTATCGGATACGCTAACAAGCGCGCGTTTTTTCATTATCATAATTTTCCTCCGATTTTATTTTATAGTTACGGCTCTGCCGTTGATTTTTATTTTTCCCTGACAAAGTTTTTTGACGCAATACGGAAGAAGTTTATGTTCCTCTTCGAGTATGCGCGCCTGTAAACTTTGCGGCGTGTCGCCGTCTTTGACTTCGACCGCTCGTTGAGCTATTATTGCGCCGCCGTCGGGCACTTCGTTTACAAAGTGCACTGTGCATCCCGAAATTTTCGCGCCGTAATTCAAAACGGCCTCGTGCACTTTCAACCCGTAATATCCCGCGCCGCAAAACGAAGGTATCAAAGACGGGTGAATGTTTATTATACGGTTTTCATACGATTTGATGAAACTTTCGGGAATAATTTTAAGCCAACCTGCAAGCACTATATAATCTACGCGCTTGCTTTTAAGCAATTCGTCCAAAGCCCTATATAGCGTTTCGAGATCCGCATAATCTTTCTTTGCAAAGACCGCCGATTGAATATTATGCTTTTTCGCCCTTTCGATTGCCCCTATGCCCTCTTTTGAAGCGACAAGAAGCGATATCTTACAGAAAGGCTCGAGCTCGTTAGCGTCGATGACCGACTGAAAATCGGTGCCGCCGCCCGAGGCGAATACGGCTATATGCTTCATTTGAGTTTAACTCCGCTGCCCTTTATCGTCTTACCTATGACTACGCAACTTTCTCCCGTGCTTTCGAGTTGCGCGCAAGCCGCGTCAACGTCTTTTTTCGCCACGCAGACTACCATTCCGATACCCATATTGAACGTGTTATAAGCCTGCTCCTTCGTAAGTTTGGCCTTTCTGACCATAATTTTGAATACGGGCGGAACTTCGTAAGAGCGCGTATCTATGCGGCATCCGACGCCTTCCGGGAATATTCTGGGAATATTCTCTATAAAGCCGCCGCCGGTTATATGTGCGATGCCCTTGACTTTTACTTTTTCTATAAGCGCGAGAATACTATTTACGTATATTTTCGTGGGCGTGAGAAGAACGTCAATGGGCGCGGCGCCGAGCTCGGCGTCGAATTTTTTCAACGTTTCGATATCTTCGCCCCAAAGTTTTCTTACAAGCGAATAGCCGTTGGAATGTATTCCGCTCGACTTTATGCCTATGAGCACGTCTCCCGGTTTGATTTTGCTTCCGTTTATGATTTTTTTCTTCTCAACAACTCCTACGGCAAATCCGGCTATGTCGTAATCACCGCCGGGATAAAAACCCGGCATTTCCGCCGTTTCTCCGCCGATAAGCGCGGCGCCGGACTGTCTGCAACCTTCGGCAACCCCGGAAACAACCGTTGCGACTTTTTCGGGATTGAGATTGCCCGTCGCAAAATAGTCAAGGAAAAACAACGGTTTCGCGCCCTGACAAACGATATCGTTCACGCACATTGCCACTGCGTCGATACCTATCGTATCGTGTTTATCCGAAATTATCGCATATTTGAGTTTTGTTCCCACTCCGTCGGTACCGGCGACGAGAACGGGTTCTTTCATACCTTTCGGCATACCGAAAAAACCGCCGAATGAGCCTATATCGCCGAGTACGCCTTCCGTATAAGTGGATTTCACATGCTCTCTCATGAGCCGAACCGCTTCATAGCCTCTTTCAACGTCAACGCCGCTGTCTTTATATGAAATAGCCATAATTTGACCTCCGTAAGATAATTTTATTCGAATTTAAGTTTATCGGTCTCATATTCTTCGAGCGGATAAGGATAATCGCCCGTGAAACAACCGAGGCAAAATCCCGTATGCGCGCCTTCGCAAGTTTTCAAAAGCTGTTCGACCGTGAGATAACGCACGCTGTCGGCGCCGAGACTTTCGCATATCTGCTCTTCGTTTTTATTGGCGCCTATGAGTTGCGAATAAGTTTGTATATCTATGCCGAGATGGCACGGATGCTTTATTATCGGCGAACAGATTCTGATATGCACTTCCACCGCGCCGGCGTCTCTTAGCATCTTGACTATTTTGCGCATAGTGGTGCCGCGGACTATGGAGTCGTCTATGATTATAACTCTCTTGCCGCGTATGTTGGCGCGGAGAGCGTTCATCTTTACATTCAGACTGTTTTCCCTCTGTCTTTGGTCCGGTTGGATAAACGTTCTGCCGACATACCTGTTTTTCGCGAGAGCCTCCACAAACGGAATGCCGCTTTCTTCCGCGTAACCGCGTGCGGCAACGTTTGCGGAATCCGGAACGCCCGAAACGAGATCGGCTTCGACGGGATAATTCCTGGCAAGGAGCTTCCCCGCTTCTTTTCTTGCCTCGTATACGCTGTATCCGTCGAGGACAGAATCGTGTCTGGCAAAATACACATATTCGAAAATGCACATCTTGGCGGTATCGGGAACATCGTCCATAAACTGCGAATCGATGCCTTTATCGTCTATTACAACTATTTCTCCGGGTTTTACGTCTCTGAGAAAGTTTGCGCCGACCGCGTCGAGCGCGCAAGTTTCGCTTGCGACGATTACATCGCTGTCGGTAGTTCCCAAACAAAGCGGCCGAATACCGAAAGGATCGCGCACGGCGATAAGTTTATCGGTGGTCATAACGACGAGCGCATACGAACCTTTCAGCTTTGCGCACGCCCGCTTTACGCCTTTAACTATGTCTCCGTCGGAAAGGCTGTTGATTAAAATAGCGATAACCTCGGAATCAATAGTAGTCTGAAATACCGCGTTTTCCGAAATCAACTCGTCGCGCAACTGTTTTGTGTTAATCAAGTTTCCGTTATGAGCCACGGCCATTTTGCCGCATTTTCCGGTGAACACTACCGGTTGAGCGTTCAGAAGCTGACTCGCTCCCGTTGTTGAATAGCGCACATGGCCTATGGCCACATCTCCGTCCGGCAACTCGTCGAGCGCGCCGTGGCCGAATACGTCTGCCGCAAGCCCCATTCCTTTGAAATAGGTCATCTTGTCCGCAAACGCCACCGCTATGCCCGCGCTTTCCTGTCCGCGATGTTGCAGAGCGTACAGCCCATAGTACACCGTATGCGCAACGCTGCGGTTTTCCTGCGAATAAACGCCGAAGACGCCGCATTCCTCATGGATTTCGCACTGATTTTCATCCATAATAGATACCTTTCAAATTTACTCTTTTCCCGTCCAACAATAAGTGCAAAGTTTGCAAGGTTCGATTCCTATCGCCTCTATGAGCCCGTCGATGGACTGAAATTCGAGCGATTCAAACTGAAATTTTTCGCAAATGGCTTTTCTCATTGCCTTGCCGCGCTCGGTGTTCGAATCGGAATATTCGTCCATGTGTTTTACGGCTTCTTCGCCTTCGAGCTCCATCATCGTGCGGCGGGTTATAAGGTCCATATCTCCCGACGAACGCGAAAAATTAAGGTATTTGCAGCCGTACATTATAGGCGGACAAGCCGAACGCATATGAACGGCTTTCGCACCGTGCGAATATAGGAACTCAACTGTTTCTTTAAGCTGTGTGCCGCGCACTATCGAATCGTCCACAAGCAACAACCTTTTCCCTTCGATAAACTCGTGAACGGGAATTAGTTTCATCTTGGCGACTTTATTGCGCTCGGTCTGATTTACCGGCATGAAACTGCGCGCCCATGTGGGCGTATATTTAATATAAGGGCGGGCAAAAGGAACTTTGCATGCGTTCGAATAGCCTATTGCATGGGGAGTTCCGGAATCGGGAACTCCCCCGACATAGTCTATTTCGTGCACGTCGTGGGTTTTTGCGTCGTTCTTGGCAAAAATTTCGCCGTTCTTGCAACGCATGACTTCAACGTTCACGCCCTCGTAACTCGACGTCGGATATCCGTAGTAAGACCACAAAAAGGCGCATATGCGCATTTCTTTGCCGGGAGGCGAAAGTTGAGTTACTCCGTCCGCGGTGATTTCGACGATTTCCGCCGGTCCGAGTTCGCGCATATCGGAGTATCCGAGTTTTCTGTATGCGAAGTTTTCAAACGAAACGCAATAACCTTCGTTGCTCTTGCCTATCTGTACGGGGAGCCGGCCCATCTTGTCGCGCGCGGCGATAAGCGTACCCCTGTCGGTCAACAGCAATATCGAAGCCGTACCTACTATTCTCTCCTGAGCATAGCGTATGCCTTCGACATAGTCATTTTTACTGTTTATGAGAGCCGCAACCATTTCGTTGGCGTTTACTTTGCTCCCCGTCATGGCGTCGAAATATCCGCCGCGGCCGAGAATTTCTTTGAGAATTTCCTCGCTGTTATTGATAATGCCGATGGTGCATATCGCGTACGTTCCGACTTTTGAAACCATAATAAGCGGCTGAGGATCGGTATCGCTTATACAGCCTATGGCGGCGTTGCCTTTCATTTCCGAAACGACTTTTTCGAATTTCGTTCTGAAAGGCGCGTTCTCTATATTGTGTATTTCGCGCTGTAAGCCGATATCGGCATTATATGCCGCAATGCCGCCCCTCTTCGTGCCGAGGTGCGAATGATAATCGGTGCCTATGAATACGTCGAAAACTGCGTCTGTCTTTTTTACCGCGCCGAAAAATCCGCCCATAAATCATTATTCTCCCGTCAGACGTTTGAAAACTTCCTTGTAAGCGTCTTCAACCCCGCCGAGATCTCTGCGGAATCTGTCTTTATCGAGGCTTACATGCTTTGTCGTATCCCACGTGCCCGATTCCCAGAAACGGCATGTGTCGGGAGAAATCTCGTCGGCAAGAACTATTTGTCCTTTATATCTGCCGAATTCGAGTTTGAAATCTATAAGGTCTATATTGAGCTTCTTGAAAAACTCTTTCATTGCGTCGTTTACCGCAAACGCCATCTTCTTTATGGTATCGATCTCTTCCGCGGTGGCAAGGCCGAGCGCAAGCGCATGATAGTCGTTTATAAGCGGATCGCCGAGGTCGTCGTTCTTATATGAAAATTCAATCGTGGGAGAAGCAAAAGGCGTACCTTCGGGCACACCGTAGCGTTTGGAGAAACTTCCCGCCGCGACGTTTCTTATTATTACTTCAAGCGGAACTATCTGCACTTTTCTGACTATCGTGTTTCTGTCGTCGATTTGCTCTACAAAGTGCGTGGGGATGCCCTTCTTTTCAAGCATCGACATCATCATATTGCTCATCTTGTTGTTGATTACGCCTTTGCCGGCTATCGTGCCCTTTTTGAGCCCGTTAAACGCGGTTGCGTCGTCTTTATACGACACGATTACGTAATCGGGATCTCCGGTAGCATAAACCTTTTTCGCTTTGCCTTCGTAAAGCTGTTCCTTTTTCTCCATAAAATTCTCCTTCAAAAATTTTTATCTTGCCGTATAAACGGTTTTATTTAACGTAAATACCCGCAGAACATACTGCGGGTATAATTTTAAAGCTGCTCGACCTCACTTTGAAGAGCAACGTCGTCGGCGTTGATTTTTTCTTTCATCTTTAACTTGTAGTCTTTCAGTTTTTCGGCGATTTCCGGATATTTTATCCCGAGAATCTGCAAAGCGAGCAAGCCTGCGTTCTCGCCGCCGTTTACGCCCACGGTGGCAACGGGGATTCCCGAAGGCATTTGGACTATCGAAAGCAAACTGTCGAGCCCGCCCATCATATCGGTCTTTACGGGTAAACCTATAACGGGCAACGTCGTATAAGCCGCAATAACCCCGCCGAGATGCGCCGCCTTGCCGGCCGCGCAAATTATAACTTCCGTTCCGCGCTTTGCGGCTTCAGCCGCAAAGGCGTGCGCCTCATCCGGTGTGCGGTGCGCCGATATCACGCGGACTTCGACTTCAACGCCGAAGCTCTTTATCACGGCAACGGCGGGTTTAACCACGCCGAAATCCGATTTGCTCCCCATAACAATAGCTATTCTGGACATACCCGTTCTCCGTATTTTTAGCGCTTTTTACGCCATACTTTTTATATGATATTGATTTACGTACTCTTCGGCGTTTACATTCTTGCAATAAACTTTTACGCCGTTATGTTGCTTAAAACCCAACGCGACGAGTACGGCGACGGCGATTCGCCCAAATCGGGCGACGGAAAACTCATTCTCGCCGCAATCCTCGGCGGCGCCATCTCGATCTACGTGAGTATGTTTATCATGCGTTACAGACTGAAAAACATGTTGCTCATGATAATAATGCCCGTAATCGCCGTTCTAAACGTCTATTTTTTTATAGCCGCGTTCAGATCGGGATTCACGCTTCTTGTTATGTAACACAATATTTTCAAAGCACGTTAAGATTATAACACAATATGTTGTGAAAGAAAAATGTTTAAACGCTTAATTTTCAAAATTTAGTTGACAAAATTTTACTCTTTTCACGCTCAAACAGTTGACAAACGCGAAAAAACATTCATAAAACATAAAAAAGCTAAGCCGCCCGCATTTTCTGCGGACGGCTTTACCGTTTTTATTTATGCTTTTTTGTCTGTATTCTGAGCTTTCAGAAGATCCCTGATTTCCGCAAGGAGCTGTTGTTCGCTTTCCGGAGCGTTTGCCGCAGCTTCTTCGGCCGCTTTCTTCTCCGCCGCTTCCGCCTCCGCTTTCTTCTCCGCAGCTACCGCAAGAATTTCTTCACGGGACTTGCCTTCGGCTTTGAGAGCTTTTACTTCATCTTTCGTCAAAGGCGCATACTTGCCCTTTTGTTTTTCCGCGCCCTGATGCAAAGTGTTTATGACTTTTATGATAAGGAAGAGCACAAGCGCAATCAAAAGGAAGTTGATTATCGCCGTAATGAACGCGCCCCAATCTATGTAGATGGAGTTTGCCATATCGATTACTTTTTTACCCGATTCGCTGACGAGGACTGAACCGTCGTCTGCAAGCTGATAAGCGGGTCTGAGCATGGTAACCGCGCCCTGCATGCCCTCGCCGTTTGTAACAACGGCCAGGAACCAATTAATCAACGGCATCAGTATCTGGTTCGTCAGAGCGGTAACTATCGCGCTGAACGCGCCGCCGATTATAACGCCTACGGCCATATCAACCACGTTGCCGCGCGTTATAAACGTTTTGAATTCTTTGAAAAACTTCATTGACTTTTCTCCTTGATTTCTTTTTGACAAATATTATAAAATTACGTTATTTCAAAGTCAAGCAAAATTGCTATATTTTATTTCAAAAGCGCGTCTATCAACTCCGAGCGAAGTTTTTCTTCCGAACCTATATCTCTCGGAACGGGGCTCGAAGGCGTTTCGTCATATACGATTTTCCCCTCAGACAGAACGACTATTCTATGCGCGAGGCCGATGGCTTCGTCGGTGTCGTGCGTTACAAAAAATACCGTTCTGCCGTCTTCTCTCCATATTTCCATGAAGAGTTTCATTATTATGTCTTTTATCTTTATGTCGAGCGAGACAAAGGGCTCGTCCATAAGAAGCGCTTCGCTCTCCGCGAGAAAAGCGCGGGCTATGGAAACCCGTTGCGCTTCTCCTCCGGAAAGATTGACGGGATAACTCTTTTCCTTTCCTTTAAGGCCGATGCGGTTTATCATTTCGCCTATCCTATCCGCATCTTTGCATACAAGCGCAAGATTTCCTTTCACAGTGAGCGAAGGCACAAGCGTGGGCGATTGAAAAATGTACGAGCATTTCAATTCGGGAACCTGCCCCTCGCAATCCGTAAGTCCGGCCAAAATGTTCATAAGCGTGGTTTTGCCGCATCCGCTTCTCCCGAGCAGACACGTAATCTTGCCCTCTTCGAGCGAAAAGTCGAAATTCTCGTATACGATTAAATCTTTATACCTTTTTGTCAAATTGCGGATTTCTATCATTATTTGTTTCCGCTCCATTTTTTTGTTATTCGGGACAATTGTGAGAAAAGCACATCCAAAATAAGGCCGACCGCAACGACGGCTATCGTAAGCGCGGCGAGATTTGCAACCTTATACGAGAGATATACGTCCTCCATAAGTCCGCCCACGCCTTTCAACGTAAACGCAAGCACCTCGCCCGAAACCATTATTTTCAGTCCGAGAGAAATATTTGCGCCCGTCTGCGATATAACGCTCGGCGCAACGCACGGCAAATATATTCTGAAAAGCGCGATAGGCTTTGATATTTTGTAAACTTTCACGAGATTTTTAAGGCCGACGTCTATACCGTCCACCGCCGCCATAATCTGAGCGTAAATTATGGGGAAAAGAACAAGAACCGTAACTATTACGGGGGCGATATTTTTATTTGCCTCCGTTCCTCTCATGATTATAAGGATTACCGCAAATGTGGGAATTATCCTGATAAACGCTATTATCGGCCTCAACGCGGCGCGCAATGCGTTCGTCAAGGCAGCAAGAGCCGCGCATATCCCGGCAAGCGCAAGCGAAATGAGAAACGCTATAAGCGTTCTCAATACGGTATTGCCGAGCGCAGTCCAGAATACGCGGCTTTTCAAGTACTCCCATAATTCCGAAAACGTCTGCTCATACGACGGCACGATGAGTTTATTACCAACCGCACGGTAGGCAATCGCCCAAACAGCCCACATAAAAGCTATCGCAATAACGGAATAGACAATATTCAGTTTTCTGCTTGAAAAAAATTTTTTCATAAATATTTCAAATCTGCGCGGAATAGAAGAACTCGTCGCCTACTTCCTGCGCAAACTGAGGATTTACGTTTTTAAATTCCGTCAACAATTTTTTGACGACAGAGGCGCACGCAGAGGAATATCTGAAATCGACCGCGCAACGGGAAATTGTTTCCTTCGTAAGATTGTCGAAAGACGGCTTTGTGTTTTCCGGATCCGGATAGTGCCTTTTAATCGCATTCAGAATCATATCGGAAGTCGTGTCGCCGGACATAAGCCAACTATTTGCCGAAGTGAGCTTATCCATAAATTTTGCCACAAATTCGCCTTTTCCCTCTATTAGAGAAGTCTTTGCCATGACTACCGCCTGAGGATAACCGCCCTCGCCGTAAAATTCCTGAATATCCCCGACGATTTTGATTTCATTTTCGGGCGTGCCCACTATTTTACTTACGCTGGGTTCCGCGGCGACAAAATAATCGTAAGTCGTATCCGTTCCGACAATCTGGGGAACGTTCACCTGCATTACCTGCGCGTTCTGCACCGTGTATTCGGATAAGAGCGTTTTAAACATAACTCCCGGAAATTCATTCGCATTTACGACGCCTATGGTTTTGCCTTCGATATTCTGCGCAAAATTCCCGGAAGTAAGCTCCGGAGTGTTTTTATTTGCAAGAATATAGAGGTTTCCGTGCGTTACGGAACCGAGCATTTTATATCGCGAGCCGTCGTTTAAAAGTTTGCTCGCCATATTTATCGGCATAATAATAATATCCGCGTTCTTGCTTTCGTCTTCCGCAGTAACTCTGCTCGAAAGCGTGGTGTTCGCAACGATATGATAGCTCACGCCCTCGTCGAAATCCTCGTTTTTATACATGAGCTCGGCAAGAGCAAGCGCCGGCGCGCCGTCAGGCGCATACACGTTTATTGCTGTGCTGTTTTCGTCGGCGGCGCAAGCGGGCAAGCCGACGAACGCTATCGCCGCCGACAGAACGGCGACAAGCGAAAGTAAAATCTTTTTCATATGTTCTCCTTGAACTTTTATTTTATTTTCAATAGATTTTTGACATAAGCGTTTTTGCGCTTACACCCGTAAGCATGCCGAGTTTGCCGGTTATCGAATTTATTATCTCTGCCGGAGCGTCCACCGCCACGCTTATGATATAGACGGACTTCTGTTTATAAGGAATTCCCATTCGGCCTATAATGTATTCGCCGAATTCCGAAAGTACGGAATTGATTTTGGGACTTTGCGCTCTGTCTTCCGCAATTATGCTTATTACCGCTATTCTGTTTTCGGACATAAAAAAACCTCCCCCGAAATCAGGGAAAGGACAAAATACGCACTTACATGCGCGTGCAAATCTATTCAGCCCTTTACCCTCAGATAAACCTTTGAACTCAGGTGAGATTATTTTAGCACTTTCGGAAACAAAAAATCAAGCGGTTGAATATCCGTTTGAAAAATAAACATACTGTTTGTATGAAAAAAATGAAAAAACTGTTGATTTTTACCGCCGCCTCATTGTCGCTTTCGATGATATTCGGCGCGGGATGGGCGGCAAACGCCGAAAAAGCAAACGTTCGGCCGACATACATCGACGTTGACGCAAAGCGTGAAAAAGACGAAGAGCCGAATGTCGGAAACGACGGCGCGGACAAATGCGAAAAATGGGAATTCAGACTGAATCTCCCTTATCAACATAAAAAATATCCTCTTCCTCACCGTCCGAAAAACACGGCGACTCTGATAAACGGCAATTGAAAAACGTCCCCTTGCGATAGGGGACGTTTTTAATTTTGGCGTTTAACGCTTATTGTAATTTATGAGGCAGCCCGAAAGGATAATCTTCTTCTCTTCCTCCGTAAGCGCGTCCATAAACAAAATTATATCTTTGACTTTTTTATCGGAAATGTGTTTGGCGGGTATTTCCGTCTTTCCGCCTTTGATAATCCCGTCGATATTTTTTATATAGATATAATCGCCCACTTTAAAATCGAAATTTCGGCATAAAAGCGGCAACATGCCCCAATTTATAAGATTGGAACGATATCTTTTCGTGGCATATTCGACGGCGATATTCGCTATTCCGCCCAAAACTCTTTGGCACGACGCCGCCTGTTCGCGCGCGGAGCCGTCGCCCGGCTTCCTCGCTACAACCGCACTTCCGTACAATACGTCCGAATCGATTTCAAATCCGAGTTCTTCGAGTATTCCGTCGGGCAATTTGCCCGTAGCCTTTCTTTCGGCTTCGTCGGCCCTTATCTCCTCCGCTCTGGAAACGTAACCCGGATCCTTTCTCGATAATGCAAACTTGGAAAGTCTGCAAGGATTGGAACGATACGAAGAAGTTTCCCCCGAAGGAATGAGCTCGTCCGTAGTGGTTACGTCGTCGTTTATAACAGACGCGACTTTTATGAGCACGTTCTCAGAAAGCGGAGACTGCTCGGGCCAATCCGCAATATTTGGCCCGTATACTATATCCACGCTCTTATCGGGCTTGCCCGCGCCCCGATAGACGCGATTGTCGTATATGGTTTTGTCGAAATAATATTTTTTAATCTTCTTTGAGTATTCGAATTCGGTTGCCGGCGTCAAAGCGCCTCCGTTTGCCGAAGTCGTGGCAATAGAACGCGCGTCCATAAGCGCAACCGCGGCAAATTGCCCCTCGGTAGGCTTGCTCCCCTCTCTGTTTTCGAAATTCCTCGTCGTGTGTCTTATCGACAAACCGTTGTTCGCGGGGGTATCTCCGGCTCCGAAGCAAGGGCCGCAAAACGCCGTTTTGAATAAGGCACCGGCAGTAATCAGGTCGGAAACGTAACCGTTGTCCGCAAGACATTTGTATACGGGCTGGCTCTGCGGATAGACGCTCAAAGAAAATTTCCCCGAACCGCAACTTCTGCCGCGTAGAATATCCGCCGCTTCGGCTATATTCTCATAACTGCCACCGGCGCAACCGGCTATGACGGCTTGGTCCACATAGACCTTGCCGTCTTTTATTTTGTCGCGGAGAACCGATCCTCCCGCTTTCAGCTTTTTGCTTTCTTCCTCTATACCGCCGAGTATATCGTCCGCGTTCTCCAAAAATTCCTTTATCGTGTATGCGTTCGACGGATGGAAAGGAAGCGCAATCATTGGCTCAATGCGCGAAAGGTCGACTACTGCCGCACCGTCGTAATAGGCCGTTTCTTCGGGGCGTATCACGCGAAAATCATTCTCTCTTTTGTGAATCTTAAAAAATTCATGCGTTGTTTCGTCCGTCTCCCATATGCTTGAAAGGCACGACGTTTCGGTCGTCATTACGTCTATTCCGCATCTGAAATCCATTGAAAGATTTTTTATGCCCGGGCCGACAAATTCGAGAACTTTATTTTTAACAAAACCCTTTTTGAACGTCGCTCCGATAAGCGCAATGGCAACGTCGTGCGGGCCTACGCCTTTTTTGGGCTTGCCTTTCAGATAAACGGCTATAACTTCCGGACGTTTTATATCGTAAGTCTGCCCCAAAAGCTGTTTGACGAGTTCCGGGCCGCCTTCGCCGATGGCCATGGTTCCGAGCGCGCCGTAACGCGTATGACTGTCGGAACCGAGAATCATAGCGCCGCACCCGGCCTCCGATTCGCGCATATATTGATGAATTACCGCGAGATGCGCGGGCACGTAATTGCCGCCGTAATGCTTGGCGGCCGTAAGCCCGAACATATGGTCGTCTTCATTTATCGTTCCGCCGACGGCGCATAGCGAATTATGGCAGTTCGTTAACGTATAAGGGACGGGAAATTCTTTCAACCCGGAAGCCTTCGCCGTTTGAATAATCCCCACGTAAGTTATATCGTGCGAAGCAAGCGCGTCGAATTTGATGCGCAGATTTTCCGCGTCGCCTTTATTGTGCGCGGCAAGGATTTTATATGTCATCGTGCCTTTCACTGCCGCCTGCTTTTTGCTCTCGACCATAAAGGCCACGTTTTCTTTAAGGAGTTTACCGTCAATGAGATATACTCCGCCTTTAATAAGTTTAATCATAAATTTACCTTACGTTTTTATCCTATTTTATAATAAAAACATATTTTAGGCAATTGTTTACGCAATCAAATATTTATTAACGGCAATTTTGTTGCATTTTTAACCCGATTGACCTATAATAGCGATATGAAAATTTTCAAATTCAAGTATTCAAAGATTGCCACGGCTTTTATATATCTCGGGCTTGCGTTGGCGGCCACGGCGTTTGCGCTCAATCTATATTATCTTCTTACGGAAGGCATAGACGGCGCATATAATCCCGCATATCCCATCATAAGATATGTTCTTATGTTCTTCGTATCGATACTTTTAGCAGTAATACTTATCAGTTTGCTGGTTTCGTCTTATTACGCCGTAGGGGACGGCGTCTTAAAGACAAGTTTCGGCATTATAAAGAGCAAATATAAACTTACGGATATCGAAAACATTATTTTAGACAGAGAAACAAACAAACTCATATTGCAATTCAAAACCCAGACGTTTATTTCGGTTGTGGTAAAGCCGGAATGGTACGAGGATTTCGTAAACGCATTATTGGAGAAAAATCCCGACATAAATTATTCCGTGAAGTCGAAAGAAAATACTCCCGACGATAACGAAAAGAAAAAATAAACGCCTTGATTTCACCCGAACGACCATTCAATATCGATAATTCGACGCAACATAAAACCGCGAAGCGTTCAACCTCGCGGTTTTTTTGTTCAGAAAACTTTTCGTCTGTTTTCCGTAAACACTCCGCGACCGCCAAGTCGCGGCGGATATTGAATTTTACGCTTTTTTGCGCTTTCTAACGGAAGTCCTATGCTCTTCTCCCGCAAGCAATCTGACTATATTCTTGCGATGGGCTATCCATGTAAGCAGATTTATTGCCAACAAAATCATAAGAACGGAAACAACCCAACCGTTCAGAATACAATCCTTATATCTAACGGCAAACAGAGCGGCCTGCCAAACCGTGAGCAAAGAAACTCCGAGCAACGAGCCCATGCTTCCCATTTCGGAAAAAATTATATACACCAGCACAAGGCTCAAAAGCACAACGGCTATGGGAAAATACCACCATTGTTCGCACGGAAGGGCAAAAGCGAAAAGTCCCATCGTGGAGGCAATTCCCTTTCCCCCTTTGAACTTCATATAAAACGGGAAAATATGACCTATTATAACGGATATCCCGAAAAGATACCTGACGAAATCCGCGACGGCGACATATGTCCCTTCAAAGACATAATCCTTGAAAATTATCCAGCCTATCACCGCGGGAAGTCCGCCTTTTATGACGTCGCAGAAAAAATTGACGGCGCCGATTTTCAACCCGAACGTCCGCGTCATATTCATGGTTCCGGGATTTCCGCTTCCCTGACTGCGTATATCTTTTCGCTTTATATGAGATATGAGAACGGCAAAATTAAAACAACCTATAAAGTAGCAAACAATTGCTCCTATAAGAAAATAATACCAACTATCGGCTATAACAAGTTCTTTCATTTTTCACTCTTCTCCCGTGTGATAATCTTTATGGGAGTGCCCGAAAAATCGAAATTTTTTCTTAACGTATTTTCGAGAAAACGCTCATAGGAAAAGTGTAAAAGTTCGGTTGAATTTACAAATAAAACAAAAACGGGCGGGGCAACCGAAACCTGCGAAGCGTAATATACTTTAAGCCTTCTGCCGTTATAAGAAGGCGGTTCGTTCGCGCGGACGGTGTCGAGAATAAGGTCGTTCAGAACGCCCGTTGACACTCTGAATCTCGAATGTTCGTATACCTCGTCTATTAAAGACATAACTTTTTCGGTGCGGCGGCCGGTTTTTGCGGATATATAGACGGATTTGAAATAATCCATGAATTTGAGATCTTCGCCGAGCTTTTCTTCGAACTTATTAACGGTATCGGTATCCTTTTCGATAAGATCCCATTTATTCATAACTATGACGGAAGGTTTACCTTGCTCGTGAACGTAACCTATAATTTTAGTGTCCTGTTCGGTGAGCCCTTCGGTGCTGTCGACAACGAGAAGACAGACATCCGCTCTTCTGACCGCGTCGAAAGCGCGCATTACGGAATAATATTCCACGTCGTCTTCAACCTTGCTTTTTTTGCGTATGCCCGCCGTGTCTATAATCGTATAGTTTTTGTCGTTATAAGTAAAACGCGTATCTATGGCGTCGCGCGTAGTGCCGGCAATATCCGTTACTATTGAACGCTCAAATCCCAGCAACTTATTCACAAGGCTGCTTTTACCAGCGTTGGGCTTGCCCACTACCGCTATTTTAACGCTGTCGTCCTCTTCCGCAACGACTTTGCCGAACCAACCGACGACTTCGTCCAACACGTCGCCTATGCCCGTGCTGTGCTCCGCAGATATCGGATACGGTTCTCCGAGACCGAGGGAATAAAATTCGAATACCTTGTCTTCGGAATATTCGTCCACCTTATTGACAACGAGAATAACCGGTTTTTTGCTTCGGCGAAGCATATCGGCAATTTCATAATCAGAAGCGGTCAAACCTTCCGAGCCGTCCACGAAAAATAAAATTACCTGCGCGGTATCGATAGCCGTTTCCGCCTGTTTTCTGATTTCGCGCCACATAACGTCTTCCGAGCGCATTTCAATGCCCCCGGTATCGACGATTGTGAAGATTTTTCCGCGCCACTCCGCGTCGACATAAAGTCTGTCGCGGGTAACTCCCGGTCTGTCTTCCGTTATCGAAATCTTTCTGCCGGCGACTTTATTGAAAAAAGTGCTTTTCCCCACATTAGGTCGACCGACTATTGCAACAAGCGGATTTGCCATATATCAAATCAAAAATGTATTACGCTGAAAACTACGCCGAGAGCATATATTATGAGCGCAACCCAGAAAAATACTTTCCAGCCCGTGCTTTTGCGGCGGACATAGCCGTAAGCCGGTATGCCTATCGCCACAAGAAGGCAAACTTTCGCCACGACGTCGAATATGCCTATTGCGGTGCCCATGCCGTCAATGCGGAATTTACTGTTGATAATGTTCAGAACGGCCGTTACGATAAAGAGCGTAGATGCAATCGCAAGCCCCCAAAACGCGCAAATTTTCGTAAGTTCGCGTCTTTCGCCGGATGTGGTCGTAGTTGTTGTCTTTGTCTTTCTTCTGATTGACATAATACATCTCCTTTATAAAATAATTCAGATTTCTTTAAGTTTTTTTAAAATCGCTTCGAAATACTCCGGTATCGGAGCCTCGAAGCTCATCTCTTCTCCCGTTGAGGGGTGAATCAAACTCAACCGCCACGCATGAAGAAGCTGACCTTCGAGATTGAACTTCTGCTTTTTTACGCCGTAAGTTTTATCTCCCACAATCGGATGTCCGATATATTTGGCATGAACGCGTATCTGATGCGTTCTTCCCGTATGAAGATCGAAACGGCAGAGAGTATAACCCTCTTCGTATCTCTTCAACACCTTGTAGGCGGTTATTGCCAACTTGCCCTTATCCGGTTCCACAACCGCCATTTTCACTCTGTCCTGCGGGTGTCGGCCTATGTATGTGGTTATTCTTCCCTCTTCATCTTTGAGCCTGCCTTCCAAAAGCGCAAGATAAGTGCGCCGACAGATTTTTTTCTCTATCTGTGCCGAAAGACTCAGATGAGCTTTGTCATTTTTGGCTACAACCAAAAGTCCGGAAGTATCTTTATCTATTCTGTGAACTATCCCGGGGCGCAAAACGCCGTTTATGCCGCTTAAACTCCCGAGATTGTATAAAAGCGCGTTTACGAGCGTTCCCTCGGTATTCCCGTTGCCTGCGTGAACGGTCATGCCCTGCGGCTTGTTGACGACCGCTATGTCGTCGTCCTCGTAAATTATGTCTATGGGAATTTTTTCGGGTTTCGCAAAATACTCATCGGCGTCCGGGAGCGAAACCTCCGCGGCGCAACCGCACAATATGGGTTTTGACGGCTTGACGTTTTCGCCGTCAATAAGCACGTTGCCGTTTTCGAATAGTTTCTTCACGAAAGAGCGGGTGTAATCGGCCAGATTATCGCTTATGAAAATATCTGCGCGGGAGTAATTCTTCTCCGCCGTAAAGTTCAATTTTTTCATTCGGCGCTATCATCAAACCCGTCGTCTTCGTCCTGCGAACGCTTTTCGCGGGCATCATCCTCCGTCTTGCGTTTCGCCTGTGCCGTTTTTGCTTTTTTCGTCAAAGGAAAAACCGCCCATTCGTTCAAGAACAGCAAGTCTATTACCGCTATTACGGCGCCGATAACTATGAAGAAATCGGCAAAATTGCAATAGACCAGACTGCCGTTGTTTATAAGCATATTCAATCCAAAAAAGTCTCTCACCGAATGGAAAACAAATCGGTCGATAAGATTTCCGAACGCGCCCGCCGCGACGAACGAAATGGAGATTTTGAGATTTGTAAACCTTTCGGGCAAAAAGATGAACCCGAATATAAGAAACGCAAGCAAAATAATCGTAACCGTTATAAGAATAGGCTGACCTATGGACGGATTCTGATTAAGAAAGCTGAAAGCGCAACCGGGGTTGCGTATATTGTTGGATATCTCCGCAAAACCCGGAATTATCACCGCTTTCCACATAAACGCCTCTTCGAGTTGCTTTGTTATTAAATCCGCGGCTACAAGCAAAACAAAAATTATTATGAGAACGGTGCTTTTTATTCCTATATGCGGTTGTAACTTTTTCTTTGACATACACTTATATCATATATTAAAGTTATAATTTTGTCAATTAAGAATAAGCACGATATAAGTAAATAAACAGTTAAAAACGGCGCGCAACGGATTGCGCGCCGTCATTTTATTTTACAAAACCGAGACTTATCAATATCGCCCTGTCCACACGCGTCATCGTCGTTGTTGGGAGCTCTCCTATCCGCTCTTTCAAACGGCGTTTGTCGAGCGTTCTTATCTGTTCGAGAAGAATTACGCTGTCTTTTTGAAGCCCGTATAAAGACGACGGCAATTCTATATGCGTAGGAAGTTTTGCTTTGTTTATTTTGCTTGTTACCGCCGCCGCAATTACGGTGGGCGAATATTTGTTTCCCACGTCGTTTTGCACAACAAGCACGGGGCGAACGCCTCCCTGCTCGCTGCCTACGACCGGCGATAAGTCGGCATAGTAGAGTTCTCCGCGTTTTACAGTCATATCAACCTCTTTATCGGCAGGGTATATTTTATTATATGTACTGCCTTACAATTAGTGTTGACCGTCGCGCGAAGTTTTATACTTACTTGTCAAACGTAAATGCCGACATTGAGATTTACAAATAAGAATGTGTAGTAACCTACAAGACACATAAGCATGAATATGCCCGCCACTTTGCCGAGGCTCTTGGATTTGCTGCCGACCGAAAAGCCGAATATTACTATGGCCGCCAAAAGCGAAACCGCGCCGCCGACTATTCCGTCCATGGTAAACGCTATGCCGCGCGCCCCCGAACATAACGAGCCCACGCCGCCTATAAGAAGAATATTGGCTATATTGCTGCCGATTATGTTGCCCGTCGCTATGCCGACGTCCCCTTTTCTTGCCGCAGATACGGAGGTTATCAATTCGGGAAGGGAAGTTCCGAAAGCGACCACGGTTAAAGCAACTATTTCCGTTCTTATTCCAATGAGATTTTCGGCGATTACGGTGGCCGAATCCACAACAAGCTGAGCGCCTAACACAACTACCGCAAGCCCGACTACGGTTATCACTATCAAAAACCACGTTTTGAGCTGCATGTTCTCGTACCAATAACCGAGCTTTTTGAAGAATCCGGCATCCGTCGGCGGCGCGGTCATTTCCGCGGGAGCCGACGCCACGGCTTGTTCGAGATTTGCTTTGGACTGTTTTTTTGCAAGCAATACGTTATATACCATAAATATTACGTACAGAATAAACAAAATAAGTCCGCACCACCAAGGCATAACGCCGCGGAACGTAAACGCGCCGTTTGAATTATAACCGGCGTCGAAACCTCCCACAAACACGCCGAGCGCCAAAAAGAGCGCGCTTATCGCAATAAGAAACGGCATATCTATCATTCGGGTACTCTTCTCGCTGGGCAACTTGCAGATTACAGCGGAAAGTCCCAAAATAAGAAACACGTTTATGACGTTACTGCCGAGGATATTGCCTATGACAACGTTGCCGCCGTCCGGTTTGACAACGTCGGCAATCGTAACTGCGAGCTCTGGAGCGGAAGTTCCGACAGCGACTATCGTTACGCCGATTATAAATGTGGAAACTTTCAATTTTTTTGCGATGCCGGCCGCGCCGTCAACGAAAAAGTCCGCGCCTTTTACCAAAAGAACAAAGCCCAATAGAAGCAGAACCACGTTTACAACCCATGTCGCTCCGACGTTTTGCAACAAAACTTTAAAATTCATTCTATACCTCGCAGTAACTTTTTCCGTAAAATCAATAAAAAAGACTTCCGACTTAAACTTCTTCAATCTAAGTCAAAAGTCTTGTTCCCTGAGTTCCGGGGGCGGCTCCGGGCGTTAAGCCGGTTATGTCGTAGCCGCTCTTATAACTACTCCCTTTCAACGCCACGATTTTAACAGAAAGAAATCAATCTGTCAAGCGTAAAACGGCGGTATGCAAATTTTTTATTATATCCTCGGAGGTTACGCAATATTCGCTTTTTCCCGCCGAGCAAATTTCCGCCGTCATGCCTAAAACATACGCGGCGCATGTGGCGGCTTCGAAAGCCGGAACGCCGCGCGCCGCCGTTCCGCACATAAAACCTGAAAGCATATCTCCGCTGCCACCTTTCGCCAGAGCGGAATTTCCCCTGTGCAGAATAACGGTATTCTCTCCGTCCGTCAAAATACTCGAAGCGCTTTTCAGAAGCAATATAACCCCGTATTTTTTCGCGAAATCGCGGCAAATCTTTAACGGCATTGACTTTATTTCATCTGCGCCGTATCCGGAAAGTCTCGAAAATTCTTTCAAATGAGGCGTGAGAATAACAGTGCATTTTTTATCTTTCAACACGTTGACTCCGTATTTCGAAAGCGTATTCAATCCGTCCGCGTCGATAATCAACGTTTTTTCATAATTTTTCAGAATATTGCATATATATTGATATTTTTCCTCGGAAATTCCCCAACCCATGCCTACTGCCGCGGCATCGGAAGTCATATCTGCTTCGTCGGTAAAAATCACTTGCGGCATCTTTGCGGCGAGAGCGCTTGCAACCCTTTCGCAAGTCGACAGCTTTATATATCCGCAACCCGATTTGAGAGCGGCCGCGCACGCAAGCGCCGCCGCGCCGATATACTTATCGCTGCCCGCGGCGATGCAAGCCGAACCGTAAGTACCTTTATGAGTGTTTCTCTTTCTCTTCGGAAAGAAGTTCTTTATATCCTTATCCGAATATATAAAGGCATAATTATCTCCGTTGCAGACTATACCTATATCGCGTTTTATAACTTTACCGCAATAGTCGAGCCCGTCGGCGTAAAAATGCCCGAATTTATATTCGCCGATAGCAACGGTAACGTCAGCTTTGATTGCCGCTCCCATCATAAGGCCGTTTTCGCCGCATATGCCGCTCGGCATATCCGCGGACACGACGAATTTACCCGAGGAGTTTACGCTGTTTATTATTTCGGCGTATATTCCCGTGATAGGCCGCACAAGCCCCGTACCGAAAAGACAATCCACTATTATGTCGCCGTCTATTGTCTGAGTATATTTACCGGAATATCGGCTTTTTTCGCGCCGACAATCTTCCGAAAGATTTCCGTCTACGGCATATACCGCCACTTCATGCCCGCGTTCGGACAAAACGCGCGCGCATACATATCCGTCGCCGCCGTTATTGCCGATGCCGCATATCAAAAGTATCTTTTTCTTCCCGTCTCCGACGATTTTTTCGATTTCGTCCGCAATCGCCGTTCCCGCTCTCGTCATGAGAATTTGCGAAGATATATTCAGACAATCGATTGTATATGCGTCTGCAGCGCGCATTTCCAAATCGGATAAAATTCTCTCCATTACAGTTTTATACTGACCTCCGCAGAGCTTAACGCAATCAACTTCCCGCCGTGTTCGACCAAGAGCCTGCCGTCGGGTTCTACGTCCTTGACGACAGCTTTGAAGCGTTTGCCGCCGCAAGTTACAAAAACGCTTTTACCGAATTCCATTCTGCTCTTGTAATCATCGAGGCGATATTGCTTTTCGAGATTTGCGATTAAGGTATTTTTAACTTCGCTCAATTCGACGGATACCGATAATTGCCGGGACATCGAAGTTGCTGTTTCATTTAATTCGGGCGGCAAAGGATTATTGACGTTTATTCCTATACCCGTTATCGAACGCCTGACAAAAGGGCCCGAAAGGATATTTTCGATTAGCGTACCGCTTATTTTTTTTCCGTCCGACAAGACGTCGTTGGACCATTTTATCTGAGGTTTCAGAGAAAATTTTTCAAGCGTTTCGCAAACTGCGACGCATGCGTTGACAAGTATTTTAAAAGCGTCAGAGGCCGGAAAATTGTCATACGTGAGCATAACCGAGAGATAGAGCCCGCCCGTCTCGGAGGAAAAACTCCTGCCCTTTGTGCCTCTTCCGCCGGTTTGTCGCCTTGCCACGGCTATGACGTCTTCTTCTCCGCCCAAACGTTTGAGATATTCGCTCGTCGAGTCGATTTCGTCAAGTTCAATAATCCTCATCGTCTCCTCCAAGTTTCGAAAGCGCCGACTTTGCGGTAGACATATCGTATCCCTTGCTCAAAAGATATTTATACGCCTTAAAATATGTTTTTTTATCGTTTGCCTTGCCGCGCATATACTTCGAAACAAGCTCATATGCCTCGTTATCGTCTTCCTCGAACTCCGAAAGCGCGGCCGCGACGGCTTCTCTTTTCGCTCCTCGCCTTATCAAATCTGCTTCAATAGCCCTTCTGCCCTTGCCGTGCACGCCGGCCACATAAGCCTTGCAATAAGCATAATCGTCGATAAATCCGTAATATTTCAGTCTTTCCAGCACATATTCGATAACAAGTCCCGTATAGCCCTTTTTCGAAAGGAAATCGCTCATCTGTTTTTCGGTTTTCATGGTTGCCGAAAGATGCGTCATAGCTTTATCGAGCGCCTGACTCTTTTCCGTTTCGAACTGAATTTCGTCGAGTTCAGCTTTCTCGATATGCATGCCTGCTTTCAGACGGTATTTTACGGCTATTTCGATTTTGATGCCGCAATAAAACTTGCCGTCGATATAGATACTGCACCTCGATTTGTCTTTGACTTGTTGCTCGATTGCCGTTATTTCGGACATATACTCACCTTATAAGATATTTTAACATTCGGACTGCAAATTGTCAATTCACAGGTTTGACATTCGAAATGTTCGGTTGTATAATTGATTTGATTTTTCAGTTACAGCGAGGACTTCCACTATGTCGGTTGATTTGAATTGGAGCGAACTGAGCTTCGGATACATTAAAACTCCTTACCGTTATGTGAGTAATTTCAAAAACGGCAGTTGGGACAAAGGCGAACTTACTTCCGACGACAAGATAACGCTTTCGGAATGTGCGGGTGTGTTGCAATATTCGCAATCGGTTTTCGAAGGCCTTAAAGCATACACCACCGCCGACGGAAAAATCGTAACTTTCCGTCCCGATTTGAATGCCGAAAGAATGGAAAACTCTGCAAAAAGGCTTGAAATGCCCCCGTTCCCTGCGGAAAGATTTTTAAAAGCGGTTGACGAAGTGGTTTCGGCCAACAGAGAATACGTTCCGCCTTACGGCAGCGGAGCGACGCTTTATATAAGGCCTTTTATGTTCGGTTCTTCCGAAGTTATCGGCGTTAAACCGGCAAAAGATTATCAATTCAGAATGTTTGCAACGCCCGTCGGTCCGTACTTTAAAGGCGGAATAAAGCCCATAGTAATACGCGTAAGCGATTTCGACAGAGCGGCGCCGCGCGGCACCGGGCACATAAAAGCGGGATTGAACTACGCAATGAGCCTGCACGCGATAGTTGACGCTCATAACCAAGGCTTTGACGAAAATCTGTACCTCGATCCCGCCACGAGGACTTATGTTGAAGAAACGGGCGGTGCAAACTTCCTGTTCATTACAAAAGACAAAAAAGTAGTTACTCCTCTCTCGGACAGTATTCTGCCTTCGATAACAAGACGCTCTCTTTGCTATGTCGCAGAAAAATATCTCGGCTTGAAGGTTGAACACAGAAAAGTAAAACTCGAAGAATTGGCAGACTTCGCCGAATGCGGGCTTTGCGGAACCGCCGCGGTTATTTCGCCCGTCGGAATAATAAACGACCACGGAAAAGAAATACGTTTCCCCTCCGGCATGGAAAAGATGGGCGAAGTTACGAAAGAACTTTACGATACGCTTACCGGAATACAGATGGGCAGAATTCCCGCGCCCGAAGGCTGGATAAGAGAGATTAAATAACCAAAAAATGCAACATATATTTAATTTCTACATAAAAATAGTAAAAAGCGAAGCCTGCCGCTTCGCTTTTTTCATATTTCGAAAGGAAAGAAATATTCTCTTATCTTCCGGATTTTCACTCTGCCGTTCAAGGCGTTTAAGAGAGATAAGTTAAAACTTATCTCCTCGGTTTTCTTCACCGCAACCTTAAAGCGCACGTCGTTTAAATATTCGGACGAGATGATATGTGCGCCTCTTTCCGCAAAAAATCTTTGCGCCGCGTCCGCGTTCGAATAATCTATAATATAAAGACTTTCTGCGCAAGTTTCGTATAAAACTTTTTTTGCGGCGTTGAGATTTTCCGCGACAGCGCCGGAATAAGCCCGCACGAGCCCGCCAGCGCCGAGTTTTATTCCGCCAAAGTAGCGGGTAACAACAACGCAAATCTCATATATATCGTTGTTTTTAATTGCTTCGAGCATCGGCATGCCGGCCGTACCCTGCGGTTCGCCGTCATCGGAAAAGCGGAGAAAATTGCCGAGATTATCAGCAATATAAGCATAGCAGTTATGCGTGGCGTCGTAATACGTCTTTTTTATCTCCGCTATAAACGCTTTCGCTTCTTCCTCTCCGCAGACATGCCGTGAAGTTGCTATGAATTTCGATTTTTCTATAACCTTCCGGGTAACGCACTCGCCCGAAACGGATTTGTATGACTGCGGCATTTACTTCAAAAGTATTTTTACGTGCACTTTCTTGCCTTTGTGAACCACGTCTCCGCTTTTAACGGGGGCGTTGAAGTCGGTAACCTTGTCGTCGTTCAAAGAGACTCCGCCCTGCTGTATGAGCCGACGCGCCTCGCCGTTTGAAGAGCACATCCCGGCGGCTACCAAAACGGGAATTATCGTGGGCGTTTGCACCTCGATTTCCTTTTCGGGAAGCTCGCCGCCGCCGCCGAAAGCCGCGCGCGCCTGAGACTGAGCCACGTTCGCTTTTTCTTCTCCGTGCACAAGTTTCGTGAGCTCGTATGCGAGGATTTCTTTCTTCTCGTTTATACGGTCGCCGCTCCAATTTTCCATTTCGCGTATAGTTTCAAGTGGAATGAAAGTAAGCATTTTTATGCACTTCATGACGTCGGCGTCGTCGACATTGCGCCAATATTGATAAAAATCATACGGCGAAGTTTTATTTTCGTCCAACCAGACGGCGCCTTTGGCGGTTTTGCCCATCTTTTTGCCTTCGCTGTTCAAAAGCAAAGTTATCGTCATGGCATATGCGTCTTTGCCCGTTTTTTTACGTATAAGTTCTGTGCCGGCAAGCATATTGCTCCACTGGTCGTCGCCGCCGAACTGCATATTGCAACCGTAATGCTCGTTGAGATACAAAAAGTCATACGACTGCATTATCATATAGTTGAATTCGAGAAACGAAAGTCCCTTTTCCATTCGTTGTTTATAACATTCGGCGCGAAGCATATTGTTTACGGTAAAACATGCGCCGACTTCGCGGAGCAAATCGATATAATTGAGCTTCAAAAGCCAATCGGCGTTGTTGACTATTATCGCTTTATCCTCTCCGAACTCTATAAAACGCTCCATTTGTTTTTTAAAACATTCGCAGTTATGTCTTATAGTTTCGGGCGTGAGCATTGAGCGCATATCCGTTCTGCCTGAGGGATCGCCGATATAGCCCGTTCCCCCTCCGAGAAGGACGACTGGCTTATTCCCCGACATCTGCAATCTTTTCATAAGACAGAGGGCCATAAAATGCCCTACGTGCAGAGAGTCTGCCGTGGGATCGAAACCTATATAGAAACGTGCGCCGCCTCCGTTAATAAGCTCTTTTATCTCTTCTTCGTCGGTAACCTGCGCTATAAGCCCGCGTTCACGGAGTTCGCCGTATATATCCATTTGAATACCTTCCAGAATTTCTTTTGTAAACAAATATACCAAAATATGTAAAAACTGTCAAGTTAATCGGTAAAAAAATCGTCCTTACTGAGGTTTTCGCGCGCTTTTTCTATGGCGCGCTTTTCTATGCGCGAAATATAGCTCCTCGATATGCCCAGCTTTTTCGCGACTTCCCTTTGCGGAAGCGCGGCGCCGTCGCATAAACCGTATCGCATAGAGAGAATCGTAAACTCTCTTTCGGTTAAAAATTCCTTTAACATGGCGACGAATTTTTCACGCTGGATATTTCTCTCGACCTGAGAAAAAACGCTATCTTCCTTTTCGGAAAGCAAATCGATTAACGTAAGTTCGTTGCCGTCTTTGTCGAGCCCCACCGGATCGGTAAGCGAAAGGTTGTTTTTATGCTTTTTCCCGGCCCGGAGCAGCATCAATATCTCGTTTTCTATGCAGCGCGCCGTATATGTCGCAAGCTGCGTGCCCTTGCCTTCCCGATAGGTGTTTATCGCCTTTATAAGTCCTATCGAGCCGACGGAAAGAAGGTCGTCGGTCTCCGCAGAACCCGCATATTTTTTAACTATGTGCGCAACGAGGCGCATATTGTGCCGTATTAAAATTTCTTTTGCTTGCGCGTCGCCCGACCTTGCCAGAGCGAGGTATTTTTTTTCGTCTTCGGGGGAAAGAGGTTTTGGGAAAGTTCCTTTATCCTGAACCATTCCCGTGAAGAAAAAAATTTTATCGAATAGCAGACCGAGAAAATCAAAAAACATACGATATCTCCCTTTATGTTCAAGTTTAATATCGTATGTTTTATACTGTTTGTACTATTCGCTTTTTATCAATCCAATTCAAACGCTCCCGTATAGAGCTGATAATATTTGCCTTTCATATCTATAAGCTGCTCGTGCGTCCCGCGCTCGATTATCCTGCCGTTTTCAAGCACCATTATGGCGTTTGAATTTTTTACGGTGGAAAGCCTGTGCGCAATGACGAATACCGTCCTGCCCTCCATAAGTTTATCCATTCCTCGCTGGACTATCGCTTCCGTGCGGGTATCGATTGAGCTTGTGGCCTCGTCGAGTATCATAACGGGCGGATCGGCGACGGCGGCGCGCGCTATGGAAAGCAACTGCCGCTGTCCCTGCGAAAGATTGGCGCCGTTCTGATGGAGTTTAGTGTTATAACCCTCCGGCAGTCTTGTGATAAAATCATCCGCGCCGGCGAGCTTTGCCGCGGCAATGCACTCTTCATCCGTCGCTTCGAGCCTGCCGTATCTGATATTATCCATAACGGTGCCGGTAAACAGATTGGTATCCTGCAAAACCATGCCTATCGCGCGACGCAATTCGCCTTTTTTGATTTTCGTTACATTTATGCCGTCATATCTTATTTTGCCGTCCGCAATATCGTAAAAACGCGTCAAGAGGTTGGTAATAGTGGTTTTGCCCGCGCCCGTCGCGCCGACAAACGCCACTTTTTGTCCGGGTTTTGCATACAGCGAGATGTCATGAAGAACAATCTTATCCGGAGTGTAGCCGAAATCCACTTCTTCCATAGTTATATTGCCGGCAAGTTTCTCATAGGTAATCGTGCCGTCTTTATGCGGATGCTTCCACGCCCATACGCCTGTTCTCTCGGCACATTCGGTAAGTTCGCCGTTTGCTTCCTTTGCGTTGACAAGTGTTACATAACCCTCGTCCTCTTCCGGTTTTTCGTCAATCAAGGCGAAAAGCCGAGCCGAGCCCGCAAGGCCCATAACTACAGAATTCACCTGGTTCGAAACCTGATTTATATTGTTCGTGAATTGTCTGGTTGCCTGCAAAAACGCAAGGATTATGGCAATTCCGCCTGCAACGCTCACCAAACCGTTCGTATCGACAGACGAAAACTGCATTCCCGGGATACCGAAATAGCCCTCCAAACCCATAGCCTGAGCAAGGCTGACGTTCTGCACCGCGTTGAGTATGAACACGCCGCCTATGAGAGCTATTACAACGTAAAGAACGTGCCCGATATTGCCGAGAATCGGCATGAGCATATTGGCGTAACGGTTCGCGCGATTGGATTGGTCGTAAAGATTTTCGTTTACCTTGTCGAAATCTGCTTTTGCCTTTTCTTCATGGCAGAAAACTTTGACGACTTTCTGCCCGTTCATCATCTCCTCGATAAAGCCTTCCGTCCTGGCAACCGCGCGCTGCTGGCCGAGGAAATACTTGCCTGCGCCGCCGCCGACGACTTTGGTTATAAAGAAAATAAGCAGTATTCCCGCGACAACTATCAAAGTAAGCCAAACGCTGTAAAGGAGCATCAATGCGATAAGTGTTACGCACATTATTCCCGACGTGAGCAGTTGCGGCAACGACTGAGAAATCATCTGTCTCAACGCGTCGATATCGTTGGTATAATAGCTCATTATATCGCCGTGATTGTGAGTATCGAAATACTTGATGGGCAGATTCTGCATGCCGTTGAACATTTGCTCGCGCATCTTTTTAAGGAAACCCTGCGTTATTATAGCCATAAGCTGCTTATCGACCGCGCCGGCGACAAGGGAGATAACGTATAAGCCTATAAGTATGAGCATCGTTTGGGTTATCTGCGAACCGTATATTGCCCAACTTACGCTCTCGCCCGCTTTGCGCGCGCCTTCCGCGGTTTCGAGCACCGTATAGATGTTGCCCATAAACAACGCCGGAATAGCGCTGATTATTGCGTTGAATATAATAAGCACGAGCGCCAGACTCATCATCACGGGATAATAGTGGAACAGCGCCTTTAACGTGCGCATCATTGTTCCTTTTGGCGCTTTTAATGCGGGGCGTTTACTCATTTTCTTCGCCTCCCTTCATTTCGCTGAACGAAGATACGGCTTTGCCGCCCTTGTTCTGTGTGTTATATACCTCTGTGTAAATGGCGTTCGCGCCCAAAAGTTCTTCGTGAGTGCCGATAGCGTCGATTTTACCGTTATCCATAATTATAATCCTGTCGGCGTCTTCCACGGACGAAGTCCTCTGAGCGATTATTATCTTGGTGGTCGAGGGAATATATTCTTTGAAAGCCTTTCTGATAAGCGCGTCCGTATGCGTATCCACGGCGGAAGTGCTGTCGTCGAGAATGAGAATTTTGGGCTTTTTAAGGAGCGCGCGGGCTATGCAAAGGCGTTGTTTCTGCCCGCCGGACACGTTCGTGCCGCCCTGCTCTATATGCGTGTCGTATTTATCGGGGAAAGTTTGTATGAACTCATCGGCCTGCGCAAGTTTGCATGCTTCGACAAGTTCTTCGTCGGTAGCGTTCGGATCGCCCCAACGCAGATTTTCTTTAATGCTTCCCGAAAAAAGTTCGTTCTTCTGGAGAACGACGGCAACCTGATTTCTCAAAACTTCAAGGTCGTATTCCCTTACGTCCTTTCCGCCGACCTTTACCACTCCCGCAGTTACGTCGTATAGTCTTGAAATCAGATTGACGAGCGAAGTCTTTGAAGAACCCGTTCCGCCTATTATTCCTATCGTTTCGCCCGAATGAATATGTAGATTTATATTTTCGAGCACGTTCTTTTCCGCCGTCGCCGAATATTTGAAACTTACGTTTTCAAAATCTATCGAGCCGTCCGAAACTTCCGTAACGGCGTTTTCGGGGCTGTGGAGAGTGCTTTCTTCCTGCAAAACTTCGCATATGCGGCGGCCGCTCTCGATGGACATCGTTACCATTGCGAATATCATTGAGAACATCATGAGCGACATAAGTATCTGCATTCCGTAAACTATAAGTTGCGATATGGACTCGGAATTGAGATTGGCGCCGAAACCTATGGGAACGTTTTCGATTATAATCCACGAGCCCACAAAAAGCACGCTCGAAAGCACGCCGTAGAAAAAGAACTGCATAACGGGGTTATTCCACGCAAGTATACGCTCGGCTTTCGTGAAATCAACCTGCAATTCCGTTGCGGCTTTGTCGAATTTCTCTTTTTCGTATTCCTCGCGCACATACGACTTTACAACCCTTATCCCCTTTACGTTCTCCTGAACCGATTCGTTCAGATTATCGTATTTTCTGAATACCTTTCTGAAAAGGGGCAACGTCTTCCACATTATCAGAAGCAGAATGGCCGCGAGCGGGAAAATTACGCCCACAAAAATCCAAGCCAAATTTCCGCCCATGACAAAGGCCATAACGGCGGAAACAACCATCATAAGAGGGCTTCTTATTGCCGTTCGGATAATCATCATATATGCGAATTGGACGTTGGTTACGTCTGTGGTCATTCTCGTAACGAGCGACGATGTGGAAAATTTATCTATGTTTTCAAACGAAAAATCCTGAACTTTGTAATAAATATCTTTCCTCAAATTCTTCGCAAAACCGGCCGCGGCTTTCGCGCAAAAAGCGCCCGCAAGCGCGCCGCAAAGCAATGAAGCAACAGCCATTATTACGAGTATCAACGCGTATTGTCCTATCCCGAGAGCGCCCCATGAAGTCCACGAGCCCCACATCACAACGCCGTTTTTAATCGAACGCACAAGCTCCGCGATAACAAAAGGCAATAAACATTCCAATATAACTTCGAAAGATACGAATATCGGCGAAAGTATCGAAGGAAGTTTGTATTCTCTTACGCTTTTGAGTAACGTTTTAATCATTAAAATCTCCGTTTATGCTTGCAAAATATAAAGTCGAATTTCAATAGTAATTTTATTATTATATTATTTTTTTGTCAACACAAAAAACCCGCAACGCTCCTATTTTGTAAGAGAAATTTGTGTGAAAACCGAGTAATTATACATTTATCGATAACCGCCTTGCTAATCGTGCATAAACGTTTGTGTTTTCACATAAATTTCTTATATTTATGCTTATTTTAACGCGCAAAATTGTTGCAATTTGAATTTGCCCTATGTATAATATTAGTAATATCGTATTAGCGCACACGCTTAGCGCACACGCGCGTCACACGCACACGCGCGTCGCGCGTATTGTTAATTGTTATTTGAAAACGAATTAAATTCCACAATTCAGAGGTAATTAAATGAAAAAGAAACTGACGACTTGGGTTACGTCTCTTATGGCAATCGTAATGTCGCTCGGAATCACCGTGCCGCTCGCGGCATGCAATCCGGACGACGGCGATTCCGCTCCCTACAAACTCTATGTTTGCACAATGGGCGATAACCCCCTGAGCGGCGTAAGCGTCGCCGCCAAATCCGGCGGAGAAACGGTTGCCACCGCTGTTTCCGGTTCGGACGGCAGATTCAACTTCGGAAATTTGAGCGGCACTTACACGCTTCAATTTTCCAATCTGCCCGTCGGCTATTATCCCTCCGACGAAAGCTATATCTTCAACAGCGCGACGGCAGACGGAGACATGAGATACCGTATGCTTTCGAACGTCATAAAAACGGAAAACGAAATCCCCGCCAATAAAATATACGCAGTGGGCGACCTTATGTACGATTTCGAATTGCCTACTACGGAAGACGGAGTATACTACAAACTCTCGGACGTTCTCGATCCCGAAAATCCCGATTCCAAAAAAGCGGTGTTCCTCAACTTCTGGTACAGCGGATGCTCTTGGTGCCAGCAGGAGTTTCCCGCCATGGACGCCGCATACACCTCTTACAGTGACGTTGTAAGCGTTTTCGCCGTGTGCAATCCTCTTGTTACTAACGACGACATGAACGACGTAAAAGCGTGGAAAGGACAATATCACAGCTCCGACAAACTTCAAATCGAATTCGATATGGGGCTTGACTCAACCAATCTTTCGGAAAATTTATGTCGGCATTTCGCCGTGGAAAACTACCCCACTACGGTCGTTATTGACCGTTACGGCACGATAGTCGACATACATGTAGGCGCAGACGTCGAACAGGAAAATTGGGAAACGGTTTTCGCACACTATTCCTCAGACGACTACACTCAGAGCGTAACTCCCGGCGAGGGCGGCGAAATAGAAGAATTCACGCCGACCGTGCCCACGGTTACCATGCCGGCCGCAGATAAAATGAAGTCCGCCGTAAACGCGCAGGACACCGATTGGATGTTCGAAGCAGATACTTCCACCTACGCATGGCCTTGGACTATATCTTCCGATAACCGCAGTATTTATCCTTCCAACACGGGTGAAAGATACTCTTATGCTATTCTGTATATCTCCAACATAAAAATCGAAGAAAGAGAACAGGCCTTTGCCTTCGACTACGTTTCTTCGACGGAAAAGGACGCCGACATATTGCACGTCGTAATAGACGGTATGGACGGCTTCGGCAAGACTTCGGAGATGATTTCCGGAATAAGCGCAGACACTAAGACGTGCTACGTTCCTCTCGAAGTCGGAACGCACGATATCTCTCTCGTATACATGAAGGATAACGTTACGAACATAGGCGAAGACGCCGTCTATATTTCGAATATGCGCCTTGCAGAGACGTCAGATATAGATTATTCGCTCGACCTCGGCAGATTCGCCGCATACGGCGAGCAAGACGTCGACACTCTCGAATACTCGAATCACGTCGAAGTTTACGAGGGCGCGGACAGCTATTACCGCGTAAAGCTCGGAGCGACTCAAAACGAAGAAACCGATCCGCTCCTCCTTGCGGACATTCAAAACGGCACGCCGTTCAACCCGAAGGGCGACGGTTCGATATACGACCAATACATTGCGAAAAACGCATGCAACTTCAACGGTCAGGACTACTACAACAAACTCGTCTACTACAATTCGATAGCCGGCAACTCGCAAATAGCCGGAATGATTACGGTAACCGACGAGATAAAGGAAATCCTCGAAGCAATCGTTATCCAGGAGACGGGCAAAGGCGAAGCGGGCGATACGTGGCTTGACTTCTGCACGTATTTCGTGCACTACGGCCCCGGAACGGCTCCCGGCAACCCCGTGCTCGGATTGTCGACGCCCACGGCTTACAAACTTACGCAGGCCGACGTCGATAAGGATATCACTGTCAACGTCGACAGACTTCTTATCCCCCGCGGCATATACTATTCGTTCACTCCCACTCAGTCGGGCGCATACCGTATCCGCTCGGTTGAAACCGGTTTGAGCGAGGTTGAGCGCCTCGTGGCATGGCTTCGTTCGGCCGACAATCCCGAAAATCCCGATTCGACGATATTGGATTACAGCGGCGAAGACCAGATGATGAGAAGCACGGGCGAAGAAATTCCCGATATCTACAACTTCCACCTCTATCAATACATGGAGGCCGGACAGACGTATTACTTCTCCGTTACCTTCGGAGACAGCGGCCAGACCGGTCAATTCAAATTCAGAATAGAAAGAATGGGCGACGACGCGAAGATTCCTTTCGCCGGAAGCGCGGGATACTTCACCTCCACTCCCGACGGCTCGCAGGCCATCCTTCCCGATACCGTGGACGTTAAGACGGGCAGCGACGGTTTCATCTACGTTAACCGTCCCGACGCGGAAGAAAAAGGCCTCGCCGTATACTGCGATATGGTCTGCGTTACGAGATTTATAAATTATCCTTTCGAAAATCTCATAGCCGCAATAGAGAGCAATCCCGACTCGCCGAACAAAGACTTCTTCGTTCTGCCCGACATAGACGCGGCGCCCGGAGCAACAGACATTCAGAACATAAATTACTTCAACGACTTCAAGGCTTATTACGAACAGTCCGTTGCGGTAGACGAGAGCGATGAGCTGTACGGTCTTGCGAAAGTGGACGAAAAGCTCATGAAGTTGCTCAAAGCAATCTGCGTAAAACACGACGTCGGATTCAACGTGGGCACCGAATGGCTCGGCTTCTGCTACTATATGCGCTATATCGGACCTTCCGCCTGAAACTAAGGAGACTCAATGAAATTTATTAAAAAGTTTTTATCGATAGCCGTTGCGGCGCTGATGACGGTCGGAATTGTTTCGGCGGCGGCGTGCAACCCGAACGACGGCGAAGGAAGTTCGCCCCCCGCAACGAGCTACGACGTTACCGTTACATATCCCGACGGTTCCCCCGTTAAGGGCTCGGAAGGTCAAGGCAGAGGCTCGGTGAGCGTAAGCCTTCTCCGCGACGAAACGCAAATAGCTTCCGAAGCGTTAAACGACCTCGGAATAGCCAGATTTACGGTAGATGAAGGAATTTACGACGTAAGGCTTAAAAATCTGCCCGCGGGATACACCTATCCCCAGACAGTGCAGACGCCGGCCAAATACGGCAAAGTGCCTATAAAACTTACGGTTGCGTCATTCCAATATGTCATAAGCATAGTTCGGGCGAACGGCTCCCCCGCTCCCGCCGGAATAAAAGTTACGCTTACAAAAGATGATGTTTCCTTAACGCAGACTACCGACAGCACCGGCAAGGCGACGTTCTCCGACGTTGAAGCCGGAGAATATCAAATCAGTTGCGCTTCTCTGCCCGCAGGCTGCTACGCTCCCTCCGCCACGACTTCGCTCGACGGTCAACCCGTGGAAATCAAGCTCATCGAGCCGACGTTTATCGAATTCGACGAGCCCATGAGCGACGACGAAAAGAGCGCGTATTCCGGAGACTACTTCAAAGAATACAATGTTGCGACGGGAAAAACCGAAAACAAATTCAATTCAAATCTCAACAGCTACCTCTACGAAACGGAAATCGGCGCGGGAGAATCCAAATACATAGGCATCACCGCAACGATATCCGGCGAGTATCCCGTATTCGTGAAGAGCGAAAACGGCCTTGAAAAGAGCCCTTCCGGCGGCAACGTGTCCGATACGGACGCTTGCAACATAATTATGGAAGATATGGGAGCGGATCTGGCAGAAGCAATCAACTCGTTCCCCATAGGCAACTCCGCCCGCGCGACGTTCGGAGCATTCGGTATCAACGTATCCAACGGCAACAACCGCTTCCTCAAAATAACCAACAACGCGAAAGTTGCGGATAACCTTTCGATAGTCGTTCAGATACCGAAAGAGAGAGTTTCATCGGATATACGCACGAGTCAGCTCGACACGCCCATATCGATTACGGTTGGTGCCGCGGACGAACCCGCAATTCTGAGCTTCGTGCCCCAAACGCAGGGCGTTTACACGTTATCCTCGCAGGTTGACGACAGCTCCGTGGATCCCATGATAGAATACTACGCTTACAAATATGCCACGAGCGTTGACAACGAATCGAGAAACGACGATTATATCGGCAAGGATTTCAGTTTCAGTATTACTGTGCGCAGCGACGAAATAGGCAACGAAAGCGTCGGAACGAACGATTATCTGTTCAAGATAATGCTTTCGAACAAGGTCGACTACACTCCCACCTATCCCGCCACGTTCAACGTTATAATAAAAAGAACGGGCGACGCGGAGGAACTCGATACCTATGAAAATCAGACTGTTGACGCAACTTCGCTCAAAGAGGCGCCGCAAAAACCCAACGGTTCAACGGCCGTAGGCGTTGCGCTCGACGGCTCGCAGACCGTTTACCTCGGCTCCGACGGCGCATACCGCGTTCAACTCGGCTCTTCGAGAAACGAAGCGAACGATCCGCTTCTGCTTGCGGCGTTTGCGTGCGGTTCGAGATACAGCGACGAACCCTTCACCTCTCTGCCCAAGCCGGACAACGAAAACTTCCGCTCGCCGCTCGTTATAGGCGACTCCGACACGAAAATTCAGTATAACTACGGCGCGTTCGTGGAGGCCTATGAACGCGTTGCAAACAGCGAGGGCTACGTTACCGTTACCGAAGAGCTGGCAACCTTCCTCAAACGCTACGAAGGATACCACCACTACTACGGCAATATCATAGATTCCCTCACCCTCGGAACGGAAGTTTCGGAAGGTTCGGAATGGCTCATCCCCTGCTACTACTACGCCGCGTCGTGATAGCCTTACAGCCCAACATTCAAACTCTATATATTATATAATATGTATAAGAGGCTCGCGCCCCGCGAAATTTCGCGGGGCGCGTATTTTTTGTTGAGCCTTGCCAATAATTCTACAAGACGGTAAAATTCAAATACAATAAAAAACGAGCACAGACAAAATCCAAACGCAACCAAAATTTGAGCGCAGACGGAATGCAAATACAATCAAAACCCAAGCGTTTTGAACAGTTAAAGCGGCTTTTTGTAAGTTATTAACATTATTTGTGAACACATTGCATAATTATGTATTTATGAATTTTTGTATAAACAAAATGGCTGTTTTTTAGCCTTTTTTGCAATTTTTTGCCCAAAAAACGCTCAAAATTGTTGCATAATTTTTCAAATATGATATAATAAAACATAATAACCCGAACAAGAGGAAGTTCGGGAAAATAAAAAAGTTGAAATTTTTATGGAGGTAAATTTATGACAAAGACAGTTAAGAAGCTATTGCTGACGTTTGCTCTCCTCTGCACGTCGCTTTGCTTCGCATTGTTCGCGGCATGCTCCCCCGAAGAAAGTAACGGCGGCGGTTCCGACGGAACGACGACTTATAACATCACCGTTCAGTACCCCGACGGCAGCCCTCTCACGGGAGACATCGTGAACGACAATTATTACGTTCAGCTTTGCAGCACGACGGACGGCCAATGCTATGCATCCACGATAACGGCGCTCAATGCCCAAGGTAAAGCGTCCATCACGTATACCACGGGAGTTTATGCGGTTCATTTGTCGCCCGTACCCACTGGCTATACTTACGTCGAGCGTCTCACGGACACCACCGATATAACCATACCCCTCATCGCAGACGAAAAAGAACCTGATGAAGTTGACGGCGGAACCGCATTGATAGGCCAGAACACAGCCGACGTGGCGGCAGGTACGGTAGTTAAATATACGTTCGCAACCGAAGGCGTTTATACCATTAAATCCGAAACTCCGAAGGCAACTCTCAAAATAGGCGACGCCGAGGAAATTTACGGCAGCGAAGGAACGGGCTTCGAAGCTCCTTTCTCCGTGCTTGCGGACGATTCCGTTGAATTCTATATCGGCACGACCGACAACTCCGCGGCAAGCGTTGTATTCACCATTACGGCGGTACAGCCCGGCGAATTCGCCAATCCTCAGGTTATAACTGCCGAAGAAGATGGCTCTTATACCGGCGAAATAGGCGCGAATAAGACTATGTACTTCGAAGTTGCGACCGACAAATTCCCCACCGAGTACGACGTAACCGTTACCGGCAGCGTTAAAGTTTACAACGTAGACCAGACGACCGGCGCGGAAGGCAGCGAAATCGTGTTGAACGCAAACTCGTTCAGCATAAGCTCGGGCACGATTTTCGCCGTAAAGAACGACACTTCTTCTCCCGTTAACGTAACTTTGAGCTGCGAGCTCAAAAAAGGCTCGGAAGCCAATCCCTACGAGATGAAGTTCATATCGTCGTTGGATATGTATAACTATAAATACGACGACGGCGAAGTTGATGAATATTTAAACGAAATAGACTTTACCAACACCGACTCGGTAAGTTTTGCGCTTAAACCCGACACCGCAGGCTATTATGTGCTCTCCTATGCATATACCGATATCATTTTGAGCACCACCAACGGCTTGTTTATCGAAAATGCCGCTGCGGAAATAGGCATTTACTTCGACGCGGCTTATCTTACCGCGCAAGGCGCAGATTACGAAGGCATAACGTTTACCTTTGCAAAAACGCCCGGCGGCGGAACCTCTTACAACTTCCTTGTTGAAAAGGTTACCCTTGACGAATCGAAAGGATTCCCTATCGGCGGAAACGGCACGGAAGCACATCCCTACTGCGTTTCGATAGGCGGCACTTATCAGTTATATGTAGGCGAAAGCAACCTTTCGGCCGGCGTAGTATTCAAACAGTCGGAACCCAAGGTACAGATGGAAACCAAAAAGCCTTACGCCGTTTCGTGCAAAAATACCTCTCTCTCGTTCTGGTATAACAGCAACGAATACAAGTCGGTATTGGGCGATCAGGGCAACACCGTAGCAACGTTCACCGCTACCGCCGAAGGCACGTTCAAAGTTACCTACACCACAAGCGAAGTTATACCTGCGGAATTCACCGTTACGGCAGCTCCCGGCTCTACCGAGGAAACCGCAATCGAAATCGACGGCACGGCAGTAGAATCGACCGGCGCGCAGATAACGCCTCCGGCGGACAGCGAAACCTACTACTATTCGTTTACCACCAGCAAAGAGGACGGCTTCTACTATGTAGAGCTCAGCAACCCCGACGCTCCGGTTACCGTAGTAGGCTGGAAATACGACGGAGAGGATCAGAATAGTACCAAAGTGGTAGAGATGGCCGATATGTTGGCTCTCGATTGTCAACCCGGTCAAACCATGTATTTAAAGATAATCAACAACGCGAGCAGCCTGGATTATCCCGGACTTACGATAACCGTAAAATGGTCTCAGACGGATCCCAATCCCCCGGTAGAATATGATGGCGAACCCGCAGAAGTAGGCACTGTATACACTTGCAGCGATCCTTGGAGCCAAAATTATCAATGGTATTTCCAACCCGACGGGGAAGGCGACTTCGCATTCTTTGCACTGAGCGGTATGTACAACTTTAACAGCTCGTCAAAAAGCCCCGCCAGCGATCCCCCTTACTTCTATGCACACTTAAGCGAAAGCGATACGGCGACAATCGAATGTATGGACGCAGGCTCGTTCATAATAGTTGAAGGCGGTAGCTCAATACCCGTATTGTCAGAAGAAGAAGTTCGTGCGGAGTTGTTCGATGTGTATTATTTCAAAGCACCCGAAGCGGGCGAGTACACTCTGAAAGCTTCAATGAGCGTTATGGTTGACATATACAACTACACGCAAAGTTCATGGACTTCCGCTATAGGCGCAGATACTCTCACACTCACTCTTACTCAGAATCAGATAGTTATCTTCTCGATTAATAACGGCGGAGTATCCGATAAAATCTCCATCAAGAGCGGCGGCGCCGAAGAAGTCGAGACTACGGAAATAACGGCGGACAGTCTGACGTCGGTCAGCGTAGGCACCCTTTACTCGTTCACGGCAAGCAGCGACGGAGATGATGAAATAGCATACGCGTTCATAGTTACAGGTGGCATCAGCGATGGAGACACATACAATGCGGTTCTCACGTTCAGTAAAGGCAGTCTGAAACAAGGCATGACCGTTATAAAGCTCAACAAGGGTGAGAAATACAACTTCTCCTGTGAATACGAAGGCACGGTTATAATCACCAAGGTTATAACGGGCCAAGTAACACCGGGCAAAGAAGCGCAACTCGAAGCGAATAAGGTTTACGCCTTTGAGGCCGAGGGCATGGACAGCCCTTCGACTTACACGGCAGACGGAAACGCCTATATAAGCGACGGAACCAACGGCACACCCGGCCAAGAGAAAAACTCATTTGAATCATATTTTGCCCAGACATTATATGTTTATTCCGCAGAAGGCGGCGCGTGCACAGTAACAAAAAGCTGACAACAGTCGGCTCGAACAAAAACCTATCCCCCTCTTCACGAGGGGGATAATTTTTTTGCGAACGACCAACCGCGGCGGGGAAACTCCCTTAAAACGAACCATTGCAGTCCCGAGAAAAACCGCCCGCAAAACGACATTAGCAGTTCCGCGGGAAAACGCCCGCGGAACGTTAACGCACGCAGGAACAACTCACAGAACCGCTTATAGCGGAATAAAACCGCGGAACGGACTTATCCGCGGTAAAATAAAAGCCCGCGGGAACCGCGAGCGGAACGGAAAAACCCGTCGGAATAACCGACGGGTTTTTTATCAGAGAAATTGCTCTACTTTTTCCAACAGAGCGTCGTATTCCATATCTCCCATAGTGCGGAAGCGGATAATGCCGTCCGAATCGAGTATTACCGTCATTGGATATGCGCCGCTTATGCCGCCCAAAAGGTCGTATACGTTTACTCCTTCAAAGGTTTCGTCCTGAGCGAACGTGAGCGAGAAGTCTTTAAAGTTATTTTCGATATAATCTTCAACATTTTCGGTTATCATTGCCGCATGAATGGCGATTACCGACACCGTATCGGGATATGCCTTTTGCAGTCTGTCGAAATCGGGCAATTCGTGAACGCACGGCGGGCACCACGTACCCCAGAAGTTGAGAACGGTTACCTTGCCGAGACTGTCGGAAACGGTGTACGAAGCGCCGTTTTCCTCGTCGTACAAATACGTGTCGTCGGGGTTGCGCTCATAGAGCCTTACGGTGAACTGCGGGCAGGCGTCGCCTATTTCTATGCCGCTACGGGGTTTATCTTTGGCGAAAACGTTGAAATACAAAAGCGCTGCTATCAGAACGGCTATCGCAACGGCCCACGCGGAAATCGTGAGAATGAGGTTTCGGCGGTCGACGCGTTGAGCGTAAGTCAATTTTTTGCGGGGCTCTTCGGGCTTCGGAGACGGTTCTGCGTTCTCCTCCGTTATTGTAGGCGTTTGGACGGGTTCGGCGGGCTCAATTACGGGCTCGGGGGGATTGACGGGTTGCGGCGGAGAATGGGGCGGAGAAATCGTTGTGCCGCTTGCGGCGATTGCCGCAAGGCTTACGCCCTTCTCCCCTTCGTTTACAGCTTCCCTCGGCGAAGCGGACGTGGGACGGAGAAAAATCTTCGAGCCTTTCCAACTTATCGCTTTCGCGGGACATACAGGAATACATTCGCCGCAGTTTATACATTCGTGGTCGCCGACTTTGCGTATATCCATCTTGCAGAAGTTTACGCAGAGCCCGCAATCGGTGCATTTGGAATTATCGAGTTTGACGCCCATCAAGGCTATCTTGTTGAAAAAGCCGTATATCGCGCCGAGCGGGCAGAAGAAACGGCAAAACGCGCGGTAACAGAATATCGAAAGGACGATTATCGCCACCAACAGAGCGAATTTCCACGTGAACAGACTGCCGAGAGAAGCGAACAGCCCCTCGTTGGCGGGGTTCTGCAAGAGGCCGAACGAGCCTTCGAACACGCCGGCCGGGCATATGTATTTGCAGAACGTGGGCGACGATAAAAATACCGGGAGAATTATGACGAATACGAATAAAAAGACGTATTTGAGATACGAGAGTATTCTCGTTATTCTGCTCTTCTTTATCTTGGGCGTTTTTATCTTGTATAACAGCTCCTGACCGAGGCCTACCGGGCAAAGGAAGCCGCAAATCGTGCGAGCAAGGAATAAACCGAACAAGCCGAGTATGCCTATGACGTACATTGGCGCGGAAGCCGTGGAGCCCGCAAGCGTGCTCTGCAACGAGCCGAGCGGACACGCGGCAATCGCTCCGGGGCAGGAATAACAATTCAAACCGGGCAGACATGCGTTTTTGACCGGTCCGTCATATATATTGCCCGTTATGTAGCCCTTTATGTTGGCGTTGTATAATAGCGCGGCATAGAGCTGAATCAAACGGCGTTTGCTGGGGGCGTGGCGCTTGAACCATGCGCCTATGGAAAGGAAAAACTTTTTCATATCAGCCTAACCCCACACATTCCATGCAAATCTTGACAGCTTTTACAAGCACTTCGTTTACGCCGCCCGATACGGCGCCGTATATCAGAAACGAAAGCGCGACAACGCCCACCGCTATTCTTATTACGAGTATGCCCGTCTTTGACGAAACCGCACGGACGACGGCGTTGTATGCGCCGCGGATTGCACGAGCGACGGCGTTGCACACGCCGATAAACCCGCTCTTTTCCTCGGGATTTTGCACGCCATCCTGCGCATCGGTCTGCGCGTTATTTTGCGCGGGTTCGGGGGGCGAAGCGATAAGGCGTTTGACGGCGCCGAGTCTGCGCTTTACGGAAATGCTTTCGTACACGGAAGCCGCTATGCAACAGAAAAGCGAGGCCGCAAGCCACGGGAACACGTGCAGAAACATATTGAATACGTCTTTGTTTAAGTCGCTTGCGGGGAAGTTGGCGGGATTCAAGAGATAAACGGCGCACATTACGCCGGAAACGACGCAAACGATTGCAACGACCGCGCGAACTATGCGGCTTATCAGAACTTCACGGCGGAAAAGAGCGTAATCCGCGGAAAACGGCGCGTTGCCATAGCCCTCGGGCAAACGCCGCGAAAGGCGTTTTAAAAGCGCGCGGTTGTCCGGTTTGCCCTTTACGGATACGGAAACGGGGAATAATTCGCTTAAAACAAAGCCCACTACCGCCGCCGCTATCCAGATATAAAAAGGCACCGCAACTACGGGCATATAATATCTGCCTATTATCTCGGGCGAATACATATTCGGCGACGCGTTGTTGACGTATATGGAAACGACCTGCGCGATAAACAGTGCGCCGACGGCAACGGTCAGCACGCTCAGAAATATGCCGTATATTAAGTTGATTTTACGGGACGTCGCCTCGGTTACTCCGCGCATATCTGCTCCATAGTTATTATTTGATATATTATATTATAGATTAGCATAGGAAAATAGTCAAGTATTTTGAGAAAAACGGCGATTGCGGGGTTGAGAAGAGCGCATTTGCGCGCAGCGGGGCGAAATTTAAAAAGCGCACGGTTTGACCGGCGGCATTGAGATTTGGGGAAGTTGTGGGCGACGTTGAGCGTCGGTTTGCGGCGGCGTGTTTTGCAGCGGCGAGTACACGGAGTTGTTGCGGCGCGCAGAAGTCGAATGGCGAGGTTTGAACGGGCGGCGTTCGGCCAAGGTGAAACACGGCGAAACGGCGGACATAAATCTTTGAAAAAGCGCGGGGCGGGGAATTTTATGACGCAAAATACTTGCACGGGAGGTTTCGGTTATTGGCTGACAAAGGCGTTATTTTTTGATTTATTTCTTCTCAACGCCGCTTTTTGCTTGCAAACGGGCGGCTTATATGATATAATCACTTAGCAATTGTAAGTCAGATTAACGTTGCATTTGCGATACAAGACAACGGCCCTGTGGTCAAGCGGTTAAGACGGAGCCCTCTCAAGGCTCAATCCCGGGTTCGATTCCCGGCAGGGTCACCACGTCGCGGCAAAGCGGCGATTTGAGGCGGTTGTCCGTTCGGACAACCGCTATCATTTTGACGATTACAAATCTTTTCCGAAAAAATAATGCGGCGCCCGATATCGGGCGCCGCAAAATTTTATGTGTTTACTCTCCCATTGCGTCCTTTTCTTTCTTTCTGAATCTGAGCGCAACTATGGCCGCGGGAATGGTTGTGGCAGTTGCGACGCTACCTATGATTATCAATATAAGCCATGTCTCATAGGCGTTCGCAAACAAGCCTTCTTCCTCTTCGCCCGCAACGACGGGAGGCAAAATGCTGAACGTTTTTTCTGCTTCGCCGGTTAAGTAATAGTTCGAATCGTCCGTCAGAGAAACGACAACCGAATAATCGCCGGCTTCCGCGGGCGCGGCTCCGAGCGTATTGCCGGAAGCGTCTCTATAAGTAAGGCTGACATACGCCTCGGCGCCGTCTTCGCTGAGACCGATATACGGCGTGCGGCCGGTTGCGCCGTCCGATACGTATTCGTCGCGGGTATCCCATACTACGCTGACGCCGAGCTTGGATATTTCAAGCGTTACCGTGTATGAAGTTGCGTTGTAGTTTGTGTTTGCCGCAACGGAAATCACAACCTGATACGTGCCCGCGTTGACAGCTTCGGGCTGTCCGTTATACGTAACCGTTATATCGCTTGCGTTTACATAATCGGAGACGGTGTAGCTTACCGTATGAGCCGAACCGGAATATACCGCTTCCGCGTTTTGAGCGGATATTACGGGCGTTGCCCTGTCTATTGTGAATTGACCGTCCACATTTCCGAGCATAAAGTTGCTTATGCCTTGCGCAAACACAACGGTGAAGTCCGTTCCGAATGTGTATTCGCCGGCGTTTATGGCGCTGCCGGATATTACGAGATCCGTAATAGCGAGCGTGCGCACGCTGTTTACAACCGTCGAAGGATAAGTAAACCGAGCCGTTACGCCTGTTCCTACCTCCTGTGCCTGAGCGCTGTATACCGTTGAGTATGTCAACGATACGGAGACGGTTGCAGGATTTATGACTATTGTTCTCGAAGCCGTAGCGGATAAGCTGTAACCTTCGGGGGCGGTTGCAATAAGCGTGTATTCACCGACGTTAATTAAGCTCTTCCCGCCTTGAACGGCTACGACAAGCGTTATGTTTTCTCCGCTACGCGAAATCTTTGCGGTAATCTCCGCCACCGTTTCTCCCGTATACGTGTATTCTGTTAAGCCGGACCACTCGATATCGCCTATGGAAAGGACTATGGGCTTTACGGTTACGGAGAACGCCTTGGACGAATTCGAGGACGTCTCAATATAGAAGTTAACTGCGTCTTCGGCGGAAAGCTCTATGGTATAGCGATAGTTGCCGGGCATCTTCAATCCGTCCGAAGGAGTGGTTAAACCGCCGGAGCCGGATACGGCTTGCAATGTGCCTCCCTCGACTTCCGGAAGATATGTCTCTTCGATGACTACGCCGTTGAGCGCTGCAAATTGCACTACAAGCTGACTTTGCATATCTTCGCCGGTGTAATCAAACTCGCTCTGTTCAAGCGAAGCGGACAAGCCCACTTTCCATATCGTAAACGTTCTTTCGATTGAATCGGTCATCAAAGAACCGCTGCCGAACTGAATATTTCCTGCATAGCCTTCGGCAAATGTTATTATCACTTTGTACGAGCCCGCATTCTTGGGCTTTGCCGATGACGGTGCGCCGTTGTATTCACTATATTCAAACGAGAGCGTCGGGATTCCAGCGCCCATCCATCTGCCGGAAAGATTTGTAAACGATACGTTGGGCTCTTGCTCTTGGCCGTTATAGTAAGCGCCTACCAAAGTGTTCGAAACCGTCAAACCGAGTTTTGCTATATTCAAAGTAATCTGAGTGGTTTCGGTAGGCACGGCGGACGAACTGAAACGGAAATTGCGTTTTTCGGCATCGTTCAACGCGACATTATATTCATAATCGCCGGCGTCCTTAAAGGTCTTGCTCATTTCCGTAGCCGTCAGAACCAACGGTTGCTTGGGCATAGCGGCTGACGAAGCGATAGCGTCGGTTCTTCTCACCGTTACGGAAGGAGTCTGTTCCGCGCCGTTGTATGTGAAGGTATTCGCCGTTACGCTCAACGTTGCCGGCAATATCTCTATTTCGCCGAGGTGATATTCACCGCCGCCGATGTCGCTCTGACCTTCGCTTGTTACAACTTCATAGTTCTTCTGCGCCGCTTCGCTCAATTTGAAGCATACCGTGTATTGACCGGCGTTTATGAGTTGCGACCAGATAAGAGGATTATCGCCGTCGAGTTTGTCAAGATAGGTTATGCTGTAACCTGTTTCGCCGTTTCTCGAAGGAATGGCGCCCGAACCGCTCACGCTTTCAAGCGTATAGTGGCCGGTAAACACGTTGTTGCCTAGATTGGAGCCGGTATAAACATGGTTATGGTCGCTCCAATCGCCCTTGACAATCTTTATCTGCGATTTGGTTATCTCGTACAGACCGTCTACCTCTATCGCCGATTTCGCATCCGTATCGCCGACAATCTTATACAGATCCTCTGCCGGGCGCGAATTTATCACGCCGTTTATGTTTACTGTTATAGACGAGAAGTAGAGATTATCCGCAGCGTATATTCCGCTCGCCTCGTCTTTGAGAAGTTTTATGACTACTTTGTATATCGCGACGTTTTCGGGTTGCTGTTCTTCACCCTCCGGCGAGGAAAGATCGCTTGAACTTACCGGAATATAGGTTATCGAATAATGTGTTCCCTCGACGAGATTTCTCGTTGCGAACGCGCTTCCGTGCGACCAGAACGAAATTTCGGTTACGCCCTTTTGTTGCGCTCCGGTGTATTCGGATTGAGCAGAACCGGAAAGGCGCAAATCCACGGCGCGGGGAACGACTATGATGTGCGTTATTACGCGGTTGTTTTCAGCGTCGTACTTAATGCTGTCCTCGTCCGCGCTCTTTACGTCCTCCGCCCAATCATAGCCTTCGTTCACTATCTTGATATACATCTCGTAACCGCCCTCGACGACTCTTATACGCTCCGAGTCCTTATATTCGAAGCCTATAATGCTTTCGTCGTAGTCTTCGGTTACGGTTGCGTTCTGCAAGCCGTATTCCCAAGTGGTATTGAGATATTTTTCAATATCGCTTTTCTGAATAAGTTCCGGATTTACTTTAAGCTGAGCAGTGTATTTGCCGTCCGCATAGTATTCCTCCTGGTCTTCCTCGTTATAAGGTCCCGCGAGATAATAGTTGCGGTTCTGATTACCCTGCGCCGGAGCGGAAATTCCGAATACTATCGAATAAGTGCCTACTTTTTTCAACAATCCCGTGCTGTCGGAGGAATTTATATCGATATTCCCCTGTCCGTTTATGGAATAACTGAAAGTTACCACGTCCTTGCTTACGGTAGCTTCGGATGAGCCCGGAGCATACGACGAAACGCTCTTAATTGCGCTTTCGTCATAGGATACCGTAATGTTGTTTGCGTTCAGACCGGAGATATTGAGGTAATTGACCGAGAACACGTTGCCATCTTTTTTGACCGGATTGTCTCCCGACATAGCCGAAGCTATGAAGTCCGCATTTATGGGCGCGGGAGTAATCTTTACGGTGAACTTGTGGTCGGAAGCTCCCGTAGCGGAATATGCCGTGTGGTTGGGGGCAACAATGTTGTAGTAAACCGTATAAGGCGTATCGGTGTTGCGCACGCGTATCGGCAGATTCTGAATGTTGCTTGTTCTCAATAAGTCGGGACTTGTTTCATCGAAGTATGTGCCGTTCGTATTCGTTGCGTATCTGAAAGAATACGTGCCGAAATAATCGTCGGCTTTATACTGATGCTCCGCAACGCTCCACGTGTTGCCGACAGCCCAACCGTTTGTGGAGCTTTCGCCTCTGTCGGGCGTAACGAGCGTTACAAGCGTACCCTCATCATAGGCCGATTTGTAAGTTTCGTGATTGTGGAAAAGTTGAAGCGAGCCGTTATATACAAATTCGAACGCGGCGTTGTTTAAACCTGAATATTCCTCTTTCAACGAAATTGCGGCCGACGATACGGTTATGGTGTATGTCGAAGTTGAAGCCGCATACAAATCATGCTCGGGAACGGAAACCGTAAGTATCCACGTGCCTGCGGGAGTGGCCGAATTGAGCCACTTGTTTATATAATTTTCAACCGCCGTTCCGTCCGAGGCGCTCTCGGGATTTATCGCGATTGCCGAAGTTCCCTGTCTTCTGAGAGAAAGCGTTAAAGTGGTATCCGCTTTCGAAGGCATGACGAACGAAGGCGTGTCGCCGAACGTCCAGCCCATTTTACCGCCTTCAACGGAGAACTCGGTGTCAAGTGCGTTTACAACGTCGACTATGAGCCATGTTTTTGTTGCGGTTACGGTCTCTTTATCCTCGCTCAGTACATAATTAAGGAAATAATTTTCGTCGGCTGCGAGAGTTTCGAAAGTAAATTCGATATTCTTTACGCCTTCGGGATTGTTCAGAACTATTTTCTGAGTGCCCGTATACTGACCTTTTTCGCTTTGACGGTTTCCCGATTCCTCCGTAAAGTTCTTGAACGCCGCGTATTGAGCGCCGTGCAAGCCGGTTATCTGAGGAATGTCCTCTTCCATATAACCGACAACCGCTTCCTCTTCCGCTCTGTACTTGGCGAACATATTCAAGCCGTTCTTATAGGTATCGTAGCTTTCGAGAGATTCTGCGGATACCGCGGTTGCGTCAAGCAGTTCGTTGCCCTGCTCAACGTTATACCATTTGAGAGCTTTTACGGTTTCATCGGTTATCTTATAGCTCTCGATTGTAAAGGTCATTTGAGTATGAGTGAAGTTATAGCTCTCGGCTATACCCTCGGCGTCGCCGTTGAATACGGCGGTCAGCTCATATACGCCCGCATTTGTAAGCGCTTCCGCGCCGGTTATAGTTATGTGTTCGTGCACATTGGAATTGTCTGCGGCAGAACGGAAATATACCGATATCTGGGAAGTGAAATCGGTGCCGTTGAATACGACGGTCTTATCGACTTTGCCGTCATCATCGGTATCGGTTACCGTTTGCGCGCTTTGGGTGTTACCGCCGTCGTCCAGAGGCGTAAATTGCCATATGAACTCCCTGTCCGCTCTGGTAATCTCTATCTCCGAATTATTGAAATCGGCTCCTTGCGTTACATTGTTCGCATAGTTATCCTTGCCGTCGGCTTCGGTGAGCGATATCCTTACCGTCAAATCGGTATTGGAAAGCAAATACTTGCCCGCGGCGTTGTTCTTGATATTGCCGCTGTCGCTCGTGGTGGAGAACGTCAAAGTTATTTTTGCGCCGTCGCTGTCGTAAGGCGCGCCGTAGAAGCCGCTCAACGAAAGTCCTATGTCGGTGAGAGCTTGCTCGGAGTCGACTTTGACAAGATACTGCCCCTCTGCCTGAGACGCGGAAGTATCTGTGGAGACAACTATGATTTTTGCCTTGCGGTTATATACGAGATATTCTTTCAGACCGGGTTCGTCCGCGGAAAGTTTTTCAAGGTCGAGCGCGCCGTTTACGGTTACCGTTGAACGGGTTATCGTGTAGCTTCCCTGCGGATCGCTCACGTTGTAGTTGTCCGCAATGTATTCGGAAATTACCGCTTTGGGATAATATACGTCCGCATCGCGCATATGTTCAACTTTCGATTCGAAAGCCTGTTCCGTATAAAACTCGGTTGTATATACGTCCGCTTCTCCTTCGGGCGAATATTCGCCGTCAGAGCTTACTTTGCCGCCGAAGAGTTCGGTTACGTCGGTATCTCCGGCCATAAATGTAAACGAAACTTTTCCGTCGTGGTCGGTATTGTCGTAAGGAGCGGAATTGCCGGAAGGCATATTAAGAGATACGGTAAGCGCGGCGCGCGTTATAAGGAAATTAACGGTAGACGAGCCTACAACAGTGAAATTCGCGCTGTCGTTTAAGGTTACGGTTATCGAATACGTGCCCGCTTGTTTAATCTTCTTATCCGAGCCCTCGAATAAAACTCCCGCTTTATAGCCGTTGCTCGACTCGTTGCCGCCCGGTGCGCGCGAAGCGAACGAATAAGTGAATTTATCATTTATCGCGTCGGTGGTTACCGTTGTGGCCAAACCGTCGCCGGGTTGCTGTTCGGTGCCGGACAATTGCAGACTTATGCCGAAATCGGCGCCGCCTTCGCCGTAATACGAGACGTCGGACTTATAGCCTATATACGGCTTGGAACCGTTGCCGCCGACTATGGTAACGTTCAATTTCGCAATTATCAGTTGAAGAACGGTTGAGCTTACGTCGACTTCATAATTTTCTTCCGGATTTGCAATGTCTCCCGACAAGCTGAATTCTATTTCGTTGATATCAAGATAATTTTCGTAGCTCTTGTCTTCCGCCGCCCATGTATACTTGCCGGCGGCCGCATGAGTTTCGGGCGAAGCCGAAGCGTCGAGAACGTAAGTTACGGTTATAGTTCCGTCGGAACCCTTGCCCGTAAATTCGTCCGTTCTCGTAAGAGAATCGTATTCGCTGTTGCCGTAAAGGAAATTGACGTTTTCGTGCGTATAGCTGTTTACGGCAAGTTTTACCTTAGTTATCGTGAGCGAAACTTCGAGATTGTCCGCTCCGTCCAATGTATAGTTCGAATTGGCGCCGACGTCTACCTGCGCCGTATAGGGCTGAGCCGCGGCGTTTTTGAAGTTCTTCGCGGATTGAGAGGTAAGCGCAAGCTCTACCGAATCTCCGCCTATGTCGGCAAACGCCACGAAATTATGCTCCGCGCCGTCGTACTCGCGCTCGGAAACGCTTTCAAGGCTGTTGCGCGAATTCTCGCTGTCAAGATACCATTTTACCGAATTGACAGTAAGGGCATTGATATTGACGCTGAACTTCGCGCTTGAACTTATTGTAACTTCGTAGTTGCTCGCTCCCGCGCCGCCCTTTGATACGTTGCTATGAGATACGGTCTTGCCGTTTGACGCGCCCGTTTCGTACAATCCTACGTCCGCGCCGCTCGTGGTAAGCGGAACGCTGAAAGTCAACTCGCCGTCGTTGAAGATTTCGCCGTCATAATTAAGATTTGCAAACTGCGCGACTACCGAGCGCGTTTCGTTACCCGAAACGTAATCTATGTTCTCTGCCTCTTTGTTGCCGTTTATGACTATCGAGGCTGTATGAATTGTTATGTTATAGGACGCGGAATCCGACGAACCCGCAAACATGAAGTTGACAAAGCCATTCTCCGTCAAGGTTACCGTTACGCGGTAAACCGTGGCGTTCTTCACCTCTTCTTTATCGAAAGTTACGTTATAATCATCGATTTCTTCGGGAAGAACTTCGGGGTTGACTGAATTTGCGAGAGTTAAATTTTCCTTTATCTGTGTACTCTGATCCGTGCCGTTATATGTGTACTCTTCGCCGTCGGAAGCGCTGATTTGAGCGCGGGCGACAACTACCGTTACTTCGCAGTAACCGTCCGTCTCCTCCTGAGAGCCCGCTTCGAAGAACGCGCCGTCTTTAAGCGTTATTCTTAAAACATACGAGCCGGCGTTGAGAATTTCGCTCGCGGAGCCCGGAACGCCCGCATTGGGGGAGCTGTAACTTTGTATGCTGTAATCCATATGCGTTTCGTCGTAGCCCATGAGCACGTCGCCGATATCGTAAGCGCTTCCCTTGTAAACCGGCGAGCCCTTGGCGGAGGGAAGAGCCGTAACGCCGCCGTCTTCGGAGTCGCCGTAAATAACGGCCTGTGAAACGGTTATCTTATAGGTAACCTTTCCGTCCACGGCGCCGGCCGCGCTATCCCACGCCGCGCCGGCGTTGGTTGAAGGTATCGAGAGCACGAGAGAATATTCTCCCAATTCGGTTATCGTATTGTTCGCTACCGGCTGACTGCCTTTGACGAACGAATCAACCCTATTCAACATTGCGTTGAACGTGGGAAGGATATCCGAAAGCGTAAGATTGGGAGTTCCCGAAACATAATAGGTTATTTCTTTTAAAGGCGTGGCCTCAACGTAATCGGAACCGACAACCCCGTCGGGTTCGGTGGCAAGCGAAGGCGCGGGCACGCCGGATATCACAACTTTCAAAACCACCGCATCGCGCGCGTTCGCATCCGAAGCGGTCCACGTGAAGTTATAGCCCGGAGTAAGCGTTATGGTGTATTCGCCGCACGCGCTTATGGAATTTGCCGCAGTTGCATATTGGATTTCCGCTATGAGGTTGCTGCGGTTGTAATTCGTAAGCAAGGACGACAGCGAATACGCGGCGCCCGTATAGGGCACGGTCAACGTGGTTCCTTCGAGAGAGCCGAGCGTGCTCCTGAAAGCGGGCTTTTCAATTGCCTTGCGCAACATTATCACGTTGAATACTGCGTCTTCGTCGTCCGTCGCCTCGTATTCTTTCCATGTATATCCTCTGTTAAGAGTGAAAGTTACGGTATAATATCCCGCAATATCGAAGCCGTTAAGGTCCGTTGCGGGAGCTTCGCCGCCAGCCCATGCTATAAATTCTATATTATACGACATAGCTTCGGGCAGATAATTGATAAACAGCTCGTTGATATGGCGGGTAGTTCCGTCGTACACGATAACGAGAGTTTTGTTCTCCGCCGTGGTCTTTGACGCAGTATCTTTAAGTTCGGGCAAAGTAGTGTCAAAGTTTGAGCCTTTGTCGACTATGAGCCCGTCCGAAATCTCGTCGAAATCGGGTTTGTCGATTTTTCCGTCGGACAATATAAGCGTTACGACTATCGAAGTGCTGTCGCCTTGGACTTCGACACCGCCCTCGCCCCAGACATAGTCTTCGGGATTTTTAAGGGTGAGTTTTACATCATAAACTTTCACGCCTTCGGTAGGCGCGGTGGGCGCCGAAGCGGTAAATACCGTTTCGGAAGTTATTTCTCCCCCATCATGTTCATGATAACCTCTTACGGTGTAGTTGGCGGAACTGTTTACAACATAGGGATAAGTTCTGCCGACCGCCATTGTGCCGAGCCCGCTTCCGTAAAGATAAGATTGGTCGTTGGGAACGTCCTCCACGTCGGGAAGCACGTTTATAATATAGGTAAGCGTTGCATTGGGAAGAACCTGACCTTCCGCATTGCCTATTACCTTTTCTCCGTAAGAAGCGCCGAGTTCCCATGCATACGCTTCGCCCGGGGCGAGCGTTAAGGTGTATTTGCCCGCGTCGTATACGGCAACGACGTCTGCGCTCGCTTCATATCCCCCGCTTGCATTGCGTTTTTCATAAGTGAGATTGCGCTGCATTGCCGAAAGGAAATACTGCACGAAGATGTCGCCGCCCTCGTATGTGCTGTCTCTGAACGTTATGGTGAGTTCGGGATAACCTTCTTCGGTTACTCCTATAACCCTATCCGAATCGGCGCGGAACACGGGCGGTTCCAAAGTGGGATATTCGCTTATGACGAGCAACGAGTTGACCGACGTGCCGTCGGCATAAGTCCCGTCGCCGTAAACCCAGCGGAGGTTGCCGTTGGTATTTTTAAGAGTAAGTTCGATATTGTAAGCGCCTATATTGACGGCCTTACCATCCGTAAGAGAAGGCGTTTGACCGTCGGGCGCGGAAGATTCCACAGCGGAATACGAACCCGTATAGAACAGATTGTTTTCAAAGTACATTACCGGTCTGCCGGTATAGGGAACGTATATAAGGTCGCCGTCGTTGGGAACGGCTATGTCTTTTATCCCCACGGTTACGCGGAAATAAAGAGAATCTTTGCTGTTTTCGGCGATAAGCGCGTTGTTATATATGCCGCTCCAAGTGTAATCGGAAAGCGACTCGTTTATATCTATTTTGATTATGTATTTTCCCGCGGAGAATACTTTTGTGTTATTTTCCCTCGTAACGCCGTTCGCCGCGGTATAAGAATATATCGTGGCTGTCATTCTGTCGGAGAAATAGCCTTGGAAAATTCTCGTATAGGGGAAGCCGCTGAGTTCAAAATCGACTGCAAGCGCAGGCATACGGCGAGATACGCCGTCCACAAGCTCGCTGACGCCGTAAGTTATGTTGCCTATTCTCTGGAATACGGGAGCTTCGATATTTTTGTTTACTATCTGAACATCGCCCTCGTCTGCCTCGTAAGCTGCCGTTAAAGTTATGTTCTTGTGCGTTAATCCGCGCGAAGCGCTCGTGCCTTCGTTACTATAATATTCTACCTTAGGCTCCGTGCTCTTTCCCTCGTTATAAGTGCCGTCTACAAACGAAGCGAAGTTATCGGCCGTGAGCGGGGCGTCGCCGAAATACCATGTTTCAACGCTTCCCGAAGTTCCCTTATAGAATTCGTCCGTGCCGCCATTATGCCAATATGTTACAACGTTGCCGTAAGCGTCGGTTACGGACTCTTCGCCGCTTGTCAGAGTTTCGAGAGAATATGTGCCCCAACCTTTATAGCGGAGTTTCTGTGTGTGAACGATTGCCCCCTCTTGCTCGTAGCTCACATCAATCTCATAAGTAAGGCTTATATCTTTCTTGGCGCTGTCGTTTCCGCTTATAAGCGGGGACGTCGAAGAATATATCTGCTGATAAGCCTGGGGAGTGGGCGCAACGAGCGACAAACTATCCACATCTCCCTCAAAATTTTCGAAAAGGCTGCTTCCGTAAGTTGCGTTCGAAGGAAGATAAATAGTTTCGAATTTCGAAAAACTGAAAGCACGCGAAGCTATGTTATCTATTCTGTCGGGTATGTTCAGAACTTTCATGTTCGAACCGGTAAAAGCATACTCTCCTATTTCGGTTGTTGCGCGATAGTCGAAACCGAAATATTCCATTGCGGAGGGCACGTAAATTAATCTCTGATAGATATTGTAGCTCTCGCTTGCATTGGCGCTTGCGCCGCCTTTATCGTAAGAATACGCATTCGTGAAGAGACCGCCGCTGACGCCTTCCGCATAGAACTGCGTCGCAAACGAATTGGCCTCCTGCGCAATATCGATATTGGCTATTTTTGTACAACCCAAAAACGCGCGGGCACCCTGCAAAAGGTAAACGCCGGCGGAAATCGTTATTTCGGCAAGATTTTCGGTGCCCTGGAAAGCCGCCCTGTCCAAATTAAGGACGGTCGTTCTTCCCGTTGCAAAGTACAGCTCCTGTATGGTCTTGTTGTTATAAAGAGATTGACTGCCGAGGTAATCTATGCCCGAACCGACAATAAGCCTTAACGCGCCATTCGCGCAATTCTCAAACCTATGACTGCTACTGCTCGCTCTTGCCGGAATTATATAATTGGTTTCTATTTTACCGTTTATATACAAGGGCGAAGGCAAAATATAGGTTTGGGGAGTTCCATATGAAGATATATTGAAAGCCGAAATACCTACTTTCAAAGACGTGCCCGTGCCGCTCAGATTGGTGGCATAAGTGAACACGTTCGACATATCCCAATACACGGACTCGGGGGTGTATACGTCGGTTACGTAAACGGAGCCGTACTCTTTTTCGGACACGGAACCCGTGCCGAGGCTGCCGAATTCATACCACGCTTCCTCGGTTATTTTGGATACGGTTTTCTCTTCTTCAATCGTTTCAACGCTCACGGCGTCGCCGTCGCGAACGGCTATTTTCATGCCCGAATACAACTTTTCGGGAATAACGAGTTTAATGTTTTTGGAAGTGGCGGCGTCGGCGACCATGCCGGAAACGCCGTCATAACCCGAGGGCGCGAAGCCGACTATATTATAAGAGCCGTCCGCGCTGTCTGCCTCATAGAGAAAATCGTTTTCGGCCGTGCGATACGTTACCGTGGCCGCAGAGGCGACGATGCCTCCCGAGCCGACTTCCGACGTATTAAACATAAATACCAGCCCGAGCGTTAAGCATGCCGCCATTATTCCGCCGAGCGCCGAAAATAACAAATTCTTTGTCTTTTTTGTCATTTTTATATCCTCCCAAAGAGGCAAGAAATCGTGAAACAATTTCTTGAAACCCAATTTATCATTCTTCATTATAGTATCAATTTTATGCTATGTCAATAAAAAATGAAAATTTGGAAAAATTTTGAAAGGTTTTATGTGAATTATTAAAAAAATTTGTTAAATCTGTTAATTTGTTAGGTTTGGTTGCATTTCAAAATAATTTTTGTGAAACTTTTGCGGCTATGGAGCATATTGTAAATTTCAGATACGGCTTTGTTAACTTTTATGTTATTTTTTGTCATATCGGGGTAAAAACAGACGACAAGAAAAAATGCCCGCGAGCGGCTTTTCAAAGCGCTCGCGGGCAAGGTCATATATTAGCGTTAAATTTTCAGATACGTGCGACGCCCGTTCTTCTCGCGGCCGCCGCCACGGCTTCCGCCACGGCGCGATGCGCGGATTTATCATAGGCGTAAGGAAGGATATAATCGGGCGAGAGTTTATCTGCGGGCACGCACGAGGCGATGCCCTCCGCCGCCGCTATCATCATTTCGGAATTGATGGTCTTTGCACGCACGTCGAGCGCGCCGCGGAAGAGCCCGGGGAAAACGAGAACGTTGTTTATCTGGTTGGGGAATTCCGAAGAGCCCGTGCCGACGACTTTCGCGCCTGCGGCAACGGCCTCGTCGCGGGGAATTTCCGGCACGGGGTTCGCGCATGTGAAAACTATGGCGTTTTCGGCCATAGAGGCCACCATCCGGCGGGTAACGCAGTTCGCAACCGAAACGCCGATAAACACGTCCGCGCCCTTCATCGCCGTTTCGAGCTTGCCTTTAAGGTGCGATAAGTTGGTTACCTTGGCTATTTCCTGCTGAGCGGGATTTACAGAAGTATCGCCCTCGCAGATAATGCCGCGGCTCGCGCAAAGAGTTACGTCTTTCACGCCCATCGAGAGCAAGAATTTCGCTATTGCAATGCCGGCGGCGCCCGCGCCGTTTATGACTATTTTCAACGAAGAAAGTTCTTTGCCGACTATTTTCAAAGCGTTCAGAAGCGCGGCGGCGGTAACTATCGCCGTGCCGTGCTGGTCGTCGTGGAATACGGGGATATCGAGCTCGGCTTTAAGGCGGCTCTCAATCTCGAAACAGCGGGGCGCGGAGATATCTTCGAGATTAATGCCCCCGAACGAGCCCGAAAGCAATTTCACGGTTTTTATGATTTCTTCGGTATCTTTGGATTTAATGCAAAGCGGGAATGCGTCGACGTCGGCAAACGCCTTGAAAAGGGCGCATTTGCCCTCCATTACGGGCATACCTGCCTCCGGGCCGATATCGCCGAGCCCGAGCACGGCCGTTCCGTCGGTTATGACCGGCACGGTGTTCCAACGGCGCGTAAGTTCAAACGATTTGTTCACGTCGTCGCGAATGGCGAGACAAGGCTCCGCCACGCCCGGCGTGTATGCAAGCGAAAGCTCTTCGCGGTTGGATACGGGCACGCGGACTTTGGTCTCTATTTTGCCTCTCCACTCCGCATGCTTTTTAAGTGATTCTTTTCTGTAATTCATTTGCGGCTCCTTAATTCAGACTGTATTCATTTTATCATAACCTCGGGGATTTGTAAAGAAATGTGAGGTCGACGGAAAAAAAGACTACGGGCGCGGCTTTCGCCGCGCCCGCAATTAAAGGAGGTACACCTGAACAAGATGTATTTTTCTTATCAGTCGTTGCAAGTGCAATTCCATGTTCCGAGGAAGTTGAGCTCGATATACGGAGCAGCAAGGTGTCTGCCGTCCTGAATAAGGTGCCACTTAACTTCCGTATCGAGACCTCTGAGACTATAAGTAGAACTCGATTGAAGTGCCGATGCCTCAATAGCCGTTACGCCCGAAGCATAATCGGGGTTAAACTCTTCCATAAGAGCCGCGCATCCGGACACCGTGGTGTTCGCGCTCGCGTCGAATCCTCCGAATATACCGGACGAATTCTTTACGGAAGAAGTTATCTCTTCCTTAACCCCACCTTCGCCTTCGCTCTTGAAGTTCTTGCCCATCGAGATACAGTTGGTTATTATAAGCTCTATGTTGGAAGATACATTGGACTGATATCCGATAATACCGCCGACGCGAAGCGAAGAAGGTTTTGTCGACCAGAGTTCGCTTGCGGATATGCACTTCTCTATCTCGAGTTTGACATAATCTCTACTTCCGGCGTTATTACCGTCGAACGAGCCGACTATAGAACCGATTTGTTCGCTGGCCTTGGCATAAATCTTGACATAGCAATCGGAAATCTTGATATCCGCATTTACTTTATTATTGTCGCACTGAATGAAGCCGATTATGCCGCCTACGCGCGCCGCGCTCGTCTTGCCGCAGTATACTTGTGCGGTATCCTTATTGATTATGCTTACCTGCGATATGCGCAAGTAACCTTCCTTGGCCTGACCTACAAGCACGCCTACGCGCGCCGCAGTGCTGTTTGAAACGGCTACGTCGGTTATCTGAATGTTGTGGAGATATCCGCCCAAAATCATACCTATGATACCGGTTCTTTCCGTACCCGAGGTGTTGTTGATGGTTATATCCTTGAACTTAACGTTCATTATCGTGCCGTTATCGACTTGTTCGAATACGTATCTCGGCGCAGATATTCCGGATATGGTGTGTCCCTGACCGTTCAGAAGTCCTGCAAAGCTGCCGGAAACGGGCTCGCTTGATTTGCTCCATGCGTCGTTGCCCGTGAAGTCAAGACACTTGGTGAGCTTGTATATAGCCTTTGAAGGAACTTCCGAACCTATCGCCTTACCGCTCGCCACTTTGATGAAATCGTCGGCCGTGCTTACGTCTACCGCGGTTATCTCAACTTCGGCCACATCGGAAGTGATATCGCCGTTGACGTTTGCAAGCGCATAGTAGATATAATAGCTGTTGACGTTTTCATTGGCAAAGTCGAAAGCGATATTATCGGCTCTGAACGACTTCGAAACAACGCCGGGTTGATCTTTTATTTCCTGCTTATCGGTAAACGTGATACGCGAAGCCGAAGAAAGCGCATAGAGCGAACCGGTGGGATTGGTTACGCCGCCCTTTATCTGGAAGCCTTCGACATTGAGGCTTATGCTCGCGCCGTTGCTGTCGAACTGAACGTTCGCCGCGGTGCTTGCCACGAAAATCTTAAAGGTAAACGTACCCGTGCTCTCGCCCACGTTAGCCGTTACGGTGTGCGTTATGGTAAACGTGCCGGCCGCGGAAGGAGTGAAACCCTTTACTTCCACGTTGGGAGACGTAGGATCGGCCTGGTACATATACTTGGACTGAACGCTGTACTTATCGGCAGAAAGCGTTTTGCCGTTATAATCGGAACCGTCGTATACGAGAATTTCGGGCTCTCTGTATATCGAATACATATCGACAAGTATGCTCCCGCCATCTTTTACGTACTGCGTTTCGTCTTCTTTGTCCGCACCGTAAGGAATTACCACTATTTCGCCGATCTTGGGTTCTGCTTTTATAACTTTAATCGTGAACTCTTTGGTAGCCGTATATTCCTGACCGCCTTGAACGGTATATTTTATGGTAGCCGTAAGGGTTACGGTTTTATCCTCGGTGGCGTCGCGATGCACGATTATGCGGTTATATTCGCCGCCGGAAAGAGACGTTTTAACGTCTTCGGAAAGCTCAAGCGTTGTGCCGTCGACTTCCCAAGTGATTTCGCAATTCATCATGTTCTTGGGAACGTCGAAATCCTGGTAAACGTTCTCGGTGTCGGTTGCCACTTCGAGGGCTTCCTTTGCCATTTCGACTATGAACTCGCCCTCGCTCGCCTTTCCGGATCCTCCGGCGAGGCTCTCGGTATAATAATGTTGATAAGTATCGGAAGTCTCGCTGAGGTTAGCGCCTATCGTCTGACCTTCTATGAGTGAATTCTGGTCCTTGATTTTAAGGATATTGCCCATATTCACGGAGCCGTCGTCATTACGATATGCCTTGTGAGGTCTCGTTTCTTCGCCGATGGTTTTTATCGCGTCGCCCTTGGGAAGCTCTTCGAATACTTCCGTAGCAACGAGAGCGGCTATTTGCTCGCCCGTCTGCGAAACCTTGCTGTCCTCGTCTACCGCGTCGGTATACTTATAGGAATTTTTATGAGCGTCGCCGTCCGAAAGAATGGAGTTGCGAACGGAACCGCGGATAACGTCCTTGCTGAGATCGCTCAATGAACTTGCAGACGCAGTCGATACGGAAAGTATGCCGTTCAGAGTGTTATAGCTGTAATCATGACGGGACATATCCACGTTTGCGTGGCTCTCTTCGTTCTTTGCATCCGCCTTTACTTTACCGAAATTCACGTTGTCGATCATATTGTCGCCGGACGATTCCTTTACTTTGGGCGCGTTGTCTATTACCGCGCTGTTATCGAAGGAAGTTACGTTGTTGAGCATGATAACGCCGGGGTTGGAGTTATCGGTTACGCCGTGCATTCTGTTGTTGAACGTAAGGCAGTTATAGAGCAAAACGTCGCCTTCGAGGGTGGAACCGCCGAGCTTGAAGCCGTTGCCGTCGCCGAGTTCGGTTTTGTACGAATTCTGATCGGGTTCCGCGGTAGCAGTATTGAAGTTGGGGAACCTGTCGTTATTTTCCTTTTGGGTGTACTCCATAAAGCCGTTTTCGAAAGCTACGCAGTTATAGAGCACAACCGTGCCGATAAGGCCGGAATCGGACTTCGCGAACAAATCCCAACCGTCGTCGGAGTTGCGGTATGCTATACAGCCGTCGAACACGTTGCCGTAGCCTACCGTGAGCTTCGAGGCGAAACCGTCGGCGTTCTCGCCGCGCGTTTCGTTATCGTAGTTGTTGTGCGAAGTGCAGTTCAATATGAGGTTGTAATTGGGCCACTGCTTCTGGTTGGTGTACGACGACATTGCTCTCGCAATCTGCAAGCCCGTGTCGCGGTTGTTATAGAACTCGCACAGCTCGATTGTGTTGTAGCTGCCGGTGAGAAGCATTCCGTTGTCGCCGGCGCCGCAGATATCGATACCCTTCCAATGAATGTAGTTGCCGTAAATTGTTACGCCTCTCGGGCCGAAGGATTGTTCGCTGAAATCGAGAATTACCTCGTCTCCCTCGTTCTCCGGTTCGAAAGTTATATAATTGTTGTATGTGCCGCTCGCCTGAATATAGAGCGTTGTGGCAGAGTGATAAGTTCCGGCCTTGAATTTAACTGTGTCGCCGGGCTGTAATTTATGAGTGCTCTGGGGATTGTCTATCGACGTCTCACAGATAAGGCTCATAAAGTTTGCGGGATCTTCCGGAGTTTCGCCGGTGCCTGTGCCCGCCTGCACGTCCGGATCAACATAATAAGTTTTGCCGGAACCTGCCTGACGAACTTCGCCGAGAGCGGTCTGAACGACGGGGCCGTTATATCCGAGCCCGTCGGCGGCGGACAAATCGCCGTTGCCGCCGCGGCCGGCGGTAAACGCAAGCGCGCCCGCAACCGCGGTTGCCGATACAGCGAGTACGGCAATTCCCGAAAGTATCTTTTTCTTACTATTGGTTTTCATAATATTTCCTTACCTCCTCGCTTTACTCAATTGTATATAACAGTGATATACATTATGCAAATTGTGTTGCTATAAGGTTTCAATTCGAACGTGGTGCCCTTTGCAATCATTTCGGCAGTTATTTCAAGCTGACGAAGAGCCGGCGTAGTAGTTAATTCGGAGCCGAAATTGTTTTGGGTTTCTGCCGTGGAATTGAACGCGGGGCTTACAAGATCACTTCCGACATAGAGCGATAATCCTCTGCCTGTATTGCTATCACTTGCAATTCTTGCATAGACATACAAGGTTGCTTCGGCGCCTATGGTAAGAGTTATCTTGTCGTTCTTATGGAGATCGAGACGGTAAACTTTGAGGCTCTTGTCCTGATTGTTTACGTCTTTTACTGATACAGAAGCTGCATTGCTACCGGTTTTGAGTTTTGTTCCCGTGGAAACAACCGTCGCATTGTCGCCCCAATTGTAAGTGCCGCTAAGCTCAACGTCTGAACCGATAGAGTTGTCAAGTCCCGAAGGAATCTCATACTTTCCGCCGCCATCGGGTTTATCAATCAAAGGCAGAAGATCGTTGGGATTGAGCTCATAGCTCGAATAAGCGGGTTCGGGTGCGCCCTCGTTGACGGTGTAGGTTATATCAATCTCAAACAAAACCATAGTAGTATTATTTGTCGTGAGCGTATAAGTGCCTGCACCGAGACCGGTCGCCTCCAATTTTTCAAGTTTAAGCGAAGAGCCGGTAGGAGTTACTTCTACGGCCTGCGAAAGAGTGCCGCCCGAGAAGATTGCGGTTCTATTACCCGAATCACTATTCGTTGTGTGAGATACCCAAAGGGTTACGGTTACGTCGCTGACCTTTGAGGGAACGGTTATAATGAGATTTTTGTCGGCTTTAAACTCTACGCCGGCTTTACAAGTTTTATCTCCGTCGGCAGTCGACTTCTCTGTCGTCTTACCTGTCGTAAGAGCGGAGTAATTTACGGTAACGGAATGATCGTCGTCCTCCTCATCACCGGCCCAAGTGATATTCCAATTGGGCACCGCTTTGTCTGCCGTATTGTCATCGACGTCGTAGGTTACCGAGTAAGTCTTGGAGCCGGAAACGACGGGTTTCTCGGTTATCTTATAGGTAACTTCGCAAGAAGCGGACTTCGTTTCCTCCTTTTCGTTCTTAACGGAATAAGTTACGGTTGCCGTTTTGCTGTCGCCCGGAGTATTGGTGTCGAGACCTTCGAATGTGAAAGCGGCTTTATTTTCCGCGGTGCACTGAACGTTATCAACCGTTGCGCCGCTCGAATAGGTAGCGGTGAAAGTCCATGTTCCGGAGATATTGTCTTTACTGCTCTCCTGCTGTTCGGTTATACCGTCGTTATTGTACGTGAGAGTCGTGAGGTTATCGACAATATAGATAACAACGAAGCCTTCAAGGGTGTAAGACTCGCCGTCGTCTATTTCGGTTCCGCCGTTATACTCTTTGGTTACCCAAATGGTGTAAACGCCTTTGCCGAGAGCGGTGGTCGTCTCCTGCTTTACCTGACCTTTATAAACTTCCGCAGTGTAATCCTGCTCTTTCTCGGAGTTAGGCGTGCCGTAAGCGTCGGTGAGGTAAACCTCAACCCAGCTCGTGTCTATCGTGGCGGTTTGAGAACCGTCAAGCACTATTGTATCTTTATCCTCATACTCGTCGGCAAGTTTAACAAAGATACCTGCGCGGGCTTGCTGAACCGTTACGACGTAAGTTGCCGTGAGCGCGCCCAAATCAGCGTCTTTATCGTAGGTAACGGTAACGGTGTACTCGCCCTCTACGTCCTTATCGAATCCGCCGTTGTCTATCGTAAGGTCGCTGTAATCAACGGTCTGCTCCGTTCCGGCGGGATTTGCGGGCGTTTTGGTTACGAGTTTGGCCGTAAGCCCCTCGGACGTGAATTCGTCCACGCCTTTAAGGAATATCTTCTGGACATCCTTTGTGTCTATTTCGAGAACGCTGCCGCTGACCGTTACGGTGTAGCTTGTGGTTTTGGTTGTGCCCTGATACGTATAGGAAACGTTTACGGTGTATTCTCCTGCCACGTTCGCGTTATAATCTGCCGCGGTTATCGTTGCCGATGAAGTTACGTCTTCGGTGGGATTTGCGCCGTCCGCTCTCGCATAAGTTGCAGTAACCGCAACGCCGGCCGCAGAGAATGCTTCGCCGATCTTAAATTCGCGCTTGCCGCCCGTAACGGATATCGACGTCAAGGTCTTCGTAGCTTCCCAACCACATACCAAACAAACGCCGTCGCCGCCGGAATAGTCGTGAGGTCCTTCGTCTTTTTTTACGTTGTGTCCGCAATTGGCTTGTTTCCAGTGTCCATTCTCATCCTTGGACCAATCGGACTCATACGTGTGAGTATGTCCGCCGCCATCGTCTCCGACGTTGCACGCAAAGCTGAAAGCAAGCGTAAACGCCATGAAAACCGAGATAATCGCGGGGACGATTCTTCTGAGTTTTTTCATTTCTTCCTCCATTAATAATTTAAACTCAAAATTTTATCGCACGCGAACATACAATGTTTTTTGCGGAGCCGACGGAAGTCGGCTCCTTTTTTATTGCAAGCTCGCTGGCAATAAATTTAAATTTTAACGTATACATTTTATCACGCGCGAAAATGCGTGTCAAGAGTTAACGATAAATTTTTTCTTATTTTGTTATTACTTATCATTTTTATTCATTTAAAAGGCAAAACGTGAATAAGTGTGTAAATATGCATATTATATTTTGACATAAATATAAAATGCGCGCGCGGTCGCGCGCACGCGAGGATGACGGGCGGCATAAAAAGGAAAAACGGCAAAAAAAAAGCGCGGCGACGGTGCGCGCGCAAAGGGAAAAACGGGTTGCGGGGGATAATGTCAGTTCCGACCGCGGGTTTTATAATTTTCGATACAGCGGAGAACGGCCGCTCTGGCCTGAGGCGCGCCGGAAAGGCCGCCCACTCCCGTTACCTTGTTTTCGAGGGTTTTGTAAACGCCGAAAAAATGGGACATTTCGTCGAGCACGTGGCGGGGAAGCTGGGAGATATCCGTATAGCCCTTGAACGTGGGATCGCCGAGGCAGACGGCGATTATCTTTTCGTCGGAACGGCCGCCGTCGTTCATGTCGATAACGCCGATAGGCGCGCACTCAACGAGCGTCATCGGGAGAATGGGTTCGCCCGAGAGCACGAGAACGTCGAGAGCGTCGCCGTCGTCGGCGAGGGTGAGCGGAATAAAGCCGTAGTTGGCGGGATAGACCGTGGACGTATACAAAATTCTGTCCAGACGCAACATTCCCGTGGCCTTGTCTATTTCGTACTTGGCCTTACTGCCCTTGGAAATCTCTATTACGGCTTCGAATTTTCCTTCGGTTATGCGACATGACGGAATATCGTGCAAAACGTTCAATTTGGGCTCCTCGAAGTTATAGAAGTTATATTTATGCGGATTGCCCCGAAAGGAAATCCGCCTGTGCCGTGGCATGAAAAAGTATTAACCCGCTTCTCGCAGGTGGGTGCGCCGAGGCGGAACGTCGGACTTTCCGAATTATTTTCAGACCTTGCCTATTCCCGCGAACGATACGTTCCCTTAAAACATTTGTGGATTACGAATTTCCCATGCCACGTACACCGCAGACCGAAATCAAAAGCCGAAATGCCGTTTTAAGGCAAATCGGACGTGAACGCCGAAAGGCCGCTTTAAAGGCTATTCCGGCTTCAAACAGAATTATATACCATTCCGAGAAAAAATGCAAGGGGTAAATTTTGACAGACGAGGGCGCGCCGCAAAAAGAAACGCGTTATTTTGCTTGATTTTTACCGACGTTTGCCGTAAAATTAAAAAAAACTTTCAATCGAGGCTGTTATGCAAGAAATTACGGGCAATCTGCCCTGCACTTCAACTCCCTATTGCGAATTCAAGAACCACGTGGGCGAAGTGGTTACGATCAAGGGCGCGCTCCACAACATAAGAGAGATGTCGGACTTCGCTTTTATTATCGTGCGCACCGCGCGGGAGCTCATTCAATGCGTTTATTCGCCGGAGTTTTCGGATTACCGTCTGAACGACAAGGTCGTCGAGCAAGCGGCGGCAAAAATTACCGGGAAAGTGGTCAGAAGCGAAACGCGGGACAACAGCGAAAGATACGAGTTGCAAATTCACAATATCGAGATTTTGTCCACTCCCGCCGCCGTGCCGCCCGTCGTTATATCGAAAAAACAAGTCAACTGCGATTTGTCGGTTGACCTCGACTATCGCCCCGTAACGCTCAGAAATCCGAAAGAGCGGGCGGTTTTCAAGATTCAGGAGGGAATACAGCGCGGGTTCAGAGAATATCTGCAAAGTCAGAATTTTACGGAGATACACTCGCCGAAAATCAATTTTGCCGGCGCGGAGGGCGGAACGAACGTGTTCAAGCTCGATTATTTCGGCAAGACGGTTTATCTCGCGCAGAGCCCGCAGCTCTATAAACAGGCGCTCGTGCCCGTATACGAAAGAGTGTTCGAAATAGCGCCCGTGTTCCGCGCGGAACACCACGATACTTCGAGGCACCTCAACGAATACATTTCGATGGACTTCGAGATGGGGTATATCGAGAGCTTCGAGGACATAATGACTATGGAGACGGGAACGCTCAAATACATTATGGAGTTGCTCAAAAAGGAGTACGCGCCCGAGGTGGAACTGCTCAAAGCGGATATTCCAGAGATTACCTCCATTCCCTGCATAAAATTTAAAGACGCTAAGGAAATGTGCGTTAAAAAGCTCAAAAACATTACGGATATGAAGGATTTCGAGCCCGAAGAAGAGGCTTTTCTCGGGAAATGGGCAAAACAGCAGTTCAATTCGGACTTCCTTTTCGTTACGCACTATCTCTCCAAAAAACGGCCTTTCTACACAATGGACGATCCCGAGGATCCGGAAGTTACGCTTTCGTTCGATTTGCTGTTCCGCGGCATTGAGATAACGAGCGGCGGACAGCGTATTCACGACTATAACATGCAAGTGGAGAAAATGAAAAAGCTGGGAATGAATCCCGAGGAGTTCGAAACTTATCTGATGCTCCACAAATACGGCGCGCCCCCGCACGGCGGGCTCGGGCTGGGGCTCGAAAGGCTTACCATGCACTTGCTCGGATTCAAAAACGTAAGATACGCGGCAATGTTCCCGAGAGATATCAACAGAGTTTCGCCCTGAATTTATCGGAAAGAGCGGCTTATGCCCGGCATATGTTTGATATATGTTCGGTATATGTTCGGCGGCGGCCTGCGGCGATATATGTCCGGCGCAAAACGGCTATACGGACGGTGAAAAACGGCTATGCGCGCGGCGGAAAAAGGCAAAAAAATGCAACATATATTGCCGAAACGCAAAAAACGGCGTGCGGTTGCGGGTGCGACTGTTGCGGCGGATATGAATGAATAAAAGCAAATATAAACGGCGGAGCGATTGAAATCGCTCCGCCGATTTTTCGTGATTTTATGGGTTATGAGTTTAAGAGTATCCGAAAAAATCAAGCGCGGGAAATTATCCGAGTTTGTATTTTTTACAGATGAGTTTATAGGCGAACATCATTACCTTGGGGCGCATAAAACTCGGGCACAAAACCACCGAGAGCGGGTAACCGCGGTATTTTATCATGCGATAGAGTTTTTTGTCGTTTGCCTTTATAGTCTTCCACATGGCCTTAACGTCGGCCTTTCTCTCCTTGGATTTTCTGCCGAGGGAGAACATGAGCGTGTTCATCATTACGGCGTGGAGGTCGTGGAACATATACTTTTTCAAGCCCTTGGGGAGGGTTTTGAGAAACTCGTATTTATGTGCGTTGCACATCATTATCTGAACCTGAATTTGCTGTTTGTAGCGGTCCATGGCAGTCTGGATATTGATGGACTGCCCCTCTCTGCCTATGTAGTAATAATATAAGTCTACGTTCAGATAATAAGAATTGAGCATATATGCGAGAGGCGCGTATGCAAACACGTTGTCGACATAGAAAGTGTGCGCGGGGAGCTCGATATAGTGTTCGCGGAGTTTGGCGGTGTTGTAAATGAGGGCGTGCATCATGAGCGTGTGCGCCAGATGGAAACGCTTGGCCTTTTTCCAATTTATGAAGCCCTCGTTGAGCTTTTTGGTATATTCGCTTACATGCGTCGTGTTGTCGGCGGCGTGGAAATAAACGTAATTGCAGACATACATATCGGGAAGATTGTTGACGGCGATATGCTCTCTTATAGTTGCGAGCAATTTTTTGAGAGCGCCCTCTTCAAGCCAATCGTCGGAATCGACAACCTTATAATACAGACCTGTGGCGTTATGCACGCCCGTATTCACGCCCGTGCCGTGGCCTCCGTTTTCCTTGTGGACGGCTTTTACAATCGTGGGATACTTGCCCGCGTATTCGTCGGCAATGGCCGCCGTGCCGTCTTTGGAACCGTCGTCGACGATTATTATTTCCACGTCTTCGCCGCCCGTCAGAAGGCTGTCGATACAATGGCGCATGTAGTCCTGCGAATTATAGCAAGGAACGGCAAAAGATATTAACTTCATAACTTTATCTCTCTTGTATATTTTTACGTATGCCGAATGGCAAATATTTACAGAAAATCAAACACGTGTTACAATTTTTTAATCATTTCAACTATTATGGGCATGTACTTTTCCTTGTAGCCGGCGGCATTGGGATGCGTTGCGTCGCCTCTGCCCCAGCCGTATGTATCGCCCGTATATTTATCTCTGTCGACGGGATCGAACGTGTTCATGTCGCTCCCGCAATATATGTCCGCGACGGGCACGTTCCATTTTTTGCAAACCGCGACGGCGCGCTCGCCGTATTGACGCTGAGCGGCGGCGTCTCTTCTGCCCATATTGTGAGGACGGACGAACAACAATTTGGCGCCCGGAAAATACTCGAACAAAGCGGCGATTACGTTTTCGAAACAGTTTGTAAACGTGGTGTTTTCCTTTTTGACGGCAAAGATATCGAAGCCTTCCTTGCCCTCTAAAATTTCGCCGAGAGGAACGTCGCACGTCTTTCCGTCGGTCATATTGCAGTCGTTCGTAAAGCCGTCGAAAACGATATAATCCGCGGACGCCTTATCCTTGACCGCCGCGCGAATTTGCTCTATCACCCAATTTTTCCCGGGATAATAACCCACTCTGGCGCCGCCGACGCAGTACTTTTTCACGCTGAAACCGAGCAGCTCGGAGAGATATTCGCCTACGCCCACGCCGCCGTTGCCGGAGCCGTACATTATGCTGTCGCCGAACACAAGCAGTTTTTTGCCTTTGAATTCGTACATCTTATAAACCTCTTTTTAATTTTACTATGACTTGGGCTCAATGTCAATTATAAAACGGAAAATATAATGACGTTCCGCAAAAATCAAGGTCGGCGAAGAAACTCCGCCGACCTCTGTTTTCCCCTATTGTGTTTAAGCTTTTCCGCCTAAATAATAGCGCTTTTTTGAAGCTTTTTCAGTCTAACACCGATTTCGGGATTTGTCAAGCAACAATGCAAAAATTTATGCAACCTGCACAAATTACGCCTACTTTTTCTCGTTATATATAAATCTATGGCAGTTCTCACACTCGGTTACGCCGCCGGACAACACTCTTTCCTTTGCGCTGAGCGAAAGCTCCGTGCCGCATTTCGAGCACCTGCCCTGCACCGCCGGACAAAGAATGGGGAAAATACGTTCGCTGCGTTTGGACATATACCGCTTCATAACCTCGGGATCGATATCCTTGGCGATTTTTTCGAGCTCGCTTTTTATTTCCTCTTTTTTCTTGTCCTTTTCCGCCTTGTATTTGGCGTAAATTTCCTGATATTCTCTGCCCTGCTTGTTTACGTTCCTGTATTTTGTGTAGAGCTCCTGAAACTCTTCGTTGGTGGCTTTCATCGATTTGGATACGGAATTTATCTCCTGCCTTATGCTTTTCAACTTATCCGATATCTGCAAAACGTTCTTTTTGTAAAACGAAATATCGGCGCCGCCGTCTATGAGTTCGTCAAGATTTTCGAACTCTTCGAGCGTTTCGTAAACTTCCGCGTACTTTACTTTAAGTTCTTCCAGCGCGGAAGCGAGCGCGCGAGCCTTGACGTCGAGCGAATCGAGCTTTTCGTTAGCCTTGGTTACGAAATTCGCCGCCTGTCTGAGATTTTTATACTCGTCGGACGTAGCTATTTCCCGCTCTATTTCCAAAAGTTTGGAATCGGTATTCTGATAGTTGAGAAGATTTTCTACCTGTGCCATATTTTACTCCTTGCCGGGCTCATAACAATCCTTCGTCGCAATAATACGCCGCGGGAACGTTGAGCCCTTCAGTTATTTTTATATAAATTGCTTTAAATCCGTAATTCTCGGAAGCGTAATGAGTAAGTTGCATTACGTTCATTCCGTTCGCCGACAATGCGGTTATGACGTGGTGTTTAATGTCTGAGCTTACGAACAGATCCGCGCCTTTTTCTTTGGCGAAAGCTATGGCCTCGTCGTCCGCGCCCGCTCCGCAAAACGAAGCCACTCGCCTTATAATTCTGTTTTCGTCGCCGTAAAAAATAATTCTCCGCGACGAAAATCTCTGCCCGACATAATCTGCATAATCGGCCATTCTGCGAGGCGTTATATCGTAAACTCTGCCGTATGCGCCGCACGAAAGTTTTTGCATGGTATCGGCGGCTTCGCCGCCCAAACCGAGCATTAAATGATAATCTATGCCCTCCGGCGCCGCGTCGAAATTGAGATGCATGGATATAACGCTTATGCCCCACCTGATACAATCGGCAATGAGCGACGTGGACGGCGAGGTTACCGAAATATTCTCAATTCCTCCGTAAATCGCGGGATGATGGGTTACAATCGCGTTCAACCTGCGCCTTTTTGCCTCTTCCAAAGCGCCGCGGGATAAATCGAGCGAAAAAAGCACGCCCGTAATTTCCTCGCCGCAATCGACGATTATGCCGCTGTTGTCGTAATAGCCGTATTTCGAACACAGCTCGCGCGAAAGAGACAGCGGGCCTATTTTTTCAAGCAAACACAAAAGCTCATCTGCTTTCATTTTCCGACACACTCTCTATGATTTTCAATTCTCCGGATATCTTCTCTCTGTCCGACGGACGCAGTTGTCCGTTAAGATAAGCGCGCTTTTTCGCCGCCTCCGCGGCAAGGTATCTGCCGAGAGCGCCGCCTATATCGCCTTTCCCGAACTTTATCTGCTCCGGAGTGTATTCGTTTTTTTCTCCCGTCCTGAAACCCGTTATAACGAAATAGAATTTCCCGTCGCACTCGAAAACGTCGTCCTTATCTATGTGTGCGCCGACGGATATGAGATATTCCCTGAGCTTCGGAGCGTTTTTCATGGGCTGAAACACAAACTTCCCGGGGATAAAACCATTTTCGAGAATTGATATTATCTCTTCTCCGCCCATACCGGCAATCAAGACTTCATCGCAGTCGGCGGGAATTTTTTCAAGACCGTTACAGCATACCGAAACGCACGTTCCGTGTTTCAGATATTTTTCCAGCAGTTTTTCCGCTTTTGCGAGGCTTTTTGCGCTTATGTCCGATATCACCGCGCTTTGGCACATGGAATTTTCCAACATATACTCCGTACAGTAACCGTGGTCGCAGCCCACGTCCGCAAATCTGTCGCAAGGATACAGATATCGGCAAAGCGCTTCTATTCTGTCCATTACGTATCGAGGAAATCTTTAAGATGTTTGGAACGGGAAGGATGGCGAAGTTTTCTGAGAGCCTTGGCTTCTATCTGACGAATTCTCTCCCTCGTTACGTTGAATTCTTTACCCACTTCTTCGAGCGTTCTCGGGCGGCCGTCGTCCACTCCGTATCTCAATCTGAGCACTTTTTCTTCGCGCGGCGTCAAACTGTTCAGAACGCCCAGAAGCGTTTCTTTGAGCATAGTCGTGGATACGCTGTCGGAGGGAGTTACCGTCGTTTCGTCCTCTATAAAATCTCCGAGATGGCTGTCCTCTTCCTCGCCTATCGGCGTTTCGAGAGATACGGGATCCTGCGCGATTTTCTGAATTTCACGCACTCTTTCTTCGCTTATGCCCATCTCTTTGGCTATTTCCGCCGCCGTGGGATCTCTGCCGTATTTCTGCAACAATATGCGCGAAACGCGCGTAAGTTTGTTTATCGTTTCGACCATGTGCACCGGAATTCTTATCGTGCGCGCCTGATCCGCTATCGCCCTCGTGATGGCCTGACGTATCCACCACGTGGCATAAGTCGAAAACTTGAAACCTTTCTGGTAATCGAATTTTTCAACCGCTTTCATAAGGCCGAGATTGCCTTCCTGTATCAAGTCCAGAAACAACATTCCCCTGCCGACATAACGCTTGGCAATCGAGACTACAAGGCGCAAATTCGCCTCGGAAAGTCTTTTCTTGGCTTCCTCGTCGCCCTCCTGCATTCTGCGCGCAAGTTCTATCTCGTCGTCCGGAGACAACAGAGGAACTCTGCCTATATCTTTGAGATACATCTTTACGGGATCGTCAAGGCCGATATCCGAAAGAGCCTGTTCGTAAAGTTCCTTGTCGCGCTCGGCCTCGTCTATTATCTGAATGCCCGCTTCGGCTATGGATTTATATACGTAATCCATCTGCGCCGGACTTGTCTCGTATTTTTCCATTATGTCGCAAAGGCTGTTTGTGGTTATTGAGCCCTTGCCGCCGTATTGGTCGATTATCTGCTTCAATACTTCGTTTAGTTTTTGGTCGGATAAATTCATATTTGTCTCCGCTTTTTATTTTTTCCTTTTTACAAGTAAGGTTTGCATTTTTTTTGCAAGAATTTTTCTTTTTTCTATATCCGTTTCGGCGGCTATGAGCTTTTTCAGATCGGCGATTTCCTTATCCGCGGCAATCTGCGAAAGTTTTAAAACGCAATCGCTGAAATACTTTCCGGCGATTTCGCCTTTGAACCTGTCGCCGTCTGAATAATCGAGTATACGGCAGAGCTCTGCGTATTCGTCGGTACCGTCCTCGAAAAATTCGAACAATTCCGAAGGTTGTATCCGCTCTTCCAAAATCTGTTTGGAATGAATATATCTTGCGATTATCTCGTGAACTTCGTTGCCGAACTCTATGCTCTCGATCGGCGTATCTTTGGATATTTTGGCTCCGAACAGATATGCCGCGATGACAAATCTGGACGCCCTGTCCTCCACGGTCGAAACGTCTCTTTTTGCCGGCGGTTCTTCCTTTACCTGATTTGAAATGTTCGGAGCGGACGAAAGATCGCGTTTGAGCGATTCGTATGTAATACCCGTTTTGTCTCTGATACGCTTTAAAAGGTCTTCCTGTTCGGAAGCGCTTTCGGCGGTTTTGATTATCTTTACGGCCTCGCCGACGAATTTGCGCTTGTCCTCTGTTCTGTCCAAATCATATGACTTTTCGAGCATTGCGAGTTTGTAGTCTATCAAAGGCATAGCCGCGTCAAGACATTTTTTATAGCCGTCGGCTCCGCGCTCTTTTATCACGTCGTCCGGATCGAGCCCCTCCGGAAGAGGCACGACTTTGACGTTCAACCCCTCGCTTTTGAGAATTTCAAGCCCGCGCATATTGGCCTTTTGTCCGGCCGAATCGCCGTCATAGCTGATGAGCACGTTTTCGGTATATCTTTTGAGAAGTCTCGCCTGATCCTGCGTAAGCGAGGTTCCCATGCTTGCGACGACGTTTTTGAACCCTGCCTGATATAAAGAAATGGTGTCCATATATCCTTCGACTATTATCACTTCTTTAATCGCTTCGGTCTTTTTGAGTTTCTTTAAAAGATTTATGTTGTAGAGCGTTTTTCTCTTGTTGAAAACTATTGTTTCGCGCGTGTTTTTGTATTTTGCGAAATCCGTTTTTTTAAGCACTCTCCCGCCGAACGCAACGACTTCGTCGAGCGCGTTTATTATGGGATATATCAATCTTCCGCCCTGCGCGTCGACAAGTCTGTCGTCCACCGAATTTACCGCGCCGCTGTCGATTATATCCTCTTTCGAATATCCCTTTTTCAGAAGATATATCGGCAAATCGTTGAAATTCAAGCTCGCGCCCAATCCGAATTGCCGCACAGTTTTGGAGGGGATTTTACGCTTTAAAATATAATCTATATGCGCGTCGGCCTTGCCGGAATTGAGATTATCGAGATAAAAATGCGCGCAATCGCGGAGAATATTCAATATCGCGTCTTTCTTTCTCTTGGCCTCAACCGTTTTGAGGCTGTCGGAGTTAGTGTGCGGAACGGTGAGATTTACCTTTTCCGCGAGCATCTTTACCGCGTCCATGAAATCGATGTTTTCCATCTGCTGGACAAGTTTTATTACGTCTCCCGATTCGCCGCAACCGAAGCAGTGGTAAAACTGATCCGGTTCGTTTACGGAAAACGAAGGCGTTTTTTCGTGATGAAACGGGCAACACGCCCAATAATTCCCGCCACGCTTTTCAAGACTGAAATACTCGCTCGCAATATCTACGATATTGAGTTTCTGTTTAAGCGTTGACATGAAATCCTGAAATTCGCTTATCATATCAATTGTTCTCGTCTATAAACGTCCAACCTTTGGGAACGAATATTTTGTTAAACATATAAACGGCGTATCTGTCGGTCATAGACGAGAGATAGTCGCAAACAACTTGTTCCGCGGGCCACTTTTCGAGCAACGCAACGTATGTCTGAGGCAGTTCTCCCGGATTTTTCATAAAATGGCCGTACATTGCCGAAAGCATCTTTTCCGCTTTGCTCTCCTCGCCGCGGGCCGAATCCGAAAGATATACGCGTTCGAACATAAACGCGCGCAGATTTTCGCTCGCCTCTTCGACTTCGACCTCCATCTCCACTTTGTTCTTTCCCGAACTCGCGAAATATACGGAAGATATAGCCGTGTTTATGCGTTCTTTCGACGTATTGCCGAGAATTTTTCTTATTTTCAGAGGAACGTCTTCGCCCGTAAGAATACCGGCCCGAACGGCGTCGTCGAGGTCGTGATTTATGTACGCAATTCTGTCTGCGACGGAAACGCATTTGCCTTCGAGCGTGCACGGCTTGCCGTTTTTCTTATGGTTCAATATTCCGTCGCGTACTTCGTAAGTAAGATTAAGCCCTTTCCCGTCCTTTTCAAGCACGTCGACGACGCGCAAAGACTGCTCGTTATGTCTGAATCCCGAAGGACACAGTTTATTCAAAATCCTCTCTCCGCTGTGCCCGAACGGCGTGTGCCCCAAATCGTGCCCGAGAGCAATAGCTTCGGCAAGATCTTCGTTGAGCGAAAGCGCGCGCGCTATGCTGCGGGCTATCTGCGCCACGTCGAGAGTGTGCGTGAGCCTGGTTACGTAATGATCGCCTTCGGGAGAAAAAAATACCTGCGTTTTATTTTTGAGCCTCAAAAAGGACTTGCAATAAATAATTCTGTCTCTGTCACGCTGAAAATCCGTGCGCATAGCACACGGTTTCTCTTCGCGTTCTCTGCCCTTCGTGTCCTCCGATCGGCAAGCGAAAGGCGATAAAAACGCTTTCTCTATCGCATATGTACGCTCTTTAAGACTCGGTTGCTTGTCCATTCTGAATTATTTTACGAATTTTTTCCGTTAATTCCTTTTTTTGACGAAAATTTTTGCGCTGCGTTCACTTGGAAAATCCGCCGCCTACGGAAAGCACTTCGCCCGTAACATACTGAGCTTCGGCAAGATAAAGGCACGCCTCGGCCACTTCCTCGGGAAATCCCGTTCTTCCGAGCGGCACCCTCGATATCAATTCCTCCATTTCCTCGCTAGTCAGACGCGAATTCATATCCGTATCTATGACGCCCGGGGAAACGCAATTGACTCTTACTTTCGAGGGCGCGAGCTCTTTGGCAAGCGCTTTCGTAAAGCTGATTACCGCGCCTTTCGAAGACGAATACGCCACTTCGCAACTTGCACCGACTTCTCCCCATATGGAGCCTATGTTTATTATCGCGCCGCCCGTGCAAATCATCTTCGGCACTACTTCGCGACAGCAAAGAAACATTCCTTTGACATTGACGTCGAATATCCTGTTCCAATCCGAAAGCGCGGTGTCCTGTATGACTTCGACGCGCGAAATGCCTGCGTTGTTCACGAGCACGTCGAGTCTTCTGTAAATGGTGTAAAATTCCGAAAACATGGCGCGGACCTGCGCTTCGTCGGAAATATCCGCGCGCAAGAGCACGGGGCAATAACCCATCATATTGAATTCTTCCTGCGTTGACAGCGCCGCCCTCTCGTCTTTATCGTAATTCAACACAACTTCGTATCCTTGTTCGAGAAACGCCAAGGCTATGGCCTTGCCTATGCCTTTTGTGCCGCCGGTTATAAGCGCAGTTTTCATTTTATTGCCTCCGTTACCGCAACCGCTACCATGCGCGGTCCGAGATTGTCGGTATCTATTATTATATCTGCCGCCGTTTCGTAAGTTGACGCACGCTCTTCATAGAGTTTTTCGAGGTTACGCAACATATCGCCTTTCAAGAGCGGACGCGTTTTATCGTCTTTCAAACGCCCGAACAGCGTTCCGACCGAAGCGCGAAGATATACTATCCTGCCGTTCGATTTCAATAATTTTACGTTTTCGGCGCGCATAAGGCACCCGCCGCCCGTGGAAATAATAAGCCCGTCGCGGCTGCTGAGTTCCTCAACCGTCTGCGTTTCGATATCTCTGAAACGTTTTTCGCCGTATTTAGCGAAAATCGAGGAGATATCTCCGTGAACCTTTATTATCTCCCCGTCGGTATCCGCAACTTCTTTTCCGAGCATTTCGCCGAGAATTGCCGAAACGGTGGTTTTCCCCGAGCCGGGCATTCCCGCAAGTATTATGTTCATAATCTGAAACTCTCGCCGGCAAGTATATAACTGTTCTTGCCGAAGCCGCATATTACTCCTCTGCACACTTCGGAAATCACCGATTTGTTTCTGAATTCTTCCCTTGCGTGGACATTGGACATATGCACTTCGACAACCGGCACTTTTACAGAAGCTATTGCGTCTCTTATCGCATAACTGTAATGGGTAAAAGCTCCCGCGTTGAGCACTATGCCGTCGCAATCCGCCGACTGAATGGCCGTACATATTTCGCCTTCGACGTTGCTCTGGAAAAATTCGCATTCGTCGCCTTTGAAGTGTTCGGCTATCTCCGCGTTTATTTCGTCAAGCGTCTGCTCGCCGTATACGTTCTTTTCGCGTATGCCCGTCATATTCAGATTTACGCCGTTTATAAAAAGCAGTTTCATTTCAATTCTCCTTGCAATACTCTTCAAAAAATTTTTTGGCCTGCACTCCGTCGGCTTGATGGCCGAAATATATGCACTCGGAAAAATACGCCTGATAAAACAGCATCGCCTCGCCGTTTATTATCCGCTTCCCGAACGATTCGGCTATTTCGAGAAACCGACTTTTTTTAGGTTCATAAATAAGATCGACGGCGACGCCGCAAAGTTTTATAAGGTCTTCTCCGACGGGCGACTCGCCCTCCGTTTTATGCATGCCTATTCCGGTTGCGTTTATTATCATATCATACGGAACCGCATCTGTCTTTTCAAGCGGCGCGACGCCTTTGAATTCTTGCGATAACCGCAATGAATTGTCGCGGAATTTATCGTAAACGCACACTTTCGCGCCGCCGTCGAGAAGTTTTTTTGCAACGCTCCTGCCTGCGCCGCCGGCACCGAGAAGGAGAACTCTGAGCCCCGACATTTCCACGCCGTTGTTTTCGAGCATCATGCGGAAACCTTCGCCGTCCGTGTTGTAACCCGTGCGCGTGGCGCACAAAACCGTGTTGACCGCGCCGAAAACAGACGCGTCGCCCTCGATATTTTCAAGGCGGCTCATAACGGATATTTTGAACGGAATGGTTACGTTCAATCCGTCGTAATCGTTCATGAGCCCTTCTATTTTTCCGCCAAACTCGTCTTCCTGCACCGATATCTTTTCATAATCGACGGAATTGCCCATCTTTTCGGCTATAAACGAGTGCATCTGCGGGCTTACGGATTTTGACACGTCCTTGCCTATAACCGCGAGTTTCTTATATCCCATACGCTCGCCTCAACGTTTCGGAACATTCTTTGACAAGCGAAACATATTCGTCCATTCCGAGTTTTATCTCCTCCGTCCTGCCGATTTGCGCCGGAACTATGACCGATATGCGGCTATCGCTGTTTTTCTTGTCGTAAGCCGCGAGCTTGCACGCTTCTGCTATGTCCGGGTAAGAAGGTATTTTATTCACGATTTTTTTGATAAGTCCTATAAGACTTGCCGCATAATTTTTATCGCAGACGCCCTTTTTCATTGCGATGTACAATTCGTAGTACATACCTATGAGAACGTATTCGCCGTGCGACTTCTTGCGATAATACAATTCGAGCGCGTGCCCCGTGGTATGTCCCAGATTGAGAGTTTTTCTGAGCCCCGTGGTTTCCTTTTCGTCCGCTTCCACCACGCGCGCCTTGTGCTCTATGCACATGGCGATAATCCCGGAGAGAAAATCTTTATCGGCGAATTTATCCGTGTTTTTTACGAGCAAATCGTAAATTTCGCCGTTCAACGCGGAAGTTTTTATTATCTCGCCCCAACCGCACCTCACTTCTCTCTCCGTAAGAGTTTCAAAGAACGCGGGATCGGCTATTACTTCGCGCGGCTGATAAAAAGCGCCTATCGCGTTTTTTACGCCCTCGAAATCTATGGCGGTTTTGCCGCCCACGGAGCTGTCGACCTGCGCGAGCAATGTAGTGGGAACCTGTACAAGTTTCACTCCGCGCATATACAAAGACGCCGCGAGCCCCGCGATATCGCCCACCACGCCGCCGCCGAAAGCGACCACCGTGCAATTCCTCTTCATGCCGGATTTGAGCATTTCTTTTAAAATGGCCGTAAGATAACGAATATTTTTACTGCGTTCGCCGGCGGGAATAATGTAAATAGGCACAAATTCCCCGAACGTTTCCCATAGCCGATAGCGATAATAGGCAAATACATTCGAATCCGTTACGATGAACAACTGCTCGTCCGCAAGCCGGGGAGCGTATTCCGCAAACACGCCCTCGCCGCATCTTATAACGCTTTCGGTTGTAGCCGTTTTAAGCAATATCTCTTTCATTTTTACTTTAAATCCGTATATCTTTTTATAACTTCTTTCATGCTGTCGCCGCCGAGCCGTTCGGCAACCGCCGCCGCAATCGTAAACGCCACCGCGCTTTCGACGACGATTTCCGCCGCACAGACGGCGCAGACGTCGCTCCGCTCGCTTGCGGCTATCGCTTCGTCGCCCGTAGATATGTCGACCGTTTTCAGTCCTTTCATAAGCGTAGGAATGGGTTTCATGGCTGCTCTTACGACGATTTCCTCGCCGTTGGACATTCCGCCCTCTATTCCGCCGGCGTTATTTGTCTTCCTCTTCAACGAAGCGGAAATTTCGTCGTGCACGGCGCTGCCCCTCAGTCCGGCGGCTTTAAAGCCCATGCCTATTTCCACGCCTTTTATCGCCTGCACGCTCATCGCGGCGGCGCAGAGTTTTGCGTCGAGCTTATCCGTATAGGACATGCAACTACCGAAACCGCTTTTCAAGCCTTTGACGCGCACTTCGATTATGCCGCCCGCCGTATCGCCCTCCGCTTTAAGGCCGTCGATGAGCTCAATGGCCTTGGCTTGTTTGTCGCCGTCCAACATAAACAACGGCTGTGATTTCGCCGCGGTTATCTCTTCGAAAGTATAATCTTTTTCGTCGACTACTCCGCACACGCCCTTTACATAGCCGTCGACGTACACTCCCAATGCGGAGAGGTATTGTCCGGCTATCGCGCCTGCCGCGACGCGCACGGCGGTTTCCCGCGCGCTGGCACGTTCGAGAATATTCCTTGCGTCCGACTGGTCGTATTTGATAACTCCCGCGAGGTCGGCATGCCCCGGGCGCACTTTCGTCAAGCGCTTTAAACTTATGTCGCAACCTTCGGGTGCCATGCACTCTTTCCAATTGGCATAATCTTTGTTTACTATACAGAAGGCGAGCGGACTTCCGAGCGTCGTAAGATTGCGCACTCCGCTTATTATTTCTATACTGTCTTTTTCGATTTTCTGGCGCGCGCCTCTGCCGTAACCGCTCTGTCTGAGAGCAAGTTCGCGGTTGATTTCCTCTATATCGAGTTTAAGATTGGAGGGCAAACCTTCTATTATTCCGACAAGCGCTTTGCCGTGGGATTCACCCGCAGTTATGAGTTTCATTTTATCTCCTTTGAAACGCGGCACATTCCCGGTTTCACCGTAACCGAAACCGTGCCGTCGTAATCGGTTCTGTAAACGTTTTCGGGCGCATACATTCCGAATTCCGCCACAGTATCCGCCGAGGGATAACCGCGGGCGTTGCGCCCTACGGATATGACCGCGGTAACCGTTTTGCCTGTCGCGAAACGCTCTATGAGTTCGGAACAGAAAGACGAAGCCGAGCCGTGCTCCGCAACCTTTACGACGAGGTTGTTTATATCGGACATATCGCCGCCCGGGCGGACGTAATCCGCGTCTATATCAATCGATTTGGCAAGCGCGCTTTGCGCTTCGTAACCGGCGTCGCTCAAAAAAAGAAAGCCCGTTCCCGCGTATTCAAGCCATAAAATCGCCGAAGCGTTGTTTATGTTATGCGTTGTGGGAGAAGCGTTCATCATCTGATAGAACGGATCTTCGTCGTGAATGCCCGGAGAAAGAAAACAAAAACCGTACAGCTCGTCCGAAAGCCCCTCGCCGTACTCGCAATACGATACGGAAGCTCCGTAGGCGCTTACTTCCGAGCAAAAATCGGAAAACTCGCGCGTTATGCCCTTATCGGTGCAGTACGGCATAAAAACCCGACTTACGCCTTTGAGTTTTACTATTTCCGCCAATCCGCCGCAATGTTCGCTCTTTACGGAAGTGCACACGCAATAATCTATTTTGCCTATACCGCTGCCGTTTAAAACTTTCAGAATCGACAGTTGCGACGAATACGCCCCGTTGCCGCCGTCGACAAGAAGCGTTTTCCCGTCCGGAAGCTCGACTATCGCGCAATCGCCCGCATCGACGTCGAGAAAGCGGACACGCATGACGCCGTTCGGGGTTTCGCCCTTATTGAAAATTATGTACGCGGAAAGATATTTAAGCGGAATGAACACGTTGGTTATTATCAACGACAAACAGACCAACACCGCCACCGAGGCGAAAACAATGAGTTGTACAGTGCGCTTCGAAAGTTTTTTCCTGCGTTCCATAATAAGACATAAAATACAAAATATTATAATTACACAAGATATATTATACATTATCGGTAATTGAAAGTAAACAATTTGTCCGATTTAATTTTATCTGCCGATAAATTATTTTGCCATAAAGTTCAAAATCGCTTGCAAAAATCAAATAATCTGTTATAATGATATAGTCTTTGCTACTGTGGCTCAGCTGGTAGAGCAGCTGATTCGTAATCAGCAGGTCGCCGGTTCGAATCCGGCCAGTAGCTCCAAAAACAGCGTTGCCGTAAATCGGCAACGCTGTTTTTGGTTACTGTGAAGGCGAAAACCGTCGTTCGCGCGAGGCGGGCAACGCACCGCCGACGCTTTGCCGAGGCTCCGCTTGCGGATACGGCAAAATCCGGCCTATAATTTGCACCGTCAACTTACGTTGCCGTAAATCGGCAACGCTGTTTTTGGTTACTGTGAAGGTGAAAACCGTCGTTCGCGCGAGGCGGGCACGCACCGCCGACGCTTTGCCGAGGCTCCGCCTGCGGATACGGCAAAATCCGGCCTATAATTTGCACCGTCAACTTACGTTACCGTAAATCGGCAACGCTGTTTTTGGTTACTGTGAAGGTGAAAACCGTCGTTCGCGCGAGGCGGGCAACGCTTGCGGGTACGGCAAAATCCGGATACTTATACTGTAACGTGCCGCGTGCCACGGTTAAACAGTGCGGCGGGTTAATGCGGTTTTTATCGAGCGATTGTTTTGGTTTCGGCGTCTGCGGCATTCAAATACCGCGAAAAAACGAATTTTCACGGAAATAAAATATTATATATAGCATATGAGCGCCAGAAAAAACAAAATATCGCCGTTTTTTATCTCGGTTACCGCAGTGCTTACCGTTACCGCAGCTATGTGCTTTTTTGCGCTCGCATACGGCAACGACAAAATCGATTTTAAAACGGTATTTTATTTCGTATGCTATAAAGCCGAGGACAACGCCGTATCTGCGGACGCCGTGTCCGGCGCGGTCTCCAATTACGGCGGAGCCGGATATATTCTCGAATACGGAAACACGTTTTATGTTACCGTGGCCTGTTATTACGATGAACACGACGCGGGGAACGTCGTTTCGAGTCTCGCGCGGCGCGGCCTCGATTGTTCCGTCCTGGAAATACGCACGGACGAATACGTCATTCAATCTTTCGGCGCGGGGAACAGAAAACAACTCTATCTCGACAATCTCAAAACGCTGTACTCGCTCTCCGAACTCTGCTACGACTGCGCCAATTCCGTGGATATCGGCGAGCTCGACCAAACCGCCGCAAAAAACATAATTTCGGACGTTAAAAGCGCTTTGAACGGTTTAAAATACAAAAACGGCGAAAACTGCTTCACAGAGGAACTCGACAGACTTATAGCCGTATGCGATTCGGTTTCGTCGGATTATATTTTCTCCCGCGATATCCGCAAATTGCAGATAGCCATATGCGACACGATAATAAATATACGCATATATTGAAATTTTAATCAGATTTTGCACAAATTAACGGCATGAACAAAAATCTGCCGGCGCTGACGGCGCTCATGCTCGCATTCGCGCTCATTATCACACTGTTCGGAAATTTTCTGAATCAATCGGTACTGTCGTTCGCCGATTGCGAGCGTTCCGTTTATCTCACTTTCGACGACGGCCCGAGCGACAGAGTTACGCCTAAAATTTTAGACGTTCTCAAAGACGAAAAAGTAAAGGCCACCTTCTTTATAGTAGGCGAGCACGCGAAGACCAGAAAAGAACTGCTAAAAAGGGAATTTGAAGAAGGTCATACCGTTGCAATACACTCATATTCTCACAAATATAGCAACATATATGCAAATTCCGATTCGCTTTTGAGCGATATAGCAAAGTGCAACGACATCATATGCGCCGCTACCGGGCAGTACTCTTCCTTATACCGCTTCCCCGGCGGCAGTTTTTCGCTTCCCTCCGAACTTGTTTCCGCGGTTACCTCCGCCGGTTACAGATACGTTGATTGGAACGCTTCATTCAGAGACAGCGAGCTGAAAAACGCAACTGCAGACGAACTTGCCGAAGCGGCCGTAAAAACCGTTTCGAACAAGGATAACGTGGTTTTGCTCGCACACGACGCCACCGACAAGTCGGCGACGGCGGAAGCGCTCAGAAAAGTCATAAAATATTTCAAAGGCGCCGGCTACTCCTTTAAGCGGTTTTAAAACTCAATTCAAATCAAAAAGCTCCGAACTGCAACGTTCGGAGCTTTTTAATCTTTATAGGTCGGAACGGCCGCGCATAAAAGCGCGGCCGGAATTTTTCCGTTCCGCGGTTGCGGCGTATTTTCCGCAATCAATTCACGCCGTAAGTTTTGCGGTATTCGTACATTTTTGAGAGATATTCTTTGCCCTCTATGATCCCGTCTTCTATGGCCGAGATTATGTCCGCCATGGTAACTATGGAGTAAACCTTTACGCCGAACTCCCTGTATACTTCCTGCACGGCTGAAAGCTCGCTTTCGAGGCCTTTTTCCATTCTGTCGACGGAAATTACCATTCCGGCGATTTCGACTTTCGCCGCCGAAGCAAGTTTGGGCAGCATTTCGCGGAGAGCTTTGCCCGACGTCATCACGTCCTCTATAAGTATTACGCGCTCGCCGTCGACAAGCTGTTTGCCGACAAAAAGTCCGCCCTCGCCGTGGTCCTTTACCTCTTTTCTGTCGAAACAGTAATTCAAGTCCTTGCCGTGATTATTGAAAAGGGCGACGGCCGTGGTTACGGCAAGGGGAATACCTTTATAAGCGGGACCTACGAGAGTGTCCGCCTCGATATTGTTCTCCTCTATGCAACGCGCGTAATATTCTCCGAGTTTTGCAAGCTGAGCTCCCGATTTATAGTTGCCCGTATTTATGAAGTACGGCGCTTTTCTGCCGCTTTTGAGCGTAAACTCGCCGAATTTCAACACTCCGTTATCAACCATAAATTTTATAAATTGCTGTTTGTAAGTCATAATATCTCCTTAATTCAACGTCAACGTATCGACTATGTCGTTTACGCTTTTTATATTGTGTTTATCGAGCCATTTATCTATTCCGTCGATGATTTTGGGCATTGCGTTGCCGTCGGTGAAGTTGGCGGTGCCCACCTGTACGGCGCGCGCGCCCGCCATCATAAATTCTATCGCGTCTTCGCCGCAAGTTATTCCGCCCATACCTATTACCGGTATTTTTACGGCGTGCGAAGCCTCGTAAACCATTCTCACGGCAATGGGCTTTATTCCCGCGCCGGACACGCCGCCCGTATTATTGGCAAGCAACGGCTTGCGGCGTTCGATATCTATAACCATTCCCGTCAAAGTATTGATGAGCGAAATGCAGTCCGCTCCGCCGTTTTCCGCCGCTTTCGCGTTTACGGAAATGCTCTCGACATTGGGAGAAAGTTTGACGATAAGGGGCGTAGTCGCGAGATTTTTTTTGCAGAGGCGGGTTACTTCCTCTATGTTTTCGGGGCGTATGCCGAGCGCCATGCCGCCCGCACGCACGTTCGGGCACGAGATATTCAGTTCTATCATATCGACAAGACCGTCCAAACGCGCGCAGATATTGCCGTAATCTTCAAGCGTTCTGCCGGCGACGTTGGCGATTACCGCAACGCCTTTTTTTCTGAGAAACAGAAGGTCGCGCTCTATAAAGTGTTCGACGCCCGGATTCTGCAAACCGACGGAATTGAGTATAACGCTCGATCCCTCGGCTATTCTGGGAACCGGGTTGCCCAACCGCGGTTCCAACGTCATCCCCTTCGTCGATATTCCGCCGAGTACGGAAATATCGTACAAGAGGTCGTATTCTCTTCCGAAACCGAACGTACCGCTCGCCGCTATTACGGGATTTTTGAATTTGACGCCGCAAATTTCAACTTGCAGATCAGCCATCAGAGTTGTACCTCCGTTATATCGAATACGGGACCGTCGCGACATACGCGGGCATTCCCGCCGTCGGACGTTTTGCATACGCATACGAGGCACGCTCCCATACCGCATCCCATTCTCTCCTCCAAAGATACGAAGCACGGGGTTTTTACGCCCTCTTCCGCCAGCTTCGCTTTAAGCGCTTTGAGCATGACGGGAGGCCCGCAAGCTATTATTGCGTCCGCGTTTATATTCTCCGCATCCGAAAAGAAGGCTTCAACCGCGTTTCCCTTTTTGCCGTAACTTCCGTCGTCGGTCGTTACAGTAAGCCGTTTGCTTCCGGAGAGTTCGTCCAGAAGGCATACGGCGTTCTTATTTCTGAAACCTATATAAGAATAGAAATCTTTTTTGCCCGAAAATTCGCGAATTGTGGCTATAAGGGGGAAAATGCCGACGCCGCCGCCCACGACGGCCACGCTTTTATATTTTTCGAGGTCGAACCAATTTCCGAGAGGAAGCAAAACCTGCAATTCCCTGCCGCTTCCGACTTCGGAAAGATATCTTGTCCCTTTGCCCTTTACCTGATAGCAGACCGAGACGTCTCTGCCGTTTGCAATGCATACGCCGAGAGGGCGTCTGAGAAGATTTTCTCCGCTGCCCGTAGACAAATTCACGAACTGTCCGCCGTGAATTTCACCCGCGTCTTCCGGCAAAGAAAGGGTTATCATATATATATTTTCAGCAATCTTTTCGTTGCTCTTTACAGTTGCCGTCAAATCTTTCATAACCGTCTTATCTGCCCATTTTGCCTATTGCGCCCAAAAGATCCTGTTGCATATCGAGGCAAGCGGCGCGCGCGGCGTCGTAATAATTCATTCCTCTGTATTCCGGCTTGCGATAGGCGCATATTATTCCGCGGGAGGAATTCACCACGCCGCCGAGGCCGCGTTCGTCAAAGCAAACTTTGAGCATTCGGGCGCTTCCGCCTTGCGCGCCGTAACCGGGAATGAGGAAAAACGTGTTCGGCATCTCCGCGCGAAGTTTTTCCGCTTCTTCCGGGTGGGTTGCCCCCACAACCGCGCCGACTTCGGAATAGCCGTATTTACCTATGCTGTCTTTGCCCCACTCCGAAACGAGCGCGCCCATTTTCTCGTAAATGTATTTTCCGTCTTCGAGTTTGAGATTCTGAAATTCTCCCGACGAAGGATTTGATGTCTTCACAAGAATGAAAATCGACTTGTCGTTAGCTTTTATGTCATCCAGAAAGGGCTTGATTCCGTCAGAGCCCAAATATCCGTTGACCGTAAGCATATCGGACGGAAAGGCCTTTAATATTTTGCCGCCGACGTCGGTTTTGCCGAGATAGGCGGAAGAATAACAAGCCGCCGTGGAGCCGATATCGTTTCTCTTGCAATCGGCTATTACGGTAAGGCCGCGGCCGCGGGCGTAATTTACCGTGTAGTCAAAGGCGCGCATGCCTTCGTAGCCGTACATTTCGTAATACGCCACCTGCACTTTTACCGCCGGAACTATATCGCATACTTTGTCGATTATATTCATGTTGAATTCGACAATGCGTTCGGACGCGCCCTCGAACGTGGAGATATCCTCCCGCATCTCGTCGGGGAGATAATCGAAATGCGTATCGAGACCTACGCACGTGGGATTTTGCATCCCGATAATTTTATCAATAAGCGAATCTATCATACAGCACCTCTCATCACTGTTTATATTTTATCTGTCCGTCTACTATGGTATATTTTACCACGCCGTAAACTTCATAGCCTTCGAAAGGCGTGTTCCTGCCCTTCGATTTGAATTTCGAACTGTCGATAACGTACTTCTCGCCGAAATCGACTATTGCGATATCGGCGGGAGCTCCCACAGAAAGCGAGCCGCCTTCAAGGCCGAGAACCGCCGCCGGAGCGGCGCTCATTTTCTCCGCGAGTTCGCAAAGAGTCAACTTGCCCGTTTTGACGAGATAGGTATACGACAACGCGAGGCTCGTCTCTATTCCGCTTATGCCGGAAGCCGCCAGATTATATTCTACCTGCTTGTCTTTCAGAGAATGAGGCGCGTGGTCCGTTACTATGCAATCTATCGTACCGTCCTGCAAGCCCCTGATTATGGCGTCTACGTCCCGCTGTTCTCGTATCGGGGGGTTGACTTTCGTATCCGTATCGTAAGAAGTTATGACGTCGTCCGTGAGTATGAAATAATGAGGGCAAGTTTCGGCCGTTACCTTTACGCCGCGCGACTTTGCGCTTCTTATGAGTTCTACGCCGCTGTACGTCGAAACGTGGCAGATGTGCACGGGAATATCGAGGCTCTCGGAGAGAGCTATTTCACGGGCTATCATTATATCTTCGGCCGCGCGCAAGCTGCCCTTTAAACCCGTGAGCGTGGAGTTGTAGCCCTCATTTACCACGCCGCCGTCCACCAAATCGGAATCCTCGCAATGGCACAGACATTTTAAGCCGAAGTCGGAGGCGTATTCCATTGCAAGGCGCATTATATACGAGTTCTTGACCGACCTGCCGTCGTCGCTGAGCGCGACTGCGCCCGCCGCTTTCATTTTACCTATATCGGCAAGGCTCTCGCCCTGTTCGCCCTTTGTAATAGCACCTATCGGGTTGACTTTGCACAAGCCGACCTCGGCCGCGCGGGCTTTTATATACGTTGCGACCACCGCGTTATCGCAAACGGGGTTTGTGTTGGGCATACAGCATACCTGCGTTACGCCCCCGGCAACCGCCGCCTCGGAACCGCTTTGTATATCCTCTTTGCCCTCGTATCCCGGCTCGCGGAAATGGACGTGGATATCTATTATTCCCGGCAATACGTATTTGCCGGCGGCGTCTATGACTTCGCAATCCTCGTTTATTTCGGGGGCTATTGCCGCGATTTTACCTTCATCGACGAGCAAATCCGCCTTTTTTTCGCCGTCGCCGAGGACGAGCGTTCCGTTTTTTATAAGAATTTTCATAGATTTTTCTCCCTGTATTCCGCAAGCAGCTTCAATATGCTCATACGCACGGCCAAACCGTTTGTTACCTGTTCGTTTATAAGGCTGCGTTCGCCGTCTATCACCTGAGGCGTAAGTTCGACGCCTCTGTTCACCGGCCCCGGATGCAAAACCACTGCTCCTTTTTTCGCGTAACCGAGTATCTTATCGTTCACGCCGTAAAAGCGCGCGTATTCGGAGAGCGACGGGAAAAGCCCGCCGTTCATTCTTTCAAGCTGTATTCTGAGTCCCATTACCGCGTCGGCGCCGTCGACGGCTTCTTCGCGGCTCTTTGCCATATGCGCTCCGAGTTTTTCTATTTCCTTGGGAACCATGGTCGAAGGAGCGTACATATATACTTCCGCGCCCAGCTTCCCGAGCCCGAAAAGGTTGCTCATTGCCACTCTGCTGTGTTTGATATCGCCGAGAATGGCTACTTTCAAGCCCTTTATTTTGCCGTATTTTTCTCTGAGCGTGAACATATCGAGCAAGGCCTGCGTGGGATGCTCGTGCATTCCGTCGCCGCCGTTTATCACCGAGGCGTTCACGTTTTTCGCAAGCAGTTCGGGAGCTCCCGCCATCGGATGGCGAATGGCTATGAAATCTATCTTCATCGCGTCGAGCGTTTTCCCCGTATCGATAAGCGTTTCGCCCTTTTGAACGGAACTCGTTGCGACGGAAATATTGACTTCGTTGGCGCCGAGATATTTTCCCGCAAGCTCGAACGACGTGCGCGTTCTCGTGCTGTTTTCGTAAAAAAGCGTTACGAGCGTTTTCCCCGCAAGCGCGGAGGATTTTTTGCTCGAACCCTTTAAAAACTCTTTTGCCGCTCGGGCGCCGTCTAAAATTTCCGAAATCTCTTCCGCGGAACAATCCCTTAACCCGAGCAAATCTTTACTTTTCAGCATACTTTCCTTCTTTCGATCGGCAGAAAAAAAGCGGCAATGACAACCGCGGAACGAATACGACGTTCCCGATAACATTACCGCCCGAATCGCGCTATTTTGCGGACGCTCCGTCCGCTTTGAACATTACGATATTTTTCAGCATTTCCCGCCTTACGCATCTTTTGGTTGAGTCTTGAAAATTATAACACAGCCTATCGGAATTGTAAAGCGATGAACGGGTTTTTTATAAAGAATTTATAAAATTATTTGCAGTCTGAACCCCACTTTGTCGCACGACGTGAGGATATACTCTATGCCGCCGCGCACCGTGCGAAAGGGGAAATAAGTTTCGCCGTGCACATGCCCGAATATAGCTTTCTCCACTCCGTTTTCCTCGAATAGGCGGGTAAACAGAGTGTCGGGAGATTTGACCGAAAAAGGCGGATAATGCGTCATGACGAACAGCCTGTCCCCCTCGCGGCGTATCTTTTTCACCTCGTTGAAACACAGTTTGAGCCTCTCGGCTTCCCTGAGATACAGCTTTTCGTCGTTTTCGGTGTAGTCGACGCTCCCCGGGCACGTCCAGCCTCTCGAACCGCAGATTATCACGTCGCCGAATCTGACGCAGTCGTTCTGCAACATATAAAAGCTGTCGTCCGGAACGGCTCTTCTCAGTTTCGTTATGCCGTTCCACCAATAATCGTGATTGCCGCGGATAAACACTTTTTTGCCTTTCAGCTCTTTTAAACTTCCGAGGTCGGTAAGCCCCTCGGAAAGCGTCAATCCCCAGCTTATGTCGCCGCAAATCAAGACGACGTCGTCGTCTTTAACCTTCTCGCGCCAATCCGATTTTATTTTTTCAAAGTGGTTTTCCCATCCCTTGCCGAATACGTCCATAGGCTTGGACGACGCCCCGGAAAGATGCAAATCGCTTATGGAAAAAATGTTCATAGCCATATTTTATCACTTTTGAACGGCAAGTTAAAGCGTTTTGCTTTGTCAGTTTAAAAATAGACAATTTTGTTTATTTTGTCCATTATCTGCCTAATTATGTCTGACATAATACTCTGATTAACCAAAAAATACAGCGGCGGAGCGCGAAACTCCGCCGCAAAACAGTATCGGGATAAACGCTTTTACTGCTTCGAACAATTTTTTTGCTGGGGATACAGCGGCAATTCGAAGAACCCTGCGCACACCTCTTGCGAATAGTCCTGCGCGGGAGGAATAGCGCAATAACCGTAGCTGGGAACGAGTATTTCCACGTCTATGGAAATCTTCAAAATAACCGTTATGCACGCGTTCACGGTAAACGTTCCGTTTGCGTTGAAAACGCCTTCGGCGCATACCGCAGAGGTTTCGGCGGTGCATCTGTAAGGCATAATCGACGGAGCCGGAACATACAACAGCACGTCTTCGGAGACGCTTATTGCAGACTGCGCCACGCCCTCCACTCCGTTTGCGTCGGTGTAGGCGACTTCGACGGGTATGCTTACAGTTGCCTGAACTCTCGCGCAATTGGGTTTATCCGGCAACCGCTCTATGTTCAAAGCGGTTATGTTCCCCGAACTCGAAAGCGACCTTGCGCTTATGAAAGTCAACGGGTATGTAGGGTTGGCCGGGACGTTGTTTTCGAGCGTAAGCGTATAGTTTTCTATCTGAATCTGCTTTATACAGGCGTCGAATATCTTCTGTGCCTGAATGCAAACTTTTTCGCACATCCCGTTCAGAGGATTGCCGCTTATAGAACCCGGGCATTTATCCGATTGAAAATTGGAAAAAAATGACATTTTTGACCTCCGTTTTATTTTTCCGCGCACAGCGCGGATATATTTTATTATATGCTTTATATCGGTACGCGGTTATAACAGCGGTATGAATATTTTGCGGGCGGGATGGAGAATTTTCCCGCCGTTCACTCTTTTCAATTGCTCCGCCGGAACGCCGTATTCGGCGGCAAGGCTTTCATAGGTTTCGAAAGGGCGAATCCTGCGCAAAACATAGCCGTCTTCTTTAAGCACGCTCCCCTCGCGCGCCTCGATTGCGGGAATATTGAGTTCGCGCTCGATATCCGGAGTTTTTTGTCCTCTCTTCACCCTGTAAAACGGCGCATTGTCCCTTACAAGCACAAACATCTGCTACATAATACGCAAAATACGTTTTCATTGTTCATATTCCGACAAAAAGGACTGTAAAATAAAAATGTGAAAAACAATATTTACAAGTCATGCGCGCAGGTTACGATTTTTTCTTCGATAGAAAAAGGCCTGAGTTTTCTTTACAGAATAGTGCTTTCGAGAACAATAGGCGCCGAGGGACTGGGAATTTATCAGATATGCCTCACGGTCTTTGCGCTGTTTCTCACCGCGGCTTCGAGCGGAATACCCGTAACGGTTTCCCGACTTATGGCAAAGAGCGGCGCAAAAAACGATATAAGCGGAAAGCACTCGGCCGTAACTGCCGGTATCGTGTGCACGCTCGTAATTACCGTTCCCGTCGCCATTCTGCTTTTCTTCGGCAAAAACAGTTTCGGGTTTATGTTCTCCGATCCGCGTTGCGCGGATATTTTCATCATTCTACTCCCCGGGCTCGTGCTTACCTCGGTATACGCCGTCATAAGAGGTTCTTTCTGGGGCAGCAAGCAATTTCTGCCTTATTCGGTTATTGAGCTCCTCGAAGACGCAGTTATGGTCATATGCGGAGTCGTGCTCGTTACGGGAGGAATAGCCGATCCGGTAGACGGGGCGCAAAAGGCAATAATTGCCGTGCTGATTTCTTATGTGTTTTCCTTTGTCGTATCGCTGTTCTGGTATATAAAATCTGGCGGCAAATTCAAAAATCCCAAAAGACAGTTAAAGCCGCTTCTCGCCTCCGCCACGCCCATTACCGTCATGCGCACTTCTTCTTCGGCGCTCAATTCGGCCGTCTCACTGCTGCTTCCGGCGCTTCTCATCGCCGGCGGGCTCGGACGCTCGGAGGCAATGAGCCTGTACGGCGTGGCGGTCGGGCTTGCCGTGCCGATGCTGTTTATCCCGTCCTCGGCAATAGGTTCGATAGCGGTCGTCGTCGCGCCCGAACTTTCGGAAAATTACTACAAAAACGAAACCGAAAAAGTCAAATCAGACATAGAAAAATCGATAAAAGCCGCCATTTTCATAGCCGTGCTCGTGATACCCGTTTTATTCGCGTTGGGCCGGCCGATAAGCGACTTCCTCTATTCGAGCGATCTGTGCGGAGACATTGTGCAGTTAAGCGCGCCGTTGGTGTTGCCGATGTGCATCGCGATGATGACAAATACCGTTCTAAACTCCATGAACTGCGAAAAATACACATTGGCGTACTTTTCCGCGGGCGCGGCGGCGATGCTATTATGCGTTCTTTCGCTCACACGGCATATCGGAGTTTATTCTTACGTTTGCGGACTCGGATTGAGCTATATCGTTACGACCTTCCTCAATCTCAGACTTTTGAAAAAAAAGTGCAGAAAACTCAACGTAAAAGACTATGCTTTAAAGGGCATATGCGTTGTGGCGGCCGCGTGCATATTCGGAAAAATCGTTGCGGGCGTTTCGGAACGTTTCCTCTCACCGTTGGCGGAAATAACGGTGTGCGCGCCGCTTGTGCTGGCGTTTACGTGCGGAATACTTTACTGTCTGAAAATGTTCTCTTTCAAGCCTCTCAAAAAGCTCATTTCCCGCGACTGACGACCATTGTCGCCGCTCCGCTTATCGCCGAAATCAAAAGGAATATGCCGAACAATTTTTTAAGGACGGCTCCCGGCAGCAGCGCCGCCGCAAGTCCGCCGGCTACCGAAGTGAGAACGGCCGGAACCGTAAGGCTCAGAACGCCTTCCCGCTCAATCAAGCCCTTGCCTTTATGCACTTTCAGACTGAGCGCCGCCGTTGGCAAAAAGGCGATTATGTTCGTAGCCTGCGCGACGTGTTGCCCGACGCCCGCGAAAACCGTAAGCGCGGGAATGAGCAACGTGCCGCCGCCCATGCCCATTCCGCCGAGCATGCCGGACAGAAAACCTATGACGAGGTAGATATAAAAACTCAAAACAACATCCTCAATCCGGCCGCGAACATTATGGCGACGAATATGGCTTTCACGGCAAAATCCGGCAAGCTGTTCAGCAATCTCGCGCCCGCAAATCCGCCCGCAACCGAACCCAAGGTCGCGGGTATCAATATGTCCGCCCGAAGATATCCGCCGAGCATATAAGTTATCGCCGAAGCCGCGCATACCGGCGCCATTACCATAATGGCCGTGGCGTGCGCGCGCTTTTCGCCGTAACCGGAAAGCCGCTTCAATACCGGCACGGCAACCATGCCGCCTCCGCCGCCGAACAATCCGTTGACCGCACCGATTAAAGCTCCCGAAACCACGCGCGGAGCCGTTTTTCTTTTCGAAAACATAAAACCCGTTTATTCCGTATATTTATCCGCTTTTACAATTAAGTTTTCGCAATTAAATAAAAATAATAAATTTTTTGTCGTATACGCCGTGCTAATCGCTTGATTATAAACCTTTTTTATATTAAAATAACATAGTACGATTTATTATTATAGCGTTCCGCGCGCAGTGTGCGCGCACGAACACGGGTGTTGTATGACTAAAAAGAAATATTTATCCAAAAAGAGAAAAACACTTATCGCTTTGCTGTGCGCCGTTTCGGTTACATGCACCGGACTTGCCGCCGCATGCGCTCAAAACGAAGAGAGCGCTCCGCCCGACAATCCCTCGACGCCTACGCCCGAAGATACTCAACTTCTGAAAAACGGTAATTTCGAATTCTTCAACGTACCCGACGACGCGCAATATCTCATTAAAAGCGTCGACGATTGGTCGCGTTCGGGAGACAGTTCCGCGCTTTCGGGAATTATAAGCACTTCCCCCTCCGCATGGGAAAAGTTCGAGGACGAAGACCTTAAAGCCAAACTCGACGCAAACAACGAACTGAAAAGAGACGATCCCGATTACGACGACCTCTATGTCGACTACAACGGAATGAAGTCGCAGGATATCCTTTACAGAGAGAGCTACGGCGCGACGCTCGAACATGACGACGTTGCCGGCGACGAAATAATTGCCCGCCACGGACTTATGTATCTCTACGGCATAGCGGGCGACGACGCCTCCGGCTATTATCTCGACGACAACGGAAACGGCGTTAAAGACGACGGCGAAATCAGCGTATACAAGAGCCCCGACGACGCAGAGGACATAGATTTCTATTTCGACGAAGATTGCACGAAAACCGTGAGAGAACGAATAATAGAAAATCCCGGCACGCACTACGAAGTGCTCGAAAAACCCGAC
>CANRAD010000005.1 GCA_947628505.1 uncultured Clostridia bacterium
ATCGGAGTTTTATTTTCAATTCTTATCGGTTAACCTCTCTTGAACCACGCGACTATCGCGTGGTTTTCGTTAGACAAAAATAAAGCCGAGCAATTAGCTCGGCTTTAAATTAATTAAACGCTTTTATCTGATTTCAAACTTTTCAAGTTCCAAATGTTTGAGGCATATTCGGAAATACTTCTGTCTGCGGCGAAAATTCCGGAGGCGGCAATATTTCTCAAAGAAATCTGATTCCATTTCTTTTTATCCGTTACATACAGATTTGAAACTTCGTGTTGAGTATTTGAATACGCTGCAAAATCGGCCATGCACATATAAGGATCCGCAACCGGCGAACCGGTGAGCAAATAATTTGCGATGTCTGCAAAAGACTGTCCGTTAAAGCCGATAATCAACGCTTCGATTATTCTTCTTAATTTAGGCGATTCATTATAGAATTTGCTCGAACTGTATCCGTTGCGCCAGATTTCATCCACTTCGTTCGACTTATAGCCGAATATGAATATATTATCTTCGCCGACCGCTTCGCACATTTCGACGTTTGCGCCGTCGAGCGTGCCGATTGTCAAAGCGCCGTTAATCATAAATTTCATGTTTCCGGTGCCGCTTGCTTCTTTGCCGGCAAGTGAAATCTGTTCGGAGATTTCGGACGCAGGCATAAGTTTTTCCGACATCGTAACGTTGTAATCTTCCATATATACAACGTTCAGCCTACCGTTTGCCGCAGGATTCTTTTTTATGTCTTCGGCAAGATAATTTATGAGTTTAATTATCTTTTTGGCCATATCATAGCCCGGAGCGGCCTTGGCGCCGAAAATGTACGTTTTGGGAACAACTTCTATCGTCGGATTATCCATAATGTCAAGATAATTATCGATTATATTCAAAACATTAAGAAGTTGCCTCTTATATTCATGCAAACGCTTCGCCTGAACGTCAAACAGACTGTCCGGATTTATTATCACGCCCTGCTTCTTTTTGGCGTATTCGGCGAATTGAACTTTTTTAATATGTTTTATTTCGTTTAAACGTTTTAATACCGTTGCATCATTCTCGAATTTTTTGAAATTGGCAAGCTCAGCGCCGTTCAAAACATAACCGTCGCCTATGCAATCATTTAAAAGCTCCGCAAGTTCCGGATTAGATTGATTGAGCCAGCGTCTGTGAGCTATGCCGTTTGTTACATTTGTGAATTTGTCGGGCGTGAAATCATAGAAATCCTTAAATACGGATTTTTTTATGATTTCGCTATGAAGCGCGGAAACGCCGTTTACGCTATGACTGCCGTATACGCAAAGATTGGCCATTTTTACACGGTCGTGCTCAATTATAGACATGCGCGATATTTTCGACCATTCGCCCGGGAATTTATTCCAAAGCTCTTCGCAAAGCCTTCTGTTGATTTCTTTTATTATCGAATGTATACGAGGAACCGTGCGTTCAATCAAATCCTCGTTCCACGTTTCAAGCGCTTCCGCAAGCACCGTATGGTTCGTGTATGCGCAAGTAGCTGTTGTAATCGCCCAAGCCTGATTCCAATCGTAATAATACTCGTCGATAAGTATTCTCATTAATTCGGGAATTGCCAAAGCCGGATGAGTATCGTTTAAATGAATGGCTGCAAGTTTCGGGAGATCGCGCAAATCGCCGTATCTATGCTTATGGTCCTCCACTATGTTCTGTATCGAAGCCGAGCAAAGGAAATATTGCTGTTTTAATCTCAAAGACTTGCCGGCATTATGATTATCGGCCGGATAAAGCACTTTTGTAAGCAAATCCGCATCGTTATCGTTGTTCATTGCCTTATAGTACTCGCCTTGGGAGAAAAGCTGCATATTAAAGTCCTGAACGGGTTTTGCTTTCCATAATCTGAGAACGGAAACGGCTTCGCTGTCCTTACCGGAAATCATAAGGTCGTAGGCAACCGCCTGAATCTCATTACAATTTATATAATTGGTTTGCAGACCGTTTTCAGTCCACCTTTCCTCTATTTGTCCGTTGAAGCGTACAATAAAGTTTTTATCTGTTCTTTGAGTTAACCAGGCCTCGCCTCCGGGCAACCATGCATCGGGCAATTCGATTTGCCACCCGTCTACTATCTTTTGTTTAAAAAGACCGTATTCGTAGCGCAGTGAATAACCCATTGCCGGATAGTTGCCCGTCGCGAGTGCGTCCATAAAGCATGCGGCAAGTCTGCCTAATCCGCCATTACCCAAACCTGCGTCGGGCTCGAGTTCGTATAAATCTTCCAGCTTGAGTCCGTACGAGGAAACAGCTTTTTCAAATATAGGCGTAACGCTAAGATTGTATAAACTGTTTTTTAATGAACGGCCGAGAAGAAATTCCATGCAAAGATAATAAACTCTCTTGGCGCGTTTTGCTTTGACCTTTTTATGAAACTGCTGCCGTTTTTCGAGAAGAATATCTCTTACAACCATGACAACGGCTTTATAAATTTGGTCTTTGGAAGCCTCGACAGGGGTAACTCCGAAATATCTCGAAAGTTTACCTTTAATCTGTTCTTTGACTTCCTTTTCGGTAATAGCGGTATTGCTCATTATGTTCTCCTGTTTAATTATTATTTGAGCATGTCTAAGTAAAGAGCCTCATAATCCTTTGCGGAATGGCTCCAACTGAAATCCGTCGTAGCCGCCCTGTACATAAGTTTTGCCCACTCCTTTTTGTTTTTATAATTTGCAACAGCCTCACGAATTACATAGAGCATATCGTGCGCATTGTAATTCGAAAAAGTATAGCCGTTAACAAGCGGTTTTATACTGTCATAAAGCCCTCCCGTCTCCCTTACTATGGGCACGGTGCCGTAACGGCACGCAATCATCTGCGAAAGCCCGCAAGGTTCGGATTTGGAAGGCATAAGGAATATATCCGATCCGGAGTATATTTTCCTCGACAAATCGCCGTTAAAAACAATATTCGCACTGAGTTTATCGGGATACCTGTATGCCAAATCCTTGAAGAAACCTTCAAAATGCGAATCTCCCGTTCCGAGAATAACTATTTGAACGTCGTCTTGCAAAAGGTCTTCTATAACTGCGGTAACAAGGTCGAGTCCTTTGTGGGAAACCAATCTCGAAACCATCGAAATTATAGGCGTATTTGCTTTTTGAGGCAAATTGAGCATTTTCTGCAATTCTTTCTTGCAAACAGCCTTGTTGGAAAAATCTTCGGGAGTAAAGTTCGCAAATAAATGACTGTCAAGCGCGCAATTATAACTTATATCGTCTATCCCGTTGAGAATTCCCGTAAGTTTGAACTCGTTCTTGCGGATGATAGGATCAAGTCCATGCGCATAATACGCATCTTTGATTTCTTCCGCATATCTGGGACTTACGGTCGAAAATCTTTCACAACATTCAATGGCGCCTTTCATAAGGTTTATCGAATTATTGTACTCAACGAGATACTGATAACTGCCATAAATATCGAAAAGATCGCCGAGCAAATCGAGAGAATACTGTCCTTGATATTCTATGTTGTGAATAGTGAACAGTGCTCGTATGTATTGGTACTCTTCTCTGAAACAGTAGTTTGTTTTCAGATAAATTGCCGCAAGCGCCGCTTGCCAATCGTGGCAATGCATTACATCGGGATAGAAGTTAAGGAACGGCATTATTTCGAGAACGCTTCTCGAGAAAAACGCAAACCTTTCTCCGTCGTCGTAATAGCCGTAGCAACCGGGACGTTTGAAGTAAAATTCGTTATCTATAAAATAGAAAGTAACTCCGTCTTTTACATATGAGAAAATGCCGCAATATTGATTACGCCAAGCGAGATGAACGTAGAGATTTCCAAGATATGTAAATTGGTCTCTGTACTCCTTTTTTATATCAGAAAACAAAGGAATAACGACTCTGACGTCAAATTTTCCCGTAGCGGCAAGCGCTTTTGAAAGCGAGCCTATTACTTCGGCAAGTCCGCCGGTAGCAATAAAAGGCGTCGCCTCGGAAGCCACGAAAAGAATTTTTTTCTTTTCAAGGGACACCGCTTGCGTTTCCTTCTTTGCTGCGGTTTTCTTTACCGTACTCTTTGCTGTATCTGTTTTCTTAGTTGTTTTGGTTGTAGCCATTGATTATTTTCCCCCCGGATATATTTATAAAAGCGTACCCTTATTGATAAAGTAAGGCTGAACTTCACAACCGGCAAGCACACGGTTATCACGGATAACGGAATTCTTGTCGCTGACAACGTACGAAAGATTGCAGTTTTCTCCGACAATATTATCTGTCATAAGGATACAATTTTTAACAACCGCTCCCTTTCCTATTTTTACGCCGCGGAAAAGCACGCAGTTTTCCACCGTGCCTTCGATTATGCAACCGTCCGACACAAGCGAATTTTTAACTATTGCGGTATCGGCAAATTTTGCCGGCGCGCTGTCGTTGACTTTCGTATAAACATCTCTGTCGCCGAATATCTCCTGACGAACTTTCTTATTGAGAAGGTCCATATTCGCTTTGAAATACGAATTAAGCGAATTTATGTTTGCGTAATATCCGTCGAATTTATATGCATAGAGATTATAAGTCTTAACGCCGGGGCTGAGAATGTCTTTACCGAAACTCGTATATCCATGCTGAATGGCGTCCTGAATAAGTCTGAGAAGGAACGATGTGCGAGCGACCATTACGTTGATATAGTTTTTCTTCACTCCGCCGAAAGTGGGATTTATCTGAATATCGGTTATCTTATCGTTCGAATCGGTTTCAAAAGTAAGATAATAATGCGATTTCTGAATCTCATGTTCGTGATAAACCATCGTTATATCGGCATTGTTCTTGATATGAGCTTCGATTACTTTGCTGTAATCAAGTTTATAGACGGCGTCGCTGTCGGCAAGAACTACGAAATCCTCCTTAGCCTTTTTCAAAAATGCCGTAGCGCCTTTCAATGCTTCAAGACGGTTCTTGTAGAGAGTTTCCGTCTCATCGCTGTAAGGCGGCAGAAGGATAAGTCCTCCTTCCTTTCTCGCCAAATCCCAATATTTGCCAGATCCGAGGTGATCCATAAGCGACTGATAATTGTTTTTGGTTATCATGCCTACGGTGGTTATTCCCGAATTGACCATATTGGAAAGAGCAAAATCAACCAAACGGTATCTTCCGCCATAAGGAACCGAACCCGTAGAACGGACTTTGGTCAATTCGGGTATGTCCTCTTCATTTATACTTGAAAATATAACGCCAACTGTCGTAGCCATATTTTGATTCCCCCCTTACACGTTTTTATCAACAATCTCGCCGGCGGGAACTTTGCCGTTTTTGCTTACGGTTATTCCTCTGCCGAGCACTGTTATGCCGCTTGTTTTACTCTCGACTTTAAGCGCCTCTTCTTTTTCGGCGCCGATTACGGCTTTTTCTCCGACGGTAACTTCCTCGTCGATTATCGAATAATTGATTTTTGCGCCGGCTTTAACGGTTATGTTGCCCATCAAAACGCTGTCGATTACTTCCGCGCCTTTTTCGATAACGCAATTTGTGCCTATAACGGAATTTACGACTTTTCCTTCGATTTCGCCTCCGGTTGCAACAATCGAATTAACGACCTCTCCTTCAACGAACGCCGGAGGAGCCAAAGGACTTCTCGAATGTATTACGCGATCTCTGTCCGAAAGTTCGAAATTGGGAATAACGCCGAGCAAATCCATATTTGCTTCCCAGAGCGAGCTTATCGTTCCAACGTCTTTCCAATAGCCCTCGAAACGATATGAATACATTTTTTCTCCCGCGTTGAGCATCGCCGGAAGGATATTTTTACCGAAGTCTTTGTCGGAGTTGGGATCGGCCTCGTCTGCTTCAAGGTATTTGAAAAGTTTTGAAGCCGTAAATATGTAGATGCCCATCGAAGCCAAGTCGCTCTTGGGTTGTTTGGGCTTCTCTTCGAATTCATAAATAGTGCCGTCGGGATTAGTATTGAGAATGCCGAACCTCGAAGCCTCTTTCATAGGCACTTTCATGCAAGCGATTGTACAATCGGCCTTTGATTCCTTATGTGCGGCAAGCATCTTATCGTAATCCATCTTGTAAATGTGGTCGCCCGAAAGTATAAGCACATACTCGGGATCGTACATTTTCATAAATCTGATATTCTGGTAAATCGCGTTTGCCGTTCCTTTATACCATGAAGTATCTTTTTTGGCCTCATAAGGCGAAAGAATATGTACTCCGCCAAACGTTCTGTCGAGATCCCAAGGCTGACCGTTGCCAACGTACTCGTTGAGTACAAGCGGCTGATACTGAGTGAGTACGCCGACTGTATCGATACCGGAGTTGATGCAATTGGACAGCGGGAAGTCGATAATTCTGTACTTCGCGCCGAAAGATACGGCAGGTTTTGCTATGTTACTCGTAAGAGCGTACAGTCTTGAACCCTGTCCGCCCGCAAGCAACATCGCAACGCATTCTTTTTTTCTTAGCATTGCTAAATCCCCCAAATAATTATTTTTCTTTTTTTAAATACAAACAAGTCAGTCTCGGAATATCAATCGATATTGAATATTCTTTGCCATGGCTTGGCTGTTTCCTTGTATTGAATACCCGCTTTCTTATTCTTCCCTCGCCTCCGAAACGTCTTTCATCCGTTGAAAACACTACGCGGTATTTACCTTTATGGATGCCGATAACATAATCCGTCAAATCGACGCCCGAAAAATTTATGACGGCCGTCAGACTTTCTCCGTCGGCGGCGTATCGGTTAAACGCCAGCAAATTATTGTATTTGTCGTCAACGACAAGCCATTCGAATCCGTTCCAACTGTCGTCAACTTCATAAAGCGGTTTGCAGTTCTTGTAAAACACGTTTAAATTTCGGACAAAATCTCTCATTTGCGCGTGTTTGGCAAAATCGGTCAGATAATATTCAATGCCCTCGCGGTAATCCCATTCCTTGAATTGGGCAACCTCATAACCCATAAAGTTGAGTTTTTTCCCGGGATGAGCATACATAAATCCCAAAAGCTCGCGTTCTCCCGCAAATTTATCGGCATATTCGCCGGGCATTTTATTGACTATTGAGCCTTTAACGTGAACAACTTCGTCATGGGACAGCGGCAAAACGTATCTTTCGGAAAAAGCATACATCAGAGAGAACGTCAGTTTTACGTGATGATGATTCCTGAAATAGGGATCTTGCCGACAGTAAAACAAAACATCGTTCATCCATCCCATATTCCACTTATAGTCGAAACCGAGCCCGCCCTCCGAGCATTTCGAAGTTACATTTGGATAGCTTGTCGATTCTTCGGCTATCGTTATGGCTTCCGGAAAATCGCGTTTGATAATCGTATTGAACTTTTTTATAAATTCGATTGCCTGAATATTACGGTTGTCGCCGTAAACGTTCGGAGTAAAATCCCCCGGCGCCCTGTCATAATCGAGGTACAGCATAGAGGCAACGGCGTCAACTCGCAATCCGTCTATGCCGTATACGTCAAACAGAAAATGCGCACTCGAAACAAGAAAGCTGTCTACTTCTTCCCTTCCGAAATCGAATTTGCGGGTTCCCCATCCGCTGTGCTCCATATTGTCCCACAAAGGACATTCGTAAAGCGGTTGTCCGTCAAATTCATATAAACCGAAGTCGTCTTTGGGGAAATGCGCGGGAACCCAATCGATAATAACCTTTATCCCGTTTGCGTGAAATGCGCGAATTAAATCCGCAAACTCCTCCGGGGTTCCGAGGCGCGCGGTCGGGCAAAAATACCCCGTAACCTGATAACCCCACGAACCGTCGTACGGAAACTCGGTTATCGGCATAAGCTCCACGTGCGTGTAACCCATATTCTTTACATACGGAACAAGGTCTTCCGCCAACTCGGAATACGTTAAATAACTATTGTCTTTGTGTCTTTTCCAAGACAGCAAGTTAACTTCGTAAATATTTACCGGTTCGTTATAATTTTTATCTTTATAAATTCTTTCTGCTTTATCGGGCAAACCCCATACAACCGAATTAAATGAAGACGGGAAATCGCTCTTAAAGGCAAACGGATCGGCCTTGACGAGTTCGCGGCCGTCATACGTTTTTATCAGAAAAGAATATTTATCGCCTTTGCACGCTGAAATCTGAACTTCGAAACTTTCGTTATCCGAAAGCCTGCGCATAGGAGTTACATTGCCGTTAAAATCGTTAAAAGTGCCTATAAGATTTACAGATTCGGCATGCGGAGCCCAAACGCGAAAGACATATTCATTCGCGGAAACTTTGTGGCAACCGAAAAATTCATAAGCATTGCATCCGTCGCCTTTATGAAAATTTTCAAGCGCACAACACTCCGACATATAACCTTACCATACCTTATTTATTCTACCATATTATATCGGATTTTTCAAGACAGATTTTAAAAAAAATGTAATTAATTTCTAAATATATGCGTTAAGCATATACGTAAAAACGCTCCGGAACTTACATTCCGGAGCGTTGCCGCAAAAAATTTATTCAATCCAAATAATTATCGAGCAAAACAAGATTGTCCTTTATGAATTTATCAAGTTCTTCGGGACTGAGTTTTTTGAACGAGGCCAACGCGAGAGAATAAATATAGCGAGCCACAAAATCGCGTTTTTCGGCTTCGAGCGTTTTGATTTTTTGCGCCGTAGGACAAGCTGTGTTGACGACTAACGTCTTATTTAACTCGCCGTCGGACATACCGTAATACTGCCCCATCTCGCTGTATCTGCGCATGTATTCGTCTACAAGAATTATAGCCGGAACTTCGGAATTTTTAAGCGCCTCGGTTTTAATCGTTATTTTGTCGTTGTTCAAAGCGTTTTTAAAGATATCTTTAAGCACTTCGTCTTCGACGTTCTCTTCGTTTTTAAGCGCGCCGGCGACGTCGGCGTCAATACGCATGAATTTGATTTTTGTCGGCGTTTCGTATTCAAGAAAACTGAGGAAATGCGGATCTATAAAGTTATCGCAAAGTATCGCGTTCAACCCTTGATCTTTAAAGAGCTTCACATACTGTGCCTGTTGCTGTTCGTCGGAAACATAGTAAACGGTTTCAGGTTTTTCCTCTTTTGCCCCTTTATCTTCGGCCTTATTCTCTTCCGTAGTCTCCGAGGGTTGGTTATCCGAATTTCCGATAAGCTCGGATATATTCGTATACTGGCCGTTTATGTCTTTGTATATAATTATGTCTTTTACTTTTTCGTAAAAATCTTTTTCCTTTATGCAGCCGAATTTGATAAAATTGGCTATGTCTCCCCAGCACTCTTCGAAATGCTTTTTATCGTTTTTATAAAGCGAAGTAAGTTTGTCGGCAACTTTCTTCGTTATGTGCTTGCTTATTTTTCTTACCTGACTGTCGTTTTGCAGAAAACTTCTCGACACGTTCAAAGGAATATCGGGGCAGTCGATAACGCCGTTCAGAAGCATAAGAAATTCGGGAATAACTTCTTTGATATTATCGGCTATAAAAACCTGATTGCAATAGAGTTTTACTTTTCCGCGTTCGAGTTCAAGCTTGTTTCTTACTTTGGGGAAATACAATATTCCTTTAAGTTTAAAAGGATAGTCCATATTTAAGTGTATCCAAAATATGGGCTCGTTGTAATCCATGAACGTATCGGTATAAAATTTCTTGTAATCTTCGTCCGTGCAATCCTTGGGAGATTTAATATAAAGCGGGGACGTCGTATTCAACGGTTCGTCCTTGCCGTCGCCCTTGAAATCAACATACACATTATAGGGCATAAAGGAGCAATATTTCTTTACAAGTTGCTTAATATTGCTCTCTTCGAGGAACTCTTTTTCTTCGGCCGCAATATGCATAACGATTTTTGTTCCGCGGCCTTCTTTCTCACATTCCTCTATGCTGTAAGTCGAATTACCGTCCGATTCCCAATTCACGGACGGTTCGTTTTTATACGATTTGGTATAGATTTCAACGTTCTCGGAAACCATATACGCCGAATAAAATCCAAGTCCGAAATGTCCTATAATACCGTCGCCCGCGGCTTTTTCATACTTCTGCAAAAAATCCGAAGCGCCGGAAAAAGCTATTTGCGTTATGTAATTTTCAACTTCGTCCGCAGTCATTCCTATGCCGTTGTCTTCAACCGTAAGAGTTTTGGCCTTTTTATCTACGGAAATTTTTACGGAAAGTTCTTCACCGTTATCGGCGGCCTCGCCGATATCAACCAATTTTTTGAATTTCGTGATTGCGTCAATGCCGTTTGCAACTATTTCGCGAAGAAAAATATCCTTATCCGAATAGAGCCACTTTTTGATAATCGGCATCATGTTTTCGCTGGAAATTTTAATATTACCTTCTTTTTTCATAACAGCCTCCATTGTTCCACTATTATTAAATAAACCGAATGTACGTAAATTAAACCCAAAGAACAAAAATCGCAACGCTTCATTGCGTTGCGATTTCAAAACTTATTTGTTTTTCTGCGCGTCGGCGAGCACGTCGGCGAGCGAAGTGCCTACGGCGCCGTTATCGCTCCAATCCGATAATTCATCGTCGGATTTGCGGGGAGCTCTTCCTCTTTTCGGAGTCTTTTCTGCGTCGTCGCCTTCCGCCTTATGCGTCTTTTTCTTTTCGCCTTCGGGCAAAAGCGCTTTAATGGAGAGATTCATTTTTCTTGCTTCGGGATCTATTGCGATTATCTTCGCGTCAACCTCTTCGCCGACACTCAAAACAGTCGCGGGAGTTTCTATTCTTTCCTGACTGATCTGAGAAACATGAACGAGCCCGTCGATTCCTTTTTCGACTTCGACAAACGCGCCGAAAGGAACTATTCTGACAACCTTGCCGTGAACGACTTCGCCGACGCTGTATTTTTCAGCCACGAGATCCCACGGCTGAGGTTGAAGCTGTTTATATCCTATCGATACCTTTTTGTTTTCGGTATCGACTTTAAGAACTTTGAATTCGTAAGTTTTGCCGATTTCCAGAACATCGGTAACTGCGTCTACTCCCGTCCATGAAAGATCGGAAATATGGGCAAGGCAATCGAAACCGTTGACGGAAACAAACGCACCGAAACCGGTAACTCTTTCAACTTTGCCGGTTACGATGTCGCCGACGGCAATATTGGCGAAAAACGCCTCTTCTTTTGCAAGTTTTGCCGCCGCTTTTGCTTCGCGCTCTTCCTGTATAATAACTCTCTGCGAAGCGATTATCTCTTTTCTGCCTGTCTTTTTAACCTCCAATGCGCGAAGTCTGAGTTCTTTGCCTACGTATTTCGTGAGATCCTGAACATAACCGGTACGTATTTCTTTTGCGGGAACGAATACCGAGAAAGTTCCCATTTGACCTACAAGGCCGCCTTTATTGGATCCGGTACAGATTATTTTAAACTCTTTGCCGGCTTCTATGTCGGCGCTTAAAGCCTCTTCCTGTTGCAGAAGTTTTATCATTTTCTGCGAAAGTTTGAGATTAGGCTTGAGTTCAACGACAAGCAATTCGATAGGATCGCCTATTTTGCCTACATAATCTTCAACGCGATACTCCTCGCAGTCAAGATCTTCTTTGCTCAAAGCGATTTCCTTTTTTGAATAGGGCAACAAAATCATAAGTCCGTCTTCCGTAGCCTGAGAAATGGTCGCGGTAACGGTTTGGCCCTTTTTAAATTTCGAGTCGCTGTCGATTTTAGCAACCACCTCGTCCATAGCGTTGTTAGTTGCCTTAACTTCTGTGTTTTCTTCCATCTTTAAGAGAACCTCCCGGGTTTGCGCATTCGGGGTTGAAGCCCCTGAAACAATACCTACACTTTTAAAATTTTTTATTTCTGATAAATTCAGATCTCCGACGCTTGACAATCTGAAAACATGTTTACAGCGCTTGGCGGCGAGGTCGTACAGTTTATTAGTGTTGCTGCTGTTCAACCCGCCAACCACAATTATTGCTTCGCACTGCGACGCAAGTTGTTCAACTTCGTTTTGGCGTTCAATAGTAGTATAACAAATAGTCCTGAAAACAGCAACTGTTTTTTCACAGACTTTTTTAATATTTTTTATTATTTTTTCAAATTTTTCCGCCGAAAACGTGGTTTGACAAACAACGCAAAGATCTTTTAAAGAGAGCTCGTCGGGGATATTATCGTCGCCTGTAAGCACGGTTGCGTTGCCGCCGCACCACCCCAGAAGACCTACCACCTCGGGATGTTTCGGTTCGCCTATTATAACTATGTGTTTGCCCAAAGCATACTGCTCTTCAACGATTTTCTGCGTTCTTTTGACGAAGCCGCAAGTGCAGTCGATGATTTTTATGTCGCGATTTTTGCAAATACCGTAAAAGGCCTTCGGAACTCCGTGCGAACGAAAGACCACAGTGCTTCCGTCCGGTATTTCGTCGAGGCTCTCCACAACTTTTATTCCCTTATCTTTTATTGCTCTTACGACGTCCGGATTATGAATAATTTCGCCGAGAACGTAAGCGTTCCCGGCATTGAGATTCATGGCGGTATCCACCGCATATTTTACACCGACGCAAAAGCCGCTGTGTTTAGCGAGAATTACTTTCATTTGCTTTCTTTTTTCTTTTTTTCGAGTTTAACATTTCATTTAACCGATTATAGAGGTCAAGCATCCTTTCCCTTAATTTTTCGTCCGCTTCTTTTATATCCTGCTCGGTTAACTTTTTATCATAGTATTCGCTGAATTCAAACGGTTCGCCGTATAACACATGCGAGCGCTTGAAAACTTTTATTTTCCTGACTTGAATCATCGGAACTATGGGAGTTTTTGTTTTTATCGAAAGAGCCGCCGCGCCGCTTTTGAATGGCAAAAATATATCTTCCGTTTTATTCCTCGTGCCCTCCGGGAAAATACATACTATTTCGCCGTTTTTGAGATATTTCATAGCCTGCATTACGGCGCGCACATCGTTTCCGTCGCGGTTTACCGGTATACATTCGCATTTTCTTGTAAACCACTTGCCTATTCCTTTTTCGAACAGTTCTTTTTTAGCCATGTAATGCACCGGCTTTGTAGTGCTTACGGCGGCGAAAATAACGTCGAGCACGCTCTTGTGATTGCCGACGATTATATAGGCTCTGTCGTCGAGTTTTTTTGTAAGTCCGTATTGCTTATACGGCAAAAAAGGGCGCATAAAAATACCGTGAAAGCGCCGCATAAATCTGAACCACTTATAGAGTTTCGTGGGCTTTTCTTTCTTCTTTTTAATTTCCGGAGAATTTTCGCTCATTAAATTTTCACCTGAATCAAACTGATTATTTTGTTTACGACCTCGTCAACGGTCATATCCGACGTATCAATTTCAACGGCGTCCTCGGCTTTTTTCAAGGGTGCAATTTTGCGCGACATATCTTGCATGTCCCGCTTTTTTATCTCTTCCAAAATTTCCGCGTAGGGTTCGTCGTATCCTTTCGAAACATTTTCGTCGAATCTCCGCTTTGCCCTTACTTCTGCCGAAGCCGTTAAAAAAAACTTATATTTTGCGTTTGGCAAAACATTGGTACCTATATCTCTGCCGTCGAGAATACAGGAATTTTCGGAGGCGATTTGCCTTTGAAGGTCAACCATTTTCGTGCGGACGCATTTGAGCGCCGAAACTTTTGAAGCAATCATCGAAATTTCGGGTTTTCTTATGTCGACCGACACATCGGCGCCGTCGAGATACGTAATTTGTTTGCCGTCGGAATATTTGACTTTTATATCGATATCGTCGATTATTCCGGCGACTTTAGCCTCGTCTTCCGGCGAAATACCACATTCTATGCACTTTAAAGCGCAAGCTCTGTACATTGCCCCGGTATCGAGACAAAGAATATTCAATTTCTCGGCAATAATGGCGGAAACCGTGCTCTTCCCGCTACCAGCCGGTCCGTCGAGAGCTATCGCAAATTTTTCCGTCAAATCGCTTCTGAGCGACTTTGCGCCGTTGAGATAAATATGCTTGGGCTTCCCGCATTTTTCGACGATAAGCATTACTCTAATACATTTACCGAGCGAATTATCGATTTCCGGTTCAAGCGACGAAAAAAGAGCGCAAGAACAAAATCCGCTTTCTCTTGCGGCTTTTGCCGGATAATAGGATTTCAAATCGGACGTGTTTGAAAACATTATGCAGACGATTTTATCGTCGGAAAGTTTATTTTCACGTCTTATTTCACATAAAAGTTCGCCTACGGCAACTTTAATCTCTTCGGCACAGTCATGCTCGACCGTTGTGGCACCCCGAATCGCTATCATTTACATTCTCCGATGCTGTTTCCCGCCGCATAGCCCGTTGAAAAGGCAATTTGAAGATTGAATCCGCCCGTAAAGGCTTCAACGTCCAGCACTTCGCCGCAAAAATACAGCCCTTTAACTATTTTACTTTCCATTGTATTCGGGTTGATTTTATCTACTTCAACCCCGCCGCTCGTTACTATGGCCTCATCGAATCCACGCAAAGACGAAACAAGCATATCAAAATTTTTGATATTTGTCAATAACGACGTTCTTTCCGCTTTGGTTACCGTATTGACTTGTTTGCCGTAGGCAATACCGCTTCTTCTCAACACTTCCGGAATAATGGCTGTCGGCAATAACTCTTTGAGACAATTTCCGATAAGTTTGTTGCTAAAACAGCCAAAATCGCGAAGCAGCCTTTTATCGAGTTGTTCGGCGGTGAGCGCCGGTTTCAAATCGAGGGAAATCCTGACATCGCTCAAATCAATTCTGTTGATGAGGCTTGAAACCGACAATACCATAGGTCCCGAAACGCCGTAATGAGTAAACAGCATTTCGCCGAAAAATTCTTTAATCTTTTTACTTTTGAAATATAAAGTCAAAGAGACGTTTTTCAGTGAAAGTCCTTGGAGATTTTTATAATAATCGCCTTCGAGATTCAACCCGCAAAGCGCCGGTCGCGGTGATTTTATAGTGTGTCCTGCGCTTTTGGCAAATTTATACCCGTCTCCCGTAGAGCCCGTGAGCGGATAACTCATTCCACCCGTGCAAACGATAACCGAATCGAATTTATATTGTGCTTTTTCGGTAATTATGCCAGATATAGTACTTTGCAAAATATCCAATTTGACAACTTTTTCGCTAAAATGAAAGCAAACGCCGGCATTTATGCAATAATTTTCAAGACACTTCGTTACGTCGCTTGCTTTATCCGAAGCGGGAAAAACGCGCGCCCCTCGCTCGACTTTGAGCCTTAATCCGCCCTCTTCGAAAAACTTGCAAGTGCTTTCCGGAGACAAACCGTAAATAGCGTGAGTTAAAAATTTGGGATTCGAAACAACGTTGGACAAAAACTCCTGCTCGTCGCATTGATGCGTCAGATTGCATCTTCCCTTACCCGTTATATATATTTTTTTGCCGCATTTTTCATTTTTTTCGAAAACAACTACGTTATTTCCGTTTTTTGCGGCAACGTATGCGGCCATGAGCCCGGCGGCGCCGGCGCCTATTATTGCAACATTCATTATTTAATACCTTAACGGCGTGAACAATGTGTTCACGCCGTTATATTGTTTATACGGGATATACCTTATCCGGATTAGACGCCAAATCGGAGTCGACGCCTATTTGACGAGCTTTTCTCCATTTGAAATAGTTTACCGAAACTTCGGGGAAAAGGGCATATGAAAGAACGTCTTCTTCTTGCGTATAGAAACCGAGTTCTTTAACTTTCTCAGTAAGCGCGGTCATTTCATCAGATAAAAGATCGGCCGGACGGCAAGTTACCATTTCTTCGCCGTTTGCAGTGCAAAGTTTAACCACTTCCTCGCTTTTTTCTCCGGGAACCGCTCCGTATTTTCCCAAAATAAGATCTTTGAACTGCGCTGTTATGGTTTTGTATCTTCCGAGAAGTACGTTCCATACCGCTTGCGTACCGACTATCTGGCTTGAAGGCGTTACCAAAGGCGGATATCCGCAATCTTTTCTGACTTTGGGCACTTCGGCAAGACATTCGGTGAGTTTTTCCTCTTTTCCCGCCTGTTTGAGTTGGTTCATGAGGTTGGAAAGCATTCCGCCGGGAACCTGATATAAAAGAGTGTTTATATCGATACTTCTCACTTTCGGATTGAGGAACCCGTCTTTTTCCAATCTCGCCGCAACTTTTTTGAAATGATTTACAGCAGGCAACAGCTTTTCGATATCTATGCCCGTATCGTAAGGCGTTGATTTGAGAGCGGCAACAAGAGGTTCCGTCGCCGGTTGAGACGTTCCGTTGCCTAAGGGAGACAGCGCGCAGTCGACGATATCAACGCCGGCTTGAATAGCCATTAAGTTTATCATATCGCCTGTGCCGGTAGTGTTATGAGTATGAAGATGAACTTTTGTCTCGGGACGAAGTTCTGCTTTGAGCTTTTTGACAAGGTCATATGCCGTAAAAGGCAAAAGCAAATTTGCCATATCCTTTATGCATATATTGTCTGCGCCCATATCTTCGAGCTGCTTGGCAAACCGCACGAAATACTCGGTCGTATGAACCGGGCTTGTGGTATAGGATATTGCACATTCGCAAACGCACTTGCCGTCTTTGCCATATTTTTTTATCGCTTTGACCGACGCTTCAAGATTTCTCGGATCGTTGAGCGCGTCGAAAAGCCTTATAACTCCTACGCCGTTCTCAATAGACTTCTCGACAAATTTTTCGACAACATCGTCGGCATAGTGCCTGTAACCGAGAAGATTTTGCCCGCGCAAAAGCATTTGAATAGGCGTTTTCTTGAGATATTTTTTAAGATTGCGCAATCTCTCCCAAGGATCTTCATTTAAAAATCTGAGGCAAGAATCGAATGTCGCTCCGCCCCACGCTTCCAACGAATAATAACCTATATCGTCCAAAAGCGGTAAAACAGGCTCCATTTCTTCGAATTTCATTCTCGTGGCAGCATGCGACTGATGTGCGTCGCGAAGAATTGTGTCCGTAATCAATACTTTTTTGCCTTCCATGGTCTATCTCCGAATTAAGCTATTATAGTTTGCACAGATGAAACAGCCGAAGCTACGGCCGTTCCGTCGACGTATGTCGGGTAGAAAAATGCGAGAAGCGCCCCCGCCGCTATGGCCGAACCTATTACTCCGGCGACATTCGGCCCCATTGCGTGCATTAGCAGATGGTTTTGAGGATCATATTGTCTTCCGACGTCCTCGGAAATGCGCGCCGCCATCGGAACGGCCGAAACGCCCGCCGAACCGATAAGAGGATTTATTTGTCCCTTTGTGAGTTTGCACATGACCTTTGCGACAAGTATTCCGCCCACCGTTCCCATTATGAACGCAAACAGACCTATTGCGATAATAATCAACGTGTGGTAATCCAAGAACATCTCGCCCTTAGCTTTACAGCCGACGGCAACGCCGAGGAAAATGGTTATTGTGTTCATTAATCCGTGTTGAGCCTGTGTGGAAAGCCTATCGACAACGCCCGATTCCTTAAACAGATTTCCCAACATCAACATTCCCAAAAGCGCTATGGCGTCAGGCAAAATAATACCAACGACGAGCGTGATAATAATCGGGAAAAGAATTTTTTCGAGTTTTGAAACCTGACGAAGCGGCTTCATTTTTATAAGTCGTTCTTTCTTCGTGGTCAGAAGTTTCATTATCGGCTTCTGTATAATCGGTATCAACGCCATATAGGAATATGCCGCAATCGCTATCGTCGACACCAAATCCGGCGAAAGTTTTGAAGTTACGTAAATTGCCGTCGGTCCGTCCGCGCCGCCTATTATAGCAATAGACGCCGCCGCCGCGACAGAAAAACCGCAGAATATGGCCAACGTGAACGCAACAAATACGCCGAGCTGCGCGCCCGTGCCTATAAGCATGCTCTTGGGATTGGCAATCAACGGCCCGAAATCCGTCATTGCGCCTATGCCGAGGAATATCAACGGCGGATAAATTACCTTATCTACACCGAAATACAGATACCACAGCAGTCCGCGAGATTCCGCTTCGACGGCGTCAAAATCGTTGTTCCCGGCAGGATGTTGGCCCCACAAAACGTGTTCCGCGCCCGGAATATTTATCAAAAACATTCCGAAAGCTATCGGCAACAACAACATCGGTTCAAATTTTTTTACAATGGCAAGATACATCAAAACAAATGATATGAGAATCATCACATAGTTTTGCCAACTACCTTGCATAAATCCCATATCGTTAAAAAGCGTTTTGAACATATCGCCAAAGTTTACGGCAAGTAAGCTCTGCATCCTACCCCTCAGCTGATAACCGCAAGTATCGCATTAGTTTCGACGTTAACGCCCTTTGCCACTTTCAAAGTAATTTTTCCGTCGCAAGGAGCTGTAATCTCATTATCCATCTTCATTGCTTCGAGCACAATAATAGGCTGATCTTTTTTAACGCTTGCCCCGTCGGAGACAAGTACGTTTTTAATTAATCCGGGAAACGGCGATAAAACTTTTTCACCCGAAACGTTTGTCGGCTCGGCGCGCTTTATTTCTTCTTCTGCCTTGGGCTTGGGCGAAATATTCTGAACTTCAACCGATTCACCGACCTCTTCGACGGCCACCTGATAACTTTTGCCGTCTATTGTAACAACGAAATTACGCATATAACTTCTCCTTATAACCTCTTTATTCTCTTTACAACGAAATCGCTCTGAGGCTGCGCTTCTTTTTTATAGTAGGCCATAATCGCCGCAACTATTGCCGCTTTTATTTCCGGCGAAACCTCGTCGCCCTCTTCGTCAGCCGCTACCGGGCTTTCGGAAACTTCTTTTATCTCTTTTACACGATCTTTTCGCTTAGTCAAAAATGCAAGATTATCCGTCTTCCGCATAATCAGACCGATAAGCCAGATTATTGCAATAATGATTATTATACCTACAAAGACAAGCGCAAAACCAATCAAAGCATAAATAAACGCTTCGCTGTTTTCGGTAAAAACAAAATTATTGACGTTATCGCCCGTTCCCGGCCGTATATCGAGTAAGTTCATAAATTCCCCGTTATTTCAACAGCATCTGCAACGAAGCAGTCAAATACTGCTTTACGAGCGAAGGCTGAATAATATTGTCAATATAGCCGCCCTTGGCCGCGTTGACGGGATCGGAATTCTCGTCCGCATATTTTTTCGCGAGTTTTGCCTTATCCGCTTTTTTGTCGTTCGCATATTCTATCTCCGCGCCTTGCACGCTGTCGAACAGCGCGATTTTCGCGTCGGCAAACGCATAACAATAATCATAACCCATGGATTTGGCGGCAAAAAGCGTATAACCCAATCCGATGGCTTTACCGAAAACAACGGAAATCTTTGCCGCGTCGATACAATCGAAAACGGAAACATATTCGGCTATTTCCCTTAACACAATGCTATCGTTTGTAGGCATATCCGCTTTGATGCCGAGGGTATTTACAAAAGTTATATAGGGCAATCCGTAAAATCCGGCGAATTCCGCAAAATCTCTGAGTTTTCTTACGTTTAAAGCAGTCAATTCAACGCCGTTTGCGGAAAAAATTACCGCCGCTACGGAAATACCGCCTATTCTGCCGAGATAGCATTTCACTTCCGACGAATATGCCGCGCCGATTTCAACGGCAGAATCCTTATCAAAGACGTCTAAAATGTTTTCGGCGTCGGACTTTATGTCAAGAACGGGCAAGACGGTGTTCATCTCGTCGCTGTCGACAACTGGAACATTTAAAAGTTCGTTTATTTTTGAAATGCTCTCCTTGATTTGAGAGAAATTTTCCACGGAAAAAGAAACGATATTGGAATTTTTATGAGCTTTAATTCCGCCTATATCGGTTTTGGAAAGATTTTTACCGCTGACCGCAGAAATTACGAGCGGACTGTTTGCCGCAACGGCGCTTTTCTTATCGATAAAATAAGTAAAATCGCATATCCCGGCAAGTATGGAAATCTGCCCGTACACATCGCCGTTGACAACGAGATATTGAGGAACGCTGCCTTTAAGCCTTGACGCCCTCAAAATAAGCGTTGCAAGTCCTTCGAGCACTTCCACGCCCTCGCCTATCTGTACGCCGAGCGAAGACAAGAGCCAAATTACCGGCGTTGAAGATTTCTCGGCCTGGTCGATGCATTTTTCTATTTTGGCGCAGTTGGCCTTGGAAACACTGCCCGAAAGCACTTCGAAGTTTTGCGCCACAATATAAAAAGGATAGCCGTCGATTGTGCAAAATCCCGTAACTACTCCTTCTCCCTCGGCTACTTCGCCGTAAAATTCATTTTTGGAAAAACTGAAACATGAAAGCTCGACAAAACTCTTTTCGTCGATAAGCGAATTTATATCGTCGCGTACCTTCTTTCCTGCTTCCATTAACTGCTGTTTGCGCGCTTTCAACAAGCTGATTTTGTCCATAAAATTCCTCTGAACGCAAATTCCTACATATATCATTTTAGCAGAATTAATTTCAAAATCAAAACAAATTGATAATTTTTTATCAAAAAGTTTTTTTGTTTTAAACAAACAAAAAAGATGATAATGATATCACCTTTTGTTCACGTTGAATTTTGATTTGATAAATGCGTCGATTTTATCCGAATATTTCAGAACAAGCCAGAACGCCGCAACTACCAAACCGAACAGACCAATCCATATGAGAATGCCCCACCATGTGTTAAAAGGTATCAATTCAAACGAATACGACGTTGAAACGACAGAAAGCGCGCGGGTTATCACAATCATAACGATGAAATACCGCCAAGTCATGGATGAAAGCCCTGCTACAAAGCAAAGTATATCGTCGGGAAACATCGGCAACAAAAACATTATGGAAAGAATCAAATAGTCCTTTCCTTTCAGTTTTTCAAGCCATTTATCAAGACTTTCTTTGCCTACGATCCAGCATACGGCTTTGTATCCCACCCATCTGCCTACGGCAAAAGCGACAAACGAGCCGAGAACTATCCCCGCAAAACTGAAAAGCGCGCACTTCAAAGGTCCGAACATTGCGACGCCTACCGCAACGGCAACCGAACCGGGCACCGGCAATAAAACCACCTGCAAAAAGCAAAAGACGATATATAGAACGGCGGCCATGCTTCCGGAGCCGGAAATGTATTCGCGCAAGGCTTGCACGCTGTTGATTTTGCCTATTAATCCGGTAGCGCACAACGCATAAAATACCGCGGCGCAAATATCAAGAAAAATCAGCAGACAAATTGTCAATCGATACAGCGATTGTTTTCGGAGAAAATAAAATATAATTCCCAAAATTATCGCAAGCGCGAAAAATGAAAAAGACAGCCAGAATATAAGCGTAAAATAATTTTCGATAAACTCCGGATTTTTATATAAAAGTCCGTAAGCAATAAAAAGAAAGGCAACCGCACCGAAAAGTACAACTGCCAAAACAGAAATACAGTGTTTTAAAACTTCTATGCGTTTCATTAACACTATTATTATATTTGATTTTAGTAATTTTATAATTTTAAGCCTTGAAATTTTTCACGGCATCGGTAGCCAGCTTATCGCAGACGTTGTTGTATTCGTTGTCGGCATGCCCTTTGACTTTAATAAAACTTATCTCGTGCTTATGGGCAAGGTCGATGAGTTCGCGCCACAAATCTTCATTCAGAACCGGCTTGTTGTTTGCTTTTTTAAAGCCGTTGCGCTCCCATTCCGAAAGCCAACCGTTCAAAAACGCGTTGACCGTATAAGCGGAATCGCTGTAAACGTCCACCTTACAAGGTTCTTTAAGGGATTTCAGCCCTTCAATCACGGCTTTCAGTTCCATTCTGTTGTTGGTCGTCGAGGCTTCGGCGCCGGAAATACGCTTTTCTGCGCCCTTATACATGAGAACGGCTCCCCAACCGCCTACTCCGGGGTTGCCGGAACATGCGCCGTCGGTATATAAAACTACTTTTTTCATTTATCGGAAAGCTCTTTTGCGCGTTTTACGCACGCTCCAACCGCGTCGCAAACGGCGCCGCGAAAGTTATTATCTTCAAGCGATTTGATCGCTTCAACCGTAGTGCCGCCCTTGCTCGAAACTTTCATAATGAGCTCTTCTAAGGTATTTTCGTCGCGTTGAACCATCTCGGCGCTACCGAGAATCGTTTGCACGGCAAGAACTTTTGCCTCATTTTTGGTAAGTCCGTATTTCACTCCGGCATCAATAAGGCTGTCAATAAACATAAAAACATAAGCGGGACCGCTGCCGCTTATTCCGGTTACGGCGTCCATCTTACTTTCGTCTATACTTATAACCGCGCCGAGACAATTGAAAATATTATAAATAAACTCGTTATCATCGTTATTTCTATTGAAATCGGACATATCTACGGCGATTGCTCCGCTGCCGATTGAACACGGCAGATTGGGCATAGCTCGGGCAACCCTTATAAGCCCTACGCCCAATTTATTTTTTATGGAGTTCTTTTTAACCCCAGCCATAATAGAAATAACTTTGTCGGGCTTAAACCCGTCCAGACTCTTGACTACGTCGTCGAAATTCTGCGGTTTTACGGCAAATAATAAAAATTCGCTGTTTTCCGCCACATAAAGGTTATCGGAGCAAACCGTAACGCCCAAATCGGCAACCTGTTCGAGACGACCTTCGTCTATATCGCTGACGATAATCTTTTTTTCGTGCAAAAACTCGGATAATACAACACCGCGAAGAATCGACGAAGCCATAAAACCACACCCGATTACGCCGAGTTTAAATTTCTTTTTCATAAAAATCACTCCCAAAAACAGTTGACTAAGTTTCGCTTATATTATATAATTTTAATCGTATTTAAAATATCTTAGGAGAGTAGCTCAACGGTAGAGTCGCGGTCTCCAAAACCGTCGGTTGCATGTTCGAATCGTGTCTCTCCTGCCAAATTCCGGTCTCAAAAAGACCGGAATTTTTTTGCTTAAAACACAAATAATGGTTATTTATTAGTTCAAAAGTGCGATTTAAAAAGTACTATGCGTAACATAATCGCTCAAATCAGACCTTAACTTCGCCTTTTTGCCCCAAAACTTCGGCGTTATCAGCCAATATCGGTTCGACTTCGTTGTTTATAAATTCGACAACCTGCGAAGGAGCTCGGCCGATAAAATTCTTCGCGTCGACTATTTCGGCAAGTTTGCCGTGCACCGGCTTAAACATATCGTCTGCTTTTATAAGTTCCAACAGATTGTTCTCTTTGCCCTCTTCCTTAACGTTTTTGCCTGCCTGCATAGAAAGCACTCTTATTCTCTCGTGCAATTCCTGTCTGTTCCCGCCGGCCTTTACGCAATCCATAATTATATTTTCCGTTGCCATAAACGGCAATTCGGCGGAAATGTGTTTGGCTATGACTTTATCATAAACGACAAGGTTTTCAGAAACATTGAGATAAATATTCAATATGCCGTCAAGCGCAAGAAACGCCTGAGCTATAACTATTCTTCTGTTCGCCGAATCATCGAGCGTCCTTTCGAACCACTGCGTTCCGGCCGTTATTGCGCAATTAATCGGAAGCGAAACGACGTATCTTGCAAGCGAACCCATTCTCTCGCTTCGCATGGGATTTCGCTTATACGCCATAGCCGAAGAGCCTATCTGAGATTTTTCAAAAGGCTCCTCAACTTCTTTCATATTTTGCAAAATACGTATATCGTTTGAAAATTTATATGCGCTCTGAGCTATCTGCGAAAGCACGCACAAAACATTGTAATCGAATTTTCTCGGATATGTCTGCCCCGTTACGCCGTAAACTTTTTCAAAACCGAGTTTTGCGACGACGCGTTTTTCGAGCTCCTTGACTTTCTCTTCGTCTCCGGCAAACAATTCCATAAAACTTGCCTGGGTGCCCGTTGTTCCTTTAACTCCGCGAAGTTTAAACGTCTTTTGCAAGTGCACGAGATTATTGTAATCCATAGTGAGATCTTGCAACCAAAGCGTCGCCCTCTTCCCGACCGTAGTAAGCTGCGCCGGTTGAAGGTGCGTAAATCCAAGCGTGGGCAAATCTTTGTATTTCAGAGCAAACTTTTTCAATTTATCAATGACATTGACGAGTTTGGTCTTTATAATTTCGATGGCGTCGGCCATTATTATAAGTTCCGAATTGCAATCGACGAAACAGCTCGTTGCGCCGAGATGGATAATCGGCATTGCGGAAGTCGCCTGCGCGCCGAACGCTTTAACGTGCGCCATAACGTCGTGTCTGACTTCTTTTTCAAACTTTTCGGCAAGGTCGAAATTGATATTTTCGGCGTACTTCTTCATCTCGTCGATTTGCTCCGGAGTTATGTTAAGCCCAAGCTCCATCTCCGATTCGGCAAGCGCAATCCAAAGTTTGCGCCATAGTTTAAAGCGCTTTTCGTCGGAAAAATTTTCGGCCATCACCCTGCTTGCATATCTCGTTATCAAAGGATTCTGATAAACTGTATTATCCATATCTTTCTCCGCATACTCAGTATTTTTCAGGTTTGGGGTAATTTACGCCGAAAGTTTCGACTCTGACTTTTTTCATAACCTGCGGTTCTTTCGGCTTATCGTTATAATCGGTTGGCACCGACGCAATTTTGTCCACGTTCTCGATTCCCTCGCACACTTTCCCGAAAGCCGCATATTGTCCGTCCAAATACGACGCATTCTTATGCATGATAAAAAACTGCGAACCGGCGGAATTCGGATTCATTGCTCTCGCCATAGACAAAACGCCTCTTTCATGCTTCAAATTGTTATTTTTAAAGCCGTTTATGGCAAATTCGCCTTTGATTGTATATCCAGGGCCGCCTGTGCCGACGCCTGCGGGATCTCCGCCTTGAATCATAAAGCCTTCGATTACGCGGTGAAATATAAGTCCGTCGTAAAAGCCTCCGTTTGCCAGCGCAATAAAATTATTGACCGTGTTGGGAGCTTTTTCGGGATACAGCTCCGCTTTGATTATTTTGCCGTCCTGCATTTCTATGGTTACAATAGGGTTCATATTTGCTCCTTGGATTTTATAATTCGCTGTATTTTTCCAATTTGACTTTGGCTTCTTCGAATAATTGAAGTGAAAATTTATCGGGATAACCTTCCTTATACACAACTCTGGTTATTCCGGAATTTATTATTATTTTCGCACAAATAACGCACGGTTGATGCGTACAGTATAGAGTGCATCCTTCGACGCTGCTCCCCACTCTTGCGGCTTGAACAATCGCGTTTTGTTCCGCATGGACGGCATAGCATACTTCCTGCATCGTTCCGCTTTGGATATTGAGTTTTTTTCTCAGACATTCTTTCTTGTCAACGCAACTTTTTATGCCTTGCGGAGCGCCGTTGTATCCCGTTGCAATAATGCGCTTGTTCTTTACGATAATCGCGCCTACATGGCGATTTTCCTGATAGCAACTCGACCAAGAACCTATTTGTTCGGTCATCTCCATAAAGCGCTTATCCCACTTATCCATAATGCACCTCTTTGGTTTGAAAATATTTTAACACAAATAATTTTTAATTGCAATTTTTTATCTTCTTATGTTTGACTTTATTTTACCGAGTTTATAAAATATTTGTAATTGAAAATATTTATTTCGGAGGAATTTGAAATGACTATTAAGCCTTTATTCGATAAAGTCGTTGTTGAAGGGCTCAAAGCCGAAGAAAAGACAAAAAGCGGACTGTATCTTACCGCCGCCGCTCAGGAAAAACCCGCAACTTGCGTTGTGGTTGCAGTAGGCCCCGGCGGCGTAGTCGACGGAAAAGAAGTTAAAATGCAGGTTAAAGTCGGCGACAAAGTGCTTCTTTCGAAGTACAGCGGCACAGAGGTAAAAATCGACGAAAAAGAATATACGATAATCCGCCAGAGCGATATTCTGGCAATTGTCGAGTAATAATAAGGAGATTTTAATATGGCTAAACAGATTAAATACGGCGACGAAGCAAGAAAAGCGCTTGAAACCGGCGTTAACGTAATTGCAGATACGGTAAAAATCACTCTCGGCCCCAAAGGCAGAAACGTAGTGCTCGATAAAAAATTCGGCGCTCCGCTCATTACCAACGACGGCGTAACCATCGCCAAAGAAATAGAACTCGAAGATCCTTTCGAGAATATGGGCGCACAGCTCGTAAAAGAAGTTTCCACAAAGACCAACGACGTCGCCGGCGACGGCACCACCACCGCTATGGTTCTTGCTCAGGCAATCATTCGCGAAGGCCTTAAAAATCTTGCGGCGGGCGCAAATCCCATTATCCTTAAAAAAGGTATCTCCACCGCCGTTGACGTTGCTGTTGAAAAAATTCAGTCGGTTTCCAAACCCGTTGAGAGCAAACTTGCAATCTCGCAGGTTGCGTCCATTTCGGCGGGCGACGAAAAAATCGGCGAACTCATTGCAAACGCAATGGAGATTGTCGGCAAAGACGGCGTTATAACCGTTGAAGAAGGCAAAACCATGAACACCGAGCTCACCACCGTCGAGGGCATGCAGTTCGACAGAGGCTACGCTTCCGCTTACATGGTAACCAACACCGAAAAAATGGAAGCCGTACTCGACAACCCCTATATCCTTATAACCGATAAGAAAATATCCTCTTTGCAGGAAATTCTTCCCGTAATCGAGCCCATTGCTCAACAGGGCGCAAGGCTCCTTATAATTGCCGAGGACGTCGAGGGCGACGCGCTTGCCGCGCTCATTGTCAACAAGTTGAAGGGCGTTTTGAACTGCGTTGCCGTTAAAGCACCCGGCTTCGGTGACAGAAGAAAGGCTATGCTCGAAGATATAGCTATTCTCACGGGCGGCACGGTAGTTTCAAGCGATCTCGGCGCGGAATTCAAAGACGTTACAACCGATATGCTCGGTAGAGCCGCGCAGGTAAAGGTCGATAAGGACAACACCACGATAATCAACGGCGCGGGCGACAGCGAAGATATCAAGGCGCGCGTCAACTCGATAAAGGCTCAGATAGCCGAAACCACTTCCGATTACGACAGAGAAAAATTGCAGGAACGCCTTGCAAAACTTGCTGGCGGCGTTGCGGTTATAAACGTGGGCGCGGCTACCGAAGTCGAAATGAAAGAAAAGAAGCTCCGCATCGAGGACGCGCTTGCGGCAACGAGAGCGGCTGTTGAAGAGGGTATTGTTCCCGGCGGCGGCGTTGCTCTCCTTTCCACCGTTCCCGAGCTTACAAAACTTGTAAAATCTCTGGAAGGCGACGAAAAGACGGGCGCGGCAATCGTTTTGAAAGCAATCGAAGAGCCCATTCGTCAGATTGCAAAGAACGCCGGCTACGACGGCTCGGTAATTGTAAATAATATTTTGGGCAGCAAAAAGCCCAATTACGGCTTCGACGCTCTCAAAAACGAATATACGAATATGGTTGAAAGCGGCATAATCGATCCCACCAAAGTTGCGCGTACAGCTTTGCAGAACGCGGCGTCGGTTGCGGCAACCCTTCTCACCACCGAGAGCATCGTAACCGATATTCCCACTCCTCCCGCACCCGCGGCTCCCATGGGCGGCGGCGACATGGGCGGCATGTATTAATAAAAAATTAAATTTTACAACAAACCAAGCGGAGGCTCCTCAAAAAGCCTCCGCTTTTCATTTCGCTGAACGCTGCAAAAGCGTTTCAACACACAGCCGCCGCGCGGATTTTCCGCGCGGCGGCACAATATTTATTCAAAATCAATCTTTTTCATTGATTTTCTTTCATAACTTATTAAATTTTATAAAATTTGCGGTAGTTGCAATATCTTCTTTTTGTGCCATTTCTTTTACAAAATTTCCACTTAAGGTTGTAGATTTTTGAGATACGATTGCAAATTGACTTTCTTTTTCAAGATTTTTACAATAGCCATCATCATTAGCAGCTTCTGCAACCCTAATTGTGTATTCTTGTACGCCTGTATCTGTGACTTCTGCAACTTTAAAACCATGAGCTACTTTAATTCCGCCATATCCATCAGTAGATGGACCTACATCGTAGAAAAGTCGGGTAGAGCCTTTGGTTAAATCGTGACCACATGCAGCAAAGATTGCTTTAACCAGCTCATCTCTTGTGCCTTGTATTGAATTTGTATAATTAAATGTATAATCTTTTGTGTATGTGGCGTCGCTAAGTGAATATGTTATTGATTGGGCTATTTCATTTTTAGAAAGTTCTTTTACATTAATTGGACTTGCTAATGTTATTGTTCCAATTCCATAACAATAACTATCCGGGTTATCTTCATATGTTGTAACTAATTTTATTTCATTTATGATATCTTCATTACCTATGTCCCAACTAGATTCTACAATCTTGTCTGCTTTAAAAGTTTGACCGAAGATTTTTCTCCCTGCTTTATTAAGTGCGTTTTCATTCAACGCTTGATAAACTTGTTGTGAATATTCATCTTTTAATAAGTCTTGGATGCTTTCAATCTTTTCCTCTTCAACAGGTGGATCTGGTTTTTCTGGATCTACAGGTGGTTTCTCTTCCTCGTCATTTTTAAAGGTTTCATTTGCAAGGTTATATGAGGTTGATATTATTGTTGCATCGCCATCTTCCGCTGTAGAATAATCTTTAACTACAAAATAATCTTCAACTTTTGATGGTTTTTGAATGTTCTCTAATAGGTGCTCTTGAGATCTATCATCATCAACTATAACCGAAAGTTGCCCAACTGTGTATATGCCGTCTTCAGAAGTTAAAAGATTGAAAGTCCTTGCATTTTGATAGCGTGGTTCAACTTCGGTGAAAAGGTCTGCGTTTACATTAGCAGTAGAGAAAAGTGCATCTTTTAGTTCTGTATTAGTCTTATTTTCCTTTGCGTCAAATTCAAAAACATTGGTTGTGGTTTGAGTGTATTGTACGTTTACAACCTTATCTGATACTATATCGTCAAGGTCGATAGGGGTATTTAATGTAGCATCTATTATATCAAGTTTTCGTTTTGTGTCATCAACTTTATAAATGCAAGATACTCTGACATTTTCAAGTTCATCCTTTGAGTTTGCGCCAATTGCTACAGTTTGGCTAAGTACATCTTTGCCTGCTGTAATGTCGCTAAAGTTATCATTATAAAATTGTATTGCCTTGTCGCTATGATTTGCAATAAAATCGGCAAAGGTTATGGAAGGCTCCTCTTCTTCCGTGTTGGTTTGATTATTGTTTGTGGTGTTTCCGTTTGTGGTAGACTCGCCGCCCGCACTGCAGGCAACCATAGTCAACCCGCAGAACGCCGCGCACAGCACAGAAACAATTTTAAATAAAGATTTATTCATTTTTACTCCTTTTGCGGTAAAAAAATAAGGTGTGCCCGAAAGAGCACACCGCACGGTATCTCTCACGGCTACCACACCTTAACATTTACAGAATTATTCCTTACGAAAATAATATTGAAAAGAGATACACAATGCCAAATTGTGTATTTCGTAAAAAATAATTCTATTGTTAAAATGTGGTACTAAAAATATAACACCATATAATTAAAAAGTCAAGGAGTTGGGATTTGTCGGCGGCAAAATTGCCGTTTGAAATGATTTTGCAGCGTTCAGCGGAATGAAAAGCGGGGGCACTTTGAGGTGCTCCCGCCCGTTTTGGCATAAAAAATATCTATTTTACAAGTTTTTTGAGGATGCGCGCCAAGGCGTACTTGCCGTGCTCGTAGGTAAGCCCGCCCTGAAAGTATGCAATGTACGGCGGTTTGACGGGGCCGTCTGCCGAAAGCTCAATTGAAGCCCCCGCAACAAACGTGCCTGCCGCCATTATAATTTTGTCGTCATAGCCGGGCATATCCCACGCCTCGCAGGTTACAAAGCTATCTACGGGCGAAGCGTACTGCACCTCGCGAATGAAATTTATCATCTTCTCCGCGCTGTCAAACTCGATTGCCCTTGTAATGTCATACGGAATTTTGTCGATTGCGGGGTAATTTACATATCCCAGCTCCCCCATAGCCTGACCGATTAGCAGAGATGTCTTTAACGCCTGCGCCACGGTGTGCGGAGCCATAAAAAGCCCCTGATAAAAATATTGGTAGCCGCCCGCATACGAGCCGACTTCCGTGCCAATCGAGGGCGCGGTAAGCCTTTTGCCTATCAAATCTATATATTTTTGCTTGCCGCAGATATATCCGCCCGTGGGGGCAAGCCCGCCGCCCGCGTTTTTTATGAGCGAGCCGACGATTATGTCCGCGCCGACTTCCGTCGGTTCCTGCTTTTCGACGAACTCGCCGTAGCAATTATCCACAAAAATACAGCCTTCAAAGCCAAATGAGCGTACAAATTTGCAGATTTCGCCTATTTCTTTGCAGGAAAAGGCGTCCCGAAGCTCATATCCGCGCGAACGCTGGATATATACAACCTTTACAGCCGTACCGAGCTTTTCAGCCACTTCTCCGAAGTCGATTTTGCCGTTTTTCAGCTCGCAGTACTCGAATTTCACGCCGAAATCCTTTAACGAGCCGTTGTTTTCGCCGAAAATCACGCCCCTTATGGTGTCATAGGGCATACCGCTCACGCACAAAAACGCGTCGCCCGGACGGAGAAGCCCGAAAAGGGCAACCGTAAGGGCGTGCGTGCCGGATAAAAGGTGCGGCGAAACTATCCCTGCCTCCGCTCCGAAAGATTTTGCGTACAGCTTTCCGAGGGCGTCTCTGCCCTCGTCGTCATAGCCGTAACCCGTGGTGCCGTTAAAATGGCGGAGCGCAACTTTGTATTCCTCAAACGCCTTTAAAACCTTAGTCTGATTATAATAGGCAACGTCGTCGATATATTCGAATTTTTCACTTAACTTACTTTCGCACTCTTTGATAAACTTTTCAAACATTGAGTAACCCCAAAACATTTTCGGCGGTTGCCTTTTTCGGTTCAAGCCAAATTATCCCCGGCAACTTTTTGAAAAATGTTATCTGCCTTTTGGCGTAATGACGGGTATTTTGCTTTATTATGTTACGCATAGTACTCTCATTATCGCCGTTTTTGAGGCAATTTACCACTTCTTTGTAGCCTATCGCCTGCATACACTGACAATTTTCGTCCACACCGCCCGCAAGAAGATTTTTAACTTCTTCCACAAGCCCGCGCTCGAACATCTCGTCCACGCGCAAGTCTATCCGCCTGTACAGCTCGTCCCGCGGATAATCTACGGCGACGGCCAGATAATCGTATTTGGGGATAAGCCTGTCGTGCTGGGCGGATTTTTTTATGCCGCTCGCCTCATAAATTTCCAGCGCGCGAATAACCCTCTTCATATCGTTAACATGCAATTTTTCCGCGGTTTCGGCGTCAACTTCCATTAACAGCGCGTAAATATACTCTTTGCCCCTTTCTTCGAGCAAGCGGTTATATTTGTCTCTTATAACTCTATTCGCCCCCGCGTTGCCGTAGGCAAAATCGAAAAGCAGCGAATTTATATAAAATCCCGTGCCGCCGCAGATTATCGGCGTTTTGTTTTGACTTAAAAGCTCCTTCACGATGGGTTCCGCCGCCCTTTCATAGTCGAAAACGCTGAAATTTCCCAAAGGCTCCGCAACGTCTATCATGCGGTGAATTATCCCCTGCATCTCCTTTGCGGTCGGTTTTGCCGTCCCTATATTCAGTCCTTTATATACAAGCTGGGAATCCGCAGAAATAATCTCCGTTTTCAAATATTCAGCGCAGTTTATCGCAAGCGAAGTTTTGCCTGAGGCAGTCGGACCGCATATCACAAGGACTTTATGCATAATTCAGACAATCCTCTTGAACAATTTTTCGATTTCGCGCTTAGAAAAAGTTACGCAAACCGGTCTGCCGTGCGGACATTTTAAATTTACGTTGCCTTCCATCATCTTAAACAGCGCGTCGACTTCGCCGTCGGTAAGCTGCATTCCGCCCTTTACCGCGTGTTTGCACGCAGTCATTGCAAGTTTGTCTTTGAACAAATCTTCGATTTTAATATCTTTGAAATCGCTGATGGAAGCAAGAACGTCTTCGAAGAAATCTTTGATATTGAGATTGCATAAATCTGCCGGTATTTCGCACACTCTGAACGCATTGGCTCCGAATTGCTCTATTAAAAAGCCGAAATCGTTTAAAATGTTTATATTCTTTAAAATAAATTGCGTTTCTTCCGCATTCGTATCGATAACATACGGAAACATAACCGGCTGACGGTTCACCGTGCGCTCAGATAGCCGTTTTTTAAGTCTGTCGAAAATAAGTCGCTCATGAGCCGCGTGTTGGTCGATAATATAAACGACGTTTCTGTATTCGTAAATTAAATAGGTATTGAACAAACTGCCGCGATAAATGCAGGTTTCATAGTCTATTTCTTGTTGTTTGCGCTCTATAATACGTTTTTCCAATTCGCTTGATTCTTCAATCGTAAACTTGGAAAGCGAATTATCGGAAACCGTTGCGTCTTCGCCGGACAAACTGCCGTAACATTTCGTGCTGTAATGATAGAACTCATTAAACGACATATCGGTTTCCGGATTGAAAAATTTTTCGGGTTCTCCGCTCTTTTTATTAACCGGAATCTCAGGAACACTCTTAGGCGGCGTCTTTAACCCGTTTTCGGGCGCCGAATACGACTTTTCCGGCATATACTTGTCGATAAGCGATTGCCTTTTTTCATATTCACGGTAGGAATAGACTTTATTTTTTTCGGTTTTATCGCCCATTAACGACTGTATTTCGGGTATTCTGCCGCTATTCACAACGTAATTTTCCGCGTTCGCAGTGCCATCCAATACAGAAGAAACGACTTTGAAAATAATTCCGAAAATCATTCTGTTATCGACAAACCGCACGTCGGCTTTGTTGGGATGCACGTTGACGTCCAAAATGTCGCTCGGGACGTCTATATTAAGGATATAGAAGGGAAATTGCCTTTTCATGGCATAGCTTGCGTAAGCGTTGGAAATTGCCGTCGCAACGGTATTGTTTATAACATACCTGCCGTTTATAAAAGCGCTTTGATAACTTTTATTGGATTTGAAAAAATTCTGGTTTCCGATATAGCCGTAAATTTTTATATTGTCTTTTTCGGCGTTTATTTTAATGCACTCCGAAAGAGTTTTGGCGCCGTAAACCTGAGCTATTGCCTCTTCCAGACCGCCGCCGAACGATTGCAATATCGGTTTCCCGTCGGCGTAATATTTAAAGCGTATGTTTGGTCTGCTCAAAATGTATTTTGAAACGAACGACGTGATATCGGCTTCTTCTTTTTTGTCCTGTTTTAAAAATTTTTCGCGCGCCGGAGTGTTGTAAAAAAGTTCACGAACGCAAATGACGGTTCCGATAAGCGAAGCCGCCGGTTCAATCTGTCCGAGTTTGCCTCCTTCACAGCTCAATTTATATGCTTGATTCCCCGCTGTCGCGGAAATTATTTCGACTTTCGCAACCGCAGAAATACTCGCAAGCGCCTCGCCGCGGAAACCGAGCGTCGAAATATTGTCAAGGTCAGCCACATCGGCGACTTTACTCGTCGCATGAGGCAAAAACGCCGCTTTCAAATCGTCTTTTTCGATTCCGCTACCGTTATCGATAACTTTAATTAAATCTTTCCCGCCGCGCTCGATATAAATCTCGATTTCGGTAGCTCCCGCGTCGATACTGTTTTCCACAAGTTCCTTGACCGCGGAATAAGGTCTGTCTACAACCTCGCCCGCCGCAATGCGGTTATAAACGCTCTTGGGAAGTATATTAATTTTTCTCATTCTTTACTTTCTCCGCCAAATCGCCGAGCAACATAAATGCCTGTATAGGCGATAAATTATTCATGTCTATCTCTGAAATTATTTTTTCCACTTCACTGAGTTCAGGTTCGTCGGCTGCTTCTTCGGCTTTTTTCGGTCGATATCCTCTTTCAACCGTTTTCAAAAGTTCTTTCGCTCTATCGGTTACTTCCGAAGGCACCCCCGCCAAAGAGGCGACTTCTATGCCGAAACTGCGATTTGCGCCGCCGCGCATAATCTTTCTCAGAAAAACTACGCTGCCGTTGATTTCTTTGACGGCAATCTTGTAATTTTTAACGCCTTCTACTTTATTTTCAAGTTCTGTGAGTTCATGATAATGAGTTGCAAAAAGCGTTTTCGCGCGCACGTTGCGTGTAAGATATTCAATGACCGCCCAAGCTATACTCAGTCCGTCATATGTGCTCGTTCCGCGCCCGACCTCGTCCAGAATCAACAAACTGTGCCTCGTTGCGTTTCTCATAATCGTAGCGACTTCTATCATCTCTACCATAAATGTGCTTTGATTGTTAATCAAGTTGTCGCTTGCGCCTATGCGCGTAAAAATTCTGTCCACTAACGGTATTTTCGCCGACTTGGCCGGAACAAAACAGCCGAGATGCGCCATATAGACGATAATCGCCGTCTGGCGCATATACGTACTCTTCCCGGCCATGTTCGGGCCCGTTATAATGAGAGTTCTGCTTTCGTCTTCATCCATATAAAGATCGTTCGGAATAAATCGATCTTTTATCATTGCTTCTACAACCGGATGTCTTCCTTCGCCGATTACCAAAGGCTCGCCGAAATCCACTATTTCCGGACGGACATATTTATTGGCTTTGGATACTTCGGCCAATGCGACGATGAAATCCAAAAGCCCTATCGCCGCGGCTATCGATTTGATTTTTACTATATTTTCGACTAGCACTTCCTTCAATTTTTCATAAAGTTGCACTTCCAATTTAAGCGCTTCTTCCGTGCTCTTTAAAATTTTATCTTCGAGTTCTTTCAACTCGTCGGTTATATATCTTTCGGCATTTGCGAGAGTCTGCCTGCGCTGATACCCCAGCGGAACTTTATCCTTGAACGATTTGCTTACTTCTATATAGTAACCGAACACTCTGTTATAACCGATTTTAAGCGTGCGGATACCCGTCGCGTCGCGTTCCCGGGTTTCCATTTCGATTAAAATTTTGGAAGTGTTCCTCTCTATGTTCCTGTATTCGTCGAGTTGCTTATTAAAGCCTTCTTTGATATAACCGCCTTCTTTCATATTCCCCGGCAGTTCTTCGGCAATCGAATTTTTTAAAAGATCCGTGAGTTGCGACATATCCACAAGCTGTCCGGATATATCGTTAATTATATCCGAAGTGAAACCCGTAAGCCTGAATTTGAGTTCCGGGATTACGGAAAGAGACTGAGCGAGCACTTTGCAATCCTTCGGCATTACGTTGCCGTTGCTTATCTTGCCCGCTATTCTCTCTATATCCTTTATATCCTTTAAAAGATCTCTTAGCGCAACGCGAACGACCGTTGCGTCCACAAGCTCGGAAACACCGTTTTGTCTGTATAAAATTTCGGATTTATCGCACAAAGGATAAATAAGCGCATTGTGTAAAAATCTCGAACCCATGCCGGTTACTGTCTTGTCCAACAGCCAATAAAGCGAACCGTGTTTGCCGCCGTTATTTAGGTTCCTGAAAATTTCGAGATTTCTTACGGCAGAGCTGTCAAGTTGCAGAAAATTCTCATTGGAAATAAATTTGATTTCACTGATATTTCTGAGCCCGTGCATCTGCGTTTCTTTCAGATATTCCAAAAGCGCTCCGCATGCCGATATGGCAAATTTTCTTTCGGATATGGAAAACGCTGAAAGCGAATTGACGTGCAATTGTTCCAAAAGATTTCTTTCCGCCGCAGAATAACCGAACGCCCATTCCGGATAGTTGGAAAAACGGGGCAAAATTCCTCTGGAAACTTCGGGTATATCTTTTGAAGCAAGCAACATTTCGTTATTGCAGATTATCTCTTTGACGTCAAGATTGAGCAATTCCGTAACGCATTTATTGAGAGCTTCGTGTCCGAAAAATTCCGACGCGCAGAAATCGCCCGTCGTTATATCCGCCCACGCAATCGCCAAACCTTCGGCATTTTTATAAACGCTGCATATGAAATTATTCGTCTTTTCGTCAAGCCCGTCGTCAGACGTCAAAGTTCCCGCCGTAACTACGCGCACCACACCTCGGTCTACCATTCCTTTGGCTTGCGAAGGATCTTCGAGTTGTTCGCATATGGCCACTTTGTAACCCGCCGCAACCAGCTTCGAAATATATCCGCCGACGGCGTGATATGGAACGCCGCACATGGGCGCGCGCTCTTCGAGCCCGCAGTCTTTGCCCGTCAAAGTCAAATCGAGAATTTCGGAAGCTGTAACCGCGTCGTCGAAGAACATCTCGTAAAAATCTCCGAGACGATAAAATATAAGGCAGTCCTTATACTTTTCTTTAACCGACACCCAATGTTGCATCATTTGTGTAAGCGCCATAATTTATTCCTCTATATCACCGTATAGCGATATGCCGTTCGCCTCGGTGATTTTTACATTGACAAATTCTCCGAGCAAATCCCTATTGCCCTTAAAATACGCCATTCTTCCGTATTCGTCTCTGCCCAAATACAAATCTTTTTTGACGTCATAATCTTCGCAAAGTATTTCGACGGTCTTGCCGACATACTTCGCCGACTGAACGCGTGTTTGCAAATTGACAAGATCTATCAGTTCGGTTATTCTCCGTTTGCATGTAACTTCGTCGACCTGATCGGGCATTTCGGCCGCGGCTGTGCCCGTTCTCTTTGAATAGACAAAAGTAAACGCAGACGAAAAATTCACTTTTTTTACGAGCTCGACCGTTTTTTCGAAATCCGCGTCGGTCTCTCCGGGAAACCCGACTATTATATCAGTGCTCAACGCGCAATCGGGGACATGTTTTTTCAGTATTTCAACTTTTTTCAAATAGTCTTCCGCCGTATATTTTCTGTTCATAGCTTTCAGAACAGCGTCCGAACCGCTTTGAACGGGCAGATGTACGCAATTGCATATTTTCGGATTTTCGGCAATGACTTCGGCAAGTTCCTCCGAAAAATCCTTGGGATGGCTTGTCATAAATCTGAGTCTGAATTTGCCTTTTATTTCGGCGATTTCTTTTAAGAGTTGCGGGAAAGACAAATCGTCGGAACCGTTCGCATAAGAATTCACGTTCTGACCGAGGAGAGTTATCTCTTTATATCCGGCGTCGATCAGCGCTTTTGCCTCGTTTATGACGTCCGATGAACGACGGCTCCTTTCACGACCTCTGACATACGGAACTATGCAATAACTGCAAAAATTGTTGCAGCCGTAAGTTATATTTATCCATGCGTTGGGATAACTTGTCCTAAACGGCTCTATATCTTCGCAGATCTCGCCGTCTTTCTCTTCGATATCGATTACAACTTTTTTTTGCGTTTGCTTTTTTAATATGTATTCTTTGAGTTTTACGAGATTATGTGTACCGAAAATAATGTCAACATACGAAAATTTTTTGTGTAATTCTTCCGCTTTGCCTTTTTGCTGCGTCAAACAACCGCCGACAGCTATAAGCATATCTTTACGCGCGGCTTTAAGTTTTTTGAGCATTCCGATATTGCCATAAGCGTGATTTTCGGCATTTTCGCGTATACAGCAAGTATTAAAAACGACTATGTCGGCGTCTTCCATTCTTTCCGTGCTCTCGTAACCGAGTTCCGAAAGAATTCCGGCTATTTTCTCGGATTCATGCACGTTCATCTGACAGCCGTAAGTTACAATATGGTAGTGTTTCATCTATAAATCCTTCCCATAAAACAATTATATAATTTTATGGGATTTTTTTCAAACAAATTGCAACAAATATTTAAATTTATAAATACTATTTATAATGATTAAATTTATTAAAATTACGCTGATTGTTTTAATAAGCCTGCTTATATCCGTTTTTGCGCTTTGGATAAGTTTTACGGTAGCCACAAGAGAAGTTTATCTCGACGCCGATAAGTTGATAAAATCGGAAGAAACAATAACTTTTTACGATGATTTCGGCAATGAAATAACCTCGGCTTCATTAAAAAGAAAAGCAAAAAGCGTTGAATTGAAAAAACTCGATAAAAACACGATTAACGCCTTTATCGCTTCGGAGGATAAGTCATTTTACGACCATAAAGGGTTAAATTACAAGAGAATGCTCAAAGCGCTGTACAAAAACATCGTGTCGGGCTCGTTTAAAGAAGGCGCCTCGACAATAAGCCAACAGCTCATTAAAAATACGCACCTTACGGGCGACAAAACCATTCGGAGAAAATTAAAGGAAATACGCCTTACTAAACAGCTTGAAAAAAAATACGGCAAAGACGAAATACTCGAAATGTATTTGAACACGATTTATTTCGGGCATAACTGCTACGGGCTCGAGAGCGCCGCAGAATTTTATTTTGACAAAAATGCGGAAGACTTGAACGTCGAAGAAAGCGCAACCCTGGCCGGTCTGCTGATTTCGCCTAATAACTTTTCTCCCTTCAAACATCCCGATAAATGCTTAAAGCGCAGAAATATTGTTTTGAAAGCAATGAAAGATTGCGCTTTTCTTTCACAAAAAGATTACGAAACAGCTTTAAAATCACCCATACAAGTTGCCGAGCCCTCGTCGCACTCCGACAACTCCGGCTATCTTTCGGCCGTATTTGACGAATTGGATGAAAAGGATATAAATTTCTACTCTCTGAGCGAAGGCTGCAAAATTTATACTTATCTGCAACCGGAACTGCAAAAAACAGTTGAAAATATAGAAAATCAATGCGACGGCGCTTATATAATAACCTCAAAGAACGGCGGCGTTAACGCGTTCAAAAGCAGTATCGGAAATTCAAAAAGACAACCCGGTTCAACGGTAAAACCCATTTTGGTATATGGGCCCGCGATTGAAGAGAAAATCCTATACCCCTTTACGCAAATCGACGACGCAAAAACCGATTACAACGGCTATTGCCCAGAAAACAACGATAAAAAATTTCACGGCAAAGTTACGATTTCGGAATGCATAAAGAAAAGCTATAACATCCCGGCGGTTAAAACGCTTAACTCTCTTACGTTGGATAAATGCGAAAAATACGCAAATTCATTGAATTTGCACATTGCCGACGAGGATAAAAATCTTGCTCTTGCCTTGGGCGGAATGAAATACGGACTTAATTTAAAAGAATTGACGGATTGCTATTCGGTTTTTAACAATAACGGCTATTTCTCCCCATCCTCCTTTATTAAGAAAATAACAAAAAACAACGGAGACGTCATCTATGAAAATACGCGAAAAGGCAAAAAAGTATTTTCAAGCGGAACATGTTCATTGATGAACGAAATGCTTATCGAAACCGCAAAAACCGGCACGGCGAGAAAACTTAACGAATTCGATTACGACGTGGCCTGTAAAACGGGCACTTGCGGCAATGAATCGGGAAATACAGACGCTTACGCCATAAGCTACACCTCAGAGCACGCAATAGGCGTTTGGCAAGGCGACAAAAACAATAAACGTCTCAAAGTTACAGGCGGCAACGAATGTTGCGATTGCATTAAAACGATATTAAAAACGCTCTACCGTAATTCTGTGCCGAAAAAATTGGACACGGAAAGCGGAACGAAAACTGTCGGCATAGATTTAAACGACTATGAAAACGGCAAAATTATCCTCGCGGACGAGATTTCTCCTATCGCCAACGTAAAATACGTCAAAGTTTCCGATGGCGCAGTGCCGAAAGAAGTCTCCGAAAAATTTTCCCGTCCCGTCATATCAAAGCCGGAAATTTCGGTTGAAAACGACCGTGTTAAACTGCATTTATGTCAGACAGAGTACTATTCATATATAATAAATCGCGCAACAAACGGCAAAAAAACGGTAATTTATGACGGCAAATGGCCCGACACCTTTATTGATAAACCTACGAACGGAAACTATGTATACAGCGTACAACCCTATTATTCCTACGGAAAAGAAAAACATTTCGGCGAAGAAATATTTTTGCCGCCGGTATTTATCGGCGGAAGCGGTTCACTGCAAAACGACCTTCCGGATATAATTCATAAAGATTGGCTCAATTTATAAAAAAAGCGCTTTCAATGCGCTTTTTTTTCTTATAAATTCAATATTTGTTCGGAAGCAAGCGCCTCGTCCATCAAGGCTTCGACATTGAGCTTGCTCTCTTCTTCCAAAATTACTTTCATTTGCGGTTTCGTTACCGGGTGTTTGGGAAGAAAAACCGTGCAACAATCTTCATAAGGCTGAATCGAAATCCCGAACGCGCCTATCATTTTGCTTCGCTCTATGATTTCATCCTTATCGAACCCGCAAAGCGGTCTTAAAACAGGTAAATTGCCGACAACGCTGTCGGACGAATTTATTCCTTCTATCGTCTGGCTTGCCACTTGTCCCAAACTTTCGCCGGTAATAAGACATTGAGCGCCGCATTTTACAGCCACAGTCTCGGAAATACGCATCATAAAACGCCTTAAAAGCGTAACCATATATTCCGCATTGCAGTTTTTATGAATTTCTTCCTGTATATGAGTAACCGAAACAATATGGAGTTTTACGCCTCCGGCATATTCCGAAAGTATTTTTACAAGCTCGATAACTTTATCGCGCGCTTGCATATTTGTGTAGGGATAGCTATGAAAATGGATACATTCTATATTCATTCCGCGCTTTGCAATCATATAGCCGGCAACCGGGCTGTCAATACCTCCCGAAACGAGCAAAAGCCCTTTACCGGACGTGCCGACGGGCATTCCCCCCGCGCCCTTGAAAAATGTATTGAAGACAAGCGTTGTACCGTTTTCCCGCACATCAATATTAATTATAAATTGCGGATTATGAACGTCTACTTTGATTTCTTTATTTGCGGCCAAAAGTCTGCCGCCTATTTCCGCGCTTATCTGCATTGAATTGAACTCGAACTTTTTATCGGCCCTATGCGTTTCAACCTTGAAAGTGCCCTTTTCCGAACATACCTGCTCTGCCGCCGAAAAAATCAAGTCCATACGGGTTTCCACTTTTAAAGCTACGCTCATCGAATGTATCCCGAAAACTTTCTCAAGTCTTGAAACTATTTCATCCGTTTTGCTTTCGTCAAAGTTCTCCACAAGGTATCTGCCGCTTTGTCTGTGAACCTCATGCTTTAAGCCTTTAAGCGCTTTTTCGATATTTATGGTAAAAACGCGTTCAAAATAGCCTCTGTTTTTACCCTTTAAATGAATTTCCGAATATCGGATAATTATCACTTTTTCCATATCAGGACATTACTCTCTTTCTGTTTGAAACGATATCATTTAAAATTCGGGCGGCTTTTATTATCTCTTCTCTGCTGTTTTGCGGTGAAAAACTCAACCTTAAAACGCCGTCGGCGGCCCGTTCCGATAAGCCGCACGCAAGTATCACGCGCGAATATCTGTTTTTTTCGTTAGACGAACATGCGGAGCCCGTGCCGATAATCACTCCGTTATCGTCGGCTTCATGGAGAATTGTTTCCCCTCTCACGCCTTCTGCGTAGACAGATAATATATAAGGCGAAGCGGTTTCAGACGACAATATTCCGAAAATCGTCTTATCGAGGTTTTCAATCATTAGCTTTTTCAGCTCGGAAACATAGTTGTAGTCGTCGTTTAAACTCTGAAATTTTTCTTCGGCCGCATATTCGAAGCACTTTATCGAAAATACGTTTTCAGTGCCGCTTCGAAGTCCGTTTTCCTGACCGCCGCCGTAAATATATGGTTTAATCTTTAAGCCGCTCTTTTTAATCAGCGCGCCGCAACCTTTGATTCCGCCGATTTTATGCGCGCTTACGGAATACATGTCTATGCAATCGCTCAGTCTGAAATCAATTTTCCCGAACGCCTGAACGCCGTCGGAGTGAAACAGCGTATATCTGTTAATTTTTTTTACTTCGGCCGCCAGCGATAAAATATCGTTCACTGCTCCGGTTTCGTTGCCCACATGAATGACGGAGACGAGCGAAGTTTTATCGTCTACAAGGGATAAAAGGCTTTCGGCGTTTACTCCGCCGTCCGGATTAAGCTCGGCATACCGGACTTCCAATCCACGTTGTTTGAGTTCGTTCGCCGCAGAGTATATAGCCGAATGTTCTCCTTTTGTTATGATGATGTTTCCCCTTTTTCCGCCGCCGAAAACAGCTTGATTATCCGCTTCTGTACCGCCGGAAGTAAAAATAAGCTCGTATTTTTTGCAGTCGGCAATATGCGACAGAATGTTTTTTCTTGCTTCGCGCAGGCCGAGATTTATATTATAACCTTCCGCATATAAAGCGGAAGGGTTATAATAATCTCTATAAAGATATGTTTCGGCTCTTTTTAAGGCCAATTCGTTCGGCTTTGTCGTCGCCGCATTGTCAAGATATATCATCAGATTTCTATTGTGCCGTCAAAAGAGCACTTTACCGTTCCGTCAAGCTGCACATCGCCGTTTTCGGAATAATTTACAAACAAATCGCCGCCTTTCAGCTTAACTGTAACCGTTGAAGCATCTAGACATTTGCCCATCTCAACCGCGGCCACGGTAACCGCCGCCGCAGAAGTTCCGCACGAAAGCATCTCGCCGTTCTTTCTGTCCCAAACGCGCGCTTTTATTGTAAGATTGTTGATTACCCGAACACATTCTACATACGCTTCTTTTGCGCACATTCCGCTGTCGGTAATAAACTGTCCTTCGGTCTCAATATCGACATCGTCAACCTTATCGCAGAATATAACGAAATGCGGATTGCCGACGTCTATATACATTGCGTCAATATCAAAATCATATCTCTCTTTAAACCTTGCTTTATATTGAGATATGGTCTCGTCTTCATTTGTTTTCAAAATTTTGGGCGCGCGAAGATTAATCGATACCGAGCTTGCTTTTCCGTTGAATGAGTTGACGGTAAGATTTTTAACTCCGTTGCATGTTTCGATGGAAATATTATCGGAATTGACAATTTTATTATCATATAAATACTTCGCAACGCACCTTACGGGGTTAGCAGCCATTCCGCCGTCGCTTCCGTCGCTGTTAAACACTCTCACGAGAGCGTCGGCCACTCCGGACTTTTCTATCATGACGATTCCGTCCGCGCCGATTGCATAGTGCCTGTCTGAGAAATTTATCGCAAGCGATTCCGGACAAGTAATTTTATTATCCATATTGTCAAAGACAATATAATCGTTGCCGCAGCTATGCATCTTGCAGAATTTGAGTTTCATTTTCTCGGTTCTGAGATTATTGATATCAACAAGTTCGGTATTAAACTGATTGTATCTGCCCGCGATAACGTCGGCGAGCGCGTTGGCCGTATCGAGAGAGGTAAGGACCGTTATGCCGAGCAAAATGGCATGATGATGGAGACTTATATAATTGGTTATAGACTCTATATCGGTTTTGCCCGTATAAACCACGTAATCGATCTTCCCTTCGTCCATGAGTTTGAATATTTCGGTATTGGTTGAAAGTCTCGCAACTTCCGTGCACTCCAACCCTATACTTCTTATTACGTTTGCCGTTCCTTTCGTGGCGTATAAAGTTAAGCCCAAGTCGGCAAATTTTTTCACAATATTTACGATTTCGAATTTGTCCTGATCGTTTATTGTGAAGTAAATTCCGGAAGGATTCTGCTTAGTGGGATGCTTTACGTTAAATCCGGCGGAAACAAGTCCTTTGAACAGCGCCTCTTCTATGGTTTTTCCTATGCCGAGGACTTCGCCCGTAGACTTCATTTCCGGACCGAGTTGTGAATTCACGTCGTTCAATTTCTCGAATGAGAACACCGGGACTTTTACCGCGACATAGGGCGAATTTCTGTATAATCCCGTTCCGTAACCGAGCTTTTTGAGTTTGGCGCCCATGAGAATTCTCGTTGCGAGGTCGACCATGGGAACGCCCGTAACTTTGGAAATATATGGAATAGTTCTCGAAGCCCTCGGGTTTACCTCGATTACATACAATTCGTTATGATAAATAAGATACTGTATGTTTATCAATCCCTTGGTTTTAAGTGAAATAGCAAGTTTTACCGAGATGTCAACCACTTTTCTCAACATTGCGTCGCTGAGATTATACGGAGGATATACGGCAATCGAATCGCCGCTGTGCACGCCCGCGCGCTCGATATGCTGCATAATGCCGGGAATCAGAACGTCAACGCCGTCGGAAATCGCGTCGACTTCGAGTTCCGTACCCATAAGATATTTATCGCAGAGCACGGGATTTTCTATTTTTTGCGCGAGAATTACGTCCATATATCTTTCGATATCGTTCTGAGTAAAAGCAATCGTCATATTCTGGCCGCCGATAACGTACGAAGGCCTCAACAAAACCGGATATCCGAGAGTTTCCGCCGCGTGAACGGCTTCATCCTTACTCATAACTGTGAGACCTTTAGGACGCGCGATATCGAACTGTTCCAAAAGTTTGTCGAAACGCTCTCTGTCTTCGGCGAGATCAACGCTGTCTGCCGGCGTTCCGAGTATTCTTATGCCCTTTTTATCGAGATAACCGCAAAGTTTGATGGCCGTTTGCCCGCCGAAAGTTATAACTACGCCGTAAGGCTTTTCCATATCGATAACGTTCTGAACATCTTCGGGCGTAAGCGCTTCGAAATAAAGTCTGTCCGCAGTATCGAAATCGGTAGACACCGTTTCGGGGTTATTATTGATGATTATCACTTCGTAGCCGAGGCGCTTCAATGCCCATACGCAGTGAACCGACGAATAATCGAACTCGATTCCCTGACCTATTCTTATAGGTCCGGAACCTATTACTATTATTCTCCTTTTATTGCTCTTCGCAACAAAAGGTTTTGCCTCGTCATGCTCGATTTCGTCGTAAGTCGAATAGAAATACGGCGTTTGCGCGGCAAATTCGGCTCCGCAAGTATCAACCATCTTAAACACGGCGTTGCGGTGCATCGGCAATTTATGTCCGGAGAGCTTTTCAAGTTCTTTATCGGGATAACCGAGTTTTTTGCCGCGCAAATATTTTTCACGGCACAGAGGCTTGTCTTTAATCTCCTTTTCATAATCGGACAGATTTTTGAGCTTATTCAAAAACCATCTGTCTATTTTCGTTATTGAATAAATTTCGTCTATATCTACTCCGCGTTTAATCGCTTCATAAACGACAAACAGGCGCTCATCGGTTAGTTCGTGGAGTTTATCACATACTTCTTCATACGAAAGTTCCGACATTTTCGGCATATTTAGCGTTCCTACGGATATCTCCGCGCCGCGGACGGCTTTCATAATCGCCATCTCGAAGCTCGTGCCGATAGCCATAACTTCGCCGGTTGCTTTCATCCTTGTGCCGAGGTTGCGCTTCGCATATAAGAATTTATCGAAAGGCCATTTCGGAAGTTTGACAACCACATAATCAAGCGTAGGCTCGAAACATGCATACGTTTTGCCCGTAACGTCGTTTTTGATTTCGTCGAGCGTATATCCAAGCGCTATTTTCGTCGCGACCTTGGCTATTGGATATCCGGTAGCTTTTGACGCAAGCGCAGAAGAACGCGAAACTCTCGGATTGACTTCTATTACCGAATATTCGAACGAATCGGGATTGAGCGCAAATTGGCAATTACATCCGCCCTCGATTTTGAGTTCACTGATTATATTGAGCGAGGCCGTTCTGAGCATCTGATACTCTTTGTCCGAAAGAGTTACGGCCGGAGCGATAACTATGGAGTCTCCCGTATGTATGCCGACCGGATCGAAGTTTTCCATCGAGCATACGGTCAACACGTTTCCCGCGCTGTCTCTTAAAACCTCGAATTCGATTTCTTTCCAACCGCCTATGTATTTTTCGATGAGAACTTGCGTTATAGGGGAAAGCATCAACCCGTTATGCGAAATCAATTTAAGCTCGTCTTTATCGTGAGCAACGCCGCCGCCGGCGCCGCCCAACGTATAAGCGGGACGAACGATTACGGGATAGCCGATTTTATCGGCTATTTTAAGGCACTCGTCCACCGAATACGCTATATCCGAGGGAACAACGGGCTGATTGATTTTCTGCATCGTTTCCTTGAAAAGTTCCCTGTCCTCCGCTCTGTCGATAGATTCCAAGTTGACGCCGATGAGCTTTACGCCGTACTCGTCGAGAAATCCGGACTTTGCAAGTTGGCAACCGAGCGTCAAGCCCGTTTGACCGCCCAACGAAGCCAAAAGGCTGTCGGGACGCTCTTTTATTATTATTCTTTTCAGTGTGTCGACGGTAAGCGGTTCAAGATAAATCTCGTCCGCAAGCGCACTGTCGGTCATTATCGTTGCGGGATTGGAATTGCACAGCACGACATTGATGTCAGCGTCTTTAAGCACTCTGCACGCTTGTGCGCCGGCATAATCAAATTCAGCCGCTTGGCCTATTACAATAGGACCTGAACCTATGACGAGTACTTTTTTTATATCTTCTCTTTTAGGCATTGCGCTTGCTCTCCTTCATATTGTTTATAAATCTATCGAACAAAAACGACGCGTCTTGCGGACCGCCGCAAGCTTCGGGATGGAACTGCACCGTATAGGCGTTGAGTTGAGGGTAGTCAAATCCTTCGCAAGTATTGTCGTTGGCATTGACATAAGTCAACTTGCCGACGCCTTCGAGGCTCGAAGAAATAACCTCGTAACCGTGGTTCTGGCTCGAAATATAAACTCTGCCCGTTTCGAGATTTTTGACAGGCTGATTTGCGCCGCGATGTCCGTATTTCATTTTTCGGGTTTTACCGCCCATTGCCAAGGCAAAAAGCTGATGTCCGAGACATATTCCGAAAATAGGCAACTTGCCGGCAAGTTTTTTGATATTTTCGATTATCTCAACGTTTTCGGCCGGATCCCCCGGGCCGTTCGTCAACATAAGACCGTCCGGCTCGAAAGCAAGGATTTGCTCTGCGGTATAGGTTGAGGGAACTTTAATGCAATAGCAACCTCTCTTGACCAATTCGCGCGTTATATTGTCCTTCGCGCCGAAATCCCAAACTACGACTTTAAGACCGTCGGGCTCGCCGAAATATTCCACTTTATCGATTGTTACGCTTCTTACCGCGTCTTTGATAACATAACCGTTTATATCGGAAAAATCCGATACTGGCTTAGAAGTAATCGCCGCGTTCATAACGCCCGCTTCTCTGACTATCTTTGTAAGTTCGCGGGTATCTATACCGTAAATTCCTATAATGTTGTTGTCTTTTAAATACTTGTCGAGCGTTTCCTCGCTTCTGAAATTCGAGGGCAAATCGCATTTTTCGCGCACGATATACGCCGAAACCCAAGGTTTCTTGCTCTCCGTGTCCGGCAAAATCATTCCGTAATTTCCGATCAGCGGAAACGTTTGAGTTACTATCTGGCCATAATAGCTGGGATCGGTCAATGTTTCGATATAACCCGTCATGCCCGTAGTGAAAACGAGTTCGCCCAACGTCTCGCCTTCGGCGCCGAATCTGTAACCGCGGAATTGTTTACCGTTCTGCAATGTTAAATAAACTCTGCCGTTTTTCATAATATGAACGTCCTCTGTAGGTTTTTATTTAAGTAATTTAACCATTACGGCTTTTTGCGCATGCAATCTGTTCTCCGCCTCGTCAAAAATCTCTTTCGCGTGATCCTCGAACACTTCGGCCGTAATCTCTTCCCCTCTATGAGCGGGAAGGCAGTGCATAACCATAACGTCGTGTTTTGCATATTTGATATTTTTACCGTTTATCTGATAGCCGACAAAATCGTGCTCGCGAACGGCTTTTTCTTTTTCCATTCCCATTGAGGCCCAAACGTCCGTATAAAGAACGTCTGCGCCGTTTATGGCTTCTTCCACGTCTTCGGTTATCTTAAAGTTGCCGTTTTTCGCTGCCCATTCCATTAAATCCTTATCCGGCTCATAACCTTTGGGGCATGCGATTGTAAAAGACATTTCCTGTTTAATTGCGCCGACCATAAGGCTGTTGGCCATATTATTGCCGTCGCCGATATAGGCCATCTTCAAATCTTTGAACGCGCCTTTATATTCCCTTATTGTCATAAGATCCGCAAGGACTTGACAAGGATGAGCATAATCGGTAAGGCCGTTTATAACCGGTATCGTGCCGTATTTTGCAAGGTCCTCAACTTCTTTTTGCGCAAAAGTGCGTATCATTATTCCGTCAAGATATCTGGAAAGAACCCTTGCCGTATCCTCTACCGGCTCGCCTCTTCCAATTTGCAAATCGCTGCTCGAAAGGAACAAACCGTATCCGCCAAGCTCATAAATACCTGTTTCAAACGACACTCTCGTTCGCGTAGAGGCCTTTTGGAAAATCATACCGAGCTTTTTGCCCTTTAAATAGTCGTTTTTTATGCCGTTCTCACGCTCGAATTTAAGCTGGTCGGCAAGATTTAATATCGAGAGAATCTCTTCCCTTGTCAAATCGGATAATTTCAGTAAATGTCTCATTGTGATATCACCTCGTTAAGAATTTTGAGCGCTTCGTCGATTTCGCTCTTTTTAATGTTGAGCGGCGGAAGCAAACGCACGTTATTGTGCGCAGTTAAAACTATCAAACCTTTTTGAATACATTTCTCGGCTATCTCTCTCGGCGGTTTATTCGTGCTTATGCCTATCATAAGTCCCATACCGCTCACATTGTCGACGTGTTTTATCTTCAAGAGATTTTCTTTGAAATATGCACCTTTGCCCTGCACTTCCAAAAGCAGCGCGTTATCGATTCTGTTGATAATGCTGAGAGCGCCCGCACAAGCTACCGGATTCCCGCCGAACGTCGAGCCGTGGTCGCCGAAAGTAAGCGTTTTGCCGCATTTTTCAAACAACATGCATGCGCCGATCGGAAGTCCGCCGCCTAAGCCCTTGGCCGTTGTAACGATATCCGGGTGAAGTCCGAAGGCCTCGTATGAATAAAGATATCCCGTTCTGCCGTTTCCCGTCTGGACTTCGTCGATTATGAGAAGGATATCTCTTTCCTTTGCGAATTTTTCCAGATTTTTCAGAAATTCTCCGTCAAGGTCGAGAACGCCGCTTTCTCCCTGAATCGTTTCAAGCATTACAGCGCAAGTTTTATCGGTATAATTGGCGAGAACGGACGGCATATTTGCTTCCGCATACCTGAAACCTTCGAGAAACGGACCGAAATTTTTATGAAAAGCGTCCTGCCCCGTTGCCGAAAGCGTTGCTATGGTTCTGCCGTGAAAAGAATTTTTGAGAGTTATTATCTCATATCTTCCTTCGCCGTACTTATCGTGAGAATATTTCCTCGCAGTCTTTATCGCACATTCGTTCGCCTCCGCGCCGCTGTTGGCAAAAAAAACTTTTTTCGCGCCCGTTTTAACGCACAACGCTTTTGCGAGTTCGGCCTGAGGTTCGGAATAATAGAGATTGCAGACGTGCTGGATTTTGTCTATCTGAGCAACCACGGCGCGCTTCCATTCTTCGTCGTTTATGCCGAAAATATTTACGCCTATACCGGTGGCGCAATCAATATATTCCTTACCGTTGATATCTGTAAGTTTACTGCCGTTACCGCTCGACAGCGCAATATTGTAGCGCGCATATGTATTGGCCACATATTCTTTATCGTCGGCAAATATATCCGCTTTTGACATTTTGCACCTCGTTTATTTATTAAAATAAAGACTGATTTAAAAAATAAATCAGTCAAGTATGAAACATTGTACCGCTGCCTTCAACCGACAATATTTCAACCAATATGGAATGAGCAACCCTTCCGTCGGTTATGAAAACTTTGTTAACCCCACGGCGGATAGCCTCTTTGCAACATTCTATTTTGGGAATCATTCCTCCGGAGATTATTCCCTGTTTTACAAGCGCCGGAATATCGGAAACGTAAACCTTTTTAATGAGACTCGAAGGATCGTTTTTGTCGCGCATCAATCCTTTAATGTCTGTCATCAATATGAGACTTTCGGCTCCGAGCGCACCGGATATGGCCGCGGCCGCCGTATCGGCGTTTACATTATATGTATTGCCCTCGTCGTCATATCCTATGGTCGATATAACCGGAATGTATCCGAGATTGAGCAAATCGTTTACAACCGACGTATCGATTGAAACCACTTTACCCACATAGCCCAAAGATTCATCCTGCTTCTCGCATTTCAACATATGTCCGTCTTGTCCGCAAAGTCCCACTGCTTTACCGCCGTTACGCTCCAACAAATCTACGAGCGATTTATTTACCTTGCCGGCAAGCACCATTCGAACTATCTCGGCCGTTTCGGCGTCCGTATACCTCAAACCGTTTATAAATTCAGAAGTTTTTCCCATTTTTTCAATGGTTTGAGTTATCTCGGGACCGCCGCCGTGAACTAAAACGACTTTTATGCCCAGCAAATTGAGAACAACCAAATCGCGCATAACGGAAGATTTAAGCGTATCGTCCGTCATCGCGTTGCCGCCGTATTTCACGACCAAAATTTTATTGAAATATTTCTTTATATAAGGCACGGCCTCTAAAAGAAATTCGGCTTGTTCCAATTTATCCATTTAAGTTCTGTAATCTCCGTTAATCTTCACGTAATCGTATGTCAAATCGCAACCCCACGCCACTGCTTTGCATGAGCCGAGATTTAAATTTACGTTAATATCGATTTCGTCTTCGCTGAGCACTTGTTTTGCAAACTCTTCGGAAAAATCCACGCCGTAGCCCTGTCTGCATACCGGCAATCGTCCTGCGCAGGAAACAAAATCGAGGTCGATTTTCAAAGGGTTGACTTTTTCGCCCGAATAGCCTATGGCGCAAAGCACCCTGCCCCAATTGGCGTCGGCGCCGAACATCGCCGCCTTTACGAGAGACGATTTAATAATTGTTTTGGCAACGGTTTTGGCCATTTTGACGCTTTTTGCGCCTTTAACGTTACATTCAATAAGTTTAGTGGCGCCCTCGCCGTCTTTCGCAATCATTTTGGAAAGTTTGACCGTACAATAGTGAAGCGCCTTCTTGAATATTTTTAAATCGGGGCAATCGCCCGAAATCTCTTTGTTGCCCGCAAGACCGTTGCACATTATGCAACAAGTATCGTTAGTGGATTGATCCCCGTCCACGCTTATCATATTGAATGAACTTCTCACGTCTTCGGAAAGCGCGGCTTGAAGGATATCCGGCGATATGGCGACATCGCTTGTAAGGAATATCAGATTTGTCGCCATATTGGGGCAAACCATGCCGATACCCTTGGCTATCGCGCCTATTCTGCACAATTTGCCGCCTATTTCAAATTCGACGGCAACCGACTTGGGCACGAGATCCGTAGTCATAATAGCTTCGTTCGCGGAAACCGAGTTGTCGCCCAAAGAGGCCACAAGCTCGTCCATTCCGTTTTTGATGGGCTCTATTTCAAGCCTTTGACCTATAACTCCCGTTGAAGCAACGATAACTTTATCTGCCGGAACGCCGCACTTTTCTTCAACGAGCGCGCACATTCCGTTGGCAATTTCAATGCCGTTGGCATTGCATGTGTTTGCGTTACCGCTGTTGCATATAATCGCTTGCGCTCTGCCGTTACGGCTTATGTGCTCGCGCGTTACGATAACCGGCGCGCCCTGAACAATATTGCTTGTGTATACGCCCGCCGCCGAACATTCCACTTCGCTCAAAATAAGCGCAAGATCTTTTTTCGTTTTGTTTTTTCTTATTCCGCAATGTATCCCGCTCGCTTTAAAGCCTTTGGGGGCGCAAACTCCGCCGTCTACTTCTTTAAATTTCATCTTATATTGACACTCTTTCGTCAAGCCCGAGCATAATATTCATATTTTGAATAGCCGCTCCCGAGGCTCCTTTACCTAAATTATCGAAAACGGCAGCAATAAATATCTGCTCGCTGTTTCCGCTTACGTATATTTTCAGTTCATTCGTTCCCGCCAGAGAATTTGCCGCAAGGAACGTCGGAATTTCATCTTCATTCGCCACAGAGACGTAATTCTGTCTCGCATAGTACTCTGCATACATCTCTCTGAGAGCCTTTACCGTGGCTTTTTTGTCCATTAGCCGCACATGAAGCGGTACAGATACAGACATTCCGCAGTAATAATCGCATATAACCGGACAGAATATCGGCGATTGGGAAAGACCGCATTCGCGCACCATCTCCGGCAAATGTTTATGAGCAAGTCCCAAAGCGTAATGCCTTGGAGCCTTATAGAACTCATCCCTTTCGTTTGACTCGTAAACGGCGATAGTCTTTTTGCCTGCACCGGAATATCCGGAAAGTCCGAAAGCCGTAAAAGGATAGCTGTCGGCGACAATTCCGTTTTTTATCAACGGAGCGACAACAGAGATAAAGCCCGTCGCATAGCACCCGGGATTTGCCAACCGTTTGGCTGCCGCTATTTCACGTCTTCTCTCTTCCGATATCTCCGGGAACCCGTACACCCATTCGGGATTGGTTCTGTGCGCCGTCGAGGCGTCGATTATCTTAACTTCGGGATTTTCGACAAGCGACACGGCTTCTCTTGCCGCATCGTCAGGCAAGCACAGAAAACAAATATCGGCAGAATTCAGATACTCGGCTCGCGCCTTTATATCTTTCCTTTTATCCTCGGGCAAAACAAGCAGTTGTACGTCGTCTCTCTTTTCAAGCCGATCATATATCTGTAAACCCGTCGTGCCCTCTCTGCCGTCAATAAAAACTTTGAACATTACTTTAACTTTTTATTTTCGAGAAGCGCTTTTACTTTAATGGGCAATCCGAAAAGGTTGATAAATCCTTGCGAATCCATCTGATTATAGCAATTATCTTCTCCGAAAGTCGCGATATCTTCACTGTAAAGCGAGTAAGGCGAAATAATGCCGGCATTGATGATATTGCCCTTATAAATTTTAAGTTTAACATCGCCCGTTACCGTTTCCTGCGTTTTATCGACGAACGCGTCAAGCGCTTCGCGCAAGGGCGTAAACCACTGGCCGTCGTAAACCATCTCGCCGTATTTGATGGCAATCAGTTGTTTATAATGCTGAGTAGCTTTATCGAGACAAATCGACTCCAAAAGCTCGTGCGCGGCATATAAAATAGTGCCGCCGGGAGTTTCGTATACCCCTCTGCTCTTCATTCCGACAAGTCTGTTTTCGACCATATCGACTAACCCGACGCCGTTGCTTCCGCCGACTTCGTTGAGTTTTTCTATGAGCGAAACGCTGTCGAGACATTTTCCGTCAATCGCGGTAGGAATACCCTTTTCAAAATGAATACTTATATACGTGGGCTTGTCCGGAGCCTTCCAAGGAGATACGCCGAGTTCGAGAATCTTATCGTAATCGGGCTCGTCTGCGGGATTTTCAAGATCCAACCCCTCATGAGAAAGATGCCAAAGGTTCTTATCCTTTGAATAATTAGTCTCTCTGTTTATTTTAAGCGGAATGTTATGAGCTTCCGCATAATCGATCTCTTCATCCCTGCTCTTTATATCCCATATTCTCCAAGGGGCAATAATCTTCATTTCGGGCGCAAAGGCCTTTATTGTAAGTTCGAAACGTACCTGGTCGTTTCCTTTGCCCGTGCAGCCGTGGCATATTGCGTCTGCGCCCTCTTTTTTGGCGATTTCGACAATGCGTTTTGCGATTATAGGACGAGCAAACGAAGTGCCGAGCAGATATTTATTTTCATAAATCGCGCCCGCTTTCATTGTGGGATATATGTAATCTTCGATAAACTCTTTTTTCAAGTCCAGAACATACAATTTCGAGGCGCCTGTCTTTTTGGCCTTTTCTTCAAGACCGTCAAGTTCCGTAGTCTGCCCCACGTCGCCGGACACCGCAATAACTTCGCAATTGTCGTAATTTTCTTTGAGCCAGGGAATGATAATCGAAGTATCAAGCCCGCCGGAATATGCAAGAACTACCTTTTTGATCTGTTTTTCCACAAACATACCTTCTTTGAATTTCTACATTTCGGGCGTATGCCCGTAAACCTTATGCAATTATATACTAACAGCATTTTCAAGTCAAGCAAATACACGTCCGATTATAATAATTTTAAAATTCATTTTTGAATAATATTTCATAATTTATCAAATAGTGCATATTTATTTAAAAAATACGGGCTATTCGGAATAATTATAATTTACCCTATCAATAAAGCGAAATTAAAAAATTGTAGCCGGCAAGCGCCTTTTTCAGCGCCTTGTAACGGGGCTCGTATTTAGCTACCAAAGCCCAAAACGCCGCCGAATGATTATAGCAGATGGTGTGGCAGATTTCATGTACGATAACGTATTTTTGAAGCTCCGGAGGCAACATGAAAAGAATGTAATTGAATATGAGATTATTTGCCGCGTCGCAACACCCCCATCGCCCCTTGTAATTCTTGATTTTTACGCTTGACGGTTTCATAGCCATCAACTCGGCGTTGCGATAAACATTCTCGATAAAAGACTCTGAAAAGCAAGCCTTGTACAATTCAGATATGTCGTCGACGCTTCTGACGTAAATCGCGTCGCTGCCCACGCGATTCTCGTCGCAAAAAACAAGCGGGAATTTTTCTCCGTTAAGATAGACGGCGCGATACTCAATGACGTCGTCGTTATCCGCCAATCGCTCGGCATTGCGCTTTACGACTTTATCTATCCAGCCCATTTTTTCTGAAAGATATTTTTCGACTACGGTTATATGCATAGTCCACGGACAATGCACGGTTATCTTATTTTCAGAAGATATATTGATTGAGACGCTCTTTCTTGCCGAACGGATTATTTCGTATTTATATTTCATCTGTCTCGACCTTGAATTGTACGCGAAGCTCATCGCCGACACTGCCCTCTACAATAATACAGCCGTCGACGTCCTGTCTGTAAATATCGAGCACTTCTCCCAATTTGCATTGCTTTACGTAAGTAACCTGCATTCGCTTGATAAATTTGCCTTTCAACTCTTCAAGCGTAAAAGCGTCAAGCATGAAATCGGCATATTTTGTATTATTTACGTGAAAATAATGGTCGTAGTCTGACAAGGCGATTTTGCGGGAAAAAATCTTTGCGGCTTTATCGGCGGCAGGAATCTTCCAAGAATTGAACGCTATGCTCCTCTCGGTATTATAACTATCGAAGAAATGTTCGTCGAAGAAAGCGGAAATCGGAGACATCGAGAAAGTTTTCATATCTACCATGCACCAACGTGAAGTTCCCGCGCCTATTTTCTCTCCCGAAGAATAGAGTTCGTAATCCCTCAAAAAAATCATATATTTAGGGCGGAGCGGCCATGTGTGCACTTCGAGAGCTTCGCCGAGCTTGACCGGACGAACAAATTCAAGATACCAATTGGCTACGATAAAGCCGAGATCCTTTTTCGAAATGACGTTGTACCCGAAACCGAGTTCGTCGGCAGAAAAACAAGCTGATTCTTCGAGAAAAGACAATAGCGACGACGGCTTTAAATTGTCGTATACATCTACGTCCGTATATCTTATCTCGTATTTATGAATATTTCTATACATACGGTTCCTTGCAATCCTCTACAATTTGTATTATCAATATTTTAACATTTTCTTTGCCAAAAGTCCAATAAACTGCAACATAAACAATAAATTATGTGTGGCATAGTACTTTTTACATTTCAAAATATTGACAATATATGGTATCTCGTGCTATAATAAATACAAATTACGGAGGAAAAACACTTTGGAAGACAAAAATTTTGAGCCGGACCAAAACGGTGAAGAAAATGCCGCTTCAAGCGGGGACGAAGAAGTAAAAACCGGTATCAGCGCAGATCTGATAAGAGGGCATATAAATACAATTATTCTTCGCACTCTTTACGAGCGGGATAAATACGGCTATGAAATAATCGAAGAAATCGAATCCAAAAGTCATGGCCAATATACGCTCAAACAACCTACGCTTTACAGCGCTTTGAAGCGTCTGGAAAGTCAGGGCTATATAAACGCATATTGGAAGAACGACGAAGTTTCGCAGGGCGGCAGAAGAAAATACTACACTCTGACCGACAGCGGCCGTGAAATAACCGAAAGAAATCAAGCCGAATGGGAATATTCGAGAACGGTCATCGACAATTTGATTTCAGATAAAAATTTCGATTTTTCACAGCCCGCCCCCTCCGCCGTCGATTTCAAAATCCTTAAAAACTCGACGACGCGCGTTCCCACCAATAGGGACGACGCGGATAATAAAGACGATAGCGAATCCGCACAGCGTGAAGTCAGCTATGACGAACCTTCCAAAGAGCATATCGTGGAAATCGTTCACGAAGAAAGGCCTACGGAAATCGTAACCGAAAGCAAGAGAGACGCCGAAATTGAAAATGTTGAGGACGTGCCGAGCAGAAAAGACGACGTTGAAGAAACTCACGAAGAAATGAGCGAGGAACAAAAGCGTCTCGTTCATGAAAATTACATGAAGCTCATTTCCGAACCCGTAAACGAGCAAAATAACGAAGCCCCTTATGCCGATACGCTCGATACAGACAAACTTATATATAACAATCGCCCCGATACGGAACGCGATTACCGAAATTTAATAAACAATCTGTTTATGAAAACGATTAAGGCGCCCGTTGAAAGCTCTTCTCCGGCTCCCGTTTCCCCGCGCACATTTGAACCTGCCAACGAAATCATAAAAACGCGCACGGTTAAAATCGACGACGAGGCAATGAAGGCAAACAACGACGGCCTTACGGTCAATCCCTCCGAATACGTTGTTTCCGGTTCACGCAGAAAGAGATATAACCGCGGAAGCACAATGTTCAAGTGTTCGCTTATTATTGCGGTTATAATGCTTCTCGAATTTGCGCTTTGCCTTATATTTAAAAAAGAATTGGGCGTATCGCTTGCCTATCCCTTTGTGATTTTTGCGCTTGCCGGCGCGCAGGTGCTCATATTCGGAGTGCTCTGCTATACCGACATAGGCAAGAGCTCACGAAAACCCACAACGTTAATATATCTCTCGGCCTGCATTATAATTTGCATTATCTGCATACTGATAATATTCATAACCTCGCTTCTCTTAAACGTTAATTTCTCGTCGGCGGGAGACATAATGGCAAAAATAGTTGTTCCTTGCTTCGTTGCTTTAAATATCCCTGCCTTTGCCGGATTCTTCTATCTTTTCAGTAAATAATATGAAAATATTGATTATCGTTTCATCAAAACACCGTCAAAACACTTTAAAAGTCGCCGAAGCAATGTCCGAAGCGGCTTTTGCCACCGTAGTCGAATTAGACAATATTGCCAACTACAAAATAGAAAATTATGACGTAATCGGTTTTGGCAGCGGTATTTATGCCGGAAAATTCGACAAAAAAATGATTCGGTATATAAAATCGCTCACAAACGAAAGTCATTGCACATTCGTATTTTCCACAAGCGGAACGGGCAACTACCTCAAATATAACGAAGAAACGGTTAAACTCCTTGAAAGCAAGAACAAAACCGTGCTCGGAAATTGGGGTTGCAAAGGTCTGTGCAAATGGTTTATATTCGGTTTGATAGGCGGTATCGCCAAAGGTCATCCGGATATAAACGATTTTGAAGAAGCGCAACAATTCATTGAAAGCGTGTCGGAAAAATATTCCGAATTAAAAACCCAATAAAAAAATCCCGCCTTCGGGCGGGATTTTTTTTATGTTTTATTTTGCAAATTCGCTTGCGCGGAATTCTCGTATCACGTTTACTTTTATTTGACCGGGATATTCGAGCTCATTTTCAATCTTCTTGGCAATGTCTTTTGCAAGGAACATTGTCTGAGCGTCGTCAATCTGATCGGGTTTGACGATTACGCGGACCTCTCTGCCGGCCTGTATTGCATAGCATTTATCGACGCCGTTAAAATCGCTCGCAATCGCTTCGAGTTTTTCAAGTCTTTTAACGTAATTCGTACCTGTTTCACGCCTTGCTCCGGGCCTTGCTCCGGATATTGCGTCCGCGGCAGCCACGAGCACGGCCTCAACGGTTTTGGGTTCAACGTCTCCGTGATGAGCGGCAATAGCGTTAATGACATTGTTGCTTTCACGGTATTTCTTTGCTATATCCGCGCCCAGCTGAATATGCGTGCCTTCCTGCTCATGGTCAACTGCCTTGCCGATATCGTGCAACAGCCCCGCACGCTTGGCGAGATTTACGTCGAGCCCGAGTTCTTGCGCCATAAGTCCGGCGAGTTGAGCGACCTCGATGGAATGTTTATATACGTTTTGACCGTAACTTGTTCTGTATTTTAATCTTCCGAGAAGTTTGATGATTTCGGGATGAAGTCCGAAAATCCCGACCTCGAACATAGCGCTCTCACCGGCTTGCTTTATCTCATTGTCCATTTCTTTACGGACTTTCTCGACTGTTTCTTCTATTCTTGCAGGATGAATTCTGCCGTCGGAGATAAGTTTTTCAAGCGCAAGCCTTGCGATTTCGCGCCTTACCGGATCGAAACCGGACAATATTACCACTTCCGGCGTATCGTCTATAATCAGTTCTATTCCCGTGGCGTTTTCTATGGCGCGTATATTCCTTCCCTCGCGACCGATAAGTCTTGCCTTCATATCATCGCTCGGAAGCGGAACAACCGACACGGTTATTTCAGACGCATGATCTGCGGCGCACCGCTGAATCGCAAGCGAAATTATCTTCTTAGCCTCGTTGTTGGCCTCGTCTTTTGCTGTCTGCTCGATATTCCTTACCTGCAAAGCGACGTCGTGCCGCGCTTCATCGAGAATTTCATTTGAAAGCTGCTTTTTGGCTTCGTCCTTGGTAAGTTGAGCAACCTTTTCAAGTTCTTCAATCATCAACTGATGCTGATGGTTTACTTTTTCCTGCGTTTTTTTGATTTCATTCTCACGATTTTGCAAATCGCGTTTTTGTTGTTCAAGTGCGTTAGTCTGTTTTAAAAGCGCTTCTTCTTTTTTATCAAGAATATCCTCTTTTTGAACAAGCCTCTGCTCTTGCCTTTGCAGTTCGTTTTTCTTCTCCCTGCTTTCTTTTTCAAATTCGTTTCTTAGTTGCAGTCCCTGTTCCTTTGCCTCAATAAGCGCTTCTTTTTTCAGCGCCTTACATTCAAGCGAAGCGTCCTCAATCATCTTTGCGGTTCTTTTTTCCACTTCACCCAATCTTTTATCGGTTATCTTCTGTTTTACGATATAACCGATTAAAAAGCCACCGGCAAGCGCTATTACTGCGGCGCCGACAATCAAACCTATTGCCAGCCCCATATTCATATCGCTCGCAAGAAACAGGCTGCTTAATGCCAAATAGTTCATTTAAGCCTCCTGATTAATGAAATTAAATATATACTTACTCCTTTTTTGTCGGAGCTGTTTATATCCTTATTTATTGTACACCTATAATTGTCAAAAGTCAATTTAATGAGATAAATAGTTTAATTAAGATAAGAAAAAGCGGCAATAGCCTTGCCGCTTAAATTATTTGATATTATCGAGCCACAGCGCGGCTACGGCATCCGACGGCATACGCCAATCGCTTCTCGGAGAGAGCGTAACCGAACCGACTTTAACTCCGTCGGGAATGCACGACCTTTTGAATTGCTGACTGAAAAATCTTGCGTAAAACTTCGTAAGCCACTTTTTAATTGAAGCCTTATCGTAATCGGTAAAAGTTTTTTCCGCCATATACTGCACTTTTTCGGGAGAAAATCCCCAACGTATCGAATAATACAGAAAGAAATCGTGCAATTCATAAGGACCGACGATATCCTCGGTTTTTTGAGCTATCTCACCGCTTTCGGAAGGCGGCAACAGCTCGGGGCTTATCTCAGTTGCGAGTATATCGTCCAAAACCTTTTCGGCATTTCCGCCTATCCTCTTGGCCTCATAGCTGACAAGATGCTTGACAAGCGTCTTGGGAACCGAAGAATTTACGGCATACATAGACATATGATCGCCGTTATAAGTAGCCCAACCGAGCGCAAGTTCGCTTAAATCTCCCGTGCCTATGACAAGCCCGCCCGTTTTATTGGCCAAATCCATTAAAATGATAGTCCGCATGCGCGCCTGAGCATTTTCGTAAGTCGTGTCAAAGCAATCGGGGGAATGTCCGATGTCTTTAAAATGCACGGAAACGCTGTCTTTTATGCTTATCTCGCGAGCGCTGACTTCGAGGGCATTTATTAAATCAAGAGAATTGTTTTTTGTTTTTTTCGTCGTTCCGAATCCCGGCATCGTTACTGCGATAATATCGGATAAACTTTTGTTAAGCGATTTGAAAGCCCTACACGTTACCAATAAGGCAAGAGCGGAATCAAGTCCGCCGGATATGCCCAAAACCGCGGTTTTCGCAGATGTATGCCGCAATCTTTTTTCAAGGCCCTTGGTCTGAATATTTAAAATCAGTTCCGTCCGCTCCGCGAGCTTTCTGTTATCGGTCGGAACGAACGGAAACTTTGGGAAATTTCGTTCAATATCTTTACTCTTTTCGTCGGCAGTAAAGCCGATAAAGCGATATTTTTCAGTATCATTGCACGAGAAAAATCCCGTGGAGATTCTGCGACGTTCGCTTTCAAGCATATCGACGTCTATGCCGCCGTATAGCGCCCCGTTCTCGAAAAGTTTGTTCTCGCCGAGCAATACGCCGTTTTCGGCTATTATATTATGTCCGGCAAAAACCATATCCGTTGTGCTTTCGCCGTCGCCGGAATCCGAATATACATATCCGCAAACAAGTTTACCGGATTGCATACGCACCAAATCGCGCCTGTATTCCGCCTTGCCTACCGTTTCGTCGCTGCACGAGAGATTGACTATAATGTTCGCTCCGGCCTTAGCGTGATATATCGAAGGCGAATCCGGAGCCCAGAGATCCTCGCATAATTCGCAAGCGACGGTAAAATTTTCAAAGTTTTCAGCCTTGAAAATGAGCTTTGAACCGAATGGCACTTCGCCGTTGAGGTTGATTACGCCGTTATCGTGCTCGGCCGGAGTGAAATGTCTGCGCTCGTAAAATTCTCCGTAATCCGGCAAAAACGTTTTAGGAACCACGCCGAGAATCTTCCCTTGCGAAACAGCCACCGCACAGTTATATAATCTACCGTTATTTTCAAGCGGCGCGCCGAAAAACACAAGGGTTTTAACGTTCTTGGTTGCGGCGGCAATTTCGCATACGGCGTTCTTGACGCCGTCAAGCAAAACGCGCTGATTAAATAAATCGCCGCAAGTGTATCCGCTCAGACAAAGTTCCGGAAAAACGGTAAGGTCGCTGCCATTCTCGCTACTTTCTTTTATCGCGGCAATTATGGCGGAGGCGTTATATTTTATGTCGGCTACTTTGATTTTTACAGTCGCCGCGCATGCTTTGATAAAGCCGTAATTCATTTAGTCCTTCTTTTGAAGAGAAAGTTTGTGCGCTTCTCTGATTTTTTCTTCCAACTCGGCTTTCAAGGCCGGAGTATTTTTTAAATGTTCGCGCATTTTGTCGCGCCCCTGCGCAACTTTTTCGTCTTTATAGTTAAACCATGAACCGCTCTTTGTCAATATACCGTATTCAAGCCCCAAATCTATAAGACAACTCTCCTGAGATATGCCTTCGCCGTAAATGATATCGAATTCGGCTACCTTGAAAGGCGGAGCGACTTTGTTTTTGACTACCTTGCACTTTGCTCTGTTTCCAATTATGCCGGCGGAGTCTTTCAAAGCGTCCGCCTTACGAATGTCAAGTCTTATGGAAGCAAAATATTTAAGAGCTTTACCGCCCGGCGTGGTTTCGGGATTGCCGAACATTACGCCTACCTTTTCACGCAATTGATTTATGAATATAACGCAAGTTTTCGACCTGTTGGTTATCGCCGTGAGCTTTCTCAAAGCCTGAGACATAAGGCGCGCGAGAAGTCCGACATGAGTATCTCCCATATCGCCTTCGATTTCGGCTTTCGGGGTAAGCGCCGCAACCGAATCGACAACTATAACGTCTACGGCGCTTGAACGGACAAGCGACTCGCAAATATCGAGCGCTTGCTCGCCTGTATCCGGCTGAGAAAGATAGAGTTCGTTTGTATCTACTCCGAGCGCGTGGGCATATTGCGCGTCAAGCGCATGCTCGGCGTCAATAAAAGCGGCAACTCCGCCCGCTTTCTGCGTCTCCGCTATAATATGAAGGGCTACGGTGGTTTTACCTGAGGATTCCGGTCCGAATATCTCAACTATTCTGCCTCTGGGAACGCCTCCGACGCCGAGGGCGAGGTCAAGCGTTAAACACCCTGTGGGAATAACTTCGAGATCGGTGCTTATGCTGGCATCGCCGAGCTTCATTATGGCTCCCTTGCCATATTGCTTCTCAATCATCGCTATAGTCGAGTTGAGCGCTTTAAGTTTTTCTTCGTTCATATTTAACTCCTAAATTATTTTACGGTTTTAAATGCGTGAAACAGCGCAAGATTTATTGCGGTTTCGGTTATGGTTGTTCTGTCGCCTTGAAGATTATATTTAAATACGTTTATGTTGTCCGACGTCCCGGCGCCGATATACAAAAGCCCGACCGGCTTTAAAGTTCCGTCCGAATCCGGGCCGGCTATCCCCGTCGTCGATATCGCCACGTCGCAGTTTCCGGTATCCAACAGCCCTTCAACCATTTGATACGCGACCTCGGGAGAGACGGCTCCGTATTTGCTCAAAGTTTCTTCCCTGACGTTCAGCCTTTGAATTTTCGATTTGTTTGAGTACGTGTTAAGCCCCTCGAAATAGACTTCGCTTATGCCGGGAATTTCAACAAGTCTTTTGCCTACTCCGCCGCCCGTAAACGATTCCGCAACGCTTATCTTCATGCGCCTCAATTTCAAAAGCTGGAAAAGCCTTTCCGCAAGCGGATAATTATCGAGCGCGTAAACGTATTCGTTAAGTTCGCCGAGAATTTCTCTCATGATTTCGTCGTGCAAAACTTTGGGCGCGCTTTCGGGATATCTTATTTCAATAGTGCAATCGGCATATTCGCCGTAAACGTAAAAAACAAAATCGGGACAAACCTTTTTCGCACGCTCGACGGCGCGATTGACTGTTTCCGGAGGCGCCGCCACCGCTTTTATATACGACACGGTCAACTTGCTTTCTTCGCTCATTTCTTCAACACTTCCGAATTTTTAACGAGATAATTAACGCCTGAGATAATCGTAAGCAATACCGAAAGCACAAAGAACGACAAGCCGATATAATAGACGATAAGTCCGGAAATATGGCAAGTCAACTCCATAATACCGGCGCCTATGAGCAAAATTACAATCGATACGTCCTGAGCTACGGTTTTATACTTACCGAAAATATCGGCGGCGATAACCGTCCCCGCACTTGCGGCGACCATACGGAATCCGCTGACTATTATTTCACGGGCCAAAATTATTGCAATGCCGCAGCCGCTGACAATTCTTGCCCAAGGCCCCAAACCGACCGCAAAAAACGACGGAATCGACAGCATGGCCACAAGCGCCGATAATACAAGCACTTTATCCGCAATGGGATCCAGAAACTTACCGAGATTGGTAACAAGTCCGTACTTCCTTGCTATTTTGCCGTCTAAAAGGTCTGTCAAACTTGCTATAGCGAACACCGCAAGCGCAACAAAATAGTGCCCGGCAAAATGCAAATAGAAAAACAGCAAAAATATCGGTATCATAACCATTCTGCTGATCGTAAGTTTGTTCGGAAGATTCATTACACCCTTGCCTGCGGCAAATTTATAGGCTCGGCTCTCCTTATCTATATTTTTGTCTTCACTCATACCTCATAATCCTCCGTATGGCCGTATAAGTCATAACTGTCCGCCGCCGTTATAAGTACTTCGTAATATTTGCCCTGCATAGCGTTCGTAGCGTTGAAATAAACTTTGCCGTCTATATCCGGAGCCTGAAAATACGCTCTGCCGACAAAACAACTCTTGTCATAATCAATGCCGTCGCAAATAACCTGCAACTTACTGCCGACGAGCGCATTCAATTTATTACGTGATATCGCCTGCTGTTCACCGTAAAGTTTTTTGACTCTTTTTTTCTTTTCGGCATAGCCGATTTGTCCTTTCAGTGAATAAGCCGGCGTGTCCGGTTCGCGCGAATACGCAAAAAAGCCGCAATTATCGAGGCGCGCTTCCCTTAAAAATTCGCATAAGTTTTGACACTCCGCCTCGGTTTCGGTGGGAAATCCGGATATAAAAGTCGAACGCAAAGCAATTCCGGGTATTTCCGACTTGAGCTTTTTTATAAGTTCGAGATAGCTCGTCCTCGTGCCCTTTCGGTTCATTAGCTTCAATATTCTGTCTTCGCTGTGCTGAAAAGGTATATCGAGATACTTTATAATTTTAGGATTGTCCCTTATTTCGGAAATCAAAGCGTCGTCAATCATTTCCGGATAACAGTATAATAATCTTACGCTATTAATGTTGACAAGCGCTGTCAACTTTTTTAAAATTTCCGTTAATTTTTTTTGTCCGTAAAGATCAATGCCGTATCTTGTCGTATCCTGCGCGACAAGAATAAGTTCGGATATATCGCCGAGATTTGAAGCCTCTTCGATAATATCGTCTATCGGATAACTTCTGTATGCGCCTCTGATTTTCGGAATGAGGCAATATGTGCACTTGTTGTTACAGCCGTCCGCAATTTTCAAATATGCATAATGACACGGCGTGGTAACGGTTCTGTCCGTATAACAAACGCCTTCGCCCTTGCCGACATAATCGACGCGTTCGCCGCAATAAGCTCTCTTTAAAGCGGCAAAAAAGCAATCGTAATCTTCCGTTCCGAGCAAAACGTCCGCCTCGGTAAGTTGAGGGAAAACCTCGCCGTGATATTTTTGGGGGAGACAGCCTGTTACCACTATTTTTTCGAGATTTTCGCTTTTATACGCCGAACATTCGAGCACTGTTTCTATTGCTTCTTTGCGCGCTTCGTTCAAAAACGCGCATGTGTTTATAATAATTATCTGCGCTTCGGAAACTTCGTCGGTTATTTCGCAACCTTTGCCGCGTATTATCGACAAAAGTTTCTCGGAATCAACTCTGTTTTTATCACAGCCAAGAGAAATCACGCCGTACTTCTTGCCGTATAAATCAGTCATCGGCATCTCCGTAATCGACATCTTTGTATATTTTTATAAATTCCTCTTTCGACAGCAAAACTTTTCTCGGTTTCGAACCCTCGGACGGAGTGATATAATTCATGTGTTCCATCCAATCGATAATTTTGCATGCTTTTATATAGCCAACCGGGAATCTGCGCTGAACCATCGAAACAGACGCCTGATTAGACATTATGCAGTATTTCAAAGCCTTGACAAAAGTTTCGTCAATCTTCGAATCTCCGCCGTCGTCTGAAGAATCGCCGCCGACATTCGACGGAGCTTCTTCCTGCTCGACTTTGTTGATGAAATCGGTTACGTCCTGGTCGAAGTAAGTTTCGTTGTTGGCCTTTATGAAGTCAGTAACGTTCTGCACTTCGTGCGTATCGATAAAACAGCCCTGAATACGGGCAAGATCCGGATTTTCGGCAGAGCGGAAATACATATCGCCTTTGCCGAGGAGTTTCTCGGCTCCGCCGCAATCGAAAATCGTCCTCGAATCGTCAAACGAACTTACTTTAAATCCTATTCTTGTAGGCAGATTAGACTTGATAAGACCTGTGATACAATCTACCGACGGGCGTTGCGTTGCGAGAATTAAGTGAATACCGCAAGCACGGGATTTTTGCGCAAGCCTTATAATACGGCTCTCTATATCCTTTTTGGCTTGAAGCATAAGATCGCCGAATTCGTCGAGAACTATCAGCACTTTCGGCAACTTTTCCTCTCCTTCCGGGAGATGGGCGTTGTATTCGTCGAGATTTTTCGTCGCCCTGCCGTTGTCGGTCATTTCTTTGAATAGCGCATACCTGCGCTCCATCTCTTTTATGGCCCAATTGAGCGCCTTGATAACCTTATCAACGTCATACAAAATTTCGTTAATCATAAGGTGCGGCAATTTATTGTACATGATAAATTCCGCTTGTTTCGGATCGACGAGAATCAATCTCAACTCTTCGGGACCGTATTTATAGAGAAGGCTTACAAGCAGTGTGCTCAGACATATGCTTTTACCGCTGCCGGTAGTACCGGCAACCAAAAGATGCGGCATCTTGGTGATATCCGGACAAACGACTTCGCCGTCAACGTTTTTACCCAAGCCGAAAGTAAGCGAATTGGGTTTGCAATTGATAAACGCAGAACTTGCCAGCAAAGATTTAAGACCTACCACGCTTCTCACTTTGTTGGGTATTTCTATTGAAAGCGCGCCCTTTGAATAGTTGAGATAGGCATTTACGTTTTCTTTCATGAGCGAAAGAGCGATTTCTTCTTTATAACTCAACGAACGCTTAATAAGGGTTTTATCCTTTATGATGACATCGTAGCGCGTAATTGCCGGCCCTATCGTAACGTTCGCAACTTCGCTTTCGATTTTAAATCTCATGAGCGTATCGGTGATAATTCTCTTATTTTCTTCGATTTCACCGGTGTTTACGCTTGAATTTTCCGGATAGTCTTCAAGAAGATCGAGCGAAGGATAGACATATTTTTTCCAAACATGCCTGGGCTTCTCCGCGGGAGTCTCTTTGGCTTGTTCGCTTGCGGGAATTTCCCTCGACGGTATATTTCTACCGCCGGTCGGCATATCCCCGACGGCGTCTCTTCCTCTCGGAATCTCACGGAATTTGTTTTCCGTTCTCTCAGAGGGAACCGAATTGTCGAACACATCGTCATCGGCGTCGTCATCAAATAAATTCGCTCTACCGCGCTCGCCTCTTTGGGAACTTTCACGCTCGGTCTGTCTTCCCCCGCGCATTGATTCGCCACCGAAAATCGAATACAAATCGTTTAACGAGGTTTCTTTTTCCGTCTTTTCGTCGGTATTTGAAAACTCAACTGCGCCCGCCCTTTCAGACATACCGCTACGCTCTGCGGCTTCTTCGCTACGATTGTGCTCCTCCGCAGAAAAACCGGGGCGACCTTCCGAACGGCTCTCGGGTTCGCGATAAATTTCCTCTTCGCGGTACGAATAATTGTTTTCCGAACGCTCTTCGCTCGCCGATTGCCCGTGAACTTCGGGCTGCTGAGGCATATCGGCGGTATCGGGAACGTCCTGATCGTAATCGGAATTGTCCGGAGCGGTATAAGGCGGCTGCTCGATATTTTCGGAAGGCTTTTCGCCGTAAACATAATTTGACGGCGCTTGCTCCGCGGGTTGATTCAATATTTCGTTCTGATAATTTTGGGTGTAAGTTTGTTGCGGCTCGACGGGTTTTTTCTCGTTGGTGAAACTGTACATATAGTCGTCGGCATTCGACACCGGATGGTTGAAATAAGAATTTTCGTTGAAAATCATATTTCGCCGATAACTTTCCGCCGCAAACTCGTCGTTCTCGAAAAGGATTTTTCTTCCGAGATTTTTTCTGGAAAATCTGTCATCCTCTTCTTCGGCGGAATTCGATTGCTCATCGCCATCCGCACGCGGCGGCAAATCTTCGGTAGGTTTTTTCGAAGTTTCCCGCGAAAATTGCGCGTTGCGGTTCTCCACTATTTCCTGATCCGCGTTGACAGTATACATATGGTCCGCGGCCTTGGGACTTTCGCTTGCAGGCTGTTCCGCATATACGACCGCGCTCGCAATATCCTGAACGCCGTCTTCCGATTCGGCGGCGGGCTCGGATTTTTTGTCGCGTCTGAACACGATAAAAATATAATATCCGCTCAACAAGAGCAACGCCGAAAAAATAACGTAAGCGCCGACAAACGTGGTAAGTTTTGCAACGGGATATACGATAATCCCCATAACCGCGCCGCCGAACGAATAACCGCTCCAACCGTTTGCGGCGTTGGCATAGCAATCGTAAAGATATCCTCCATAGCTATCCAGCGAGTAATTCCGCGTGGTTACCGCGTGAATCAGCATGAAGAAAACGAAAATCGCAAGAGAAACGGCGACTACGGGCTTAATTTTCAATTTGATTTTCTTTTCGAAAACAAGCCACTCTCCGAGGTACGCCAAAAGCGCAACGATAATAAACGACGCATAGCCGAAAGCGCCGAACATAAAAGTGCATATTCCCTTGCTTATATCGGCAAACACATTGCGAGCCAACAGCATTATAAGCGTAAGCGCGCAAAACAAGAGCAAGGTCATGCCCATTGTCTCTCTTGTAAAAATATAAGAAATCTTTCCTGTTTTATCCCGGTTTTTATTCTTCACGATTTATACCGCCAATCATAAGTTATAATATAAAAATTTTTCAAGTTATATTATAGCATTTATATCCGAAAATAACAACAAAATGGCACACATTAAAAAAATTTATATATAAAATATTTATATATAAACGGCAAAATAAAAGCGCCTCGGCAACTCCGGGACGCTTTTCAATTTGTTTGGATATTCCTTGATAATATATCTTTTGCACTGTTTCATGCAATAAATTCATTCCGAGCAAAACAGCTTAAAATTCAATATGCATTTCCGCAATCAAAGTTTGGTTTTTCCTTTTTCCGCCTCGTAAATACTGTCGGAATCGTTCCATGAATACATCTGACGTATTTCTCTGCCGACTTTTTCGAGAGGTTGTTCCGCTTCGAGCGCGCGCTTCGCATTGAAATGCGCCCGTCCGTTATTGTTTTCCGCTATCCACTTCGAAGCGAAGGTTCCGTCCTGAATCTCTTCGAGAATCTTCTTCATTTCCTTCTTGGTTTCATCCGTAATAAGTCTTTTGCCCGTTTCGTAATCCCCGAACTCCGCCGTATCGGAAATCGAATATCTCATCATGGAGAAACCGCCTTTATAGATAAGATCGACAATAAGTTTCATTTCGTGAATACATTCGAAATATGCGTTTTTGGGATCGTATCCCGCTTCAACGAGCGTTTCGAACCCCGCCTTCATAAGCGCGGTAACGCCGCCGCAGAGCACTGCCTGCTCACCGAAAAGGTCGGTTTCGGTTTCGCATTTGAACGTTGTTTCGAGAACGCCGGCACGAGCGCCGCCGATTCCCGCGGCATAGGCAAGCGCGATATCGAGCGCTTGCCCCGTGGCGTTCTGATATACGGCGACAAGACAGGGAACGCCCTTACCCTCCTGATATTCGGATCTTACCGTATGACCGGGGCCCTTGGGCGCAATCATGAAAACATCTATATTTTCGGGAGGTACTATTTGTTTGAAGTGGATATTGAAACCGTGAGCAAAGGCAAGAGCCGCGCCGTCTTTAAGATTTTTCTCTATGCTCTCTTTATATACTTTGGCCTGTCTTTCATCGTTAATCAACATCATAACCACGTCGGCGCGCTTGGTTGCCTCCGCCACGCTGTAAACTTCAAACCCGGCGGCTTCGGCTTTCGACCAAGACTTGCCGCCCTCATGAAGTCCTACTATGACTTTGACTCCGCTTTCCCTCAGATTGAGTGCATGCGCGTGCCCTTGACTGCCGTAACCGATTACGGCAACCGTTTTGTTTTTCAACACCTTTAGATCGCAATCGCTTTGATAATAAATTTTAGCCATTTGGCTTCCTCCAAAATTTGTTTTCACGAAAAATTATAGTTCTTAGCGCATTTTAAGTCAAGTATAATTAAATTTTTTTAGAATTTTATATAAAAAAATTGCATAAACGCTATTTAAAGTATATAATATACAAAAAATATTCATTTACGGTATATGTATGATAAGCGATTTGAAAACACTGACCATTCTGCGCGGACTGCTTAAAGACGATGTGTTTGCGCGTTTTGCCGAATGTCAATATAACGACGTCGAAAATTTCTATGCGTTTGTTCACGCATTTTATTCCAGAAAAAATTTCCGCAAAGCGGGATTGAATTTCGGCAAATACGTGGAAAACCTCATTTGTTTCGATGAAAACATATTTTCCGAAACAATCGCCGAGGGAAAGCGTTCCGATCCAATAATCGAAAAGGCATATAAACGCGACCTTGAGATAATTTACGACGCCATCCGTTCAATAGATCCGAAAGGTTTTTATTCGACGGAGATCGATTATGGCGTCGACAATAAATTCGCAGAACTTTACAAAAAATACTCCTCGCAAGGATATGGAAGATATCTTAAAAGTTATGCACTTAAATTCGATAACAATGAGCTTGTCCCGATAGAAAACGCAAAACATATCGAGCTCTCGGAGCTAATAGGTTACGAAAGTCAGAAAGCGGAAATAAAAAATAATATCGAAAATTTCCTGAACGGACTACCGTTCTCCGATATGCTTCTCTACGGAGACATGGGAACGGGTAAATCATCCACCGTTTTGGCAATGGCATATAAATTTTACGATCGGAAAATCAGATTGATAGAACTGCCCGCCGCAAATATTTCCTCTATTCCCGCCATACGCAAGATTACCGAGGACGTTCCCATGAAATTTTTGATTTTTATCGACGACATTGCGCTTGAAACGGCAGACAACGCCCTCGCGTCTTTAAAGACAAACATCGAAGGCACGGCCGCGTATTCGCCAAACACCATGATAATCGCCACGTCCAACAGAAGGCATATCGTAAAAGAGAGTTTTGCCGAACGTGAAAACGCCGTTCACGAGAACGACGTTATACAGGAAAACCTTTCGCTTTCCGACAGATTCGGAATTACAATATTTTTTCACCCTACGGATAAAAGCGAATATCTTTCCATAGTCAAGCAATTAGCCGAAAACATGAATTTGAAAACTCCAACGTACGAGTTATGCGATAAAGCCGAAAAATGGGCTATCGAAAAGGGCGGACGCTCCCCGAGAAGAGCAAAACAGTTTATAGACGTTATGATTGCGTCCGAAATCAACGAATCCCGGAAAAATTCTCAATGAGCTTTTTGGAGATATCGTATATATCTCCGGCGCCCAAAAACAAAATCAAATCTTCTTCACCCGCTTCTCCTATGAAATCCAATATATCCCGCACGTCGTCGCCGTAGCGGGATTTTTTCAGTTTTTGCGCAAGCGTTAACGCGCTACCGCCGTCGTCATAATACTCCCTTGCGGCAAATGTTCTGTATATAAGAAGATTATTCATCGGCGCAAGCACGCGTATGAACTGTTTCATCAGATTTTTCGTTCGGGAATACGTGTGCGGTTGAAATACGATAAAAAGTTTTTTGTATGCAAGTCTGCGGGCGGCGCGTACCGTGGCGTGTATTTCGTCCGGATGATGGGCATAATCCGCAATGCACTCTGCGCCGTTTATTTTGCCGATAAACTCGAACCTGCGCTCCACCCCTTTGAAATCTTCCAATCCTTTTTTGATATATCTGAAAGGTATTTGCATACTCCTTGCAACGGCAATTGCCGCGAGCGCGTTTAAAATGTTATGCTTGCCGTATACTTGCAATTCTACCGTTCCGAGCTCGTGCGCTCCTTCATATGCAGAAAAAGAATATCGTCCGTTCTTATCCGAAATACATTTGGCGTGGTAATCCGCATTCTTGTCAAAACCGAAAGTCAATCCGTATGCAGGCAAATCCCCGTATAGAGATATATTGATATCCGAAGAATCGGCAAATTGCAAATAGCATTTTTTTAAGTTTTCCTCACTGCCGTAACATTCCATATGATCGGGACGGCTATTCAAAATAACCGCAATATCCGGCTGCAACAGCAAGAAGTTCTTTTTATATTCGCATGCTTCGGTAATTAAAAATTCTCCTCCGCAAAAATAGCTATTCGAAAACTTTTTATCTTTCCCTCCGATATGCGCAAAAAAGCCCTTTCCGGCCGCAGAGAAAATATGCGTAATCATAGCCGTGCAGGTGGTTTTTCCGTGGCAACCGGATACGGCTATTACTTTATCGAAATTTTTACTTACCTCATAGAGAAACTGTCCTCTCGACAAAACGCACTTACCCAATCTCCTTGCTTCCGTAAGTTGTATATCGTCCTCACGTATTGCGTCGGTATATACAACTATATCGTAGTTTGCGATAATTTCCTTTTGCTCGTTTGACGATACGATTATGCCCAACTCTTTGAGTTCTTCAACATATTCTCCCCACGCCATATCGCTTCCGGCAACCGTTTTGCCGATAGCTTTCAGATATTTTGCAAGCGAGCTCATACTAACTCCGCCGATGCCGATAAGATAAAAACTGTCGTAAATAGTCAATATATTGTTTTGCATAATAAATTTTATTAAAAACAAGCAAAAAATAGCACGAAAATTAAATATTTTTGTAAAAACGGGCAAAATTTTTATAATAAAGTATTGAAAATAATTTTCTTTTATTGTACAATGTATACAATGAAAGTATTATCTGGTAGGTGGTTTTATGAAAATCTCAGATGTACGAATCAGATTAGTTAACAAGGAGGACAATAAACTTAGAGCGGTGGCGTCTGTCACTATTGACGATTGTTTTGTTGTGCACGATATTAAAGTGATAGAATCTGCCGAAGGTGCGTTTATTGCGATGCCCAGCAGAAAAACTAATGATGGCGAATATAAGGATATTGCGCATCCGCTGAACACCGAGACCCGAGAAATTTTAAAAAATGCAATCCTTACGGCTTACTACGATGAACTTAAAAAATAAGTCATTTTAGATTTTCCGTCAGTTAAATAATACTGAATACGTAAAAGAAATCCCGCGCTCCAAGAACGCGGGATTTCTTATTTTGTTTTATATCTTGTTTAAATCAAACCACAGTTAATCATTGCGCTTTTTGCCGAGATTTTTGAGCATCTGCGCAAATTTGGGAATATTTTTACCGCCTTCCGAACGCTCTATCCCTCCGTCGTTATTGAATTCCGGAGGCAAAACCGGCCCACTGCCGCCGTTAGGATTTTCCGACGGCTGTTGCGGGGCATACCTCTCTTGCTGCGGAGCAACGGGCGGTACGGGACGCGTGGGTTGAGCAGGTTGATTTTGTTGCCCGTATTGCTGTTGACGGGCATAATAAGGATCGGAAACGGACATTGTTCTCGATCTGGGCTCGCTGTAACTCTGAGGATCGTACAACATGCCGCTCTTATAAGCTCTCTGCTGTTCTTCGTTCTGTTTATTGTCGAACCCCGGGAAACCTGTCGCAATTACGGTTATTTCAACTTCGTCATGAACATTGGGATCTATTCTGGCGCCGAAAATAATATTTGCCGAAGCGTCTACAACGCTTCTTACAAGTTCCGCGGCGTCCGCAACTTCGTCAAACGTCAAATCCTGACCGCCGCATACGTTGAGTATAACACCGCGAGCGCCTTCTATCGTTGTTTCAAGCAAAGGACAATTGACCGCGACGCGCACAGCTTCGATAATTCTGTTTTCGCCCTTGGCTACACCCACTCCGAGATGAGCTATGCCCTTGTCTTTGAGAATAGTTTTAACGTCCGCGAAGTCGAGATTTATGAGGGAAGGATTAACTATAAGTTCGGCTATGCCTCTTATTCCCTGTTTCAAAATTTCGTCGGCAACCTGCAAAGCCTCCGTCATGGGCGTATTCTTCGCAATTACGGTTTTTATTTTATCATTCGGAATTACAATAAGCGTATCGACGTATTTTTTGAGATTATCAAGGCCTTTGGCCGTATTCTCCATACGCTTTCTGCCTTCGAAGCTAAAAGGCTCGGTTACAACGGCGACAGTGAGAATTTTCATGTCGCGCGCTATTTTTGCGATGACCGGCGCGGCGCCCGTACCCGTGCCGCCGCCCATACCTGCGGTAATAAATAAAAGATCGGTTCCCTGTATTGCCTCGGTCAAAGCTTCTTTGCTTTCTTCCGCCGCCGCTCTGCCCACATCGGGATCCGCGCCGGCTCCGAGACCTTTTGTAAGAGCACTGCCTATCTGAATTTTATTCTCGCAAGGCGAAAGTGCCAAAATCTGGCTGTCGGTATTTACCACATAGTACTCCGCGCTTGTTATGCCGGCCTTTATCATTCTGTTTACGGCGTTATTGCCGGCACCGCCGACGCCTATAACTTTGATTCTGGCCCTGCCTGAAAAAGCCGCCGCCTCGCCGGGAGCCGGCGACGAAGAATTTCCATAATTATCGGAGTTGGAATAAGGATTTGGATTATAAGAATTGCCGTAGTCGTTAAACATTTTTGGCCTCCGTTTCTTGTATATTTTAACTTTTTGTATATTTAAGATTTGACGTCGCTCAATGCCGTATCAAGCAAACTGAAAAGCGAAGAAAACTGCGGTTTATCGTAGTAAGGCACATGCGGAGAAACAACTTCGATGCTCTTCACAAGCCGGCCCGACATATGGTCCACCGCTCCCCTTATAGTCTTTACGCCTTCGCCGGTAAGCAATATCGGTTTGCCGTCGAGATTTTTACCCGTAAAATTCCGACGACATTCTTCCATGGTCTCACATATGAAGTCTAAACCCTCGCGTATTTTATCGCGAAGAGTTACCGTTGAAAAGCTGTAAGTCTTGCCGTCGTAAACACATTCTTCCATAGTGCTCAGCTTTTCTTTTGCGTTGAGATTTACGGTCGATATAAACGTCGAAGCGACTTCAAAAGGAATTTCCATTTCTTCGGAAAGGTAAAACACGACATGGCCGATACCTACCGAAAACGATTCGCTATATAAAAGTCCGTTGCCGCATATCACGCAATAAGTGGAAGAAATGTAGCCGAGATCGAACAAGACCGCACATTCGTCGCGAAGTTCCGGTTCGACAAGATACATCGATTGGGCGAAATCGGAAGGAATGAGACTGATATTCTGAACTTCTTTGAAATGACTGAAAGCCTCCATTATGCAAGTAATGAAATACTCTTTGCATTTGGAGAAGCAGAATTTACCCTGTAAGCTGTCGCTGACGGCGCCTACGGGATCTATAACCTTGCGCTTGTCCGACAAGACGTAATAAAGGCAACTGTGTCTAATCGTCCTCCACCCGTTTTCTTCCGGAGGAGCGGACAGAGCGCCGAGCGCCGAAACATCGGATTTGCTTATCTTTTTGCCGGCCTGGAAAGTAAGAACTTTATCGGTATTGACAAGTTTCAAAAATTCGCCCGGAACGCTGACGTAAAACGTCTTGACGGAATTAGTCGAAGCAAGCGTGCTTTTAACGACGTCCGACACCGCGGAAACAAACGCCGGCACATCCAAAAACTCCCCTTCGACATATCCGTCGTAAGGGCACGCATATTTGCTTTTGATTATAAATGTGTTGTTTACGCCGCGCTCGCCTACGACCGCAGTTATTTCGGCGGAACGTATATCAAGAACGACCACAGAAGTTTTTCGCATACCTCATCATTACCGACGAAAACGATATTCGCGCAAGCCGTCTCCCTTTATCTCTGTTTATGTAATCTATATTATATAATAACACTGCGTTAAAGTCAACTGATTGAATAAAAAAAGCGGCCGATATATGGCCGCTTTTTTATAATTGGCGCCAACATATGCGCCATTCATCGAAATTTTTCATGCCGTATACGAATCGTTCGGATTGTAATTGGCACGAACCTCGCCGTCGACTGTGGTAAGCGCATATATTTTGCCTTTGAGCTTCTGTTCTCCCGAAAGTTTCTGATACTCGGAAGCTGCCGCGGTCATCTTCAATACAAGCGAAGACGAATAATCCTGAATTTCCACGCTTACGCCGCAACGCAACAGAAATATTATCTTATCGGTAGAATATTCCGACTGCGATTTTTGAAGATTTACGCTTTTGACAACAGACCTCAAAGCCGAGAATTTATCGCCGAAAACAACGCAGATTTTCGCCACTTCCCTCATATCTGCCGGCGACTGCGTGCCGGAAACATAGACATTAGGCGCACCGTCTATGGGATTCAGATCGTCTTCGGCAGAGGCGCGCAAAAGCTCTCCGTCCTCGTCGTAATGATTATAAAACTCGCCGCTTTGAACGACGAAAGCCTCGCGGCGTTCCCTGATTACAATATCAAGTGTGCAAGGATACGATTTAACGCATTTTTCGAGCACATATTTCTTTCCGCAATCGTCCTCTGAATTTTTTACGACCTGCGCAAGTTCGTCTTCTTTTACAAAGGTCATAAGAGTTCCGCGGTATTTTTTAAGCAAAATATCTTCGTAATGATCTATTGCGTCATAAGCATCGGTTTCCGAATACTCTTCCTCCGCGCCGTCGGCATATGAATAACTTAAAAGGGACACGTTTACGTTTTTAACCGCAAATATAACCCCGATTCCTATTATTAACGACGCCAACAAAACTATCGCTATTACGAGAATTACGATTTTTCTTATGTATTTCATAAATCAGACGGATAACCTTTTTATATCGCCGCCGAGAGACCTCAGCTTATATTCAAAAGCTCCGTACCCCCTGTCTATATGGGAAATATCAAGTATTTCGCTCTGACCTTCGGCCGCAAGCCCGGCTAAAACAAGAGCCGCCCCGCCCCGCAAATCGTGAGCTATAACCGTGGCGCCTTTGAACCTATCGATTCCTCTGACGAATGCGCTTCTGTTTATTACCGTTATATCCGCCCCCATTTTCTTTAATTCGGGAACATATTTGAAACGCGTCTCAAACAGATTTTCGGTTATTATGGATTGCCCGCCGCAAATACAGCATAACGCTGTGATCTGTGCCTGCAAATCCGTAGGGAAGCCCGGGTACGGCTGAGTTTCGATGCTCTTGACCGAAATAAGCCTTTTATGATTTTCCAATACTATTTTATCATTATTTATATCGATTTTGCAACCGTTTTCCCTAAGTTTATGTAAAAGTGAACTGATATTTTCGGCGCAAGCGCACTCCGTTTGCACTTCGCCGCCGCACATGGCCGCCGCAATCAGAAAAGTTCCCGCTTCAATCCTGTCCGCTATCGGAAGGAACTCCCCTCCTCCGAGCTTTTCGACGCCTTCAATAACTATCGTTCCGCTACCGGCGCCTTTAATTTTCGCGCCTATCATATTGAGAAATTTTTGCAAATCCTCTATTTCGGGTTCGCGCGCGGCGTTCTTTATGGTTGTCGTGCCGTCGGCCTTTACCGCAGCAAGCATTATATTTTCGGTTGCGCCCACGCTCGGGCAATCAAGCATAATTTCATTGCCGCAAAGTTTATCGCATTTACAAAGTATATAGCCGTTTTTCTCCGTTATCTGAACGCCGAGCCGCTTTAAACCGGTCAAATGCAAGTCCACAGGCCTTAGCCCTATATCGCAACCGCCCGGATAAGCTATTTTTGCCATCTTAAACCGGGATATTACCGAACCCAATAAAAAAACCGAAGAGCGCAACTCATGGGCAAGTTCGCTCGGAATTTCAAAACTATTTGCGCCGGAACTGTCTATTATAAGGTCGTTCCCTTTGAACACTGCTTTACAGCCGAGGCGCGTAAGAATTTTAACCATATTGTTTACGTCGGAAATTTTCGGCACGTTGAGCACCGTAATTTTTCCGTCGGTAAGTACTGTAGCGGCAAGTATCGGAAGCACAGAATTCTTGGCAGATTGAATTTTGACGCTTCCGTATAGCTTGTTTCCTCCGTTTATAACGTATTTTTCCATTTTTAACTCCGAGTAGTAAAATATACTTTATTATATGGCAAACCGCAATCCGCTTGTTAATTCGAGCGGGACACATTGAACAGCACGCCCATTGAAGCCATAGTAATAATAAGCGATGTGTTTCCGCTGGAAATAAGCGGCAAAGGCAGTCCCGTGGGAGGAATCGCTCCGCTGACCACGAGAGCGTTTATTGCCACCTGTATTCCGTATACGAGCGTAAAACCCGAAGCGAGCAAAAATCCGAAACGGTCTTTGCAGTTACGCGCAATTTTTATTCCGCGCAAAATAATAAAAAGGCAAAACGCAAAAAATATCAAAAGCCCTAAAAAGCCGAGTTCTTCCCCCATTATCGCAAGTATAAAATCGCTTTCGGCAAAAGGCAAAAAGCGATATTTTTGCGTGGAATTAAAAAGTCCCGTACCGAAAAAACCGCCGTTGCCGAGCGCATATAGGGATTGAATCAGTTGATATCCCTCTCCTTTGGGCGAAGCCCACGGCTCGATAAACGCGCTCAGTCTTTGCAACCTGTACGGTTCCAAAATTATCAATAACGGCACGGCAAGCGCAAACGGCACGAGCATCAACGCGAAAGTTTTTAAACTTGTTCCGCTCAAAAATATCAAACCGAGCATCAACAGCCCTACGCACATCGTTATGGACATATTGGGCTCCGCTATGATGAGCACGCAAATAAGCATACCGACGGCCAACACCGGAAATATGCCTTTAAATGTCTTTACTTTTTTATAATTTTTCGAAAAATAGCCCGCCGCGAACAGCGCAAAAGAATATTTGGCGATTTCGGACGGCTGAACGGTAAACGAGCCGAAGCCTATCCAGCGCGTTGCGCCGTAATTCGAAACTCCTATTCCGGGAATAAAAACGGCAACAAGCAACAGACAAGCTATTGCAACGAGCGGTATTCTTACCTTGGCAAGTTTCTCATACGGCAAAAAGCTCATAGCTATCATGGCAATTGTTCCCAAAATTACGCCGATTATCTGTTTCTTAACGAAATACAGACTATCGCCGTAGAGAACCTCGGCCGTATACGAGCTCGCCGAATATATCATAAGGCAACCGAAACATGCCATTAAAAACACGCAAATTAAAAGCGGGATATCTCCCGCTTTTCTTCTGTTATTCAAAAGATCGAACTTCACGTATATTCTCCACAATCTGCTTAAAAGCGTCGCCGCGTTCTTCGTAATTCGAAAAGCTGTCGAAAGACGAGCTCGCCGGGCTTAAAAGCACCGTTTGACCGGGTTTGGCAATGAGCTCGGCTATTTTTACGGCAGTTGTAAAATCCGCACACATCGAAACGCCCGAAAAGCCCGATTTGATTGCCGCGCCGAGGATTTTAAATCTGTTTTCGCCGTATATTACGGCGTGTATCACATTGCTCGACGAAAAATTTTCAAACAGCGGAGAATAATCGTACCCTTTATCTTTGCCGCCGAGCAAAATTATCGTCGGCGTTTTCATTGTCTGCGCCGCTTTCACGGTTGCGTCCACGTTAGTTCCCTTGCTGTCGTCCACATAAGTTACGCCGTTGACTTCTCTTATCTTTTCTATTCTGTGTTTTATGCCTTTGAAAGAACATATTGCCGAAGCAACCGCCGCCTTGTCGAGTCCGAGCACGCCGGCCGCCGCAACGCATGCGAGAGCATTGTAGACGTTATGTACTCCGCCTACCGTCATATCGGCTATATCGAGATATTTTTCACCCTTATAATACAGAGCGCCGGAATCGAAATATGCTCCGTCGACTTTATTCTGAATGGAAAAATACACTGTTTTGGCCTTGGTGTTCTTGGCAAATTCGCGCACTGTCGGATCGTCATAGTTTAAAACGGCAAATTCGCTTTCCCGCATATTCCTGAGAATTTTCGATTTGAGGAATATGTAATTTTCCATATTGTAATGTCTGTTAAGATGGTCTTCCGTTATGTTCGTGATTATAGCTATGTGCGGGCGCAAACTCGAAAGCGTTTCAAGTTGAAAAGACGAAACCTCTATAACGGCAAAATCGCCGAAAGCAAGATTTTCAACCTCCTTGACCAAAGGATTGCCTATATTGCCGCACATAACGCTTTTTTTGCCCGCGGCCGCAAGCACGTCGTTCATCATCGAAACAGTAGTTGTTTTACCGTTCGTGCCGGTTACGGCTATTGCCGTCGCCCTCAAATAAAGCGCGCCGAGTTCTTCTTCGCCTATTATGCTCTTCCCCTGTTTTCTGAACGATATCGGCAGAGCCGTATCTATCGGTATGCCGGGACTGAGAACGAGGATATTGCACGCCGACACCGCCTCTTCATATTTTTCGGCCGTAACGATTTTTGCCCCGAGCCGTTCGAGGGAAGAACACACCTGCGATATATTTTCGCTTAATACGTCGTCGTATATGTAAACCTGCGCGCCTCGTCCAAGCAAAAAGCGCGCACTGCTTTCCCCGGACTTCGACATGCCCGCAACTAAAAATTTCTGATTTCCGAAATACATTTTACCTCACACGAATATCAAACAAAATAATCCGACAAGAACGGTTAAAATGAAATAAGTAAACGCAATTTTACTCTCCGAATAGCCTTTCATCTGAAAATGATGATGTATAGGCGCCATCAGAAACACTCTCCGCCTTGTCCGTTTATAATATATTACCTGAACTATTACGGATATTCCTGAAACAACAAACATTACTCCTATAATCGGGATGTATAAAACATTCCCCGAAAATACTGAAACGCAACCGATAAACCCGCCGAGCGCAAGCGAACCGGTGTCTCCCATAAATATTGAGGCCTTGTTCGTATTGAATATAAGAAACGCCGATATCGCCCCGGCCGCGACGAAACATAAATATGCCAGATCGGTTCCGCGCAAAAACAGCATTATGCCAAACACGATAACATAGCCGAGGCTTGTACCCCCGGCAAGTCCGTCCAAACCGTCGGTAAGATTTACGCAATTGACGGTCGCTATGAACACGAAAATAACCAGCGGAATTATTCCCCAACCGACGTCCAGTGAGACGGAAAAAAACGGAATATTTATTTCGGTAAGTTTATTTACATAGCAATATGCTGCCGCTAGAGACGCGACGGCAAGCTGGAAAATTATTTTCTGATACGGTTTTAAGCCCTCGTTTTCCTTTCGGTAAATCTTTAAAAAGTCATCTATAAAGCCGACGGACATAAAGCCCGCAGTTACCGCAAAGGTGAGATTGGCTTGTCCGTTGCCGAATCCGCAGACGAACAAGCCTACGACTATTATCGCAACGATAAAAGCAAGCCCGCCCATCGTGGGCGTGCCGCTTTTGGATTTATGTTCTTTTACATAGCCAAGGATATACTGCCCCGCTTTCAATCTTCTTAAAAGCGGCAACAATACGGTTATAAGGATAAAACTTACCGCAAAAGCGGCAAGTATTCCCATGCATACGATTTTCATTTAATCGCCGATTATATTTTTAATTACTGTATTGTCGTCGTAGCTGTGTTTTATACCCATTATTTCCTGATAATGCTCCCCGCCCTTCCCCGCGACAAGCAGCACGTCTCCGGTATTCAAAAGTTTTAACGCATATTCCGTTGCGACCTCGCGTTCCGTAACCGTTACGTACGGTCTGCCGATAGGCTTCAAACCCTCTTCTATTTCGCGAATTATATCGTAGGGCTCCTCAAAGCGCGGATTATCAGAAGTAAGAATACAAAAATCGGCATACTTTGCCGCAACGCTTCCCATCAGAGGTCTTTTGCCTCTATCCCTGTTGCCGCCGCAACCGAAAAGGCAATAGAGCTTCCCTTTGCAAAGTTTTTTCAGTGCAATAAGGGATTTTTCAAGTCCGTCGGGCGTATGCGCGAAGTCGACGAAAATATCGGCGCCGTTATATTTCGCAACTCTTTCGAGTCTGCCCGTTACGCCTTTCATGCTTTTAAGTCCGTCGGCTATAACCTGAGTTTCAACGCCGAGCACTTTTGCGCATGCCGCCGCCGCCATTGCGTTATATACGTTATACTCTGCCGGGATATTCAGTTTTATATCGTACAATTCGTCAAAAAGATTAATTACAAAACGCGAACCTTCAAGGCTCTCCGCTATATCCACGGCAAATACGTCCGCCGGATTTTTCAAACCGTAGCTGATTGCGTTTTCACATTCCGAAATAAGTTTTAACCCCAACTCGTCGTCGGAATTCAGAACACAAAAGCCGCAACGGCCTTTTTTGAAAAGCTTTTTTTTGCTTGCGGCGTATTCGTCCATCGTGCCGAAAAAATCGAGATGGTCTTGCGTAAAATTTGTAAATATACCGACTTCGAAATGCAAACCGGCTATTTTATCGTAATAGAGAGCATGAGCGGAAACTTCCATAAAAACGTATTCGACGCCGTTTTCCGCCATATCCGCAAAAGTGGAATGCATAAAAACGGGATCCGGCGTGGTTAGCTCCGGCGATACAAGTTTCCCCGCATAACTTATTCCCAAAGTGCCGATAACACCCGCTTTTTTGCCGTTTGCCGTAAATATCGCGGCAAGCATATGAGTTACCGTCGTTTTGCCGTTCGTACCCGTTACTGCTATGAGTTTGAGTTTTTTATCGGCATAACCGTAATACGCGCGCGCAACGGAAGTTATGGCTGCTCTTCCGTTTTTCACAACTATCTGCGTCAAATCGCAATTATCTATTATATGTTCGCAAATGACCGCAACTGCTCCGTTTTTTTGAGCCTCGGCGACAAATTCGTGAGAATCGTATTTCCCTCCCGCATAGCAAAAAAACAAATTACCCTTTTTCGCAAGTCTGCTGTCGGTGCACAATCCGCTTATTTCAGTTTCCGCGTTGCCTACGAAATTCAAAACGTCAACGCAATCGAGAATTTCACTGAGTTTCATAATTTCTCCGTTAAACAAAACGTTTTATATTTTTCAATAAAATGATATCTTCGAATATTTCTTTGGCGACAGGCGCCGCCACAGCGCTGCCGTAATACGTGCCTTGCGGCTCGTCGACTATGACAAGAGCAAGATACTGCGGTTTATTAGCCGGAAAAAATCCGACGAACGAGGAAACGTATTTCCCTTGCGCCACCCTTCCGTCTTCATATTTTTGCGCGGTTCCCGTTTTGCCGCCCACGCGGTAGCCGTCGATATAGGCATGCTTGCCGCTACCATCTTTAACCACGCCTTCGAGCATTTCGGCGAGAATTTCGGAAGCCTTGGTTCCGATTGCCTTGTTTTTAAAGATAACGGCGTTTTCTTCAACATTCCCGCCGTTCGGCGACGACACGCTTTTCAAAAGTCTCGGCGCATAATAATTGCCTCCGTTTACTGCCGCCGCCACCGCACATGCAAGCTGTATGCCCGTAACGGCAACCGTCTGTCCGAAGCCTATGCGCGCAAGATCGCAATCGCGAATCGCCGTGCTCGGCACCAACATACCGAGAGCTTCCCCGTTGAAATCGAGCCCCGTTACGTTTCCAAAGCCGAATTTATAGAGATATTCATAAAAAGTTTTACCGCCGAGTGCGAGAGCAATATCGGAAAAGCAAGGATTGCAACTGTTATTCAGCGCGTCTGCAAGAGTTTGGTTTGAGTGTTTTCCGTTTGAATGATCCGACCAACACTTTATCTTTGTTCCGTCGACCGTTCGAGAGCGGCTGCCGTTAAAGACATACGAATTCGAAAACGCATTCGGATTGCCGTCGATATGTTCCTGTATGTTCGCCGCCGCGGTTATAACTTTGAAAGTAGAGCCCGGTTCGTATATATTGCTTACCAACCCGTTTCTTGAAAGCGAATTCAATAATTCCGAATCGTTCCTCGGAACCTCGTTAAGGTTGTAAGAGGGATAATTTACCATTGCAAGCACGTCAAAGTTCTGAGGATCGAGGACGATGCAAGATACGGATTTTGCCGAAGAAGAATTATAGACGCTCTTCATCGCGTTTTCCGCCGCAAGCTGAATATCCATGTCTATCGTCAGTTTTATATCGCATCCGGCGACGGCTTCCTGATAAACTATCTTAGATTTTTCCGTCTGAATACCTACAATATCCGTCGAATATGTTATTTCCCCGTTGGTTCCGCCGAGCAAACCGTCGTAAAATTTTTCTATTCCGGAAACGCCGGTGCCGTCGGACGCAGTAAAACCTATTACCTGACAGAGAGCATCTCCGTAAGCATAATTACGCATATTGTCGCGGGCATAATAAACCCCGGGAAGATTGAACTTAACAAGTTTTTCGACCGTTTCTTTGTTCTGCTGTCGCGCAACGGTTATTTCGGAAATTTTCCCGGCATTTATTTTTTCCGACAGATAATTTCGGTCGACATTAAACAGTTCGCCGATAATTTCCGTGGTTCGGTCGACGTTGTCGACTGCGCTCGGACGCAAAAATACGCTATATGTATTGATATTTCCAGCGATAACTTTGCCGTTTCTGTCAAGGATTCTGCCGCGGGCGGCAATTACCGGGATTTCTCTGTTCCATTGGTCGACAGCTTTGAGTTTCAGCTCCGCTCCCCAAGCAACCTGAACGTACAATAGCCTGGCGAGTATTACGCAAAAAATAAAGGTTATCGCCAAACTCATTGACAATAACCTCTTTTGTAAAACCGTTATGGAAAATCCCTTTTTATCAGTTTTATTAATTTTATTTACTCCGTATTTATTTTACAAGGTTGTTTTGAAAAACAAAATCCTGAAGAATGCTGTCTCTGCTGTTCAGAAAGTCGTTCAACTCTCCGCTTACGCCGGCATATGAACCGCGAACGTTCTCCAAAGACGATTGAAGAGAGCCCAAATCGCTGTTCAAACCGGAAATTATAGCCGCGTTTACGATTATGAGCACAAACAAAGCTACTATTACCGAAACAACTACCGCGATTATGATTTTATCGCGTTTGGACAAATTTACACGCTTTTCCGCGCTTGTATTTGCTATTACGCCCTCTTCAACTGTCTTCTTCGTGCCTGTGGTTTTATATTGGATAGTCGTAAGAGTAGGGCGTAAATCCTCGCTTTCCTCTTCCTCGTTATCCTGTTGCGAAGCCGTTTCGGGCTTGGCAATCTGAGCCCAACTGTTTATTGCGCTGTCGGCGCGGAAAACATCCGCGTTCGTGCGAGCGCTTTCAACAAAATAGGGTGCTTGCATTTTTTGTTGCGCGGGAACATCCTCCACGGGCGTTTCCGCAGTCTCCGCCTTCGGCTCGTTCTTTATATCGCTTATCTTGGTTTCCGGATTTATGAGCCTTGCGTAATTGTCTTTGATGCGGGCATTGTGAATTTCGTCCGCCGTTCTTTCGGGAACATAATCCGAATTTTCTTCACGAACACCTATTCTTCTTTCCAAAACGGGTGTAGCGACTGCCATAATTTTCTCCTTATCGCATATTAGATGATTTTTTCCGCTATTCTGAGCTTCGCGCACTTTGAACGCGTATTTAACGTCAATTCCTTCAAACTCGCCGTAATCGGTTTCTTGGTGATTATTTCAATCTCCTTCTTTTTGCCGCAAACGCAAACTGGTAAATTTTTGTCGCATATGCAGTCAGTTTCGAGAAATCTGAAAGCCTGCTTTACGATTCTGTCTTCAAGAGAGTGAAAAGTAAGTATTACTATTCTTCCTCCCTTTTTCAGCTTTCGGGTTAAGCCGATAACGCAATCGTAAAGTCCGTTAAGCTCGCCGTTAACCGCAATTCTTATTGCCTGGAAACTTTTTCTCGCCGCCGGACCGTTCTGCTTGAATTTTGCCGGTATGCTGCGTTCGATTATATCTACGAGTTCGCCGCATGTCGTTATAGCGTTTCGGGTTCTCGCTTTAACGATATTCGCGGCTATTTCTGACGCAAACTTTTCTTCGCCGTATTCCCTGAGTATTTTTGCAAGTTGTTCTTTGGAATACTCGTTAACTATATTTTCGGCTTTCAGAGATTGAGTAGCGTCCATTCTCATATCGAGAGGCGCCGAAGGTTTCATGTAGGAAAACCCTCTCGACTCCGTATCGAGCTGTCTGCTGGATACGCCGAAATCCAATATTGCTCCGTCAATGTCTTTTACGCCGACATCCGAGAGCACGTTTTCAAAGTCTTTATAGTCCGACTTGAATATTTTAAATCTGTTATGAAATTCTTTAAGTCTGTCCGTTGCCGCGGCTATTGCTTCGTCGTCAAGGTCTGTTGCAATCAATTTGCCGTCCGGCGACGTTCTTTTCAGAATTTCGTAAGAATGCCCTCCGCCGCCCACAGTGCCGTCGAAATAGGTTCCGCCTTCTTTCAGGTTGAGCCCTTGCATACACTCTTCAAGCATTACGGGTATATGGGAAAAGCCTTCCATGTCAAATGCCTAATTCTTTTACAAGCGCGTTAATATCCAACTTGCCGTTATCGAAGTTCTTGTTGTACTCTTCTGCCGACCAAATTTCAACGTGGTCCACGTTGCCGCAGAAAACTATATCTTTGGTTATGCCGGCATGTTCTTTGAACTCCGACGGCAAAACAAACCTTCCCTGTGGATCGCTCTCGATAGTCTTGAACGCGGTCAAATACTTTCTCAACGACCAAAATCTGCTGTCCGACTGTTTGATATCTCTGAGAGGGGCAAAAATATTATTAATCGCTTCCTGCGTGTATATCGAAATACAGTTATCCGTGCCTTTCTGAAAAACGAGACTGTATTTTTTATTATCCTCTCCGTCAGAATCTTTGGAACAATCTATCCCAACGTTCTCAAACATGTCTTCTTTGAGCTTGGAAGGAATTCTTATTCTGTTTTTACCGTCAATCGAATGATTGTACGTTCCGGTAAGTATAGTACGCATATTTTGAACCAAAGTGTATTCTCATTATATTACCACTTTTAACCATTGTCAACGGTTTTTTTAAAAAAAACAGAAAAAAATTAAAATAATTTGGGATTTATAACCAAAATGGTGCTATTTGAAATCAATTTTTTGGTTTAAAAATAAATAAATTTGCCTATTTTTTGCCTGATTTCCGCCCAAAAAAGAGATTTTTTGGCGTTCCACGCTTTTGTGGTCAAAAATCCCTAAAATTTTATACAATCTGCGCGCCGTGCCGAATATTCCGTCGTAAATTTCGCATTTGTATTTCTCATAAATCATATCTGCGACATAGTGATAATGCGTGCAACCAAGCACGATTTTATCTGCGCATACGTCCGGAAGCATTTTCATCACAGTGATTTTATCTATGTTTGTTGTGTTTTCTTCTATATACGCGGCAAGGTTGCGGCAAGCGAAAACACTTGTTCTTCCATTGCCGAACCTATCAACAAGAGTTGCCAACGAGGCGCTGTTTGCCGTGGCTTCCGTAGCAAGAACCGCAACTCTGCCGTCATTTGCGGCGGCCGGCTTTACCGCCGGTTGAATACCGATTATGGGAAACGGATATTTTTGTCGCAATATCGGCGCACATTCTGCGGTTACCGTATTGCACGCAATTACGGCCGCCGTCGGCGACAATCTGTTCATTCTATCGAATATCCGGAATGTTAATTCAACGATTTTTTCGTGCGGAAGATTGCCGTAAGGCACGTTGTAATTATCGGCGAAATATACAAAATCGCAATCTCTTCTGTTCTTTGAACACATGACGAACAGCGGCAACCCGCCTATACCGCTATCGAAAAAACAGACAAGTTTTCGCTTATGACAATCTTCCGCCATATATTATTAATATTTATGGAAAGCAAAATATATTAAAAAAAATGCTAAAAGCAGAGCAAAAACAGTTTACAAGCACCCGTTTTTATGATAAAATTACACAAGAATTTAAGTTCAAACGGTATTAATCCAAAGGAGATATTAAATGCCTAATATAAAATCCGCAAAAAAGCGCGTACTCGTTACCGAAAAAAAGGCCGAAAGAAACAAAGCGATTAAGTCGGAAGTAAAAACCGAAATCAAAAAATTCCTCGCGGTTGTTCAGAGCGGCGACAAAGCTGCGGCGACGGCCATGTTGTCCAACGTTTGTTCGGTTATAGACAGCGCCGTGAGCAAGGGTGTTTACAAGAAAAACACTGCGGCAAATAAAAAATCCGGCTTGGCTAAAAAACTCAATGCAATGGAATAAAAATTTGCGGACGCATCTGCGTCCGCTTTTTTAATACGCAAAAAGCGCAGTCTTTACCGACTGCGCTTTTTATGGTACTCCCGCCGGGAATCGAACCCGGAACTGCCCCTTAGGAGGGGGCTGTTATATCCATTTAACTACGGAAGCGTTGAGCCATATAATAATACAACATACGCGCGAAAAAATCAATTGATTTCGCGCGTATTCGATAAGACTATCCGTTTTCAGTCGCCGAGAAGCATACCGACATTCGATATTTAAAACATCTGCCGTTCCCGCCGCCGTCATTTCCTTTTATAGAATATCCGTATAATCAAGACGGATATTCCAAGCATCTGTCGCCCGTCAGTGCCGTCATATATCTTTCCGTGTAGTACTTAGCCATAGCAAGATTCTGTTCGAGATAGTTGCCGCACTCTGCCGCGCTCGCACCCGGAATTTTCCCTTCGAAATTCAGAATAAAGCGGCACATATCGAGGACAAGTTCATAAACCTGCAAACTATCCAAATTGCCGAACATAATCAAATAAAATCCCGTACGGCAACCCATTGGTCCGAAATAAACGATATCGCTCTTGCTCTGCGAATTCCTTAAAAAAGTCGCGCCGAGATGCTCTATTGTATGCAGTGCGGAAGAATCGATTACCGGCTCCCTATTCGGAGCGGTAAATCTGAGATCGAAAGTGGTAATCGCACACCCGTTCTTCTCATCTCTCCTCGATACATACAAACCGGGTTTGAGATTAAGATGATTTACTTTAAAACTTGCGATTTTCTCCATTGTATTTAATCGGTAAGCTCGTCCGCCAAAACTTTGATTTCGGCAAGACTTTCCTCATTCAGCGAAGAACGAATCCTGACCTGCCTCAAATAAACGAGGTTTTTACACTTTTCCATTTTAGCCGCCATGGCTTTTGCGGCATACGGCGCCCAACTGCCGTTTTCCACGAAAGCGACTTTTCTCGATTGGAAATTCCGCTCTGCCAAGCAATCGATATATTCGCGCATGGCGGGAAAAATATCGCCGTTGTAAGTTGTTGTCGCCAATACTAAGGCAGAATATCTGAAAGCCTCGGCCACACAAAAAGCTCTGTCCTCCCGAGCGATATCGAGAGCTTCTACCTCTACTCCGCGAGCTTTCAGCTCTTCGGCAAGTCTGAGCGCCGCCGTACGCGTATGCCCGTAAACAGAAGTATACGCAACAAGCACGCCCTTTTTCTCCGGCTCGTATGCAGACCATTTACGATATAATTCAATGTATTTTCCGAGATTTTCCGTCAGTAAAGGTCCGTGCAAAGGACAAACGGCATTGATTGCGAAATCCGAAAGTTTTTTGAGCAATGATTGAACCTGCATACCGTATTTACCCACTATACCTATATAGTAGCGCCTTGCTTCGTCTTCCCAAGGCTCGTCGCAGTCGAGAGCTCCGAATTTCCCGAAAGCATCGGCGGAATAAAGAGCGCCCGTATAACTATCGTAAGCGGTCATAACCTCCGGCCAATGCACCATAGGCGCAAATACAAAGGTAAGCTCGTGTTTGCCGAGCGGGAGTTTGTCCCCGTCTTTAACTACAAGACGCCTTTCTTCGTAATCTGTCCCGAAAAACTCTTTGAGCATTACAAAGGTTTTCATATTGCCGACTACGGTTGCCTTATTATACTTCTCGGCTAAACGAGCTATGTTGGCAGAATGATCGGGCTCCATATGTAACACTATTATATAATCCGGAGACCTGTATCCCAACGTTTCGCTTATGTTCTTCAACCACTCTTCGCCGAAATCAGCGTCAACGCTGTCCATAACGGCGATTTTTTCGTCTTTGATTACATAAGAATTGTACGACATCCCCGAAGGAACTTTATACATTCCCTCGAACAAATCAATCTCATGGTCGTTCACGCCTACATAATACGTATCTTTTAAAAATTCGTTCATAGTCAATCCGTTTTTGTAAATTCGTATAATTTATCGAGATTATCGTAAATCTCGTATATGTCGTCAAAATCGTGTATGCCGAGTTTATCGTGTACTTGCTCCCTGTCCCACTGCTTATAGTTATAGAGTCTGAAAAAAGGTCCGTACCACTTGAACCCCTTACAGAAATGCTTTATAACGGTATCGGGTTTTATCTTGCGCTGTTCGTTGAATTTATAAGGGAGAATGAGCTTTGACTTTGCGTTAAAGTTTATTGCCGATTGGTCAGGCATAAACAACTTTCTCTTGTTCACAAGTTTTCTCGCCTTTACAAAAAGTCCTGTCTTCTTTATTTCCGGCATATTTAGTAAAAGCACGCCTGCGTTGCAATAATGCGGCCTTACCCATATATGCCCTACCTTGTCCAACACCATAGCGAGCTCATGCCCCGTTACGTCTATATCGTAAAGCTGTTTTATATCCGAACAACACATAGTATCCACGTCGATATAAATAAGTTTTTCGGGTATGTACATTTTATCGAGCAACAGCCTTGCTATTGTATACGGAGTGTAACCCGTTTTAAGGTTTTTGCTGTTGCCGAATTCGGAAATAAACTCTTTCGTACAGTCCAAAAGAATTACACGATTATCCGGATTGTATTCCTGCACTATATTGTTCAGCACGCGCGTCTGCTCTGCCGTAATGGGTTTAAATCTCTCGTCAATACATGTCAAATCCATAGTGAGAAGATAAATAAACACATTTTCTTTCGTGTATTTTAAAACGGACAAAACCGACAAAACTATTCCGTGAAAAATTCTGCGGTTAGCGCTGTAACAAATGGGTATCATATTTTATCCTCATTTATTTTCTTCTGTATTATATTACGTACAATGTTTTTCTTTCACTAATATTTTATATGTTTTGCAATCAAAAAGCAAGCATATGTGCGCAAAATGATTAAAAACCTGCAAACATGACAAATAACTTAGCGGAGGTTATTATGAATCCTATTAAAGAAAAAAGCAAATCTTTGGAAAACAACTTTTTACCGCTCAGAAAAATGTATCCCAAAAGTTATAACAAGGATAAGACTTCTCCCTACACCAAAACCCGCGTCATACTGATGAACGGTACGGAATTCGAATCGCAGTGGTTTATGCACAACTTTGCGCGCCATTGCGACGAACCGGAAATTCTCAGCACGCTGTCAGTCGTACGCAGACAAGAACAGCAACAGCAAAAGCGCATAAGCTGCTTAAAGCCCATAAACGAAAGCATACTCGAAACGACAATCGGTTACGAGCAACTCGCAGTCGACCTGACCGCAGTTCTTGCAAAAAACGAAAAAGACGAAAACAATATCAAGGCGTTGAATTTTGCGCTTTTGGAAGATTTCGACCACCTTTATCGCTATGCAAATCTTTTAAAAACGGATAAAAACATCGACGCGGATATGCTCGTCGGAAAATACACCGAAATTATGCCCGGTCGCCCCACCGTCGCCGAGCACAGATTCCCTTCGGACGATATAAAGCCGCATCTCAACGCGGCGAAAGCCGATATGTACAGCAAGCTCGTTGCGTGCACCATAACCGCCGCTGAACAGCAAACCATGAATTACTATATGAATATCGCACAATGGTATAAAAACGACCTCGGACGAAAGCTGTATGCCGAAATCGCGATGATCGAAGAAGCTCACGTAACTCAATACGAAAGTTTGAAAGATCCTACGCTTACGTGGTTGGAACAATGGGTTATGCATGAATATACCGAGTGTTGGCTCTATTATTCCGCCATGCAAGACGAAAGCGACGAGTCGATTAAAAAAATCTGGTACGAACACTTCAAAATGGAAGTTACGCACCTTAAAACGGCGGCAAAAATGCTTAAAAAATTCGAAAAAAAGAATTTCGAGGACGTGTGCGGAAGCGGCGAATTCCCCAAACTTTTAAAGTTGGGCGGAAACAAAGAATATATCCGAAAGGTATTGAGCGACACGATAACTTTAACCGCGGACAATACGCATGAAAAAATGGACTATAAGGAAATCAAAAAAATACCCGATGACCACAGATATTTCGATTATCAGAAATTCATGTCCGGAAATCCGGAAAAAAACCCGTCTCACCTCGTCATAGAAAAGGCCATAGAAAAATTGGGCAAGGACTATCGCTACCAGGATTCCGATCATCCCGTTAAAGAACTGAGAAGCAGACAAAAAGACAATACGCACATCGCGAGAACAAAATAAAAAACGAGCTCCGCTTTATTGCGGAGCTCGTTTTTTATTTTCTTTTACATATTTTTTCAATTCCGAAAACATCTTCTTTTCCCCTTCCTCTTTCAGCATAGTAAGGTAATATCTCAATCTTTGACACGTTTGAGGATTCATACCCTCTTTATCGGTTTTATTTTCGAAATATTCAAGCGCGCTCGAATCTGTGTATTTTTCTTTTAGATATATTTTACATGCCGCAACCCGATCGCAAACCATCTCGGCGAAATACTTCGGCGGCATATCCACATATACGCGTTTGCCGTCGGCAAAGTCCGTCCAATACTCAAAATGATGTTTGTTTCTGCCCTTATGATGAAGCCATGCGGCGGAATATCCTACCTCTTCGCGCTCTTGCGCCTGCGGGCTGCGGAATCCTTGATAATATTTGGCTCCCGGAATAAACTCCGAAGCGCTGTATTTCGAAAGATCGTGCGTTAAACCTTGCTTTATAAGGCCGGCTTTAAAACATAATTTACGGACGGCTTTTCTGTGCCGCATTACCGTTCTCAAATGTTTAAAAATATGCATAAAACTATTTAAATTTCAAGTTGCATGCCGTCGTAAGCGGCGATTACATTGTATTCCTTTTCGATTTTTGCCAAGTTGCTTCTCAAAGGATTGCCGTTGTGCGAAAAATGAGTTATCACGCTCTTCATATCCGATGCGGCAACTCCGAAATCATAGAGTTTGTCCCGCATTGCCGCCACGTCGCCTATGCCCATATGTCTGACGCCATAGCCCAAAGTCCTGTCAGCAAACGTGCAATCAAAACTTGTAAGCGCGACGCGAGCGCGCTTTTCGGCAAGGAAAGCAAACACCTCGTCCGAAACGCGGCCCGTATCGTAAAAATGCAGATAGCCCGCGCCATCTTTCTCGATATAATATAAAATGGCGTCTTCGACGTTGCTGTGCGCGGCCGGTAAAGTTATAACGCGATAACCGCCAAGCTCAAACTCCATATACGGTTTTATTTCATTTACGGACAAATTCGGCATAACCTGTTCTTTCATTTCCCTGCGCGTGCACTCGGCAAATACTTTGCAGACTTCGCTATTGCCGTAAATGTTCAATACGCCTTTTACCTGAGCGTATTTATATCCTCTCAAAATAAAATCATGCGCATAAAAATGATCCATATGCGAATGAGTTACAAGCAAATAAGAAAGATCGGGCAGATTGATACCGGCGCGAAGATAGTTGGAATATGCTTCCGGGGGAAAATCTATGCAGACGGTATCGTCTATATAAACCTGCGTGCGCGTCCTGAATTCCGAAAAGCCGATTCGCCTTGCTTCCTCACAATAACGGCATTTACAGAATATTGCCGGAAAACCTTCCGCCGCGCCGGTGCCAAGATACTTGATTTTCATACACAAGATGCCAAAAAAGGGCGATTAATCGCCCTGAAAATTATATTTCATAGATTATTGTAACCGGCCCGTCGTTATATTGGTTTATCTTCATGTCCGCGCCGAAAACGCCCGTTTTTACGGGCACTCCCTGTTCTTTCAACTTTTCGGCGACGTAGAGATAAAGCCTATTCGCGAGTTCCGGACGTTCCGCGTCAGTAAAGCCCGGGCGGTTGCCGTGCGAACAGTCGGCATACAAAGTAAATTGGGAAATAAGCAAAATTTCGCCGTTCACGTCCTTAACGGAAAGATTCATTTTCCCGGCTTGGTCCTCAAAAATCCGCATAGCGGAAATTTTTTTTGCAATGAGCTCGGCTTGCTCTTTCGTATCTCCCGTTTTTATTCCGAGATACACTGCAAGCCCCGAATCTATTTCCGAAACAAGTTCGCCGTCAACGGTAAGCGAAGTATGCTTTACGCGCTGTATTACAGCTTTCACTGTTTACTTGCCTACGCGGGACATATATTCGCCGGTACGGGTGTCGATACGGATGATTTCGCCCTCTTCGACGAACATGGGAACCTGTATGGTTGCGCCCGTCTCCACAATGGCGTTTTTCATCGCGTTTGTCGCCGTATTGCCCTTAACTCCCGGTTCGCACTCGGTTACTTTGAGTTCGACGAAGTTTTCCGGCTCAACGGAAAACGCCGTGCCGTTAAGAGATTTAACCGTTACAACGTCGTTCTCCTTGATATATTTCAAAGCGTCCTCAACCTGTCCGGGATTGAGAGTTATCATATCGAACGTATCCGGATCCATAAAATAATAGAATTCGCCGTCCGTATAAGAATAGGACATCTTCCTCGTTTCAACCTGCGCCGTTTCGAGTTTTGCGGTAGGATTGAACGTTATATCGGAAAGAACCTGTCCGGTTACAACGTTTTTAAGCGTAGCTCTTACAAACGCCGCGCCTTTACCGGGTTTAACGTGCTGGAATTCGGTTACGGTATAAACGCCCTTTCCGTTGTATTCGAAAGTGCTGCCCTTCCTGATATCTCCTGCTAAAATAGATGCCATATATTTTTCTCCTTATTTATTACTTATATAACAGTTAAATTTTTATCGGAATCGGTCAAACTTTTCAACTCGCCGTCGATAAGCGCAACCGTGTCTTCGATTCGTATTCCGAAATTTCCTTCGAAATATACTCCCGGCTCGTCTGAAAAAACCATATTGTTTTTGAGTATATCGAGACTGACCGGCGATAACCGGGGAAATTCGTGCACGTTTATTCCTATTCCGTGCCCCAAAGAATGAGTGAAATATTTATCGAGTCCGTATGCGCGCAGACAATCTCTTGCATACCCGTCTGCCTGTCTGCCTGTTATTCCAACGCAAATCTGCTCTTTTGCAAGCATGTGGGCTTCGAGTACTTTTTCGTATGCCTTTTTAAAATCGTCGTGCTTTCCGTCATCTCCGAACAGAAAGGTTCTTGTGCAATCGGAACAATAACCGTCGAATTTACAGCCGAAATCAATTAGCACTATATCGCCGAAACGCAACTTCTTCCCGCCCGTTTCATGATGCGGAACGCTTGTATTGACGCCGAACGCCACGATTGTATCGAAACTTGTCCCGCTCGCCCCGTACGTGCGCATGAGATATTCAAGCTCGGCGGCCACGTCGTTTTCACTCATACCCTCTTTTATTCTGCCGAGGATATCGTTGAAAGCTTTATCGGCAATTTCGCAAGCTTTTATCACATTATCCAACTCGTAATCTTCTTTGACAGACATTGCCTTTACGAACGCACTGCCGCTATCGACGATTTTTATCTTCAAATCTGTCAATTTGCGATATTCGGGATAATATGTATGCTCCAAAGGTATTGCGACCTCTTTGTAGGGCTTCAATATATTTTCGAGCGAGCCTTCGAAAAGTCTGGCCTTTATGTCCGTACCCTCCAAAGCGCATTGAACGCTTTCAATATACCTCGGATCGGTGTAAAACGTTGTGCCGTTTTTATCGGTTAAAACATATCCGAACGATGTGGATAACCCCGTGAGGTACCTCCGCAAGTCAGCCTGCTCGGTCAATACTGCCTGAGCGCCCACCAAGTCAAAAATTTTTCTTGCATTGGTATG